>CAMJBL010000051.1 GCA_946403845.1 uncultured Prevotella sp. | reverse complement strand
TGTTTAACATCGGATATTTAGAACATTATCTATAATCTGGTGCAAAGGTAAGAGGCACCTCAGTGACATCGCAAGCGACATCACAGATGAGCCAGTCCCCGTGTGCTTCCGACGACATCTATGCAGCGATGCCGCTGGATCAGTGGGCTGAGGAATTGCTGGAGATGGCGGAGTATTATCCGTGCTTGAAGGAGCTGTTCCTGAATGTGCATCCGCATAAGTTGCCTGCGGTGTGGTTCTCGAGTGCGGCGCTGTTCGGGACGCTGATGACACGAGCGTGGTATCACTTCTGGTACGAGCCGGAGATTCTACGTCGACTCAACTACAGCATCTTTATCATTGGCGACCCGGGAGCCGGCAAGAATATTGTGGAGAAATTCTACAAGAAGATTGCCGACCCGATGATCCAGGCTGACCAATGCCTGATTGATGCCGTGAACCGCTACAAGGAGGGCAGAACGGAGCGTTCAACCTCTACCAAGGCTCAGAAAGGCGAGGCTTTGAAGAGACCTGTTGTCGGTATCAGAGTGCATCCAGCCCGTACCGCGACTGGTGAGTTTATCCGCCACATGAATGCGGCTGTAGAGATCGTTCAGGGACAGCCCTTGAATCTGCACATGTTCTCGTTTGATGCGGAACTTGACAACGTCACAAAGCAGAACAAGGGCGGTGATTGGAAAGACCGCGAGGTGCTGGAACTCAAGGCGTTTCACAACGAGCAGGATGGACAGATGTATGCCAATCAGGAAAGCGTCACTGGCATGTTCAACGTGTTCTGGAACTTCATCTATACCGGCACGCCGTATGCCCTGCACCGCAAGGTCAACCAAAGGAATTTCGGTACGGGTATGAGCACCCGACTGGCTGTGATTCCGCTGCCCGACAAGGGCTTTGCCAATCGCCACCAGCAGGTTGATCCGTCAGCCAATGAGACGCTGAAGACCTGGGCTTACCGACTGGATAAGGTGGAGGGAGAGTTGCCCATTGAACCGCTGAATGATGAGACCTACGAGTGGCAGACCAACCATTTGGAGATAGCTGAGTTCAATGGCGATAAGGCCGACCGCACACTCTTGAAGCGAATCCCGTATTATGGCATCGGCGTTTCGTTGCCCTTTATCCTGATGCGCCATTGGGAGGAGTGGCAGGAGTCGAAGTCCTTGACAATGGATGACAGGGATAAGCGACTCTGTCGCTTGGCGATGGAGATCCAGTACAAGTGCCAGCAGTTCTATTTTGGCGAAATGGCTTTCAACTACTTCGCCGACCAGAACAAGGAGTTTGTACAGCGTCGCCGCACCACCCGCTATGATGAATGCTTCCGTAAGTTGCCTGACGAGTTCAAGACGCAGCAGTTCATGGATTGTTTCGGTGTTTCGCAACAGACAGCTTGGCGAAGTATTCAGCGCTTCAAGGACGAGGGAGTTGTTGAGGGCGTCAAGTATGGTGTCTACAAGAAGATCCTGAAAGAACTGCCATAACTTACTCAGTTACTCACTTACTCAAGTAGGACATTTGAGCTTTTCCCGATAATCATTAATAATATAGAATTATGGCAATACCAAGAGGAATTCGTAATCATAACCCATTGAACATCCGCAGGTCTAAGGACCAGTGGAAGGGTATGGCAGAGGTGCAGAATGATCGCGCCTTTGTTCAGTTCAAGTCATTGGAGTATGGTTGGCGTGCAGCCTTCTACCTGCTCACCCGTACCTATTATCACAAGTACCGCCTATACACCATCAGGAGCATCGTCTCCCGTTGGGCGCCATCAAGTGAGAACGACACAACGGCTTATATCGCCAACGTCAGTCGTCTTACCGGCATCGATCCCGACGAGCCTATTGGCATCCCGTCGGACAAGCCCGCCCGCTGGATGATGGTCGGCGCAGCCATGGCCATCCAAGAGAATGGCACTGACTCTCTCGATTACTTCGCCATGCTACGAGGTTGGCAGCTTTGCAGAGATGATGTGTGATGCAAGGTGCAAGAATCGTGATCCCGCCAATTGGTTGGCGGGATTTTTTTAGCCCCAGATTTGGCTATGTCGTAAATTATTCGTATCTTTGCGCCATGATCATAATCATGAGGTTTTGATGGTAACAGGAGTATTACGCGAAATCACCCCATTGGGCGAAAACGACTTTATGTATGTGGCCGACCGTCACAAAAAGGAATTCGACTTCCCCATTCACTGTCACGACGTGATGGAGTTGAACTTTCTGGAGAATGCGGCAGGAGCACGTCGCGTGGTAGGCGATTGCAGTGAAGTGATAGGCGACATCGACCTGGTGCTCATTACCAGTCCGAATCTGGAACACGTTTGGGAGCAACACGAGTGTCAAAGCGAAGATATCCATGAGATAACGGTTCAGTTTAATATCTATTTCGAGGAGGAACGGTCGCCCTTTCACACGAATCCCTACAAGAGCATCTATCAGATGATGATGCGGGCCAAGCATGGCCTGGCTTTCTCACGACAAGCCATCATGACTATATACCAGCGCCTGGTAAACCTGGTTTCTATTGAAGATAAGTTCCTGATGGCTCAGGAATGGTTCTATATCCTCTATGAGTTGTCGAAGTTCGACGATGCCCGCGAACTGGCTTCCTCCACCTTTGCCAAGGTTGCGGTAAGCAGCGAGTCGCGTCGGGTGCTGAAGGTGAAGGACTATATCAATCATCATATCAACGATGACCTGCGATTGGATCAGCTGGCCGACCTCGTTGCCATGTCGCCCTCAGCTTTCAGCCGCTTTTTCAAGTTACGCACAGGCAAGAACCTCTCTGAATATATCATTGACATCCGTTTGGGTCAGGCTGCCCGCCGGTTGGTCGACACCATGGATAGCATTAGTGAAATCTGCTGGAGTTGTGGCTTTAATAATTTGAGTAATTTCAACCGCCTCTTCCGCAGTCGCAAAGGTTGTACTCCCACCGAGTTTCGCGAGAAATACCAGAAGACAAAGATCATTGTCTGATATTGCAGATAATATAGTATCAACATTCGCAAAAATTGTGCATTGTCTTTTACCCGAAATCCTGTACCTTTGCACCCGGATATAATCACTAACTCAAATTGTATTGATGTAATGACTACATTTGAACAGAAAACAAAGGCTTTGTATCAGCAGCACGAGGCATTACTGACGCGCAAGAATGAACCGATAACAACGGCAAATGGCAGTTTTGGCGCCTTCCGTTTTTCACAGAATGGCATCTACGAGAAGTATCGCTATCCTGTGCTGACGGCTGAGCATACACCATTGGAGTGGCGCTATGACTTCTCAGAACAGGACAATCCCTTTCTGATGCAACGCATCATGATGAATGCTGTGCTGAATGCCGGCGCCATCAAATTCAACGGCCGCTATCTTGTGGTGTGCCGTGTGGAGGGTGCTGACCGCAAAAGCTTCTTCGCCGTGGCCGAATCGCCCAATGGTATCGACAACTTCCGTTTCTGGGAGGAGCCGATTTCCATGCCCGACGACGTGATTCCTGCCACGAATGTTTACGATATGCGCGTCACTCAGCATGAGGATGGTTGGATCTATGGTGTGTTCTGTGCCGAGCGCCATGATGACTCACATCCTGGTAACCTCTCTGCAGCGACGGCTATGGCAGGCATCGCCCGTACCAAGGACTTGAAGACCTGGGAACGTTTGCCTGACCTGAAAGCCAAGAGTCAGCAGCGTAACGTGGTGCTGCATCCTGAGTTCGTCGACGGAAAATATGCCTTCTATACCCGCCCGCAGGATGGTTTCATCGATACTGGATCCGGTGGCGGTATTGGCTGGGCACTGGTCGATGACATCACCCATGCAGAGGTGAAGGATGAGAAGATCATCTATGAGCGCAAATACCACACCATCACCGAGGTGAAGAACGGCGAGGGGCCGCATCCCATCAAGACCCACAAGGGCTGGCTGCATCTGGCACATGGTGTCCGTGCCACTGCCGATGGTCTGCGCTATGTATTATATATGTATATGACGGCCCTTGACGATCCGACTCGCGTCATTGCCCGTCCTGGCGGTTATTTCCTCGTGCCGGAGTGCGACGAGTATCTGGGCGACGTGATGAATGTGGCCTTCTCGAACGGCTGGATCAAGGATGATGATGGACGGGTGCTCATCTACTATGCCTCGGCAGATACCCGCCTGCATGTAGCTGTTTCTACCGTCGACCGCCTCATTGACTACTGTATGAACACGCCCGAGGACGGGTTGACCACCAGTGCCAGTGTGGAAACGATCAAGAAACTGATTGAAAAGAACAGGCAACTCGCAGAAAAATTGAAGAATTGAAAAATTGAAGAATTGAAGAGTTGAAGAATTGAAGAGTTGAAGAATTGAAGAATTGAGATGAAACCCTATAAGTTTGAACCCTATCTCAAGACCACTATCTGGGGTGGCTATCAGATTGCTCCCTTTAAAGGCATCTATACGGCACAGCCGAACATCGGCGAGAGCTGGGAAATCAGCGGTGTGCCAGGTCATGAGAGCATTGCCGTGGAGCGTGGGCTTGTCGATGATGTCGATGTGGGCTTGAATCTTACCCAGCTCATCGACAAATACAAAGGACTGCTGATAGGCCAGAAGGTCTATAAGCGTTTTGGCAACAAGTTTCCGCTGCTGGTGAAGTTTATCGACTCGCGTCAGGACCTTTCCGTACAGGTTCATCCCGACGACAAACTGGCGATGGAGCGGCACGGCTGCGCCGGCAAGACGGAGATGTGGTATGTGATCAAGAGCGATGTCGGCTCGAAAATCTATGCGGGTCTGTCGAAGAGCATTACCCCCGATGACTATGAGCAGCTGGCCTATACCGAACCCGTTAACGGACATTCGCCCATGCAGGACGTTCTGGCTACCCATGAGGCTCATGAGGGCGACCTCTACTTCCTTCCTGCAGGACGTCTGCATGCCATCGGTGCCGGTAACTTCCTGGCGGAGATCCAGCAGACAAGCGATATCACCTACCGTGTCTATGACTTCGGGCGCAAGGATGCACACGGCAATCCGCGGGAACTGCATGTGGAGCAGGCCCGCGATGCGATCGACTATCAGGTATGGCCGGAGTATCGCACCTCCTATGACTCGACAAAGCCCACCAGTCAGCTGATCAACTGTCCCTATTTCGTGGTTCATCGCGTGGTTGTTCAGGTGGCTCAGCAGATAGACTTCCACTGCGACTCCTTTATCATCGTGATGTGTCTCTGGGGCGAAGCCAATATCAATGGCATCCATATCCGGCAGGGCGAGACCATATTGGTTCCTGCCTGTGAGAATATCCTTTATATTTTCGGAAACGCCACCTTCCTGACGGCTACGATGTAGAGATATGCAAAGGGAGCACTTCGGTGCTCCCTTTACTTATTTAGTATTTTACCTGCGAACGGGTGATGACGATGTCGGCATTGGCTTTCTTCATGGCCGACGACCACCAGGCGTCGCTGACCATCGTGCCCGATTTGTTGCCGGCACTGCCGTCATACCACACCATGAAGTGTCCCCACTTGGCGCCGGCATTCCAGCATTCTACGATATCGCCCTGAGGCTTGCCCGTTGTGTTGTTGCTGTCCCAGCCACATTCGCCGAGCACTACCATCTTGTTGGGGTAGGTGGCCTGGATTTCCGTGAACTCCTGGGCGTTCTGTGCGGCTGTGTAGCCATAGAGGTCGCGGGCTACCATGTCGCAATAGCTGTCGCCAGGATACCAGTCGGTGTCTTGATGATAGTTGGCACTGTTGCCGTTGTAGTTCTGGGTGGTCCAGATCCAGATGAGGTTGTTGACACCCTTCTGTTTGAAGTAGTCGAACATGGCTATCCAGAGGCTCTTGAATGTATCCGCACCATCATAGCCCCACCAGAACCACGCCTTGGTCCAGTTGGCCTGTTGCTTGGCGGTAGCATTGCCGGCAGCCTCGTGGAAGGGACGCCATGTGGCGGCGATACCGGCTTCCTGGAGTTTCAGGATGACTGCAACGACACGATCCATCTGGGCATAGAAATACTTGTATTCCCAAGTACCTTCCTTCAGGGCGTTCGAGGCCTTAAAGGTGGTCTCACCTGGGGAACAGGTCACCCCGCTGCCGTTCGTGCCGACAGTGGTGTCCTCGCTCTTAGGCACATTGAAGTGCCACATCAGTTGTACGATGCCGCCAGCATCCACCCATTCTGTTACAGGTGTGATATCAGAGTAGTCAATCCAGCCGTTGCCGTCAGGCACCTGTATATGAATGAAATCATAGCAGTTCATGGCCGGCCACTTGCCGGAGATGTTCTTCTTGATCTTGTCTGCTGGACTATGATTCCAGGCGACGTCGGCCATCACGCTCGATATCACCTTCTTGCCATAGTTGTTGCGGAAATAGCGGTAGAGTCGTTTGGCGGCCTCTGTCGTCCCGGCCACAGGAGCGGTGGCGATGTTGGTATTCTCGGTGTCGATGTCGATGCCTGCCACCTTGTAGGCTTGTCCGCCGATGGTAAGTGTGCCATCGGTCTGAGAGTATATCATGGTTCCGGCTGCCGAGGCACTGATCTGCTTTGTGCTGCCGTCGGCATTGTTCACAGTGATGGTCTGAGCCGTCATGCTGACCACCCAAAACGCTGTAGCAATGAGGGAGAGGAGCCTGTTCTTCATCTGACTTGCAGTTTTTGGGTTATCGTGCCTTTTCTAACGAGATAAACGCCTTTCTTAAGCGGTGCGCTTGCAGGCAGTTTCTGGCCTTGGAGGGTAAAGACGGCATCGGCATCCTCGATACTGATTGATTCCTCGGTTTGGATGCTGCGGATACCTGTTGTCTCATCGTTGTTCGAGAAGTTCATCGAGGCGAGGTCGCTCAGGGCTATGGTCTTCGATTCGTCGGTATAGGCATTGATGACCGTCAGCTTGTCGCTGCTGAAGTTCAGACTCAGTCCCACAGCCGTCAGCGAGGTCTTGGTGCCGTCGGTCTCGACGATGGTCAGATAATAATAGTCTTCGGCATGGACAGTCGCCATGCCGAAGAGGACTATTATTAATAGGAGAACCTTTCTCATTGAAGAACGATCTTCTTACAGATGATACCCGCACCGCAAATGACCAGACCGCCACTGTTGATCAGTTGATCCATGTCAGCCTCAGTGAGGACCGTCTTGATACTTGTTTCAGAAGGATCGGGAGAAGCATTGCCATCATTGCCCCAGCCCAGTGTAGAAGGCAGAGCTGCCCAGCTGCCATTGCCGAAGCGGATGTTGATGTAGCCTACTGACGGGTCGACCTCGTAATAGAGTTTCAGGGTTGTGCCTGCAGATACCTGACTCCAGTCATAGCCACCCCATGAGAGGTCGCCCAAGCCTGCGGCCCAACTTCCTAAGGCAAAGTTGCCGCTCCATATTGTCTCTTCGAGGACAGAAAGTGTAATCTTTGTGATAGTGAACCATGCGCCGCAGATGACGAGACCGCCATTGGCTACCATCTCATCGATCATGGCCTGTGTAAGTGTCACCGTGAACTTGGTATCCTCTTCTGCCAATGGGTTCACATCAGCCGTACCAGGTAATGCTGCCCATGAGCCGTTACCGACGCGGATCTGCGACCAACCTTCTACCCAGTTCGGTTTGAGATAGATGGTCAGCACCTGTCCGGGCTTCACGGTCGACCAGTCATAACCGCCCCATGCAAGATCTTGCATACCGGCATTCCAGCTTCCAATCTCGAAGTTACCAGCCCAGATAACGGTCTCAGGCGCCTCACTGTACATCATGAACTTCTGGGTGACCGTAATGAAACTGTTCTGGTAGAGTTCGAGGTTACCGTCTGACATGCCCTCAGGAACGGTGAATGTCAGCGTTTTGCCTGAGATGGTGTACTCATCGTCGGCCAGGATGCCATAACCCGGAAGGGTGACTGTTTCGATGCGGTCGAAGTTCTCACCGGTAATCACAATCACATCGCCAATCTTGACATCCTTCTCCTTTGAGACACCGGTGATGGCAATCGTAGGCACGCTGATTTCCTTTGTCGTGATAGCATCGCCGGAATAGAGTAACAGCGAAACCGATCCGGACTTGGTCTCTGCGGGAACGGTAGCCGTTATTGTGGTGTGATCGTCAGAAACGGTAAAGTCGGCTGTCACACCACCTGGGAAGATGACGCTCTCAACCGTGTGCAGGTTGACACCGACAATCTGAATCTGCTGTCCGAAGTCGGTCTTCTCTGTTATGCTACTTACAGAAGCCGTGACCACTTCCAATGGTGTCTTGAATTCTTCTTCCCAGTCTGCGCCATCATTGAATGTCAGGGTTCCGGACTCGGCTGCCAGAGGAACAATCACGCGTATTTCACGTCGTGACACATAAGTGAAGTCCTCGGCCAAGACAGGCGCTCCTGATACACCAGAGGGGAATATCACTTCTGCGATATTATAGACATAGTCACCCTTGATCGATATTTCGTCACCTGCGTTCAGACCGGTGGTGGGGGATACTGATGTCACTGTAATAGGCTCCTGGAAAGTGAGCGTGCCTACTGAGACAATTGTGTCGCTACCTGCTATGAGGCGGATCTTTCCAGGAACAGACTCATCAGGGATGTTGACGTAGATATTCTCATTGTCAACCGAATTGAAAGCAGCTTTCTCAACTTCTGAACCTGTGATGTTGATGATTTTTCCTGCTCTTTCCAAGGTGCCTCCAGGGAATACCACCTTGTCGACACTGTTCAGATTGGTACCCGTAATGCGGATTTCCTGAGCACGTGTGGTGGGCGACGGTCCAAATGCAAGCAGGTTGACACCCGACTTGTTGTATGGATTGGTATCGTAGTCATCCTCGCTACAGGCTGTCAGGGATAGCCCGACGAGGGCTACCACTAACAGGGCGAATACATTATATATCTTTTTCATACCTTTAATACTTTATTATTTGTTAGGAACAATACGGATGTTGTCGATCTTGATGATGGGCGTACAGTCGGTTCCTTCGACACCACCACCATAGAGGGCCATCCAGAGACTGGCGAAGGAGTCCTTACTCATTGGATTGCCACAGAGCGTACCGTCGTAGCTGTAGACAAACGAGGCTGCCAGGGGGAGAGAAACGGTAATCCATTCATCACCAGTATCATAACTACCGGTGGCCGTCCAAGGACGATACAGGGCGCGTGGCACTGACTTGTCGTTCAGATATTCATTGCTCTGTACGTGAATGGCATTGCCGTATGCATCTACACCTCCAGCTCCGTATGTGGTCTTGTCAGTACCGGCAAATACAATCTGCATGGCACCACCCGTCCAAGGATTGCTGGAAGGGATGAACATTTCGAACTTCATGGTCATATTCGACCAGTCTGACATGTCTACCAGGTCGTAGAGACGTGGATAAACCTTGAATGTCTCGGGATCTTCCCAGTTGCCAGGCCAGTAGGCAAACGAGTGCCAGCTTTCGTCGGGCCAACCGTTGTCTGCAGTACCGGGACAATTTGAGGTTCCGCTACCAAACTGCCAGTAGTTGCCGGAAATACCTGTCCCGTCGTCCACAGTCATGGTATGACCATTCCAGGCATGCATGTCAAGCACCACATCCGAAATGCCGTTAGGTGTATCGAAGTCGAACAGCAGACCGCGATTGTCCTTATACCAGAATGAACTCTTCGAGGTGCCATAGACAGAGGTGGCTACGATAGGACCAGAAACGGCACCATCAGGAATAATAATGTCGACAGACGTGAAATCTTTGGCAATATCGATCACTTTTGCAGGTAATAATGACCCGTCAGCCGCTGGGAAAGAAATACTCAGAGGTGTTCCAGGATCATCAATGAAATAATTGCCTTTAAGAGTCTGTCTGGAACCTGCTGCGGCATACTCATTGGCGATGGAGTTGACGATAGGTGCTGAAATAACGACCTTGAAGTCATAAGCGACCGTGTCTCTACTTGTTGTTATGAAGTAAATCTTATCGGTCACCTCTCCTGGCACCTTACCAGGTATGGTTACAAAAAGGCTATTATCTGTCAATGTACTTTGATTGAGTGATGCTCTAAGGTCATTGAACCAGATTTCATATACACTGCGCAAATTGTCGCCGATGATAGCCAGTGTGCTACCAGGGCTTGCGCTGGTTACCAATTGACCATCAGTATACTGCGTGTCAGGTTCGTCATCCCAATTGTGTATTTCAGACGACATACAGCGAATATACTTGATAGTGGGCTTTCCATCTGTTGGCTCAAACTTGTCGGGCTCGTCCTTACAAGAGGTCAACGCCATGGTGCTGATGGCAGCAACTGCCAGCAACAATCCTTTACTATATTGTTTAATCCTATTCATATCTTAAACCTTTTATTATTTAGTAACTGTAAGTAGCACGAATATCAACATGCTGAGCTTCTGCACTTGCTGCGAGATTGGGGTTGAACACCACATCGCGTTCCGTCATCGGAATGGCAAAATACTTCTTGCCGGAGTCGGGATCGTCGCGCATGAGCTGCTCTACAAGAGGTGCTGTCGTATTCTCCGGATACTTGGCAGTGGCAGGAACAACCCAGTCGCCGGTCTTGTAATAATTCTCGTAGATTTCATTGAGTGTACCGTTTCCGATCACGTCACGCTTCTGGGCCTTCAGTTCGTTGATACAGAACTGCGGATTATAATAGCTTACACGTACAAAGTCGTACCATCTGTCACCCTCAAAGGCCAGCTCTAAACGACGCTCTTTCCAAACATCGTCAAAGGATACGCTGGTCAATGCGGTCAGGCCAGCTCTTTGACGAACGGCATTGATAGCATTGAGTGCCTCTGAATCGGTGGTAGAGGCGGCCTGAGGATTGCCAGGACTGCTGAGAATGACCTTTGCCTCGGCAAGAATCAGCATGACGTCGGCGACACGCAACAGCGGCGTTGCCAAGCTGTTGGCCATACGGGCTGCGGGATAACCAATACCTGCTGTATGGTCTGCATTGTTGCCATAGATGTGCTTAACAGGATAAGCACCTGTAGGACAAACGAGATGCGGCTTGTCGTTTTCAATTTCAACAGAGGGGTTGTATTCCTGATCATAAACAAAGCGAATGAAGTCGAAACCACCCTTGTCCGTCCAGAAGTAATCATACTTATAACCCGGAAGCATCATGGTTGCCTTCAGGCGGGCGTCGCGATGGTTAAGCCAGATGTCAGGCGTCTGTTCCAAGACCTTGATGCCAAAAGCCTCCTGTAAGTCCGTGCTCATGCCTTTCCATTGTCCCCAACAGTCATCATCGCCCATGCCTTTCGGTGCATAGTCGTTCTGCATAAAGCTTTGATCAGTCCATTGGTTGTTGTTGGCATTCCAACGCCAGGAAATCAGACACTCAGGATTGATATTGTTGGCCAAACGGAACACATCTGCATAATTCTCCATCAGCGAGTGACTGCCATGTCCAAGACACAGGCGCGCATATTCAACGGCTTTGTTGAGGTCGTCGGTGCTGATAGAACCGCTGATACCTGCCTTGGTCAGATAAACCTTGGCCAAGAGACCTTCTGCGGCAGCCTTGTCAATGCGGCCAGCCTGCATGGGGGTCTCTGGTAGGATTTCGATGGCCTTTTCCAATGTCATGATGATATATTCCATGACATCAGCCTTCTTCACTTTGACGGTCGTGTTATAGCTGCCGGATTCAAGTTCTGCGGTGTTGTCGTGGATAATGGGAATATCACCAAAGGTACGTTCGAGGAAGAAATATGCCAGAGCCTTCCATACCAGGCATTCGCCCATGGTCTGGTTTTTGCCGGCTTCTGAAGCACCTCCCTGTTTGATATAGTTGTAAACGGTATTACAGTGAGCTACTGCCGACCACAAAGAGTTCGACATGGCGCCAAGTTCGGAGTCAGATCCATTCAGCGAGAAGTCCAAGTATGGGCTTGTACCCGGATAGTAGTTTCCGGACAAGACCTCACCGACATTGATAAAGTTTCGTGTGAAGTCACTCCATGGAGAACTGTACAAGTAGGATGTTCCAGAAAGACATTCTGTATCAGAGCCATAGTAATTGTCGGCATTATAGTTGTCGATTGTCGGCTTGTCCAGGAAGTCCTCACAGGCAGTGAGACCAAAGCCAATGAACGCAACAAGTGCAACGGTCTTTATATTCATGAATTTCATAATGCTACAGTGTTTAGAATGTTACGTTAATACCAAATGAATAGGTAGTCGGGGAGGGATAACGACCATTGTCGAGTCCGGCAACGAAGCTGGACTGGGTGCTGGTACCTACCTCAGGATCGTATCCGTCATAGCCGGTAATAGTTAACAGGTTCTGGATGTTGACATTTACACGGAGCGTCTCCAACGAGAGTCTGCGAACCATCTTCTTGGGGAATGTATAACCTAAAGAAATGTTCTTAAGACGGATATAGCTTGCATCTTCGATATAACGGTCGCTCCAGCGGTCGTTGTCATTGGGGTCGCCCATTGACATACGAGGCAGAGATGCACCGGGATTAGCTATACGTACATTATTAATATCATCGTACCAATTCCAAATCAACTGGCCGTCACCACGGTCTACACCTGCAGAGTAGTCCTTGTTAGGATCGATGGGCTCCAGACGTGTGGCACCAAGAACATCATCGAGCTGGTTGATCCAGGTGTTATTCATGTGGGTGAGCTTGTACTTGTTGTAGTTACCGACCTTGTTACCATAAGAACCGTTGATGAAGATATTCAGGTCGAAGTTGTTCCAGCGGAAAGTGTTGGTCCAACCGAAGGTGAATTTGGGTAAAGGCGAACCGATATCAGTACGGTCGTATGCATCAATCTTTCCATCGGGCACACCGTCAGGACCGCTCAGGTCCTTGTACTTGATATCACCAACCCATACGGTGCTGTTCTTGGCATAGACACCGTCGACGCCAGGATGAACTGGTGTGGGGGAATTCTCAATATCCTCTTTGGAAGTATAGTAGCCATCACAGACATAACCATAGAAACTGAATAATGAGCCACCTACTTCTGTCTGCGACACTTGAGGCTCCTGGTCACCCCACTGGCCCCAGCCTTTCAAGGTAGCATTACCGGTTCCATCGTTCAAAGCAACCAGTTTGTTCTTGTTAAATGAGATCTGGAACTCTGAATCCCATTCAAACTTACCAACGATAGGATGGGTGTTCAGTGTTATCTCAAGACCAGTGTTGCGGATGGTGCCATAGTTGCCTGAAGGTGCTTCGAGGGCAGAAGAACTATTGCCGCTGGTACCCATATATGCTGGGAGCTGAAGACCCATCAGCATGTCTTTCGACTCCTTGCGATACCAGTCGACGGTCAGATTGACGCGGTTGTTAAAGACGCCAAGGTCAAGTCCTACATTAAACTGCTCCTGGCTTTCCCACTGAATGGCCGTGTTGGCAATGTTTGCAGGTCTGTTACCAGAACCAAGTGCTGAGGTCTGTGTCTTCAAAGCCACGCCCCACTTATAGGCACCGATACTGGAGTTACCGGTTTGTCCCCATCCGAGTCGTAGCTTACCATTGCTGAGCCAAGTCAGGTCTTTCATAAAGACTTCATTATTGAAACGCCAGCTGGCAGCAAAGGAATGGAATCCTGCCCAACGTTTGTTCGGACCGAAATTTGAGCTGCCATCGTAGCGGTATGTATAGGTGGCATTGTAACGGTCGTTGTAGCTATAAGTCCATCGTGTGAAGAATGAAGCCATGGAAGCTTCGCCGAAACCGGAATCAACAGTGGGGTTTCCCGTTCCTAATTTGACATTGTGAACCTTATCGTTGGGAAGACCGGTATTGGAGGCACTTAAATAGTCCCATGACGACTCCCAGGCTTCCTGACCCACCATACCCGTCACATGATGCTTGCCGACAAAGGTGTGAGTCCATGTTACATAGTTCTTAATCTGCCAGAACTTATTAGAGTTCTTCTGAGTGGAAGCAGTGTTATTGTTCTGATGATAGGTTGCCAGGCTAATAATAGGACGATAACGGTCTGCCTTGCTCCATCCAAGGTCGAAACCCAATTCTGTGTGCCACGTCAGATCTTTATAGAACTTGACATCGAAGAAGATGTTACCATTCAACTTCTGACGGTTCAGTTTGTTTTCGTTCAATAAAGCCAATGCAATGGGGTTCGGGCTTGAAGAACCTTCATAAGAACTGGAGGCGTAGTTGCCGTCCATATCGTAGATAGGCAGGTTTGGCGTAGTGGTCAGAGAGTAGTTAATGATACCTTCTTCACCATCTGCCAGTTTCAGGTCATCATTAGAATCAGAGAAAGCCACATTAAGACCCATCTTCAGCCAGGACTTCAGATCGGCGTCAACATTTGCGCGGGCCGACAGACGATTGAATTCAGATCCGATAATGGTTCCCTCCTGCTTCATATAAGAACCACTGACGTAATAACGGACCTTGTCAGTACCGCCTTGTGCACTCACCTGATGCTGATGCATCAAGGCTGTCTGGAATACAGCATCCTGCCAGTTCGTACCTTTGCCAAGTAAACTCTTGTCGAGGAATATCGGGTTGGCAGTGGCTTCGCCGATTTCCACATAGGCATTATAATAGTCTGCATATTCACGTAAATCAAGGATGTCGAGTCGTTTTGTCTGGCGATTTAGGGCAATCGTTCCACTATAAGAGAACTTGGCTTCGCCGGCTTTACCATGCTTGGTTGTAATCAGCACGACGCCGTTTGCACCCTGAGCACCGTAGATGGCAGTGGCAGAGGCATCCTTCAGGATCTCCATGCTGACAATATCCTGTGGGTCAATGGTAGATAACGGGGAGATGGTTGATACCGAGCCGTTACCAAGGGCATCACCAAGTCCGTAATCATAGCCAGTCAGACCTTGGCTCTGAACAATCACACCATCAATGACGTACAGAGGTTCGGCATTGGCATTGATAGTGGCTGTACCACGAACGCGGATAGATGAGCCGGAGCCGGGAGCACCAGAGGTGGATACGGCACTGACACCAGCAGCATGGCCTTGCAGGGCTTGGTCGAGTGAGGTAATGAGAGAACCTTTAATGGCACTCTCACCAACTGTTGCAGAAGCACCCGAGATGTCGCTCTTCTTCATCGTACCGTAACCGACGACTACAACCTCGTCTAATACTTTCTTGTCCTCCTCGAGGGTGACGTTGTACTTGCTCTGGGCAGCGGTGATCTTAATCTCCTTAGTCAGGTAACCAATGTAAGAGATAACCAGGGTCTGACCCGGGCTGGCGTTCAGTGAGAAGTTACCGTCGAAGTCGGTGGCGACACCATTCGACGTTCCTTTCACGACAACACTGGCTCCGATAACGGGGCCCATAGCGTCGACCACAGTTCCTGTGATCTTCTTTGCCTGCTGAACTTCCTGCGGGGAAGCAGCGGCATAGGCATCAGGTGAGTAACACAATCCCAATAGGGAGAATGTACCCACCAACAGCGCTGTTTTCCTAAAAGTTTTGTTCATACTTAATTTATTAATTGATAGAATTGTAGTTCTTTAGTTAGAAAATCGTTGCAAAGGTATATTGGTTCGTTGAGAAGTTTGCAACTTTATTTGACTATTATTGATACTTTTTTGCAACCCCCTTCCTTTTTATCACAAAAAAGAGTAGAAAGGGTGTTAAAACAATGAATAAGTGTAAATAGTACACGGGCAAAACTGTGTACTATTTACGTTAAAAAGAATGTCTTATCCTTTATGAGTTCAGGATTCTTTCGAGTTCATCGATTTCCTCTTCTGTCGTCGACCAACTGGTAACGAAACGGCAGATGGTGTGATAATGGTCTGTCTGGCCGAAATGGGTGAACTGTACTTTCTGGCTGAGACGCTCTGCCTGTGCGTTGTCGATGATGACAAACTGCTGGTTGGTGGGGGAGTCGACCAGGAACTGGAAACCTTTCTTAATGAAGATCTCCTTCATCCGCATGGCCATCCTGATGGCATGTTCGGAGAGTTTGAAGTAGAGGTTGTCGGTAAACAGCGCCTCGAATTGCAAGCCGATGAGTGCACCCTTGGCAATCACGGCACCATGCTGCTTCTGGATGGAGAAGAAATGCTTGTGGGCCTTGCGGTTGGTGAAGACAACGGCCTCGCCGCAGAGGGCACCGATCTTCGTGCCGCCGATATAGAAGACGTCGCAGTGGCGGGCGAGATAGGGCAGGGTGATGTCGTTGCCCACGGCCATCAGCCCATAGCCGAGACGGGCACCATCGATATAGAGGGGGATCTCATAGTTCTGGCAGACCTGATAGATGTCGTTGAGCTCCTTGGCGCTGTAGAGGGTGCCCAGTTCGGTGGGGAAGGTGATGTAGACCAGTCCCGGATGCACGGCATGGTCTTTGTTGCCGTCGTGCATATAGTCGTCGAGGTACTTGTCGAGCACCTTGGATTCCATCTTCCCCTGCGTGTCGGGAAGGGTGATGATCTTGTGTTCCGTAAACTCCACGGCGCCGGCCTCATGCACGTTGATATGGCCTGAGCCCACACAAATCACACCCTCATACTGATAGAGCATCGAGTCGATGGTGGTGGCATTGGTCTGGGTGCCGCCGGTCAGGAAGAAGATCTGGGCATCAGGCAGACCGCAGGCCTCGCGGATACGGTTCTTGGCGCGCTCGGAGAACTCGTCGAAGCCGTAGGGGGTCGGCTTCGCATTGTTATACCTGACGAGGTTGTCGATCACCTGCTGACAGGCACCGTTGTTGTAGTCGCATTCAAAGGAGATCATAGACTTTGAGCTTTGAACTTTGAACTTTAAAGTGCTTCGAGCATACGTTTGATGACAACGGAGCAGGAGATTTCGCGGTTGGCAGCCTCAGGGATAACCAGGCTGTTGGGGCTCTCGATGACATCGTCGGTGACAATGAGGTTGCGGCGAACAGGCAGGCAATGCATGAACTTACCGTTGTTGGTCCATGACATGTGTTCGGTGTCAACCGTCCATGACATGTCCTTCGAAGTGATCTTGCCGTAGTCGGCGGGATTAGTTACACCAGGGTTGCTCCAGTTTTTGGCGTAGATGAAGTCAGCACCTTCGAAGGCTTTCTTCTGGTCGTATTCCACAACGGCATTACCCACAAATTGCGGGTCGAGCTCGTAGCCCTCGGGGTGGGTAATGACGAGATCCACGTTGGGCGCGGCGTTCATCCACTGGGCGAAGCTGTTGGGCACGGCCTGCGGCAAAGCACGGCAGTGAGGGGCCCAGGTGAGGACGACCTTTGGGCGCTTGCTTGTTGCTGTGTCACAGCAACAGACGGGACGGCCCCAGCTTTCCTCGATGGTAATCAAATCGGCAAAGGCCTGAAGGGGGTGTACGGTAGCCGTCTCCATGGCGAAGACGGGACGGCCTGAGTATTTGATGAACTGCTGCAGCACGGTCTCGGCATAGTCGTATTCGCGGTCGGTCAGACCGGCGAAGCTGCGTACGCCGATGAGGTCGCAGTAGCAGCCCATCACGGGGATGGCCTCGAGCAGGTGTTCGCTCTTGTCGCCGTCCATGATGACACCACGCTCGGTCTCGAGTTTCCAGGCACCGGCATTCACGTCGAGCACGATGACATTCATGCCGAGGTTCA
>CAMJBL010000050.1 GCA_946403845.1 uncultured Prevotella sp. | reverse complement strand
TTTTATATATATTATAATATATATAAAATTAAATATAAGAATACTATTAATTCCCTCCACATTGAAATCACCAAATGATACGGTGATACGGTGATATGGCGTGGTGTCTTTTTCCTGACATCTTCAGATAATTGTGTTAAATATGTGTTAAAGTTTGAGCGTAGGCAAAGGACCATTGAGGGTTTCAACCGTCTGCCTGAGGAGTTTACTGTTGAGGACGCCATGCGCTGCTTCTCATTGACCAGCGATGCGGTCGCACGCGTCAAGATCAATCGTCTGATGAAGGATCATCTGGTAGAGAAGGCTGGTGAATTCGTGGAGAACGGCACCACCAAGGCTGTGTTCAAGAAGACTGGCTGCATGATGTGCTGACGCCGTATCACCGTATCACCGTAACATTAACCAAAACAAAAGATTATGAAAGTAGAAATCAATAAGAACATGAAACTCTCCGAGCACTTTACTTTAGGAGAGCTCTGCAAGACAAGTTATGACACATTGGATAAGAATATTCCTTCGCGCGTAGCCATCGAGAACCTTCGTAATATCTGCGAGAATTGGCTGGAGGATCTCCGCTATAGCCAGAACACGTTGTATGGTGATGTTTCGAGGAGTGCGGAGTGAGGAGTGAGAATACTCAGGAAGCAGAGATTCCAATTGTCATTTCGAGCGGCTTCCGTTCAGAAGAGGTGAATCGACTTTGTGGGGGCGCGAAGAATTCAAATCATCTGACGGGCTGCGCGGTGGATATTAAGTGCTATGGGCCGGAGCAGATGATCCGCATGGCGGCAATCTTATTGGATATCGCCGATGGTACGAAAAGAATGTTTGACGAACTCATCCTCGAGAAGCGGGGCTCGACGTATTGGATCCACTTCGCGGTGAGGCCGAAGGATAATCGCCGCAAAATTCTCTTCGACTGCCATTAGTCAAATATCGGGGACTCTTCCTGTTTGACAGATTCCGCTGACGGGCGCAGCGGGTCAAACAGGAAGAACTGTCCCCCGGTGTTTGAGTCGACCGGTGTAAAATCAGTCCTCTTTATACTCCAAAATGTCGCCGGGCTGGCAGTCGAGGGCCTTGCAGATGGCATCGAGGGTGGAGAAACGGATGGCCTTGGCCTTGCCTGTCTTCAGGATGGAGAGGTTGGCCTGGGTGATGCCAATCCGCTCGGCAAGCTCCTGAGATGACATCTTGCGACGGGCCATCATCACATCGACATTGACGATAATACTCATAGGGCGCAGGGGGTTAGATGGTGAGTTCCTGTTCGTCCTTCAGATCCTTGCCCATGAGGATGATCTGCGAGATGATCATCAGTGCCAGACCCGTGAAGATGAACATGCTGTTGCACTCGTTCTTGAACACAATGCTCAGGTCGGCCAGATGGATGGTGGAGATGAAATACTGCGTGACGATGTAGGATGCCGCCAGTTGATAGAGATAAAGACAGGTGAGCAGAATGCCGGTAATCTCAAGGTATTTGGACACCTTCGTGACAAAGATCTCCCCACGGCGGATCTTGATGATGAGCTTGATAACCATATATAAAATACAGAGGAAGATGATGAAGGACACGATGGCAATCGAACTGATGATATACATCGGGATGTTGGAGCCCGCCCGCGAGACCGGCATGCCCACCTTGACCTTCTGCATCTCGACCTTGTAGGTCTGACCTTGTGCCGTAGAAAGAAGCACCTTGTGGTCGGGCCTTGACCATTGATGTACGTTCAGCTCGTAAGTGTAATAGGGATGACCATAGCTGACAGTGCCTCCGTCGGGCAGGGTATCGGTCGACATGAAGTCGGAAGGCAGTTCTCCAAACTGCATGTTGTTGTCAGGGGCGGGCGACCAGCCCATGGCAGAGAAATGGAACGTGTTGGCGATTCCGAAGACGATGAGTGCGATGACAAACAGCGTGCTGTAAATTTTTAGTTTTTTGTTCATAATTGATAATAATTTATTGTTAAACGATAAATAATTTCGGTGCAAAGATAAATATTATTTTTGAATCTCCAAAGAATTTTGCGTTTTTTTTTCTGAAAAACCATTATTTTTGCAAAAAATATCGGATTTGACTCATTTATTATTAGAAAATGTAGTAAATTTGCAGGCGAATTAAAAAAGATTGTGGGCAGGATGCACCATGAACCAACAAGATATGAATGAAATACTTTCAAAGTTTGACGCCATTACGCTGGAACAGATGAGCAGCGTAAAGCTGATGAACCGTACGGATACGAAGTTCGTCACCAATCTGGACAAGCTTCGCCAGTTGCTGGCGATGGCGCAGAAGGACTATTTCGTGCAGGATATCGACGGCGGGCGCAACCTGGAATACGACACCACCTATTTTGATACCACCGACTTCGACATGTACTGTCAGCATCAGTGCGGGCATACCAACCGGCAGAAGATCCGTTTCCGTACCTACTGCGTGAGCGGCCTGCAGTTTATGGAGGTGAAGACCAAGAACAACCACGGGCGCACCAAGAAGAAGCGCATCGAGGTGGGCGACATGGACCTCACCGACGAGGAGAAGCGCCAGTTTCTGGCCAAGCACCTGCGCTATGGCGTGGATACCCTGGTGCCGGCACTGAACAACCACTTCTCGCGTATTACGCTGGTAAACAAAGGGAAGACGGAACGCCTGACTATCGACTCCGGACTCCGCTTCCACAACCTGCAGAACGGCTGTGAGCGCGATATGGACGACCTGGTGATTATCGAACTGAAACGCGACGGACTGGTATTCTCGCCCGTTCTGGAGATGCTCCGGCAATTGAGAATACATCCTCACGGATACTCAAAATACTGCATGGGCTCGGCACTGACCTGCAACGGCATGCTGCCCGTGAACCGCTTCAAGCGGAAACTCATCGAAGTGGACAAACTCGTGAATCAACAAAACCGTTAAATAATGATGAATCAATTAAAAGAACTGTTCTCCCCTGATTTCGGAGACACACTGCTGAGATTCGCTCTCTGCTACCTGGTGAACTGGATCATTGTGAACTTCCTGTATTTCAAGAAGGCCAAACGCCGTGATTTCTTCTTCACGTTTATGATTATTTCCGTGGCCATCTTCTTCCTGGTCTACCTGATGATGGGTATGGATCGCGGAAAGGCTACGATGGGTGTAGGCCTCGGACTGTTCGGCATCTTCTCGATCATGCGTTACCGTACCGACGCGATGCCCGTGCGCGAGATGACCTATCTGTTTGTGGTGGTCTGCCTGTCGGTGGTGCATGCCATGGCCGACTCCTTAGGCGTGGATGCTACAGGGAACCTGATTGGCACCCCACTGGTTGAGCTGCTGGTGATCGACGTGATTGTTGTCTTGGCCATTATCACCTTCGAGCGCTCGTTGAAGGTGCAGGCCTCGAAGCTGGTGCAGTATGACCGCATCGACCTGATCAAGCCTGAGCGCAGGGAAGAGCTGATAGCCGACCTGGAGGCACGCCTCGGACTGAAGGTGGTATCCGTGAGGGTAGGGGCCGTGGACTTCCTGCGTGACATGGCGGTGCTGCGCGTGTATTACGAAGGCAACGACAGCGGTGATGTGAAGAATATGCTGAAAATCAAGAACTCAGATTATGCGAGTGTATAACCTTTCTTCCATCAAGCTGCGCTACCTCGCGGTCTTACTTTTCACTTTTCACTTTTCACTCCTCACTTCTTTTGCGCAGAAGGATGACTTCGGACTCGACTTCTCGCTGGAGGTACAGAAGAAGATTGACAAGAAATGGTCGGTGAGCCTCGAGGGTGAGTTGCGTACCCGCAATAACGCCCAGACTAACGACCGCTGGAGCGTGGGCATCGGGGTTGACTATAAGGCGACGAAGTGGCTGAAGGCCTCGGCAGGCTACAGTTTCCTGTATGACAATTATGAGCGCATCAGCTATTTTGATGCAGAGGATGACGAGGTGGACGATGGTGATGCAGACGAAGGCGACCCCAAGAAATGTGCCCGCTACTGGCAGGGGCGTCATCGCTTCAACGTGGCGCTGACGCTGAGCAAAAAGCTTATCGGCGACTTTAAGTTCTCGCTGCGTGAGCGCTGGCAGTATACCTACCGTCCGGAATATACCGTGGATGAGCGCTGGAGCTATCTGAAGAATGCCTACGATGGCAAGGCGCATACTTATAGCGGCAAGGGCAAGAACGTGTTGCGCAGTCGTCTGCAGGTGGAATACGACAAGAGCAAGATGCCGGTGACTCCCTACGCCAGTGTGGAACTGTTTAATGCCAAGTCGCTGGAGAAGATCCGTTATCAGGCGGGCGTGGATTGGTCGATCACGAAGCAGCATGCCGTTGGCGCCTTCTACCGCTATCAGCATGTCACCGATGAAGATGAGGCTGAAGAGCCCAATCGCCATCTGATAGGATTAAGTTATAAAATCAAGTTCTAAGAAAAATCCCTGCCAGCTGGCAGGGATTTCTCGTTTTTACATGTCCTCGTAAGTGTCGAGGTAGGTGACGTGGGTGACGAGGTATTCGTCGACACCATGCTTACCGTCGGCTCCACCGATACCCGACTTCTTCACACCGGCATGGAAGCCCTGGATGGCCTCGAAGTGCTCGCGGTTGACATAGGTCTCGCCGAACTCCAGTTCGCGGCAGGCCTTGACGGCGATGTTGAGGTCCTTGGTGAAGATGGAGGAGGCCAGACCGTATTCGCAGTCGTTGGCATACTTGATGGCCTCGTCGATATCGGAGAACTCGATGAGCGGAATCACCGGACCGAAGGTCTCCTCATGGATGATGTCCATGTCCTGACGGCAGTCGTCGAGCACGGTAGCGGCGTAGAAGTAGCCCTTCGTACCGACGCGGTGACCGCCACAGAGCAGCTTGGCACCCTGCTTGATGGCGCGCTCCACCTTCTCTGTGACACTCTCCAGAGCGCGGGCCTCTACCAACGGACCCATGTCGACGCTCTCGTCGGCGCAGACATCGCCCACTTTCACCTTCGACATCTTGTCGACGAGAATCTTCGTGAATTCAGCCTTCACCTCTTTCTGTACATACACGCGCTCGGCATTGTTACAGATCTGACCGTTATTGCCGATACGGCTGTCGACAATCCACTGCGCAGCACGCTCCAGATCGGCATCCTTGCAGACGATGGCAGGCGCCTTACCACCCAACTCGAGCGATACCTTGGTGATGTTCTTCGAGGCAGCGGCCATGATGCTCTCGCCGGCACCGACGGAACCGGTGACAGAGACGATATCGATCTTCGGAGAGCCGGCCATCTCGTTGCCGATGACGGAGCCCTTACCAGTGACGATGTTGATGACGCCTGCGGGCAGACCCGTCTCGGCTACCACCTTGGCAAACTCGGTACAGTTCTCGGGGGTGAGCTGTGAGGGCTTGATGACAATGGTACAACCGGCAATCAGCGCAGCACCGGCCTTACGGGCGATGAGGAAGAACGGGAAGTTCCAGGGGAGGATACCAGCCACCACACCGATGGGCTTCTTGGTGAGCAGGATGGTCTCGTTGGGACGGTCGCTGGGGATGATCTCACCCTCGATATGACGGGCGAAGGTGGCCATGTACTCGAAATAGGCAATGGTGGCACCCACCTCGATGGCAGCCCATGTGCGCGTCTTTCCCTGCTCGCGCATGATAATCTCGGTGAACTCCTTCTCACGCTTCTTGATGCCTTCGGCCATCTTCAGCAGATACTGGGCACGCTCGATGGCGGGCGTCTTGCCCCACGCCTTCTGGGCTGCACGGGCAGCGTCGAGGGCACGGTTCACATCCGCGATGGTGCCTTCCGGCTGACGGGAGATCACTTCCTCGGTTGAGGGGTTCAACACTTCAATCCATTTGCCGTCGCTGCTTTCGCAGAACTGGCCATTGATAAACATTTTCAGATCTTTCATATTCGTTTCGTTTTAGTGTAGAGAAGTTTGTTGGTGCAAATATAGTGAAAAAATCGCGGAGACGACAAGCCAAAGTGATTAAATAATCTTAAATTCGGTAATTCTTTTGAATTATTGTGTATCTTTGCGCACTCAAACTGCGTCAAACGGACGATTAATATAAAATATATAATGTATATGAAGAAGATTTTTACAGCTACCTGCCTGATGATGGCCATGACAGCCATGGGGCAGAATTTCCAGCAGAACCTCGACACCTCGGTGCGTCCTGGCGATGATTTCTATGAGTATGCAGCCGGTGGATGGATGAAAGCACACCCCCTGGATGCGGAACATACCAACAACGGTGCTTTCATGGACCTGTATGAGGAGAACCAGAAGCATATCCAGGAACTGATCCTGCAATATGCCAACACACCTCAGGAGCAGGGTACACTGGGTCAGAAGATCGGTTCGCTCTACAAGTTGATGATGGACAGCGTGCGCCTGAACCGCGAGGGTTGGACACCGCTGAAGCCCACTCTTGAGAAGATTGCCGCTGTGAAGGACCGTCGTGAGTATCAGCTGGTCTGTGCCAAGCTCGACCGCATGGGTGAGAATACGCTGATGTTCAGTGTGGGCGTGGGCTCTGACATGCGTAATGCCTCGATGAACCTTGTAAGCATCGGACAGGGCGGACTCGGCCTGGGTACGAAGGACTATTATCTGAACGATGACGAGCAGACCGTGCGTATCCGCGAGGCTTACAAGACCTATATGACCAACCTCTTCGAGCTCGTGGGCAATGACGAGGCAGTGGCCAAGAAGAAAATGGATGCCGTGATGGCCATTGAGACGCGTATCGCCAAAGCCAGTAAGAGCACTGTGGAGTTGCGTGATATCAATGCTAACTACCACAAGATGCCTTATACCCAGCTGGTGATGGACTATCCTGGTATCGACTGGGGTAATATGTTCCTGATTGGTGGATTCCCGGCTTTCGACCTCGTTGACGTAGGTCAGCCTGAGGCCATCCACGAGGTGGAGAAGGTGCTGGCAGAGACGTCCCTCGACGATCTGAAGGCCTATGCCGAGATCAAGGTCATTGCTGGTGCCAGCAGTCAGCTGAGCGATGCTTTCCGTGCCGAGGCTTTCAAACTGAGCAGCGTGATGAGTGGCGCCCAGCAGGACACGCCCCGATGGAAGCGTGCCGTGAACCTGGTGAGTGGCATCATGGGCGAGGCCATCGGCAAACTCTATGTGGAGAAGTATTTCCCCGCTACGAGCAAGCAGCGTATGCTCGACCTGGTGCACAACCTGCAGACCGCCCTTGCCCAGCGCATCGACGAGGCTACCTGGATGGGGGCAGAGACCAAGGCCAAGGCTAAGGACAAGCTCGAGAACTTTATCATCAAGATCGGTTATCCCGACAAGTGGAAGGACTATAGTGGCCTGAAGGTCGACGAGAGCCTGTCGCTCTACGAGAACCTGGCTAATATCGCCGAGTGGAAAACGCTCGATGTGCTGGGTCGTAAGGTGAACAAGCCCGTGGACAAGACAGAGTGGCACATGACACCGCAGACGGTGAATGCCTATTACAACCCCACCACCAACGAGATCTGCTTCCCCGCTGCTATCTTGCAGCCGCCGTTCTTCGATCCCAATGCCGACGATGCAGTGAACTACGGTGCCATTGGCGGTGTGATTGGTCATGAGATGAGCCATGGCTTCGATGATCAGGGTTCACAGTTCGATAAGACGGGTAACCAGCGCAACTGGTGGACGGATCAGGACAAGGCAAACTACAATGCGCGTACGAAGGTGCTGGCCGACTATTTCAGCACCATCGAGATTGTGCCTGGCAAGAAGATCAACGGTCAGCAGACCTTAGGTGAGAACATCGGCGACAACGGTGGTGTGAATATCGCCTACCGTGCTTTGCAGAATGTCCTGAAGGAGAAACCTGCCGGCAAGATCGAGGGCTTCACCCCTGAGCAGCGCTTCTTCCTGAGCTGGGCACGTGTGTGGGCCGGTAATTTCCGTCCGGAGTATCTGGAGTATCTGATTACCGTGGATGTGCACTCTCCGGCTAAGGCCCGTGTGAACGCAGCCCTGCCACACATCAATGAATGGTATGATGCCTTTGGCATCAAGAAGAGCGATAAGCTCTTTGTTCCGAAGAAGAAACGTGCACAGATCTGGTAACAATAAAAATCCCCGCCAACCGGCGGGGATTCTTATTTTATTTGAGGATTACTTTCCTGACTTCGCTACCATGCTTGATGATAACAATCTGTCCTTTTCTGATATCCTTCAGTTGACGACCCGTCACGTCGTAGATTACTTCACCACCTGTGGTGTCGTTAGCACGGGTGTCGTCACTTCGTACAACGGTGATAGCAGTGGCAGGATTGTTATTCTCAGATACGGCGCTGGCGTCGTAGTCCTGAGTGCCACCAGAGATGATCACCTGACCGTCGGTCTTGATGGCACTCTTGCCTAAGTCCTTGATCGACAGGGTTCCGTCGTCCAGATAGCAGTTACCGCTATCCTCGTCGATGTCGGCATCAGCATCTTCATGGTCGGGAAGAATACCCGTGGAGGTATCACCGTCCAACTCAACCTGAATGCCATCGTCCTTAGCACCTGAAATGGTGATTTTGCCACTCTGCATCCAGAAGTACTGCTTACAGTGGATACCGTCTTTCTTGGCACCAGTGATATTGAGCGTCAGGTTCTTCACCTGCATATACTCCTTGCTACTGATGGCATGAGCCGTATTACCGACAATATTCAGGGTACCTTTACCTTTCAGTTCAAAATGCCCCTTGGTATAAACACAAGCTTTCCAATCACCGTTTGCCCCGTCAGAAAGCGTGCTAGCACCGCCATCTTTACTGGCATTTAGTTCGATGCGCTTGCCATCATCGATGTTGATGGCAGGACCGCTGGGATTGTTCAGCGTCACTTCCACCAGTTTGACGGTACACTTATAACTGCCAGTCATCTCGAATCCTCCGTCATCGCTACTGCCGGAGAGCTGGTAGGTAATTTCGCCTGGTGCACCATCAGCAACGTTGTCTGACTGTACGAGTTTCACGTGTGATGACGTACCGCTGGAACAAGTTACATAAGCGGCCAGATTATCTGGAATCGTAACAGTCGCCGTTGCCCCGTTGTATTCGATGGTTACTACATTAGCAGCCCTCACGACCATGCAGGCCATGAGGGCTGTTATCATTAAGACTAGTTTCTTCATTACGTTTCCGGATTAGATTCCAAGCGCCTTCTTTGCCTGGTCAGCAGCAGCGTCGACAGCCTCACCGGCCTTCTCCTTAGCAGCGTCGGCAGCATCGCTGGCAGCATCCTGAACAGCGTCGGCAGCATCGCTAGCAGCGTCAACGGCAGCATCCTTGGCACCACCGAGGGCCTGCATCAAACCATCGACAACTGTCTCGGCAGGTGCAGCGGTCAGAGCAGCCAGAGCAGTCTGTACAGCCTCGTTCTCACCAGCGAAAGCCTTGATCTTGTCGGCATTCTCCTTCAGGAAGTCCTGAATCTTGGCAACATACTCCTTAGCCACAGCAGGGTCGGCACCGATGATGTCCTTAACTTTCTCCTGGATAGCGGTGAGAACCTCGCTGAACTTGCTGGCATCCTGAGCCTCAATCTGCTCGGTCAGCTGGTTGATAGAAGCAGCAGCCTCTTCCTCAGCGTTGTAAACCATAGCCTCAACAGCCTCTTCGGCATCTGCGGGGGCCTGAGCCTTGTTACCACATGCGGTGAAACCGATGGCGCACATTGCCATCACAGCAAACATAATTTTCTTCATAATCGTTTCTTTTAATAGTTAATAATGTGAACTTTCTCTCTCTCAAATTGGGCCCCCACTATGTGGGGGACTTGATTTTCGGCAACAAATTTAGGTTATTTTTAATTAAGTTGTTCATATTTTTTGCGCTTTTTAACTTTTTTCTTACTTTTGCACCCGTTTTCAAGATAATTAACAGTAAATGACAACATTAGAGTTCAAACCAAAGCTGTTTTCGACGTTGAAGAATTACAACCGGAAGCAGCTGACAACAGATTTGCTCGCCGGCATTATTGTCGGCATCGTGGCCTTGCCGTTGGCCATCGCCTTCGGTATTGCCTCTGGCGTGACCCCTGAGAAGGGTATTATCACTGCCATCGTCGCCGGACTGATTGTCTCAGTCTTTGGTGGCTCCAAGGTTCAGATCGGGGGTCCCACAGGCGCGTTCATTATTATTATCTATGGCATCATCCAGCAGTATGGCTTCGAGGGGCTTACCATCGCCACGCTTCTTGCGGGTGTCTTCCTCATTATGTTTGGCGTGCTCCATCTGGGCACTATCATCAAGTATATCCCGTATCCCATTGTGGTGGGCTTCACGTCGGGTATCGCCCTGACCATCTTCACCACGCAGATCAAGGATCTCTTTGGACTGACGATGGCCTCCGTGCCCAGCGATTTCGTTGAGAAGTGGATAGCCTATATCGGCTCGTTTCCCACCATCGACTGGTGGAGTGCTGCGGTGGGTATCGGCTCTGTAGCCGTGATTGCCCTCTGGCCGAAAATCGCCCGCTACAATAATGTACTGAAGAAGTTGCCCGGCTCTTTGATCGCAATCATCGTGATGACCATTGCTGCGCTGCTGCTTAAACAGTATGCAGGTGTGACGACGGTTGAAACCATCGGCGATCGTTTCAGCATCAGCAACCAGCTGCCTGGGGCACAGGTGCCTGAATTGACGTGGGATGTGATTAAGGGTCTCGTGGCTCCGGCCTTCACCATTGCTATCCTCGGTGCTATAGAGTCGTTGCTGTCGGCAACGGTGGCTGATGGTGTCATTGGCGATCGTCATAGCTCGAACACAGAGCTTATCGCACAGGGTTTTGCCAATCTGGCCAGTCCTATCTTCGGCGGTATCCCTGCCACGGGTGCCATCGCCCGTACGATGACCAATATCAACAATGGCGGTCGTACACCTGTGGCTGGCATTATCCATGCTGCCGTGCTGTTGCTCATTTTCCTGTTTCTCATGCCGCTGGCACAGTATATTCCCATGGCTTGTTTGGCAGGTGTGCTCGTGATTGTGAGTTATAACATGAGTGGTTGGCGTAGTTTTGTGTCAATCCTGAAGAATCCAAAGAGCGATGTCATTGTGCTCTGGGTGACCTTCCTGCTTACCGTTATCTTCGACCTCACCATCGCCATTGAGGTGGGACTCATCTGCGCCTGTCTGCTCTTTATGCGCCGTATGGCTGAGACCACAGATGTCAAGGTAATTAGCGACGAAATCAATCCTGAGGAAGAGGAGAGTGACTTTCAGTTGGGCAATCTCGAGCACCTCACGATTCCTGAGGGTGTCGAGGTGTATGAGATCAACGGTCCTTATTTCTTTGGTGCTGGTAATAAGTTTGAGGAGATTATGGGTGCCTTGCGCCAGCAGCGTCCGAAGGTGCGTATCATCCGTATGCGAAAGGTACCCTTCGTGGATTCTACGGGTATCCACAATCTGACGAACCTCTGTCTGATGTCACAGGCTGAGGGTATTCATGTGGTGCTCTCTGGTGTCAACGAGAAGGTGCAGGCTGTGCTTCACAAGGCAGGCTTCGATACGATGCTGGGCGAGGAAAATATCTGCTCGCACATCAACATCGCCTTGGAGCGAGCCAAGCAACTGATATAAAAAAGAAGCCCGCCAACCGGCGGGCTTCTTCGTTTATTGCATGTCGTAGACCACTTGCATAAGTTTCTTGCCGAGTTCATCGGCCATGTCCATCGTCGGTGCCTCGCTGTAGACACGGATAATGGGCTCGGTATTCGACTTGCGTAGGTGTACCCAACGGTCGGCAAAGTCGATCTTCACACCATCGATGTCGTTGACCTTCGCGCTATTGTCCTTGGCGAACATCTCCTTCACCTTGACGAGGATGGCGTCGACATCGGTCTCGGGTGTGAGGTCGATGCGGTTCTTCGCAATCTGATAATCGGGGAAGGTCTTGCGCAGTTCGCTGGCTGTGCAGCCCTTCTGTGCCAGTGACGACAGGAAGAGGACGATGCCCACAAGGGCGTCGCGACCATAATGGCTCTCAGGATAGATGACGCCGCCATTGCCTTCGCCGCCAATCACGGCATTCACCTCCTTCATCTTGGTGGTGACATTGACCTCGCCTACAGCAGAGGCAAAGTACTGACCTCCGTGCTGTTCAGTGATATCGCGCAGAGCACGGGTAGAACTTAGGTTGGAAACAGTGGTCGGAATACTCTGATTATTCTGAGTCTTCAGATTACTCAGAACATAATCGGCCACAGAGACAAGGGTATACTCCTCACCGAACATGGTGCCGTCTTCGCAGATGAAGGCCAGACGGTCGACATCGGGGTCGACGACGATGCCCAAGTCGAAGCCACCTTGACGCATCTTGTCCATAATGCCGTGCAGATTCTTCTCCAAGGGCTCGGGGTTATGAGCGAAGTCGCCTGTGCAGGCACTATTGAGAATCTCGTAACTCACACCCATGGCGTCGAAGAACTTGGGCAGGATAATGCCGCCCACGCTGTTGATAGTGTCGACACAAACACGGAACTTGCGGCTCTTGATGGCTTTAAGATCGGCGAGTTTCAACTGGAGCACACTATCGATATGGCGCTGGTCGAAAGAGAAATCCTCAGTATAATGGCCCAACTGGTCGACTTCAGCATAATTGAAGTCCTCGCGGGCAGCGATGTCAAGTACCTCAGCGCCATCGGCTGCGGTTAGGAACTCCCCTTCGCCATTGAGCAGCTTCAAGGCATTCCACTGACGCGGGTTGTGTGAGGCAGTAATGATAATACCGCCGTCAGCACCACTCATGCGGACGGCCAGTTCTGTGGTGGGGGTGGTGGCGTAGCCGATGTTGACGACGTCGCAGCCGCAGCCCATCAGGGTGCCACATACCACATTCTTCACCATCTCACCAGAGATACGTCCGTCGCGACCTACGACGATTTTGCCGCTATGGCCGGTTTTACGTGCCATGAAGGTGGCATAGGCGGTGGTGAACTTGACGATGTCTAAAGGATTAAGGGTATCGCCGGGTTGTCCGCCAATCGTACCGCGGATACCGGAAATAGATTTAATAAGTGTCATTGTCTGATATTTATGTATAAAAAAACGTTATGCTTCTTTCTCGTATGTAATCTCGTAATAATAGGGCAGCACTTCCTGTGCGGCAATGGTGTGTCCTTGACTGTGGGGCACGATGAGGCGAACCTTGGCTTTCTCGTCGGTAAGGCTCTTGGGACGCCCGATCTTGATATAGGCGAGGGGTACAAGCCAGCCTGCCGGTACAGAGGCTGACGAATAGGCCTTGATCATAAGGCCTGTGGTGAATGAACCAGAGAAAGTACCACTGGTATTGGTGACGCGCATCACATCGACGTAGGCCGACAGGATGTCGATATTGTTGAAGAGCGTAATCGAGTCGCCCTCAATGTTGTACTCTTCGAAGCGGCAGCAGATGTTGGCTGTCTCACCATCCAGGAGCTTCTCGCCACAGCCTGGGCGGACAATCTGCATGTAGACACCACTCTTGTTGAGCTTGACAAACTCGTTGCGATCAACATTGGTGACATATCCCTGAAGGACAAACTGGTCTTCAGAGATGACAATAATACTGGAATCTGACACGAACTTGGAGATGGCATTGCGCTCCTTCTCCTTCCTGTCGCCATAGGTCTCATAGTCGTTGCAACTGGTCAGAACGGCTATGGCTGCTATGCATATCAATAATAGTTTCTTCATATCACTATTCGTTATTCACTATTCACTGTTTCAGCTTTTCTTCAAAGGCCTCTATCGCCTTGCGGGTGATTTCTACAGCCTCGTCGAGGGTGCACTCCAGACGTCCGCCAGAGGCATTCAGATGCCCACCACCATTGTAGAACCGCTCGGCCATCTCATTGCAGGGGAAATCGTCGACGGAGCGCAGGCTTACCCAGATGACCTTGTCCTTCTCTGTATCCTCGCGCAGGGACACGGAGAGTTTCAGTCCCTTGATTTGCTGGGGAATGTTGACTAGTCCTTCAGCATCGCCTTTGATGAAGTTGAAACGCTTCTGCTCGTCCTTGGAAATGGTATAATACGAGGCGTGGTATTCTGGCAGATAGACCAGCTTCTCGTACATGACAAAGCCCATCAGACGGAGGCGGTTCTCAGAATAGTTGTGATAGACATTACGATAGATACGGTCCTTGTCGATGCGCTTGGTGAGCAGTTGGGAGATGATGAAAAAAATCTCCGGGCGTGTGGAGGCGAAGGTAAAACCACCAGTATCAGTCATCATGCCACAGTAGACGGGGATGGCGAAATGCTTACTCTGATTGTCGAACAGACCAAGTTGCCATACGATGCGGAAGACGAGTTCGCTGGTGCTGCATGTCTCGGGGTGGGAGATAGTGAGCTCGGCAGGCACATCAGGGTTGAGATGATGGTCGATGAGCACAATGATGCCAGGTGTCCGAAGTAAGGCGGGCTCCATCTCGTCGACACGGCTGGGCGTGTTGAAATCGAGACAGAATACGAGGTCGGCGATTTGCAGAAGCAAGTCGCAGCGCTCGCGATGTTTGTCGTAGCGGATAATCTTTTCTGTGTTGGGCAGCCAGTGGAGGAAGTCGGGAAACTGATCGGGCACAATGACTGTGGGCTCCTTACCCATGCTACGGAGGAACTCCGCCCATGCCAGACAGGAGCCAATGGCATCTCCATCAGGACTGCGATGGCAGGTGATGACGATGTTCTGGCTGGTATCAATCAATGTGCTGAGCCGGCTACACTCTTCTGACGTGAGGATGTCGATATTCATTTAGAACAGTTTGTTCGGATAGACACCCTCGTCGATGAGCTGCTGGATACGGGCTACCGTGCCCTCGCGGTCGGCGGCATAGGTGACGCCAAACCATTTCGAGGTCGTATCGAGTACCTTCACCGTAGCAGTCTTCTCAACGATAAGTTTGTTGACCATCAAGGGAATAAAGAACTCTGCCTTGAGGTTCTCCATATTCTTCGGGTCACTGAGGAACTCCTTGAAGTAGGCCTCAGAGTGCTCGAAATAGTCGGGTGTGAAGCCCCACATATTCATTGAGACAGGGGTGTTATCGTCGACAACGACCCACTGACCCTGTTCGTCCTTGTAGCGGATGGGCTCGCTAGCGGCGCCTGCATTGGAACCGTCAGCGGCACAGCGCACGATCTCGGTACGCTCCACCACGGTGGTAAGGTGATCCTGGGCGTCTTTCGAGCAGATACCACGGGCCACAGTACCGTTTTCCGACAGCGTGTTGCCCACACGGAATCCTACCATCGCATACTGGTTTTTGGCACCCTCAGGCAGATTGCTGAGGAACTTGCCGATCACCATGAAGGCATCGCGGTTATAGAAGTCGTCGCAGTTGATGACACAGAAAGGCTCCTTAATGACGCCCTTACCCATGAGTACGGCGTGATTAGTGCCCCAAGGCTTCTGACGACCTTCGGGTACGCTGAATCCTTCGGGCAGGGCATCGAGTCCCTGGAAACAGAGTTCGCAGGGAATATGTCCCTCGTATTTTGAAAGGATCTGTGTACGGAATTGTTCTTCAAAATCTTTACGGATGACCCAGACGATTTTGCCGAATCCGGCCTGAATGGCGTCGTAGATACTATAATCCATGATGGTTTCGCCGTTGGGGCCCAGACCATCGAGTTGTTTCAAGCCTCCGTAGCGGCTTCCCATACCTGCTGCAAGCAGAAAAAGAGTCGGTTTCATATTCGATTTTTTTTGATTTTTACTAATTTGCCTGCAAAGATACAGATTTTTTTAGACATAAGAACATATGAACATATGTTTTTTATGTTTCTTTTGTTCTTTTGTCTAAAATTAGAAGGGATATCCGATTGCAAAGTGCAAAGTTTGCATGTTCTTGAAGCTGCCAAAGTTGAAATAGCCATTACGGTTGGTGTACAAGGAGGTCTCCGGAGTATGGATGGCGAAACCCCAGTCGACGCGTATGACGAGGAATCCCAGATCGTAGCGCAAACCAATGCCTGTGCCAACGGCGATGTCGTTGAGAAAACGGGATGGTTTGAATTTCATCATGTGGATAAGATCCTCCCATGCCGTTTTTTTTTCCAACAGATCATCTCCTCCTTCATCATACCACTCCTCATCACTGCCCATGTCGGGGTCCCTCATTCGCCAGGTGTTACCGATATCGATGAAGGCTGCACCATGAAGGTCACCAAAGAGTGGCATGCGGTATTCGAGATTAGCCACCAGTTTCAGGTCGCCATTACGTATCAGATAGGCGAACTGGCGATTACGGAAGTTACCCATGGAGAATTCACCAGGACCAACCTCACGCACAGGGAAGGCACGGATACTGTTTGCACCACCGGCATAGAACATCTCGCTGAAAGGCGACTCATCGCTGTTGCCATAGCTATAGATAATACCTGCATTGACGTGACCCACCAATTTCGATGATGTACCCATACTCCAGGTCTTGGTGAAGTCAGTTTCCATGCGCAGGAACTGGGAGTAGGGGTTCTTAAACAGTGTCTTCTCCTTCTCGTTGATGCTGTGCCCGCCCAGACGGTGCCATAGCGAGATTACATTGCCAGCCTCCTCGAGTGTTGTCTCCCAACGGATGGGATGGCGGTAGCTGGAAGGACTGGTATATGTGTAGGTATAGCGCATCTTTGGGATGAATTTATCCTCCATGAGTCCCATTATATAATAGTTTGAGTCCCTCATATTTTCAAACTTATCAGTCGTGCTATTCAGGAACTGATAACTGAGTGTGATGGGTGAAAACTCATGACGGCTGTTTTTTGAGGTCTGCCAGCGATAGGTCCATTCGCCAGAGACAACGTGCATCTTGTAATATTCCGGACGTCGTATGACATCGGTGGAAATCTTGGCATAAGTGGTAGGTGTAGAGATGAACCTTCTGAGTTTGGGACGCCCGTTCTTGTCGCGACGTATTTTCTCGCTATTGTAGAAGGGGGCGATGATACGTGGAAACTCCAGCGAAACATCGGCACCATACTGGAAAGTGTTCATGTCGGAGCCACCTCCTTTCTGCCACTCATTCGAACCGTGCAGGTTGATGTCGAGCATCTCGCCACCTTTGAAGGCATTGCGTTTGGTGAAACCGATCTTCACCTCAGGTCCCCAACGGCCGATGGTACGTCCGATGACATTGGTACTGAAATAGACGTCATATGGTTTGTCGAACACACAGTTCAACGTGAGGTCGAGGGTGTCCGTACCTGCACGTGGCGTAAAAACGAAGTCAGTAGAGCTGAATACACCCGTAGCATTGATCTTACTCGCCGATTCCTGGTATTTCTCCTGGCTGAAGGCCTGACGCGGACGAAGGGTGAGGTCTTTCAGTATGGTTCGCGGACGGATTGGTGAGCTTTCACCGTTGAAGTGGATGGTGAGGTGACGACGTTGGATGGTGTCGTTAAGAACTTCGCGTGCCATTTTGCGGAATTGCACGTCGATATGACCAATATACCACTTCTTCAACGCATTCTCTTCGAGGCCGTCAACCATTTGCAGTCGGAGTTGCGTCTTGTTGGGAACGGCAATGGTGTCAGCGAAATAGGTGGTGTAGCTGGGCATGAAATAGTAGTAGCCGTTGTTGCGGAAGAGTGAACTGATACGGTTACGCTCACCGTCGAGTGACAAGACGCTGAACGGACTGCCCTTGGGGATTAGTGTCTCCTCACGGGTGGAATCGATGAGTTCTTGCAGGGCGTTTGTGAATCCCATATAGGCTAGGGAGTCGACGGTAAAAAGAGAGTCGAGCCTGACGGTATAGCGGAGCTTACTCTTCTTGGGATTCTTCATAGGCACCGGTTCGTAGGTGACATCACCTCGGAAATAGCCATTGTTGCGAAGCACCGAGGTGGCCACAGAGGCACGGAGGGCAGGATTCACCTGACTCATCAGCACAGGCGGCTTGCCGAAGGATTTGGTCATCCATTTGGCAAATTTGGAGTCTTTCGAGCCATAGGTGTTATAGACCCAGAGTCTCCATGACCAGGGTGCTGCGTAATAGCTGCTGAAGAAGAGCGAACCGTTGGGGATGGTGGCGAGGGCGGCTTCTATCTCTTCCTTCATGGTGGCCTTCTGGTCTTCAAAGGCCTGGCTTTCAGGCTGCTGGCTATCCTGTTCGTCAATATAGACGATCTCTTTCAGCCCACGGAAGAGCTGGTCATCGTCGGGGATATCCTTCGTGAGTGAACAGGAGGATAACAGTAAAAGGGTAAGAAGGTAAAAAGGTAAAACGCCTTTCACCCTGACTGTTTTAATGATGCTATGATCTGTCCTTGCTCTCATATGTCTTTACCTTTTTACTGTTACAGTGTCCGTTGTCACGCTGTCACGTTGCAGCTCTTGTCCTGGGTGTAGTGGTTGTTGCGGCCTTGGCATTATAGGCTGCTGCTCTTTCTTCCAGAACTGGAAAATGTCCCAGAAATTGCTGAGCTTCCGTCGCCAGACAAAACCGCCACCATACATGTTGGTATAGCCGTCGAGCCAGTCGTAGACATTCTGCTGATAGAAGAG
>CAMJBL010000049.1 GCA_946403845.1 uncultured Prevotella sp. | reverse complement strand
GGAACTTTGTGCGCTCCACTGTTGAGGCCAGGTAGTACACGTTCTTCATCATCAGTTTCCAGTTACCCTGCGAGGGGTTATTCGACGTGTTCTTCAGCGTCTTCACAAACAGGGCCTGTCCTGTCTGTGTATTGTCGCTGGCAAATTCTCCAACCTGATAGGTCTGTCCGCCTGCTGTAAACTCATAGGCGACGGCTAACACTTGGTCTGTCTGCAAACCGGTCTTCAGCGAGATATAGCCCAGTGCTTTGTTGACCGTATATTCCGATGAGTTCAACAGTCGTGCGCTGGCCAGTTTCTCGTAGTCCACACCGCCCTCGAAGTCCTGAATGCCTGCCAATACGGTGCTCGCCTGGTCGATGTCGCGGGCGTCGGCATACTGACTTACCATTGTTTGATATTCGGTATTGGCAGCATTGCAAGGCACCGCCTCGCCGTTCAGCGTCCAATTGCGATTGCTCACCGTAGTATTTTCACCCAAGTCTGTCAGCGCGATGATGTTACGTGTGTTCGAGGTGGTACCTGTTTTGTTGGTGATCCACACCTCCACACGGTTAATCTCTATACCTGTCATCAGGTTGGGAAGTGTCGACATAGCCTCGTCATAGCGCTCACGGAAGTAATGCGAGAGGAAGAAGTGGCGGTTCTCTTCATAGTCAGCAGCATTCAGTTCGAAGGCTGTTGTCTGGGTGCCGCCTTTCGCAGAAACACTCTTCGACGATGATTTCTTCTGCGAGACCACGGTTTGCAGTTTCAGTTTGCCAAACTGCATATCAGTACGGATACCAAAGAGGCTCGAGGCTCCCTTCACCAGCGAGTTGTTCGAGGGGAAGCTCACGTTTCCGCCTTCCACGAGTTTGATGATTTCATCTTCCTTGCCGTCATATTTCAACTTCATGTTCTGTGTGTCGAAGTCGAAGGTGGCATCCGTGTTGTAGTTCAGGTTCATGTTCACCTTGTCGCCCACCTTGCCGTTCACGTTCAGATTAATCTTCTCGTCGAAGTCAAAGCTGGTAGTCTTGCGGTTACGGATGGGCAGCGAGGGATTGTCGATGTTCTTCATGGTGGCGCCAAGTTTCAGCTCGGCTGTTCCCTGCGTCTTAATGCGCACGCCGCCAGGGCCGAAGATCTTCTCGGCAGGCCCCAGGTCGAAGTGCATGTCGGCAAACGAGAACTTGTCCTTGCCTTCAGTGACGACGTTTTCTGCGTCTTTCTGACGGAAGAAATCATGTAGGGCGCGTTTCTCACTCCATTTCTGATATTCCTCGGGCGTCATCACGACAGGTGCGTTCAGATAGGAATCGCCAATCTTCGAGCCGATGAAATAGAGGTTCAACGAGTCATTGTATTCTACCGTCTGACGGATGTTGTCGGGCATCTTCAGGTCAAGGGCCGACGAGTCGAGGTCTTCCACCAGCAGGGGGGCGGTCTTCTGGATCTTCCAACGCGGGTGGAGCAGGGAGTCGGGGATGGTTTCATCTTCCACCGTCATGACGGGCTGCGCCTTAGGCGCAGGCTTCTTTTCCTTGGACTTATCGTCCTGCGGAAATAGTGAATAGTGATTAGTGAATAGTGAATAGTCCGCTGCCGCCAAGAGTAATGGCAGCAACATAGGTAATACAACAAGTGTTGTAACGATTATTCTGTGTATAGCCTTTTTACTATTCACTTTTCACTATTCACTTTATTTGTTTGAGGGCGAGTTTCACCACCTGCTCCACTGGCAGGTCAGGCTGCTGTTGTAGAATCTGCAGCACCACCTTCTGTGTGGGGGCAGGTGCGAAGCCCAGCATCGTCAGGGCTGATACGGCCTCGTCCTTCACCTGATTGTTCACAGGGGCCGTCATTTGTCCGCCTGCAGGAATCTCCTCAGCGATGCCAAGGGCTACAATCTTATCCCTCAGGTCGACGATGATACGCTGTGCCGTCATCTTGCCGATACCCTTGATGCCCTGTATCAGTCGGGCATTGCCCGTCGAGATGGCATTGCACAATTCGTTCACGCTCATGCCTGAGAGCATCATTCTCGCCGTATTGGCGCCGACACCGTTCACGGTGATGAGCAACTCGAACATCTCGCGCTCCTTCTTGTTCACAAAGCCGAAGAGCACATAGGCATCCTCACGAATCGCCTCGTGCACATAGAGTTTCACCTCTTTCTTGCCCTGAATGGCACTGAAGGTGTTCAGTGAAATGTTCAGTCCGTAACCTACGCCGGCAGCCTCCACAGTTGCCAATGCGGGGGTCAGTTCGGTCAACTCCCCCTTGATATAATCTATCATACCCTATAATTTTGTATATATACAACCATATAAACGCAAACATCCCCGCATTTATTGTGTTTGCGGGGATGTTTGTGTGGTATGATGTCGCTTTACCTTACGACTTTCCGGCCGTTTCTGATGTAAATGCCTGATGGCAGACTCTCCCATTGTTCATACGAATCCACCTTACGACCTTGCAGGTCATAGACGGCATTCATACGATCGTCGCCATCTGTAGTGACGACGTTGATGGCTGAGGTGCCTTTTGCTTCAACAGTGACAGTCACCTCATGCTTCTCGCCTGTAAAATCTGTAATTGTGGTGGTCAGCGTGCCAGATGTGCCAGGATCGCCAAGCGTTATGATATTGCCGTTCCTGACTTCATAGTCTGTACTGGTAAACACAGCATCCCTGATTTTCTCAGTGTGCCCGTCGCTGTATGTGCAGCTCAGGATGATCATCTTGCTCTTGTTGGGATCTCCAACAATCTTACTACCAACGCTCTTTAACGTGAAGAATTTCTTCAGGTTGTCGGCCATGTTGTATTCAGGATCCATCTGCAGTTCCTTGCCCATCACTTTGAGGGCTTCAAAGGCGTAGCGTTTGCCGAAGATGCGATAGCCTGCTGCATTGAAATGCCAGGCATCCTGACCATTGCCAGGCACATCAATGGAACTGACGACATGGCCTGTGGGGATGACGCTCGGAATTTTTGCCACAACGTCATTGTGGGCATAGCAGCCACCGCCCTGATTCTGACGCAATGTCTCGCCTACGAAGATGGGCACGTCTTCAGCCTTCAGGTTCAGGTCGCTGAGGATGTTGTTGTAGATTTTCTTCACATTGTTAGGCCAGTTGGGGTCGCCATTGTTCGAGCAGCCCTGATGCAGCAGAATACCTTTGATCACACCCACTTCCTGCGCCTTCTTGCCCATGTCGACGAGTCGCTGGTAGGGGTCGCTGCCATAGGCGCGGATGCGCTCTGCCTGCCAACTCTCGGCCTTGGCCAGAATACCGGCAATCTTGTCGGGCATGAAACCCTCGATGGCAATGCCGCCGATGGCCACGTCAACCACACCCACTCTGACTTCCTTAGGCAGGGCAGCCACCATCGTACGGCCGAAATAGTCGGCCATGCCCAGTCCGCCCCAGGGGCTGACAATGGGTGGTGTCGCCTGATACCACTCGCCCATCTTACGCTTTGGCGAGGTGAAATCACAGGTGGCAAGCATGAGGAAACGCTCGTCCACATTCCGCTTGTCCACATCTTGCGGTTGTGCATTACCCTCCATGTTCGACTGTCCGAAACAGAGGTAAATGTAGAAGTTGGGATCTACTTCGGCATGGATTCCCAAGAGTCCGCCAGCCAACAATACAATACTCAAAAATAGTCTTTTCATGATGCAAATCTTAAAATTTGGCTGCAAAGTTACAAACTTTTCTTTAAGTGTGCAAGATTCCCGACTATTTTGCGGATATTTTCTTGACGGGCTGATTAATACGCCTGTTCATGCACGCCTTTGACGGCACGGCCTGATGGGTCGTTCATGCCCTTGAAGGCGGCATCCCATTCCAGGGCGATGGCGGTAGAGCAGGCCACGCTGGCCTCGCTGGGTACGCTGAGGGCGGCAGAGTCCGAAGGGAAGTGCTCGGCAAAGATCGAGCGGTAATAGTATTCCTCCTTGTTCTTCGGCGGGTTGATGGGGAACCGCTCGGCAGCATGTGCCATCTGTTCGTCAGTAACAGCCTCGGAGGTTATCTGCTTCAGCGTGTCGATCCAGGAGTAGCCGACACCGTCGCTGAACTGCTCTTTCTGACGCCAGGCCACTTGTTCAGGCAGCATATCTGCGAAGGCCTCACGCACAATCTTCTTCTCGATGGTAGAGCCAGGACACATCTTCGCCTCAGGATTGGTGCGCATGGCCACATCGAGGAACTCCTTGTCGAGGAAGGGTACACGGCCCTCAACACCCCATGCCGACAAACTCTTGTTGGCGCGCAGACAGTCGTAGAGGTAGAGTTTTCCGATCTTACGCACGGTTTCGTCGTGGAATTCCTTTGCCGATGGCGCTTTATGGAAATAGAGGTAACCGCCGAATATCTCATCGGCACCCTCACCCGAGAGCACCATCTTGATACCCATCGACTTGATGACGCGTGCCAGCAGATACATCGGCGTAGAGGCACGGACGGTGGTCACGTCGTAGGTCTCGATGAAATAGATCACGTCGCGGATGGCATCCAGACCTTCCTGGATGGTGTAGTTGATTTCGTGGTGCACAGTGCCGATATGGTCGGCCACGAGCTTGGCCTTTGCCAGATCAGGGGCGCCCTTCAGTCCTACGGCAAACGAGTGCAGACGGGGCCAGTAGGCCTTGGTCTTCGAGTCGTCCTCGATACGCATCTCAGAATATTTCTCGGCAATGGCGGAGATGACTGACGAGTCGAGGCCGCCGCTCAGAAGCACACCATAAGGCACATCACTCATCAGCTGACGCTTCACGGCATCCTCGAGGGCATCGTGGATGGCCTCCACACTGGCAGGATTATCCTTCACGGCATCATAGTGCATCCAGTCGCGACGGTAATACCACTTCTGACCAGGATCCACACTCCAGTAGTAATGTCCGGGCAAGAAGGGCTCGTAACGCTCGCACTGGCCTTCGAGGGCCTTCAGCTCTGAGGCTACATAGACCGTACCGTCAGCATCATAGCCGATGTAGAGGGGAATCACGCCGATGGGGTCGCGGGCAATCAGGAACTCGTTGCGCTCCTCATCGTAGAGCACGAAGGCAAAGATACCGCTCAGGTCCTCGAGGAAATCAATACCCTTCTCACGATAAAGGGCCAGAATCACCTCACAGTCGGAGCCTGTCTGGAACTCATACTGCCCGGCAAAGCGACGACGGATCTCCTGATGGTTATAGATCTCGCCGTTCACGGCCAACACCTGCTTCTTGTCGGGCGAGAACAACGGCTGTCCACCACTCTCGGGGTCCACGATACTCAGTCGTTCGTGGGCGAGGATGGCGCTCCCGCCACAATAGATACCACTCCAGTCAGGTCCGCGATGACGGATCTTCTGACTCATCTTCAATGCCTTTTCGCGGAGCTCATGCGTCTGCTCCTTGACGTTTAATATAGCTACGATTCCACACATAATCTTTGTTTTTTTAAAGGTACGACAAATAGAGGTAATTGGTTTGGGCGGGGTATTCCGCAGCGAGGGTGTCGATCTGATTCACGGTCGGCACGATGTCAAACTCCTTGCGCCACGAGCGCACCATGAGTCCGGCATCCGTCATGCTCATGAGCGATTCCAGCCCTAACGCACGGGCAATCTGGAAATCAGAGAAGCCGTAGACCTTTGCCTCGCGCAACAGCGCCACGAACTCAGGCGCCTCCAGGTATTCCAGCAGTTCCGTATTGTCCATAAACCCGATGAACTCCGACACCTGTGAGAATTGCTTCAGCCGCTGGTCGATGTCGACGATGTGCTGGAGCTTTTGCAGGAACCATCGGTCGATCATCGTCAGTTCATGAATCTGCTCGATGGTATAGCCCACCTTCAGCGCCTTCGACACCACGAAGATACGCATGTCCGTCGGCTCATGAAGCGAGGTGGCGATATCCTGGATCTTGATTTCGTGATTCTCCACAAAGCCGTGCATGCCCTGTCCGATCATGCGCAGGCCCTTCTGCAGCGCTTCCTCAAACGTACGGCCGATGGCCATCACCTCACCCACGCTCTTCATCGACGAGCCCAACTGGCGCTTCACACCATGGAACTTCGTCAGGTCCCAACGGGGAATCTTCACCACGACATAGTCCAGCGCAGGCTCGAAGAAAGCGCTGGTGGTCTTGGTGACGGAGTTCTTCAGTTCGAAGAGGCCATAACCGAGACCGAGTTTGGCAGCGACGAAAGCCAGGGGATAGCCCGTAGCCTTCGATGCCAGTGCCGACGAGCGCGACAGACGGGCATTCACCTCGATGACGCGATAGTCCTCTGACTGCGGATCGAGGGCGTACTGCACATTACACTCGCCTACGATGCCGATATGACGGATAATCTTGATAGCCAGGGCACGGAGCTTATGGTATTCGGCGTTGCTGAGCGTCTGACTGGGGGCCACCACGATCGACTCACCCGTATGGATGCCCAGCGGGTCGAAGTTCTCCATGTTACATACGGTGATACAGTTGTCGTAGCGGTCGCGCACCACCTCGTATTCGATTTCCTTCCAGCCCTTCAGCGATTTCTCTACCAGCACCTGCGGTGAGAACGAGAAGGCTTCCTCGGCCTGTGCCAGCAGCTCTTCTTCGTTGTCGCAGAAGCCGGAACCTAAGCCGCCCAGGGCATAGGCGGCGCGGAGAATCACAGGGAATCCCAGTTCGTGGGCTGCCTTCTGCACCTCCTCCACCGTCGAGCAGGCCTCACTCTTGATGGTCTTCACGCCAATCTCGTCGAGACGCTTCACAAACAGGTCGCGGTCTTCTGTGTCGATAATGGCCTGCACGGGGGTGCCTAACACTTTGACACCGTATTTCTCCAAAACGCCCTTCTCGTAAAGCTCTACACCGCAATTCAGGGCCGTCTGACCGCCAAACGACAACAGAATGCCATCAGGGCGCTCCTTCTCGATGATACGTTCCACGAAGTCGGCCTTAACGGGTTGGAAATACACCGTATCTGCCACACCCTTCGAGGTCTGCACCGTGGCAATGTTGGGGTTGATGAGCACCGAGTGGATACCCTCTTCTTTCAGGGCTTTCAGTGCCTGTGCGCCGCTATAGTCGAACTCACCGGCCTGGCCGATTTTCAACGCCCCTGAGCCTAACAATAATACTTTCTTTATCTCTTTCTTCTCCATCATCCTAACATTTTTACAAATTCATCAAACAGGAACTCCGTGTCCACAGGGCCGGAGCAGGCTTCCGGATGGAACTGCGCCGACATCCAGGGCTTCGACTTATGGCGGATGCCCTCGTTCGAGCCGTCGTTCATATTCACGAAGAGCGGTTCCCAATCCTCTGGCAGTGTCGAGCTGTCCACCGCATAGCCGTGGTTCTGCGAGGTGATGAAGCACTGTGTGGTGCCCACACGCTGCACGGGCTGGTTGTGCGAGCGATGACCGTATTTCAGCTTGTAGGTCTTGGCGCCTGCCGCCTTGGCCAGCAGCTGGTTGCCGAGACAGATGCCCATACAGGGCTTGTCGCTTTTCAGGAAGGTGCGTATGTTCGCCACCGTCTTCTCGCAGCGCTCCGGGTCACCAGGGCCGTTAGCCAGGAAGAGACCGTCGAATTCCAATTGGTTGAAGTCGTAGTCCCAAGGCACGCGCACCACCTCGATGCCACGCTTGATCAGACAGCGGATGATGTTCGCCTTCACGCCACAGTCGACGAGGACGACCTTTTTTAGAGGTGAGTGGTGAGAGGTGAGAGGTGAGAGATTACTCTCAGGCTTGTAGGTGATGATCTCCTTGCAGCTCACCTTCTCCACCCAGTTCACGGAGCCATAATCCTCCGCTTCCGTCATATCTCTTACCTCTGACCTCTCACCTCTTACCTCTATTCTTCCCATCATCACGCCATGCTCTCTGAGCACCTTCGTCAGCCGTCGCGTGTCGATGCCTGTGATGGCGGGAATCTTTTCGCGCTGCAGCCACGAGGCCAGCGACTCTTTGGCATTCCAGTGGGAATAGGTTTCGCTATAGTCGGCCACGATCAGGGCCTTCGCATGAATCCTGTCACTCTCCCAAAAATCCGGCAAGCATGCGGATTGGTCTGTTTTCTCACCTCTAATAGGTGGCACACCGTAGTTGCCTATCAGCGGAAAGGTTGTCACCAGTATCTGTCCAGCGTAACTGGGATCTGTCAGACTCTCCGGATAGCCCGTCATGGCGGTGTTGAACACCACCTCGCCCGCTGTGTTGCCCACATAGCCAAACGAGCGACCCATGAACACGGTTCCGTCTTCGAGTATTAACTTTGCTTCTGTCATTATCTTATAATTGTAACTTCAGTACTTGTTCCACATAATTCACAAATGCCTGGTTCACCATGCGGATGCCGCCAGGGGTGGGGTAGTGGCCCGTGAAATACCAGTCGCCCGGATGCTGGGGACAGGCTTCGTGCAGCCCCTCGATGCTCTGATACACCAGTTCGATAGGCGCTTGCATGCCCTCTGGGCGCAGCATCTCCACGATTTTCCGGTTGATCTCTTCCACCGTAAACGGTGCATAGATGGCGCGCACGTAATTGGCCGTCATGGGCGTTGCCTTGCAGGCCCGATAGGTCTCTGCAATCACCCGTTCCATGCCCCGTTCCTTGATCAGGGCGATGGCAGCGCGGAAGGCGCAGAGCTCTTCCAGGTGCGACATGTCGATGCCGTAGTAGTCAGGATAGCGTATCTGTGGCGAACTCGACACCATCACGATTTTCTTGGGGTGCAGACGGTCGAGGATCTTGAAGATACTCTCCTTCAGGGTCGTGCCGCGCACGATCGAATCGTCGATGATCACGAGGTTGTCCTCATAGGGCGTCAGCGAACCGTAGGTGATGTCGTACACGTGGGCGGCGAGGTCGTTGCGCTCGGCACCGTCGGAGATGAAGGTGCGCAGTTTGATATCCTTCCACACCACTTTCTCGATCCTCACGTCGTGGTCCAGTCGGCGCACGCCGTCGGTCATGCCGTGGAAGGCCACTTCGGCCGTGTTGGGGATATACGAGAATACCGTGTGTGCCACATCGCCGTCGATGGCCTTGATGATGGCGGGTGTGAGCTGTTCGCCCAGGCGTTTGCGCTCCAGGTAGATGCCGCGGTCGGAGCCTCGGCTGAAATAGATACGCTCGAATGAACAGGCAGCCAGCTTCTGTTCCGGCAGGATCTGCTCCAGACCGCTCTCGCCGTTCTTACGCACGGTGAGCGACTGTCCCGGCCGCAGTTCCTGGATATCGTCGGCCTGCAGGTCGAAGGTGGTCTGAATCACGGGGCGCTCGCTGGCCAGCACCACCACCTCGTCGTCCTGATACCAGAATGCAGGTCGGATGCCGTTGGGGTCGCGTACGGCAAACATCTCGCCGCTGCCCGTCAGTCCGCACATCACGTAACCGCCGTCGAAATGGGGCATCGTGGTCTGCAGCACATTCTTTATCTCCACATGGTTGTCGATATATTCGGTAATGTCAGTGCCTTGCAGGCCCTGCGCCTTCGCCTCTGAAAACAGGCGTTCCACCTCACGGTCCAGACGGTGTCCCATCAGTTCGAGGGTGATATACGAGTCGCCATAGATACGCGGCGACTGTCCCTGGGCCGTCAGGAAAGAAAAAACCTCGTCGATGTTGGTCATGTTGAAATTGCCACACAGACAGAGGTTCTTGGCACGCCAGTTGTTTCGACGCAGGAAGGGGTGCACGTATTGCAGGCCGCTCTTGCCCGTCGTCGAATACCGCAGATGACCCATGTACAGCTGGCCGGCGAAGGATTTGTCTATTCTTTTAAATACTTCCGTGATGGCATCCTTGCCCTCGGCCTTCTCGCGGAACATATATTCCTCACCCGCTGGTGCGTCGAGGTTCACGCAGGCCACGCCCGCACCCTCCTGACCGCGGTTATGCTGCTTCTCCATCATCAGATAGAGCTTGTTCAGCCCGTAGCGCCACGTGCCGTATTTCTGCTCGTAGTAGCTCAGCGGCTTCAACAGGCGGATCATCGCCACACCACACTCATGCTTCAGCTGTTCCATCGATACACGCTTTTAAAAAACTCATAAACAGCGGGTGCGGATGCAGCACCGTTGACGAATATTCCGGATGGAACTGCGAGCCGATATACCAGCGCTTTTCAGGTATCTCGACGATCTCCACCAGGTCGGCAGCGGGGTTGATGCCCACGCACTTCATACCGTTGGCCTCGTATTCCGCCTTATAGGCATTGTTGAACTCATAACGGTGGCGATGACGCTCGCTGATGGTCAACTTTTCACTATTCACTTTTAACTTTTCACTTGAATAAGCCTCCCAGGCGCGACTGCCTTTCACCAGTTCGCATTCATAGGCACCCAGTCGCATCGTACCGCCCATCTCCGTGATGTTCTTCTGCTCCTCCATCATGTCGATCACGTTGTGTGGCGTCGTGGCATCCATCTCGGCACTGTTGGCGTCGGGATAGCCCAGCACGTTGCGGGCGAACTCAATCACCATCATCTGCATGCCCAGGCAGATACCAAAGGTCGGAAGGTCGTTCGTCCGCCCGTATTCCACGGCGATGATCTTGCCCTCGATGCCGCGCTGGCCGAAACCCGGACAGATCACGAGACCCGCCATGCCGGCCAGTTTCTCGGCCACGTTCTCGCGGGTAATCTGCTCACTGTTGATAAAGTGCAGCTTTGCCTTCACGTCGTTGTAGATACCTGCCAGGTTCAGACTCTCGCGGATGCTCTTATAGGCGTCCTGCAGGTCGTACTTGCCCACCAGTCCGATATGCACCTCGCGCTCGGCATTGCGCTGCTTGTCGAGGAAGTCGTGCCAGGCTTTCATGGCCGGCGTCTCGCCCACGGGGATACCTATCTTCCGCATGATGGCGGCGTCAAGCCCCTGTTTCTGCATGCTCACCGGCACCTCGTAGATCGAGGGCATGTCCTCGCTCTGCACCACGCATTCCAGGTCGACATTACAAAACGATGCCACCTTCATACGCACATGGTCGTCGAGGTGGCGTTCGGTCCTGAGTACGAGGATATCGGGCTGGATGCCCATTCCCTGCAGCTCCTTCACGCTGTGCTGCGTGGGTTTCGTCTTCAGCTCGTCAGCCGCCTTCAGGTAGGGCACGTAGGTCAGATGCACACAGACGGCATTGCGACCCAGTTGCCAGCGCAGCTGTCGGATGGCCTCCATAAACGGTGCACTCTCGATGTCGCCGATGGTACCGCCCACCTCCGTGATCACAAAGTCCAACTGCTCATCCTGCTCTTCCTCGCGGAGCATCCTCCGCTTGATCTCGTCGGTGATATGGGGCACCACCTGGATGGTCTTTCCTAAGTAGTCGCCATGGCGCTCGCGGTCGATCACGGTCTTGTAGATACGTCCCGTCGTGATCGAGTTGTTGCGCGTGGTGTGGATGCCCGTAAACCGTTCGTAATGCCCCAGGTCGAGGTCGGTCTCCATGCCGTCCACCGTCACGTAGCACTCGCCGTGCTCATAGGGGTTCAGCGTACCGGGGTCGATGTTGATGTAGGGGTCGAACTTCTGGATGGTGACTTTGTAGCCGCGTGCTTGCAGCAACTTGCCGATGCTGGCCGAGATGATTCCCTTTCCAAGTGAGGAAACCACACCGCCTGTGACGAAGATGTATTTTGTATCCATAAATCAGGAAGCGTATTTATGGACTGCAAAAGTACTGCATTTTTATGAAAAACCCCTCGCATCCCACCATATTTCGAATGTTAAAATCGCTTCTAACTGACATTTTGTAAAGATTAGCTGGTTTCGGTCTTATGGTTTTCTTTCATTTTGTCGCAAAACTCCAAAATTTCCTTTCAAATTGTCAAAAACTCAATTCTGCAAAAAAACAGGCCTATTTTATGTTTTCCAAAAAGTTTCAAATGTTAAAATCTGGAGCAGTGAGAGCCATTAAGCTCGCTTAAATGGCCGAGTCGCGAACAGATTTCGACGCAAGTCAAAATGACGATTGTAGTAAGAGATTAGTTCTATCTGCCTCGAAGAATAGTTCTTTCCATGAGATTGCAGTATTCTCGCCAATTGCCTGCGCCATGGGCCTCATTTACCTAGAATCCCGTCGCCGTATCACCATATCACCGTATCATAAGCCGAATGAGTATGTAGCTAAAGAAATCTTTATATTTTATTATTATATTATAATTATTATATATAATATATATAATATAAATATATGTATTCTAATAATTTTCCTTCCATTGAAATCACTTAATGATACGGTGATACGGTGATACGGTGATACGGCTGTTTAACTCCATTGGAGTTGTCAGGTTGCCGTCTTTGTCAACGGCCGTCGCAAAGGGTATGGCGCTGAATTGGAACTTGGTGGCGAGGTGTTTCCACTCCTCGTGGGTCACGAAGATGTGTTCACCCTTGATGTTGTTCTCCTTCAGCCATTGCTCTGCCATCTCGCGTGGCCTGTCTGTCTCGTCGCAGATATAGAGGAAACGCACGGGCTGGTCCTTCAGCTTCTCCACCTTTTCGCGCTCATTCAGCATGTTGGCTCTGCACGGTCCGCAGCTCATGCCCCAGAAATCCACGAAAAGGGCATTGCCCTTGTAGGGAGCGATGATACGTTCGAAGATGGCATCACCCTCAGGCGATAGCGAGGCGGTCTGCTCCACCTTGCCCTCTTTGCTGATCACGAACTGGCGATAGGCGTCCAGCGCATGGTGTGCCACGGCGCTATGCTTGAAGTGTGGCATCACAGCGGCGAAGTTGGCAGCCATCCTGTCAGGGGTGATGTCGTCGAGGTGCACTTCGTCGAAGATGTATCGGCAGAGTGACATCTGTAGCATAAAACCCATCTGCTTCAGATTGAAACGTTTCAGGGTGGTCTGTGTCGTTGTGCGGAAGTAGTCGGCTATGGTGAACAGCGAGTCCTGTCGCAGGGCGAGCAGCTTGCTGTGCAGGTCGGCGTCGAAGTTGCTGGGCAGCACGAAATCCTGTTTGTATGTTTGTATGTTGGCAGGATCGTTAAACTTGGCACCCACTCTGAACTGGTCTGCTCCCCAACTCACGTCGAGCATCAGACAGAGGCTCGTGTAGCTGAACACATGGCCGGGCGACTCAATGGCGAACAGCATGGCAGGCGTGTCGAGCAGCCAGCGCTCCCTGTCGGACACGAAGTCGTAGTATTCGCTTGCCTTCAGGGTCGTCATATTGTTGCGAAACAAGACCATCACCTCCAGAAACGGCATTGCCAGCGCGCTGGCTCCCAGCACCGCCTTCTCGTAGCTGCTGGTTCCTGCGGGTAGTGGCAGCTTGTCGGCCTCGATGTCGGCTATCACGGCGTCCATCAGCTTCACCCTCTTCTGTTTCCAGGCCGGAATCTCTTCTGGTGACAGGTCTGACATGCCGAGGGGCTTGTCGCCGAAATAGTGCTTCTTCACTACCGGCCACAGACGGTTGATGTGCGTGCTCGTGCTATGTCCGCCAAAGGTCACGCCTTCCATGTCCTGCTTCGTGGCATCCTTTGTCAGCTCCAGGGTGTCGCCAACGGCCAGGAACACGTAGCCTACGTCGTCGAGATAAACGCCTTGCGAGTGGGGCAGGGCGATGGCTGCCTCAAAGCTGCCGTCGTCCTTCACGGCGATGCTGACCATTCTTTCCTTATCGATAAAATGGTTGAAGGTTGTTATCGAGAGGGTGGTCCATTCCTTGGCAGGTTTGTTCAGTATGCGTCCTTTCAGTACGGCTGTTCCTTTGTGAAACTGGTACTCGTCGATGGCCTGTGCCGCCAAAGTAACGAGGGTAAGCAATGCGGTTGATAATAATAGTTTTCTCATTTTCGTTGATTCTGTCTTTTTCCGCTGCAAAGATAATACAATTTTTGTAATTTCTATGAAAGTTTAGGACTTTTCCGTTGGCTTGTTGAGGAAAAAGGTCTATCTTTGCAGGCGGAAAGATTTAAAACCAAAGAGATATGAAAGAAAACAGACTGATTGCAGCCGCACTCATTGCAGTGGGCATTATTTGTTTGGGATGGTTCGTGAAGGCTGGTATCGACGACTTTGCCAACAAGGACCGCAAGGTGACGGTAAAGGGATTGGCAGAGCGCGAGGTGCCTGCCGACAAGGTGACGTGGAGCATCGGCACGAAGGTGACGGGCAATGACCTGCCCATGCTCTATGAGAGTATCAATCTGCAGACCACCAAGATCAAGCAGTTTCTGAAGCGCAATGGGCTCGACGAGAATGAGATCACCGTGAATCCCCCGTCGATCAGCGACCTTGAGGCCCGTGAGTGGGGTGATAACAACAAGAACTTCCGCTATATCGTATCGACCACCATCACGGTGGCCACCAAGAAGGTGGAGGAGGTGAAGAAGGCCATTTTTGAACAGGCGGAGTTGCTAAAGCAGGGCGTGGCCATAGAAACCAGCAATGCGGAGTATGAATATGCCTCGTTCCAGCAGATGAAGCCCGAGATGATGGCGGAGGCCATCAAGAATGCGCAGAAGACCGCCGAGCAGTTTGCGGAGGCCAGCAACGCCCGTCTGGGTGAGATACAGACGGCCGGACAGGGACAGTTCGAGATTGACGACCGCGACCAGAACACGCCGTATATCAAGAAACTGCGCGTGGTAACCACCATCACCTATTCGCTGAAGGACTAATGTCGTTTCTGACCCGCAAATATCCCTTTCCTGAGAGCAGTCACTGGCTGTGGGACTGTGTCGTGTATGGCGCCATCGTGTTTCTGATGCTCTATCTGCTGCAGCCGTTCGGCTTCAGCATGTATCAGGGCAACAAGTTGCTGGTGTCGCTGCTGTTTGGCGGCGTGACGTTCGGGAGTACCTATGTTTACGGGCGGGCTGTCAAGCCGTTGTTCCGGCACATTGAGCCCTGGTGCGTGTGGCATGAGGCACTGTCGATATTAGGACTGGTGCTGCTGACAAGCATTTGCAATTTCCTGGTGTGCGCGGTGGTTTTCAGATTCCCGGTCACGTTCAGCAGATTCCTGCCGTTCCTCTACTGGACGCTGATCATCGGACTATTCATCACCGTCTTCTCAGTGGGCCTGAACTATTACCGCTATCTGCGCAATAAGCTGGAAGTGCTGCTCGACAAGACGACAGAGGCACAGACGGATGTCATGGTGACGATCCGCGATGCGTCGGTCAGGGGCAACGACCTGCAGCTGCCCATCAACGACCTGCTGTATGTGGAGGCGCAGAGAAACAACGTGATGGTCTGCTATGTGAAGGACGGGCAGACCAGCACGTTGGAACTGCACTCGACGCTCACGGCGGTGCTCGACGACCTGAAGGCGTATGAGAACATCTTCCAGTGTCACCGCTCGTTTGTGGTGAACCTCAATAATATCACCTCAGCGCAGGGCAATTCCAACGGCTATCAGCTCAAACTCGGCCATTGTGCGACCCTGGTGCCCGTTTCGCGAAGCTACGTGCCGAAACTGCGCTCGTATATCGCTTAACAGGGCGTCAGAGATTCTGGTTCTTCTCGCGGATATGCTCCTCGTATTCCGCCAGCTCGCGCTCGCCGATGTGGGCGAGACCGTAGTGCTCGTCGTGCTGTGAGAAGTCGAGACCCACCTTTTCGCTGTATTCCGAGACGCGCATGGGAATCATCAGATCGATGAGTTTATAGCCCGCCCAGCTCATGGCGAAGGTATAGACAAACACGATGACGATGGCCAGCAGATGGTAGAGGAAGATCACAAAGCCATCCCATGTGCCGGCGATGAGGCCCTCTTGGATGAAGATACCCGTGAGTACCGTGCCGAAGATACCGCCCGTGCCATGCGTGGGGAATACGTCGAGGGCATCGTCGATGCGGGAGTGCGAACGCCAGTAGACGGCGATGTTACAGATGAGCGTGATGACGAAGGCGATGAAGATGCTTTGGCCTACGGTGACATAGCCGGCAGAGGGGGTGATGGCCACCAGACCAACTACGCAACCTACGGCAGCACCCATGGCTGAGGGCTTACGACCGCGCAGACAGTCGAAGAAGATCCAGGTCATCATGGCCGTAGCCGAGGCAGTATTGGTGTTGAGGAAAGCCTTGATGGCCTGTCCGTCGGCATGGAGGGAGGAACCGGCGTTGAAGCCGAACCATCCCAGCCACAGCATGGCGGCACCCAGCAGTACGAAGGGGATGTTGGCGGGCTCGCTCTTACGCGTCTCCGCCTTACGTCTTCCAAGGAAGATGGCACCTGCGAGGGCAGCGATACCACTGGAGGCATGGACCACGATACCACCCGCGAAGTCGATGACGCCCCAACGGCAGAAAAGACCCTCGGGATGCCATGTCATGTGGGCCAGCGGACAGTAGATGACGAAGAAGAAAAAAATCATGAAGAACATGTAGGCCGAGAAGCGCACACGCTCTGCAAATGATCCTGTGATGAGCGACGGCGTAATGATGGCGAACTTCATCTGGAACAGGGCGAACAGTGCAAGGGGAATCGTCGCACCGCCCAACACATTGCCTGCGGGTGTGGTGTAGACGGCTCCGCCCACACCATGGAACATGGGGAACGACAGGGGATTGCCGATGACACCGCCGATGTCGTCGCCAAAACACAGTGAGAAGCCGATGACCACCCATAGGACGGAGATCAGGCCCATGGCGATAAAGGATTGCAACATGGTTGAGATGACATTCTTGGCACCCACCATGCCGCCATAGAAGAACGACAGTCCGGGGGTCATCATCAACACGAAAATTGTGGCCGTAATCAGCCAAGCCACATCGGCAGCTGAGATTACCGACCAGTCACACTCGAATGTAGGCTCGCCTACAAACACACCTGCGATGGCAATCAGTGTCATTGCCGTCATCAGGATCATCCAACGTTTTTTAATCTTCATATCTCTTTGGTTTTAAAAAGTTTGCGAAAGAAGAAGTCCCCCCTCCCGCCAAGGCGGAAGAGAGGACGAATGATTAGCTTATGGTTGTATTGTCAAGCCGAAAACCAGGTATGCCTTCTGTGAGCAAGGGTTCGCAACGACCTGTCCGAAGACGGGGATCGAGAAGGAGTCAGTCACCTTGATATCCTTCGTGGCCTTCAGAGCGAGGTTGGTCACTGCAAAGCCCGTCGTGCCGTAGAAGTCGGTGGCAAAGGGGACGGCGCCGGCCGTAGCAGTCCAGTCGACGGCAGCAAGTTTGAATGGGACATTCGCCTCTACATAACTGCTATAGGCCCGCTTGCCGTCCTTGTTGACACCGTCGTTGCCTGAGAAGTTCGTATACCACTGCAGCGAGGCGAGTCCGAAGTCGTAGCCGACGGTGGCCTCGAAGACGTGGTTCGTACCATGGGCATCGTATTTGAAGTAGCGGGCATCAGGATCCTGTCCGGCATTGAACCAGTAGTCGGTAATGCCGATGTTGAATCCGCCAGCCGAGTAGGCGAGGGTAAGGTCGAACTCCTTCGTGTCCGAGGGGTCAGCCAGTCCGTAACTGCCCCAGGCGGTCAGCGACAGTCCCTTGTATTCCACACCGAGTGTCGGCTGGATGGCGGTACTTCCCAGATCCTGTCCACGCCAAATATAACTACTTACAACATCCGTTGCTACTGTTGTCTCTATCTCTTGTGCCATAGCACTATATCCTGTAGCCATCATCATGGCCATTAAAACAATCTTTTTCATAATTCTTTTCACTTTTCACTATTCACTTTTCACTATTCACTTAGTTGTAGCAGGCTTCACCATGCTCGTAGATGTCGAGGCCTTCCTCCTCAACGCGCTTGCCGACACGCAGGCCGTGGACCTTCTTGATGCCATAGAACAGGGCGAAACCACAGGCAGCTGCCCAGAGGTCGATGACCAAGATGCCGAAGCACTCAGCGCCGAAGAATCCCCAACCGTGACCATAGAAGGCGCCGTTGCTGGTAGAGAGCAGGCCTGTCATCAGGGTACCGAGGATACCGCAGACACCATGTACAGAGCTGGCACCCACAGGGTCGTCGATATGCAGCACGTGATCGATGAACTCGATGGCGTAGACCAGTACAAGACCACAGGCGAGACCAATGATCACAGCGCCGAAGGGCGATACGAGATCACAACCAGCCGTGATACCCACCAGACCAGCCAGCACGCCGTTGAGCGTCAGAGAGAGTGAGGGCTTGCCATATTTAATATAGGTGAGGAACATCGTGGCTACACCACCTGCTGCAGCAGCGAGGTTGGTGGTCAGGAACACGTGAGAGATGGCGATACGGTTCACTTCGCCAGAGGCAGCAAGCTGAGAGCCGGGGTTGAAACCAAACCATCCGAGCCAGAGGATGAACACACCCAGGGCAGCCATCGTCAGGTTGTGACCAGGAATGGCGCGGCTCTTGCCGTCCTTGCCATATTTACCAATACGAGGACCAAGGGCCAGGGCACCAATCAGGGCCAGTACACCACCCACGCTATGCACAATGGCAGAACCTGCAAAATCGTGGAATACATCGCCAAATGTCGACATCATGAAGCTGTCGGCAGCATCGTTGCAGAGCCAGCCGCCACCCCAGGTCCAGTGACCCTCGATGGGGTAGATGAACAGCGAGATGACTGCACTGTAAATCAGATACATCGAGAACTTCGTGCGCTCGGCCATGGCACCACTGACGATGGTGGCAGAG
>CAMJBL010000048.1 GCA_946403845.1 uncultured Prevotella sp. | reverse complement strand
GCGCTCCTCGTCCTCATCCCACCATTGGCGCAATGTAGCCATATCGTGGGTGGAGATAGTGTCGACAGAACGATAAGGATTATGCGACAACTTACCAAAGCGTGTTGTCGGATCCTTCGGCATCGACTGAATCTCGAGCGAGAGGATGCGCAATTCGTTCATCACCCAAGGCACACAATCGGGCACCATTCCCAGATCCTCAGCACATACGAGCATGCGGGTAGCCTGTACCAGCTTGGGCAGCTTCTTCATCGCCTCGGTATACCAGAACTGGTTGTTGCGACGGTAAAAGTAGTCGTTGTAAAGCTGGTTGAAACAGTACTTCTGATCTTCGCTGAGCTGCTGATATGTCTCCTGATACTGCACGGCAATACGGGGATGCCAGCGGTCGTCACGCTTGTGGTCAACCAGGAACAGACCTTCGTTAAATGACACGCCATAGGCCTCAATCTCTTCGCGACTCATGCCAAGGGCTGGTGAGAACTGCCCCATCAAACCAGACTGGTAGGGCATTGGAATCTCCCAGATGCGGAAGAAGCCTAGCACGTGGTCAATTCGGTAGGCATCGAAATATTCTGCCATCTTACGGAAGCGTCGTACCCACCAGGAGCAACCATCCTTAAGCATCTCATCCCAATCATAAGTTGGGAATCCCCAGTTCTGACCATCAGCAGAGAATGCATCAGGTGGTGCACCTGCCTGACCATTCAGGTTGAAATACTTCGGCTCGACCCAGGCCTCAACACCATCACGACTGATGCCAATGGGAATGTCGCCTTTTAAAATCACGCGATGGGCACGGGCATGGGCATGAGCTTCACGCATCTGTGCATCGAGGTTATACTGCACATAATACCAGAACTGCAGTTCTTTCTTTCCCTTGAACGTGGATTTCTGCGTACTCTGAAGTGTGGCATCCTTGGGCCACTCAGAGAAGGTTGCCGTACCATATAGATCCCGGAAATAGCAGAAGGCAGCGTAGGGTACCAGCCATTCTTTGTTCTGATCGAAGAATTTCTTATAGCTTTCACGGCGTTGTACAGTGGCCCACTCCTGTGCAAAAATCTCACGCAGATAATCTATCTTGGCAGTGAACATCCGCTCATAGTCAATCTGTGGCAGTGCGTTCAGCTCCTGGCGCAGGGCCTCGAATGCCTGACGTTTGGCCTCGTCCTTAAGGGGCGGCAACTGACGGAAGTCGGTATATTGTGGATGAAGGGCATAGATGCTGATGCTATTATAGGGATAACTATCCTGCCACGTACGTGTCATATTGGTATCTGTGATCGGTAGTACTTGAAGCACACGCTGCTTCGTTTTGTCGCACCAGTCAATCATCAGTTTCAGGTCACCGAAGTCACCAACACCGAAACTTCCCTCACTACGAAGTGAGAAAATAGGAATCACCGTCCCGGCAGCTTTCCACGGGTAGACGGGGAAATAAGCCTGCGACAGCTCATAGACGACCACCTCGCCCAATTCGATATCTGGCAGCGTAACCGTACGATTCACGCCGTTCTCCCAAAGTGGTGTCACATCTACCTTCTCATCAAGTGCCACGAATTTGAACTCAAAGGTCTTTGGCAGTTTGTCGGCATTCAGGCTGACAACCCATTCATTGCTTTCATGCTCAGTCATATTCAGGGCACGCTTGGCTTCCCAATTGCCCAATGCCTCACCACCACCGAGGATGGCCAATCGCTCGTTACCACGCAGTTGAGGCGCACGGACCTTCAGCCGAACAGTGCGGCCATATTCCTGCTGTTCACTCATCTTACGCTTTCGGGCAGCCACACACTCTGTAATGGCAGAGGAATACATATAGCTATCCTCAGGGATGTCAATCCAGTGGTCATAGATGGTATATCGGATGCCTCGGATGGCAGCAAACTCCAGACGATGGGGTTCTGTGAGCCATTCATGGCGCGTTTCCTGATCACCACGATACACACTATAATAATAGTCGAGGTAGGCATTTGCCTTCAGCGACTTGCTCAACTCACAGGACCAATGCTGTCCGTCGAGGGTGGCCATCTGGTGCTGTTCCACCTTCTTATCCGATAGAATGTTCAGTACCAGTTCTTCACCGAACGTGGTATGATACTCCAGATTAAATTGCAGTTTCATAGATCTTATGTTTTATTATTCCTGTGCAAACGGTTGCACGCCTTACTTCTTAATATAATCATTATAGACTTTGATGGCGAATATAATGATACAAGATGTCGTTGTAATGAGGTTGGTGATAAACAGGGCCCAAAGAGGTTCCGGCTGATGAGAAATACCTTGGAGCATAAAGCAGGCACCACCAATACCCATCATCAGGAAAGTTGGCAGTGCTATGCCCTCGGTATCGCGCGTTCGAATGGTATAGATAGCCTGAGGCAGATAACCCAGAATCATCGTAACACTGGCCAGCCAACCACAAATCTCAAAAAACATGCTTTGTTCCATAACTCTTCCTCTTTATTTTTTCACTTTTATCACAAACACACAGGCAGAAGCAATCAGGAAGCTGACGCCTGCAACAATCATCATCGACGACTGATGGTGGCCGATGAGCGAGAGAATAGCACCGCCACAGATAGCCGCTACTATTTGCGGGATACAGATGGTGCCATTGAACAATCCCAGATAAGCTCCCATATGACCATAGCCCTGCAAGGCGTTTGTCACAAAGGTGAAAGGCATGGCCAACATCGCAGCCCAGGCACAACCAATCATCAGGAACGGCAAGAACTGTAAGTACTGATCATGGATATAAGGTACCATCACGAAGCCGATAGCACCAATCACCAGACTCAGGGAATAAGCCAGTTTCGTGTTCTTGAACTGTGGAAGTAGGGCAGCCCAGACGACAGAACCTACGGCCTGAACGGCAAAGAGGATTCCCACCCAGTTGCCAGCCTCCTGGAACGCCTCACTGGCAGGATCGGTAGTATTCCATACCACCTCAGCAATGGCACCCGTCGTATAGTTCCACATATAAAGCATTGCGGCCCAGCTGAAGAACTGCACCAGACCGACCTTCCAGAAAGTGGAAGGGGCATTCTTGAGCAGGGTGAGCCAGTTGCCACTAGACTCACTAGTCTGATTAGCCTGACTAGATTGGCTAGAATGGCTAGCCCCATTATACTCCGCATACTCCTGTGGATTCCACTCTTTCACCTTCGACGTGGTGTAGATGACACACAAAATGAGGATGGCAGCACCGATATAGAATGACCAGATGACTGAATCAGGAACAACACCCTTCTCAGCCACATTGCTTATGCCTATAAACGTAAAGACAAACGGGAACACGTAGCCTACCACACTTCCTGCATTGCAGAGGAACGACTGGATACTGTAAGCCTTGGCCTTCTGCTTCTCGTTGACCATATCGCCCACCAGCATCTTGAATGGCTGCATGGCCATGTTGATGCTCGTGTCGAGGAACATCAGCGCTATCAGTCCAAACATCATGGCAGCACTGATGGTAAGGCCTAACGAGCCTGAATTCGGCAGCAGACACATTACCAGAACGGCTACTGCCGCACCCACGAACAGGTAAGGGATACGACGACCGAAGCGGGTCCAGGTCTTATCACTCAACGTACCGACAATCGGTTGCACAAGAATACCCATCAACGGGGGCAGGATCCAGAAATAGCTGAGATTATGAGGGTCTGCACCCAGCGTGGCAAAGATACGCGAGATATTAGCACTTTGCAGCGCATATGCAATTTGCACACCAAAAAATCCGAAACTCAGATTCCACAAATTCCAAAAACTTAAATCAGGCTTCTGCTTCATATCTAAACTATAAACTATAAACTGTAAACTATAAACTATCTCGTTGTTCCGCGAATAATAAGGCGTGTACGGACGACACGTTTCTCCACCTTCTCAATGGGACTGAGCCCCTCGACTTTGTCGATCAGGATCTCAGCAGCCTCCTCGCCAACCAAACGTCCACGCTGTTCAACCGTTGTCAGCATCGGGTCGCAGGCGATGGCTCGCTGACCATTGGTAAAGCCGCAGATGCTGATGTCGTCGGGCACCTTAAAGCCCGCCCGTTTCACGGTATACAAAATACCGATAGCCGTATCATCATTGATGGCAAAGAAACCGTCAGGCCGATGGTCAAGCGCTAATAGCTCAGGCGTAATCGTCTCAGCCTCAGCACGATTGTCGCAGAGACGGACGATGGATTCGTCAACTGCAAGCCCATGCTTCAACAAGGCATCCTTATAGCCGTTATAGCGGTTCTTCGAGATTTCCAGCTGCATCGGCCCCCCATAGAAAGCGATGCGCTGACAACCCGTCTCTATCAGATGGGTCACAGCATTATAGGCTCCCAAATAGTCATCGACAACCACACGACTGGCATTCACGCCTGTACATATCCGATCATAGAACACCAGCGGAATACCGGCATCTATCAGCCTCTGATAATGGTCATAGTTGCGTGTATCCTTTGACTGCGACACAATCACGCCACACACTTTGCTGCGATGGAAATTCTCACAGATACGAACCTCGCGCTCATACTTCTCATTGCTCAATGACACCATGATGTTATAGCCTCGAGCTGAAGCCGCTTCTTCAATACCTGTCAGGATAGAGGAAAAATAGTAATGAGTTAATTCCGGCACGACAACACCTATCAGCCGCAATGGCATCACCTTGCTGTGGCGCAGCGCTTCACCCACCGCATTAGGATAAAAATTATGTTCGCGCGCATACACTTGGATGGCCTTGCGACGCTCCTCGCTGATACGGGGCGAATCCTTCAGCGCACGCGACACTGTAGCCACGGAAATACCGAATTCCCGAGCGATATCTTTCATTGTCAGTGGGGCATTTTTCTCCATCACGTTTTTAGTTTTCGATGCAAAGATAATACTTTTCACTATTCACTATTCACTTTTTACCCCCAAAGTTGACATATATCAATGCAAACGTTTGCGCAACTCTAATAACGATTTTAAACAAAAAAAAGAATAATGAGGCGAAAAGATTCTTAATTTTGCACCGTCGGAATACGACTAACAACGAACGAATTGACTAAAGTATAATATTTAACTCTAATTAATGTAATGATGAAGCAGGTAAACATTCAATTCCCGCTAAGGATGCTCGGCCTTTTGTTAGGCCTGTTCCTATCGGTAGGCGCCTTTGCTCAGATTGACGTCAAAGGCCATGTGAAAGATGCTACAGGCGAACCCATTATCGGCGCAACAGTACGCGTAAACGGTACACAAACCGCTACCATTACTGATTTCGACGGTAATTTCGTACTGAAAGCTAATCAGGGTGCAGACATCACTATCTCTTATGTCGGTTATCAGACCGCCACAGTGAAGGCTGCGCCGAATCTTACTGTAACATTACAAGATGACCAGACTATTCTCCAGGACGTGGTGGTCATCGGTTATGGTACCGTACGCAAGAGCGATGCAACAGGTTCGGTCATGTCAGTTGAAGCCGACCAGTTGAATAAGGGTCTTGCCACTTCTCCGGCTGATCTGTTGCAAGGTAAGACGCCTGGTGTGCAGATTACAACCAATAGTGGTGCCCCTGGTGCAGGATCAAAAATCCGCATCCGTGGTGGTTCGTCACTTTCAGCCTCTAACGACCCTCTGATCGTTATCGATGGTCTGCCCATTAGCTCGACAGACATCTCAGGCGGCGACGTTCTAAACACTATTAACCCTAATGACATCGAGAGCTTCTCAATCTTGAAGGATGCTTCTGCTACCGCCATCTATGGTAGCCGTGCATCAAACGGTGTGATCCTGATTACCACGAAGAAGGGTAAGGCAGGTGCGAAGCCCCGTATCAATGTCGACATGAGCGGTACTTTCAAGACCGTTGCCAAGAAGGTCGACGTGCTGGGTGCTGATGCTTTCCGTGAGTTCTTTATGGCCAATTATGGTGATAAAGAAGCTGCTGTTGCAGCTCTAGGAAATGCCAACACCAAGTGGCAGGACGAAATCTACAAGAATGCTTTTGCTGAGGAAATCAACGCCAGCGTCACTGGTGGTTATGTTGCTAACGAAGGTGCCTTTAAGATGCCATATCGCGTCAGTGCAGGTTTCCTGAACAACGATGGTAACTTGAAAACTTCTGGTATGAATCGTACTTCTGTCGGTTTCAACCTGACGCCAACGATGCTCGACGACCGTCTGACCATCAACCTGAATGCAAAGGGCGTGTTTACGCACAACTCGTTTGCTGATGAGGGCGCTATTGGTTCTGCAGTTCAGTACAACCCGCTGCAGCCTGTTTATAAAGATAATGGTGAATACTTCCGTTGGGAGAGCAATGGTGCACCCAACACCATGTCAACGCTTAACCCGGTCGCTCAGCTGAATCAGCAGAACAAGGACTCTTACGTTCGTCGTTTTGTAGGTAACGCTCAGTTCGACTATAAGTTTAAGTTCCTTGATGGCCTCCGTGCTAACTTGAACCTCGGTCTTGATTATTCTACCACTTCAGGTTGGAATGTCAGCGATCAGTATAGTGAGATCTCTTACCATAATAAGGTTGAAAACGGTACAGGTGCGTGGGAGAAGTACACCCAGAAGCGTCGCGACCAGACCTTGGAGTTCTATCTGGCATACGCCAAGGAACTGAAGGAGATCAGCAGCCGCTTCGATGTAATGGCAGGTTACAGCTGGCAGCGCTTTTATAACGAGAAAAAAGATGTGAAGGTTGCCAATGATGGTACCAATGCTGCCTATCCCGTTTCTGAACCCTACTTTAAGACTGAGAGTTATCTCGTTTCATTCTATGGACGTTTGAATTACTCGCTGTTAGACCGTTACCTCTTCACCTTCACACTCCGTGACGATGGTACATCACGTTTCCAGAACAACAAGTGGGGTCTGTTCCCATCAGCAGCTCTGGCATGGCGTATCAGCGAGGAGCCGTTCCTGAAGGATGCCGATTGGCTGTCGAACCTGAAACTGCGTCTGGGTTATGGTATTACCGGTCAGCAGAACATTAACCAGGGTGACTATCCATCAATTCCTACTTATCACACCAACCAGAATGGTTCACTCTACATGTTTGGCAACACCGTTGTCACCCCAATCACTCCAAAGGGCTATGCTGCTCAGATTAAGTGGGAGGAGACAACAACCTATAACATTGGTTTGGACTTCGGTTTCGCCCGCAACCGCATCAACGGTAGCATCGATGTTTATCAGCGCAAGACCAAGGACCTGCTCAACAAGGTTCCTGTAGCCGCTGGTACCAACCTTACCAACTACCTGCTGATGAATGTAGGTGACTTGGAGAATAAGGGTATCGAGGGTGCCATCAATGTAGTGCCCATCGAGAAGAAGGATCTGCGTTGGGAGATTGGCTTCAACATTGCCTACAACAAGAATGAAATTACCCGTCTGACAGCCAGCGACGATCCGAACTATGCTGGTGTTGAGACTGGTGGTATCTCCGGTGGTGTTGGTAACAACATCCAGATTCACAAGGTGGGCAACCCCGTCAGCTCGTTCTATGTATTCCAGCAGGTTTACGGCGAGGATGGCAAGCCATTGGAGGGCGTATATGTTGACCGTAACCACGACGGACAAATTACCGATGATGACCGTTACGTCTATTACAAGCCCGATGCAGATGTTAACCTCGGTTTGAACACCGAACTGAGCTACAAGAAGTGGACACTTTCTGCATCACTCCGCTCAAGCCTTGGTAACTATGTTTACAACAATGTCGCTTCTAATACTGAGATGAAGGCCGACATGTGGACCAACAACTTTATCTGTAACCGCGTATCGACTGCTCCTTACAGCAACTTTGCGCAGGCTCAGTATAAGAGCGACTACTATGTACAGAATGCTTCATTCCTGAAGCTCGACAAGGTGACATTGGCCTACAACGTCACTGACTGGTGCCGTCTGAACTTCACCGCTCAGAACATCTTCACCATCACCAACTACGATGGCGTAGATCCTGAGGTTGGTAATGGTATCGACAACAACATGTATCCCCGCTCACGCAACTTCATCTTAGGTGCAAGCTTTAACTTTTAATTAATAGGAGGATAAGAATATGAAATTCAATATAAAGAAAAACGGAATTTACAGCTTTGCCTTTGCTACCGCCGTGTCGCTGACAGCGTGTGTGGGTGATCTGGATGTGACGCCAATCGACCCCAACCTCGACACGCCGGAGAATGTGCTCACCGGCCCAGCGGCCTACAACCAAATGCTGGCAAAATGCTACTCGGGTCTCTCTGTTAGCTCACCGGATGGTGACAGCGGTAGCCCTGACATCGAGGGTATCGATGGTGGTTTCGGTCAGTATCTGCGCGCCCTGTACAACATGCAGGAGTTGCCTACCGATGAGGCCGTTATCGGTTGGAACGACCAGACATTGAAAGACCTGCACGGACTGCAGTGGACATCTTCTGACGTATTCGTCAGTGCTGCCTACAGCCGTGTGTTCTATCAGATCTCTATCTGTAACGAGGTGATTCGTCAGATTGACAAGGCTGGCATCAACGATGCCGTTCTGCAGCAGTATCGCGCTGAGGCTCGCGCCATTCGTGGTTTGAGCTATCTGCACGCCATCGACCTGTTTGGTAACGTGCCTTTCACCGATGAGAATTCAGAGGTGGGTGGTGCGAACCCACAGCAAATCAGTCGTGCTGATCTTTTCAACTGGCTGGTTAAAGATATGGAGGAAACAGCTGAGATTCTGCCTGCTGATCCCGAGAAATATCGCGCCGGTAAGGGCCTTTGCTACATGATTCTGGCTAAGCTCTATCTGAATGCTGGTGTTTACACAGGTTCGGCCAACTATCAGAAGTGCGCAGAATACTGCAATAAGATTATTGAATTGGGTTACAAGCTGGAGTCGGCCAATAACTGGTGGAAACTGTTCTGCGCTGACAACGACCAGATGCTGGGCGTAGGTCATGAGATTATCTTCAGCGTCTATCAGGATCACATCAATACCCAGGCATACGGTGGTACCACCTATATCATCAATGGTCAGGTGGGTGGTAATATGGCTTATGCCGATTACGGACTTGGTGGCAATGGCTGGGGCGGTCTGCGTGTTACTCCACAGTTTGTCGACAAGTTTGAGGAAGGCGACCAGCGTGCCACATTCTTCACCAATGGTCAGAGCAAGGAGATTAAGGACATCAGCGACTTCTTCAGTGGCTATGCATTCACCAAGTTCACCAACCTGAAGGCTGATGGCAGTATTTTGGCTGATGCCAACTCATTCCCCGACACCGACTTCCCGGTATTCCGTCTTGGCGACGTTTATCTGATGCTGGCTGAGTGTCAGGTCGTAGGTGGCGTTAGCTGCGATGGTATTGCTAAGTTCAACGCTATCCGTACACGTGCTGGTGTAGATGAGATTGCTAATCCTAGCGCTTCCGATATTATCAATGAGCGTGCTCGCGAGTTAGCTTGGGAGTGTCACCGTCGTAGCGACTTGGTTCGCTTCAACCTCCTTACCACAGGCGATTACCTCTGGTCACATAAGGGTATGAACAGCAATGTAGGAACGCCTCACGCTGTTGACAGCAAGTACAATTTGTTCCCATTGGCTTCTAGCGATTGCATGTCGAATCCAAATCTGAAGCAGAATGCTGGATATTAATAATTAATTGAAAATTGAAAGTTATGAAAACAAGATATTTTAAGAGTGGTTTGCTGTTCGCTGCTATCGCCATGCTGTTCACAGCTTGCGATTCCGACCGCGACGACAATCCCACACTCGGCCCGAATCACACCGCTTCAACATTTGTGGTGAACACGTCGGCTGTAGCTGATCAGTATATCCAGCTTTCTCCGGATAATACTGTGCACCTGACTTGGTCTCAGCCAAACTATGGTGTGAACACCGTAGTTAACTATAAGATTGAGGTTGGCATGAATGGAACTTGGGAGCCTCTGGAAACCAGTTTTATTTCTTGCGAAGCAAATATCAGTGGCGAGGAGATTGCCAAGGCTATCTGTAAGATTGATGGATTTAAGACCGAGGACGACTATGTAGATATGGGCTTCCGTAAGGTTGATATGCGCGTCACAGCAAATATCCAGACTACCACTTCTGAGGTCATCCCTGGCACTGTCATTACCTCAAATGTTGTAAGCTTCAACCACATGGCAGCTTACTGCAACATCCCAAGCAAGGCTACCCTTTGGGTTATCGGTTCTTGCTGCGGTTGGCCTGAGCCTTCTCCTGGCAACAAGGACAAGCTTGTTGAGGGTAACTGGTTCATCATGGAAACCGAGATTGGTAGTGGTATCTTCAATGGTACAGTTACAATGCCTGAGGGCGATCTTACCTTCCGCTTCTACGGTAAACTTACCGGATGGGATGGTGGCGACTCTTATGGATTCATTGTTGACGACACTGCAACAGAATTTGAATTTGGTTCTGATGGCGTATTCAATGGCACTATTCTCAAGGGTAAGGGGTCTTACACCTTCAACGGATTCCCTGGTGGCGATTTGGAACTTACTGTCAACTTGAACAAGGGTACTGTTAAGTTCGAGAAGAAATAATTTCGTCAGTATTAATGATAATGTAATCAAATGAATAAGAAGATGAAAAAATTAGGTTTATATACAATGGCTCTTCTCAGCATGGGACTCGTGGCCTGTAATCAGGACTTCGATACTGAGTTCGTGCCACAGACAAATCTGCCTGAGAGCCTGCTTCAGATGAGCGACGTGAGTGTTGCTGCTCAAGTGCCAGGCACTCTCAATCTGGCAGACTATATCAACGAGGAGACAGGAACCGTTAAGAATATTCCCATTGGTACCGTCACGGTGAATGAAGGCGCCATGCCTGCAAACACCATCCTGAAGGCTGAAGTGGAGTTCTCCAAGGATGCCGACTTTGCCAATTCAATCATTCTCGATGCCAATAGTCTTGATGGCTCTAATGAGATTAGTGTCAATCCAAGCCTCTTGCAGGACGCTTATTTCAACGAGATCACGCGTAATCCTGCTACTGCAGAGGTATTCGTCCGCACCATTCTCTATACCGTAACAGGTGGAACGGCTGAGGCCATCATCGGAAAGCCGGGCGAGAACTTTTTCGCAGAGCGTACCGTACAGTTCACACCGCTGTTCAAGGTTCAGATTTCGCCTGCTTACTATGTCATCGGTGCAGCTGGTGGCTGGAGCGCCGACGGTGCTCATACGCAGAAGTTCAATCACAGCGATGCCGATGTGTACGAAGATCCTATCTTCACAATCATTGTTGATGCTGGTGGTGACGACTGCTGGTTTGCTATCGGCGACGATACTGCCATCGATGCAGTAGCAGCTGGCGACTGGACTCAGCTCTTCGGTACCAAGGGTGCAAGTGAGGACCTTACAGGAACAATGGATCGCCGTTACAACCTGGGTGGCGACCACTCCTTCCACGTAACGGGTGCCAAGAAAATCCGCATTACCCTCGACATGCTGGAGTATAGCTACAAGATTGAACCTGTGAATATCGCAGAGAACTACTATCTGATTGGCGGTCCTGGTTCATGGAGCAGCGATAAGAGTCAGAAGTTCAGCCATAGCAGTGCTGATGTATTCACCGACCCCGTATTCACATATGTCTTCGAAGGCAATGGCGGCACTGGCGACATCTGGTTCGCATTTGGTGACGACGAGGCTATGGATGCTGTCGGCGAGGGTACATGGAACAAACTCTTCGGAACTACCGGAGCCAGCACCGACCTGAGCGGTTCGTTCGACCGTCGCTATAACCTCGACGGCGACCACTCCTTCTGTGTCGATGGTAAGGCTAAGTTCTACCGCTTCCAGATCAACATGTCGGATATGACCTACACCATTACCCCGCTGAACTTCCAGGAGTACATCTACGAGGCTGGTGTAAACAACGACTGGGGTGCTGTCGAACAGCCACTCTACTGTGCAGACGGTAACGGTACTTACGTTGGCTTCTTCTATGCTCAGGATGCCGACTGGTCTGGTGGCAAGGGTGCCTTCAAGTTCACAGGTGCCTTCAACGACTGGAGTCAGGGCAACTATGGTACAGGTACCATCAACGACGATGGTCTGTCTGGTACGCTGATCGACGACGGCGGTTCTGGCAATGTCTTAGCAGAGCCTGGCTTCTATCGCGCTGAGGTTAACCTGGCAGAGATGACCTACAAGCTGACGCCCATCAGTGGTATTGGCATTATTGGTCCGGCTCAGGCTGGCGGTTGGAGCGAAGACACCGACCTGACTTACAATCCTGAGACGAAGGCTTGGGAAGGAACAGTCGAGCTGGCTGCCGACGAGTTCAAGTTCCGTGCCAACGATGGCTGGGACATCAACTGGGGTGGCACTGCTGACAATCTGGTTCAAGACGGTGCAAACCTCAAGATTACGGAGGCTGGAAGCTATTTCATCCAGTTCTATCCGCTTTGTCAGACAAAGGCCTACTACACTATTAGCAGGAAATAAAGTATAACCTATATTCAATCAGGCGAGCCGCTTATTGCAACGGCTCGCTTGATTTTTCCCAAACAACAATTATGAAGAAATTACTATTATCACTTACCGTCCTTTCGCTGCTGGCTTCATGCAGGCCCGCCAAGGAAGCAAAGACTGAGGCTTTCGAACTGCCTGCTGTCGACGATATCGCCATGTATCAGGTCAATCCCCGTGTGTTTGCACCTGAGAATTCCCTTAACGCTGTAGCCGCCCGCATAGACTCGATTCGCGACCTGGGTGTCAATATCATGTGGGTGATGCCCATCTACCCCATCGGCATCGAGAAAGGCAAGAACTCCCCCTACTGCATCAGCGACTACAAGGCTATTGCGCCTGAGTTCGGCACCATCGATGATTTCAAGAACCTGGCAAAAGTTTGTCATGAACATGGGATGGGTATCATCCTCGACTGGGTGGCCAACCATACAGCATGGGACCATCCCTGGGTGAAGGAACATCCCGACTGGTACACCTACGATGAGAAGGCCGATACCATCATCTGTCCGCAACCCTGGAACTGGGAAGACGTGGCCGACCTAAACTATGACAACAAGGACATGCGCGAGGCGATGATCGATGCCATGAAGTTCTGGATTGTCGACGTGGGCATCGACGGCTTCCGCTGTGATGTGGCCGATGGTGTGCCTGCTGATTTCTGGAAGGATGCCATCGAACAGTTGCGAGCCGCTGCAGGCGAACGGAAGATCGTGATGCTGGCCGAGGGCAAGAACGTCGATAACTTCACCGTTGGCGGCTTCGACATGAACTATGGCTGGGACTATAAGGACGAACTGGTGAAGGTGTTCAAGGGTGCCCCTGCCTCCGACCTCATCAAGGCCGACAAAGCAGAATACGACAGTCTCCCTGCCGGAAAGGTTAAGCTGCGCTTCACCACCAATCATGACCACTCTACCGAGGCTACGCCCTGTGTGGAGTTCACCAACGACCGAGGTGCAATGGCAGCCTATGTGGCCAGCATCTTCCCACATGGCGGCGCACTCATCTACGGTTCGCAGGAAGTCGGTTATCCTGAGCCTATCAACTTCTTCAAGTATGTTCCCGTCGACTGGACCGCCAAGCCTGAGATCTATCAGGAATACAAGCAACTGATTGGCCTCTATAACGAGTATCCGGCCCTGCGTAAAGGCACGACGAAGGCCTGGCCCGACAACGATGTGCTCATTTTCGAACGGACGGACAGCGAAAAGAGCTTCCTGATTGCCGTAAACGTACGCAATGAATCGAAAAGCTTCAGCATTCCTGACGCATGGATAGGTGCTGAGGTCGAGGATGAAATGTCTGACCAGGACTTGAAACTCGAGGAATCTCTGACGCTCAATCCCTTCGAATATCGCATTTTAGAACGTCAATGAAGATAGCAAATGGTCACATGGTCACAGCTGTGACCATGTGACCGTTTTATAATAAGTCTTGGAGGGAGTCGTACTAATTCTCGCAGGGGAAAAGACTAGGAAGAAAAGGAAGAGAATGCCTAACTAACCATTGTTTGCCTATACCCAAACGATCGTTCGCCTATACGCAAACAACTGTGCGCCTATACGCAAAATGAAACACACTTCCGAACAATGAACCCCATTGAGGGAATCTGTTCGGGCTGACCATTGTGCAACCGTTTGCACATTGTGAATCAAACATTTATAGCCAATTGGAGTACCAACAAACAGCTTTTTGTATAACTTTGCACCAACAATAACAATCAAGATAACAAGAACGATTATGCAAAGACTTTACACGACACTCATCGCCCTTTTCGCCACCATCAGCATGATGGCTCAGGGATGGCCTGCCAACTATGGCGGTGTGATGCTGCAGGGATTCTATTGGGACAGCTTTTCCGACACTCGTTGGGTGACGCTGGAGAAGCAGGCCAATGATCTGGCCAGTAGTTTCGATCTGATCTGGATTCCGCAAAGCGGCAACTGTGGCGGAACCTCAATGGGATACGATGACCTGTGGTGGTTTAACGACTACAACAGTTCGTTTGGCACCGAGGCCCAGTTGCGCTCGATGATCAAGACTTTCAAGGCTGCAGGACTTGGCACCATTGCCGATGTCGTGATTAACCATCGTCGCAACGTGAGCAGTTGGGTGGACTTCCCCAAAGAGAGTTGGAAAGGCGAGAGCTACGAGATGGTCTCCACAGACATCTGCGCTAACGATGATGGCGGCAAGACCAAGACATGGGCCAAGGATAACGGCTATTCGCTGAGCGCCAACAATGATACGGGTGAAGGCTGGGACGGTATGCGCGACCTGGACCACAAGAGCGAGAACGTGCAGCGTATCGTAAAGGCATATCTTCATTTCCTGTTGGAAGATCTCGGCTATGTAGGTTTCCGCTACGACATGGTGAAGGGTTATAGTGCCAGTTATACCAAACTGTATAACGAAGACAGCAAGCCACAATTCTCTGTAGGCGAATACTGGGATAGCTCCAGCAAGATCAGCAATTGGATTGACGGAACAGACAAGACCAGCGGCGCCTTTGATTTCCAGTTTAAGTATGTGCTCCGAAATGCTACCGACAAGCAGGACTGGTCGTATCTGAACAAGCAGAACGACGGCAACTGGCCGCTTGTCAGCAGCAATTATCAGAGTGGCAACTATCGCCAGTATGCGGTTACCTTCGTAGAGAATCACGATACCGAAGTGCGTCCGGATGGTTCATCGAATGGTCCCCTGAAAAAGGATACCCTTGCTGCCAATGCCTATTTGCTGGCTATGCCAGGAACGCCCTGTGTCTTCCTGAAACACTGGCAGGCCTATAAGCCAGAGATCAAAGCCATGATCGAGGCTCGTAAGTTGGCTGGTATTACCAATACCTCCAGCTATTCAAGATACAGTTCTCCGAACATGACTGCCTATTATGCCAACACGATCGATGACAAGCTGCTGGTGGTCGTGGGCAATACGGCAAAACTGACACCGGAAGAAGATCAGTGGACGAAGATCCTCACTGGCCACCACTATGCCTACTATCTGGCCAATAGCATGGAGACGGCTTGGGTTAACAGAGGCTCCGGCGACTTTGAAGAAGCCTTCGATGTGGTGCTGACAGCCGTTTCAAATACCGCTGGTGCCAAACTGGTCTATACCACCAATGGTACGGAACCTTCGGCCACAAATGGAACACAGGTCGCATCAGGCAGCAGCCTCAAGATCGACAAAACCACCACGCTGAAAGTGGGTCTGCTCATAGGCAGCACTGTCAAGGGCATCATTACGCGCACCTTTACTTATAAGGAAGCCGAGCAAGAGCCGGAGGTGACAATCCCCGACTTCTGCAAAGTCAACGAAGGTGAAGTCTGTGCATTCTTCGAGGCACCCTCGACATGGAGTAACACCATCTGCTGTTGGGCTTGGTCAGACTCTCCATCAGAAAACTTCACCTACTCACAGCGACAGAACTGGCCTGGCGTAGACTGCGAATTCATTGGCACATCTCCCAACGGCAATAAGGTTTGGAAATGGACGTGGGACGGTACGAAGCAGAAGAACTCCTCTGCCACAAAGCCCGCCATGATTATCTTCAGCAATCAAGGCGCACCTCAGACGTCAGACCTGAAGTTTGAACAGGCTGGCTACTATGTGGAGAAAGGATTGTTTGGTATTGTTACAGCCACAGCTATCCACCATATCAATGCTGATGTAGAGACAGCTCCTGTCTATACCCTCGACGGCCGGCTGGTGCGTAACGATGGCAATCTGGACAACCTGCCGAAGGGTGTCTACATCACAAAAGGAAGGAAATACATACTTAAATAAATTAGTTACTCGGTTTTAAAACGGCACGGACGGCAAACCAACAGTGCATGAAGAATGTGCTTATGCGTCCGTAATGACTCTCCATCACCTTGTAGCGCTCCAAGAGCGACTCGCGGTGGTGGAGCGTTGTTTGTCCCTCTTCGGTATAGTTGACCACCACCATATGCAGGTTCAGCAGTGGCACATTCTCCTTAGCAGCCGCCTTCATGATGCGGATGCACCAGTCGACATCGGCTGAATAACGGTATTTCTGATTGTAGGGTGTCGCGATGGCAAAGTCGGTACGGGCATAGAAGGCCTGGTGACAAACGAGCATACCATGACGGAACGATTTCCAGGTGAGGTTTTCCGGAGGAGCGAGACGACGATGATGCAGGAAACGGCCCTCGCCATCGACGATATCCGTATCACCATATAAGACTGCAGGGAGGTGAGAGGTGAGAGGTGAGAGGTGAGAGAAATGATCTGCCTGTTCCATTATTTTAGTGACAATGTCAGGGGCAGGAAGGAAGTCGCCGGCATTAAGGAAACAGACATAGTCGCCATCAAGCGAGCGTAAGCCCTTGTTCATCGCATCGTAGATGCCGTTGTCTGGCTCTGACATGAGCAATACCTTATGACCATTATCAGCCGCATTCGAACGCTCAATATAGTCATTGACCATCTCGATGGTACCGTCAGTCGAGGCCCCATCGATAATCAGGTGCGTAATATCGGGATAATCCTGTTCGAGCACGCTGTCGAGTGTGCGCTGCAGCACTTTCGCGGCCTGATAGGTAATGGTGACGTAGGTGATGGTCATTACGGTGATCGTTTAGAGTTTATTGTTTATAGTTTAAAGTTTATAGTTTATAAAGGCCATCGCCTGCTGATAGACATCGAGATATTTGATGGCCACACTCTGCTGGGAATAGCATTGTGTCACTTTATGGACAGCCTGCTGACTGAGCGACTCATAGTCGGCCTCCTGCAACACCCAGGCAATACCCTTGGCCAGATCAGTAGCATCACGATACGCTGCCACATAGCCGTTCTTCAGATGGTCGATCTCCTCAGGGATTCCACCCACCTTGAAAGCGACACAGGGTACACCACAGGCCATTGCCTCCATGATGGTGTTGGGCAGGTTCTCCGAGAGCGAGGGCAACACGAACACATCAGCAGCCTGATAGACATCGACAACACGCTGCTCATCGTTGACATAGCCCAAGGGGTGCGCCTTCATCGGCAACTGCGCCACCATCTCTTCGGCATGCCCGCCAAGAATCACCACCTCGCAAAGGTCCTTATGAAGGTCACTCAACTGACGACAGGCCTCAACGAGATAAGACATCCCCTTGTTCTCGTTGGTCACACGCTGTGAGGCAAAGAGAATCAGTTTCTTATCCTGTGGCAGACCCAGTCGCTGACGGGCCTCCTGCTTATTGCCTTTCTTATAGATATGCGTATCGATGGGGTTGGGAATACTGGTAATCTTCTGACCTTTGAGCAAGGCGCTCGACTTCGCCTCCGATTCCAGCCATCGGCTACAAGCCACAAAGTAAATATTACCTTCAGCCAGCAACTGCTGTTTTTTCCGCCAGATGTGCGAAGCCAGATCGTGACTGTTCCCACCGCCCGGCAGATACTTACAATTGGCACATCGGTTGATATAATAATGGCAACCCATGGTGAGATGACAGATAGCGGTGGCTGGCCAGATATCATGCATGGTCCATATCACAGGCTTTCCGCTTTGTAGAATCTTACGGATGCCACCCAACGATAGCATGCCTTGATTGACCCAATGCAGATGGATGATGTCTGCCTCCTGAAACTCACGCAGTTTGGTGATATCAGTACCCGCATTGGCAATGTCGATCTCAAAAAGATGCTTGCGGGAGAAATGCAGACGGCAGAAAATGACCAACCGCTCCCAGAGAAAATGCCAATGGAGCCTCGGCGACTTGGGGAGTCCGACCACCGTCAGGGCATCACTCTCCTTATCACGCACCAGCATTTTCGCCTTCACGCCATTATTGTTGAGCGCTTTCATCAGCCGGTTGGCAGCAACGGCTGCTCCCCCCGTCCGTTCACTCGTATTGACGATCAGAACCCTCATGCAGCCTTTGCTCTCTCTTTAGCCAGTCGCTTGGCCTCTTTCTCTTTGCGCTTCTGCTCTTTCTTCAGTTCTTTCTCACGCTTTTTCTGCTCCTTCTGGGCTTCCTTTTCCTTGCGCTTCTGTTCTTTCTCAAGTTCTTTCTCGCGCTTCTTCTGTTCCTTCTGCAGTTGCTTCAGTTCTTTGGCGCTCTGCTTGGCAGCATCCTTCTCGCTGGCAGCCTCCTCCTTCACCTTCGTAGCCTCCTCAAGTTTCTCACGCAACATCTTCTTGTCGAACGTGAACACGTGACCGAAGATACCAAGCGACAGAATCTGGTCTTTGCCCTGCAGACGGACATGCGTCGTATTAAGAATAAAGTAATTGTCGACTTTCAGCTTGGAATTGAGGGCTGTCTCTATGGTTTTCAAGACAACACCCTTGCCGAGATTCGTCAACACATTGTCTCCGAAGCCCCTTTGCTCAGCCTCCTCATCGACAAACTCCGTTATCGCCTCCATCATGGCCTCCTTATGGGCCTGTTTGTCGGGAACCATCTGCGTCATCAGCACTGCCAAGAGCAGAATAATCGCCACAATCAATAGTTTTTTCATCTTACTATACCTTATTTAAATAATTATGGTGCAAAGATACATTAAGTTTGCAAAAAAAACAAGAAAATAGTATATATATTTAGTGTTTTCGCACACAATCGCTTGATTTATGTCAAGAATAAAGGGTAATTTTACACTTAATACAGTACTTTTCTTGCAAAAAATGAAATTTCGTTGTAATTTTGCAACGTCAAAAGGTTAATAGATTGTTTTAGGTTAGTAGTAATATTTATAGT
>CAMJBL010000047.1 GCA_946403845.1 uncultured Prevotella sp. | reverse complement strand
CTTTCTACTTGAATAATCGCATCCATTACTGGATTCCAGTTGAAACCTGATGTTTGAGTGCCCTTGCTTCCGCCTCCCGCTGAGGCTGCCATTGTAATGGTCAAGGCCACCAGGCTCACACTTACTTTCTTAAAAATTTGAATCATATCTCTATACTTTAGGCGGATGTCTCATCACGAGAAAGTCCGCGTTATCCTTTAGATTTTCTTCTTCAAAACAAAGCGACGTCACGTCGCAATTTTGGTGGATTTTTTCGCGAATCCGGCTGCAAAGTTACGGATTATCAGCGAGTTAGCCAAATAAATTTAGGTTTTTTAAGATTTGTTGTGAGCGATTGCTTAATCTAAATCAACCACCGTAATGCCTGCTCCGCCGAACTGTACATGCTCGTCGCGGAAGTGCGAAACGTTGGGGATAGTGGCCAGATATTGGCGTATCAGCTGACGCAGGATGCCCGACCCTGTGCCGTGTAGAATCCTCACCCTCGATACGCCCACGAGGATGGCATCATCAATATAATAGGTGATGGCATTGATGGCCTCGTCGCCTCGCATGCCACGCACGTCGATGTCCTGTTTGAAGTTCAGTTTGCGGTTGTCGATCACGTTGCGCGTGTCCTTCGAGGCATTGCCGTAGGCACCTGCGATATTGGCATTGCGCTCTTCCTGTTTCGAGGTCTCCTGCTTGGGCATTTCCGCATGCTCCAATCGTTCTGCGCGCATCTTGGTCTTCATACCGCCGAAGATCACCGTCGCCATCTTACCCTCGATGCTCTCGATAGTACCCACGCTCGTCAGTCCCTTAATCCTCACCGTGTCGCCGGCGGCGAGCGGGGATGCGCTAGTTTGGCTAGCCGGACTAGTCTGACTAGTTCCACTGGCGGCCGATTCGGCCGCTTTGCTAGCCTTTTCTGCCTTGCGCTTCTCGCGGCGCTCCTTGCGCTCCTGCAACTGACGGATCTTCTTCTCGATCATTTCGTCGTTGGCACGGGTATCAATGGTGTCGAGTTCCTCCTTAAAGGCGTTCAGCTCCTCGCGCACCAGTCGGGTGCGCTCCTTCTCGGCCTGTGCCTCACGGATCTCGCGAATGGCATTCTCTATCTTCTTATTACTTTCGCGCAGCAGCTCCTCGGCCTCTTCCTTGGCCTTGCGCAGAATCTCCTTGCGCTGGCGCTCTATCTCCGAGAGTTCGTCTTCATAACGGGTAATCTTATGCTCCAGCGACTTCTCGTGCTGGTGGATGGTCTGACGCTTGCCCTCCCAGTAGCGCTTGTCGCGTACGATGTCCTGCAGATACTTGTCGCTCTGGATATACTCCGAGCCCACGATGTCCGAGGCGTCCTTGATCACCTCCTCAGGCAGTCCCGTTTTTCGTGCAATCTCGATGGCAAACGAGGAGCCGGGCTGTCCGATGCTCAGCTGGAACAGCGCCTGCATCTGGTTGCGGTCGTAGAGCATCGCACCGTTCACCACCCCCTCATGATCCTCTGCGAAGTGTTTCAGGTTCTGATAGTGGGTGGTAATCACACCGAAGGTCTTCTTCAGCCACAGCTGTTTCAGCACAGCCTCTGCGATGGCGCCTCCGATGGCGGGTTCTGTGCCGCCGCCGAACTCATCTATTAGCAGAATCGTACGCGCATTGGCCTGCTTCATCATGTTCTTCATGTTCAGCAGGTGCGAGGAGTAGGTCGACAGGTCGTTCTCGATGCTCTGCTCGTCGCCGATGTCGATCATGATGTTCTCAAAGAGTCCCGTCGTCGAGCGGTCGCCAATGGGAATGGCCAGTCCGCATTGCAGCATATACTGCAACAGACCCACCGTCTTCAGACAGACCGATTTTCCGCCCGCATTGGGGCCCGATATGATTAATAATCTGCCAGAATTCGTGGAGCGTGGAGTGTGGAGTGTGGAGTGAGATTTGTTTGCAGCTTGAGTATTCTCACTCCTCACTCCACACTCCTCACTCCTCGAAAGCTTAATTTCCAAAGGAATAACGCTCATCCCCTTCTTCTCCAATGAGAGTTGTAGCAGCGGGTGGATAGCGTTGATCCAGTCGATCACGGGCTCTGCCTTCACCTCGGGCTCATAGGCCTTGGTCAGTTTGGCCAGCTCCGTCTTGGCATAGATCAGGTCTATCTGTGCTAGGAAGTCGTAGGAGTGGAGAATCTCTGCTACATGAGGGCGGAGTTCGTCGCTGAACACGGTGAGGATGCGGACGATCTCACGCCGTTCTGCAGCCTCCAGTTCGCGCACTTTGTTATTGGCCTCCACTACCTCCGTCGGCTCGATGAACACGGTCTTTCCCGTGGCCGACTCATCGTGCACGATACCGCTGATCTTGCGCTTTACGCCTGGGGCGACGGGAATCACCAATCGGCCGTCGCGCACGGCGGGCGTCACGTCCTTGTCCACCAGCCCGTCTTTCTGGGCAGCGTGCAGTATAGTATATAAGGTACGCGATATCGAACCTTCCATCTTCGCCAGGTCGTGGCGGATGCCGGCCAGCGTCATCGAGGCCGAATCCTTGATCTTGCCGAACTTATCCAATATCGAATCGATGCGTCGTATAATGGCAGGAAACGTCGTCACCCCCTCCGTCAGTCTGTACAAGGCGGGGTAGGGATGTTCCGTGGTATTCTCACTCCTCACTCCTCCCTCCTCACTCCTCGACAAATACCTCACGATATTCGCGATCGTCTCCAGCGAGCGCCTCAGGTCCCATACCTCGTTTTCCTCCAGATGGGTATTCTCTAATCGGATGCGGCGTATGCTCTCACGCACGTCGAAGAAATACTGCATGGGGAAGTCGTCCTTCTCCTCCTGCAGCCGTCGGAACTCACGCACCTGCGAGAGCCATTCGTTCACCACATCAGCATCTGAGGAGAACGATATCTCGTCCACCTTTTCCTTGCCCAGCGTGCTCAGGCATCGTGCCTTCAAAAGCTCGCGTATCTCGTCGAATCCTATCTTTTGTTCGAAGTTGTTCGGATAAATCACGCTGCAAAGGTAGTGCAAACCGAGCGAAATACCAAAGAAAAAACACATTTTCTTTGAATTTCCGAGGTGCAGCCTACCTTCTAACCAGCTAAAATCTAAAAAGATGTTAAATTTTGAATGGCGGTAGCAAATTTTTCACTTTTCACTCTTCACTCTTCACTTTTATTTGTACCTTTGCACCCGCTTTTGAGACAAACGAGCACTGGAGAGATGGTAGAGTGGTCGATTACAGTAGTCTTGAAAACTACCGTACCGAGAGGTACCGGGGGTTCGAATCCCTCTCTCTCCGCTCATTAAAAATTAAACCCGCTGAAATCAAAATCAGCGGGTTTTTTCGAATAGATATGAAGAAAATACTACTGATCTTGATGGTCGTGCTGATATCTGGCACGGCGAAAGCACAACAGAAAGATGTGCGTGATGATAAAAGGAAGATGGTGGGCGTCGTCCTCAGTGGTGGCGGTGCGAAAGGCATGGCCCACATCGGTGTGCTCAAAGTGCTCGAGAAGGCGGGAATCCCCATCGACTATATCGCGGGCACGTCGATAGGCAGCATCGTCGGCGGACTCTATTCCATCGGTTATAACGCCCATTCGCTCGACTCGATGGTGCGCGCACAGGACTGGATCTACGTCATTACCGACAAGGAAGACCTGAACCGTCAGAGTATTAGCGACCGCAAAAAACAGAACACCTATCTTTATTCCATGGGCCTGACCCTCGGCAAGCGCGATCTGGGTGCTGGCGGACTCATCAGGGGCAAGAACCTGGCAGAGCTGTTCAGTCAGTTGTGTCTGGGATTCTGCGACTCGCTCGACTTCAACCGCGACCTGCCGATTCCCTTTGCCTGTGTAGCGACGAACATCATGGACAACCGCGAGATTGTGTTCCATAGCGGACGGCTGCCTCAGGCCATGCGCGCCTCGATGGCCATTCCAGCCGCCTTCTCGCCCGTCAGAATCGGCGATATGGTATTGGTCGATGGCGGTCTGAAGAATAACTTCCCCGTCGACGTCGTCCGCGAGATGGGTGCCGAAATCGTCATCGGCATCACCCTGTCGGGCAAACCCAAGACGGCTGAGGATATCACGGGCACCATGAAGATCGTGGGACAGATCATCGACGTCAACTGCGTCAACAAATATGAGGAGAACAAGGCCATTACCGACCTGTATATGAATGTCGACCCTCATGGCTACTCCACCGCCAGTTTCTCGGCCGAAGCCGTCGACTCGCTCATCCGTTATGGTGAGGAGGAGGCCATGCGCCATTGGGATGAGCTCATCGCCCTGAAGGAGCGCATCGGCATCCCCAAAAATGCCAAGTCCAACATCCTGTATCCGATACGTCCGAATGTCATGACCGACAAGCACCGTGTCGTCGACTTTGTCTTCGAGAACATGACCCCGCAGGACAAGCGTTTCCTGACGCAGAAATTCAATCTCGACCGCGTCAAGACCATCGATGCCGAGTTGGAGCAGCAGCTCACCACCTCGATGCGTGTCGACCTTTTCTATCAGACGGCCGAATGTCGCGTGGTGCCTGTGAAACTGCCCAAGCTGACCCCCAGGAGCCTTGAATTCCGCGATTCGGTAAAGAAGAAGTGGGACGAGTCCGACGGCGTGATAGTGACCCTTTCGGCAGGCGACCGCAAGTCGGCGGAGCTGCATGGCGGTGTGCGCTACGACATGGAGGAATATGCTGCCGTGCAACTGGGCCTCGATATCCCCCTGAAGGCTGCCATGCCTCTGAATACCGATATCACCCTGCGACTGGGCAAGCGACTGATGGCCCGTGCCGAACTCACTGCCCACCCGCGCTCCTTTACCCGTCCGTCGCTCAGCTATACGTTCCGTCGCAACGATGTCGATATCTATACCGAAGGCGACCTCGACTACAACATCCGCTATAACCAGTTCCAGGCCGAGATCCTGCCGTTCAACCTCGACCTGCGCCACTTCAACCTGCAGATGGGCTTGCGCTGGGACTATCTGCACTATCGCAACAAACTCGGCTCGGAATCGGCCAAACAGGTGTCGCTCAAGAACGAGCATTTCTTCAGCTACCGTGCCCGCCTTGCCTACAACAGCGAGAATAGCTGGAACTTCCCAACACGCGGCTCGCGCTTCAATGCCGAGTATGCCTATCTCACCAACGATTTCGCCGAACTCGATGATCTGGCGGCCGACGGTTCCAAACTGGGTAAGAAACCGGGTATGAGTGAGGTGAGTGCCAACTGGCGCACCTCGCTGCCGCTCAGCAGCCGCTTTACCATTCAGCCTATGTTCTATGGCCGTCTGCTCTTCGGCGCCATCGTTCCCCCCGTCTTCGGGAATACCGTCGGTGGCGACTGGTTCGGCCATTATGTCGAGCAGCAGATGCCCTTCGCCGGTATCGGATATATAGAATACATCGACCACCAGTTCGTGGCCGCCCAGCTGCAGGCGCAGGAGCAGATTGGCAAGAGCAGCTACATACTGCTCCGTGTGGTCGGTGCCCAGCATGCCGATAAGATCAGGCAGCTCCTCGACTACCGCACCCTGCTCGGTGGCCAGGTGTCCTACTATTACAACACGCTCATCGGCCCCATCGGCGCATCCCTCGGCTATAGCAACCGCACCAAGAAACCCTATTTCTACCTGAACCTCGGCTACGAATTCTAAACCAGTATGAAAAAGTTTTTAGTATTTGCTGTAACAGCACTGATGATGGCAGCCTGCGGCCATATGACCGGTAAGGGCGGCGACAATGACACGACGGCTACGGTTGACGGCACTGCGGCTGAGGCAATCGAAGACGTCCGTATGGATTCTCTGATAACTGATACGCTGTCGTTCGACAAGGAGGAGGGCGCCTACAAGCTCGGTTTTGCGGTCGACTATCCTGTGGCAGGTGGCGACAGCGTGGTGAAGGCGGTGCGTGAGTTCATCAACGATTTCCTGGGTGGCGCCTATGAAGGTCCGCTGACTGACGGGAAGGCGATGGTGAAGAGAAACGTCGAGATCATGTGGGGCACCTTCCTGGAGATGTGTGGCGATGCCAATCAGGAAGAGGTCGACGAGCTGTTCCTTTATAAGATGGTGAACAAGGTTTATGAGACCAATACCTGCGTGACGTTCCTGGCATCGGTAACCCAGTACACGGGTGGTGCGCATGGCATCGGCTACGACGCAGGCCAAACCTTCAGCAAGATCAATGGCCAGCGTTTTGGCTACGACATGATGAAGGATCTCGACACGCCCGCGTTCAAACGCCTGATCAAAGAGGGACTGCGACAGTATTTCAGCAAAGAAGGCGATAAGCAGGGCATGAGCGATGAGGACCTGAAAGAAGAACTGGTGTCGTTCGACGGCAGCCTCGACGAATTGCCACTGCCTGACTCTGAGCCGTATATGACGGAGAAGGGCGTCACCTTTATCTATCAGCCATACGAGATTTCGTACTACGCAGCAGGAAAGCCTGAGTTCACCATACCCTACGACGTGGTGAAACCCTATCTGAAGCCACAGGCCATCGAACTGTTTTGATAATATCGAACTGTTTTGATAATACTAAAACGGGCTGGTACCCATCTTGGCACCAGCCCGTTTTCTTTTACTCAGGTAATTTCCACCGTAAGACCGAGGGCGGCAATAATGCGGTAGAAAGTAGATACTTTTGGCTCTGTACGACCAGTCTCAACGCGTGAGATGTACGATTTGTTGGTTCCGATCCTTGCAGCCAGTTCCTCCTGGGTGATGTTGGCATTCTTTCGGGCTTCCTCGATAATCTGCCCTGTAAAAAAGGCATTGGCCCTTTCTTCAGCAGCAGCCCGTTCTGGTGTACCCTCCTTGCCGAAGGCTGCATCCAACTGTGCATCCACATCAAATATTTCCATTTCTTTTCTCTTCTTCATATTCTGCTTTCAATTTTAATGCCTTATTAATTTCTTTGGTTGGTGTCTTTTGTGTCTTTTTCTGAAAACAGTTGAAGAGCACCACCAATTGTCCTTCATCGAAACAGAAGAATATCCTATAGATATTGCTCTGCCATTCGATTCTTAATTCAAAGAGGCCGTCGCGTATCGGTTTGACGAATTTTGATGGTAAGCGATCCTGGGTCTTCAGCAAGAGCATTCCATACAGAATCTTTTCTTGCGTTCCCGCATCCAATGACTCGAAGAAGTCCTTATAGTAGTTCTTATAGGCTATGATTCTCCGTTTCATCGCTGCAAAGATATAAAAAGTTTATCAACTGAGCAACTTTTTGCCGATTTTTTTTTGTTTTTTTCTTTTTCATAAGCATTTAAATTTAAGTTTATATTATACCACCATTTCGCACATCAATATCGCCGACGGTACTCGTCGTGACTTCGATGAGCTCATCCTCGAGAAACGCGGCACCACCTATTGGATCCACTTCGCGGTGCGGCCGAAGGATAACCGCAGGAAGATTCTCTTTGACTGCGTCTAAGATACTCAAGTATCTTTCGACTGTCGGTAAATGGAAAGCGGGCCTTTGCGTAAAGGTCCGCTTTAAAAATACCGTTGAATAGTTGGTAATTCATAAGAAATGTGTATCTTTGCAGTATGAAACAGACGATTGATATTTTTACGCTGACATCGGCGTTGCACGATGAGAAGGCGGTAAATGCCGTGACGCAGGCGTTTTTGGAGAGCATCGGCATTGATTACGAACTGAAAGGCAACGACTATAGTGACTACGGAAAGGGGGACTTGAGCCTGATCTATGTGCGGACGGGCGGCACGGAGGGCCTGTTCAAACAGCTGTTGCCTGAACTGCAGGCCAAAAGCAGCCGGCCTTTCTACCTGCTGACTTCGGGTAAGAGTAATTCGTTGGCTGCCTCGATGGAGATTCTCTCGTATCTGCGTCAGCACGGTATCGCGGGTGAGATTATTCATGGCAGTACGGCGTATATCGCCCAGCGCATCCGACTTCTGACGACCATCGAACAGGCCTGCCGACGGCTGCAGGGCGCGCGGCTGGGTATCGTCGGTGAGCCGTCGGACTGGCTCATCTCCAGTCATGCCGACAAGCAGATTGTGGCAGAACGCCTGGGTATTGAACTTGTGGATATCCCTATGCAGACGCTGATAGACAAGTTGGAGAATGGGGAGGCTCCGGCGTCGGTGATGGCTGGCGCAGAGCGTATCTACGAGGCGCTGAAGGAGGTGGTTATGACGTATCGGCTGTCGGGATTTACCATCCGATGCTTCGACCTGCTCACAGCGGTGAAGAACACGGGCTGTCTGGCACTGGCGAAACTGAATGCAGAAGGCTATGTGGCCGGTTGTGAGGGTGATGTGCCGGCGATGCTGTCGATGATGATTGTGCGCTCGCTGTTGGACATTTCTGGTTTTCAGGCTAACCCCTCGACGATTGATCCTGAGAAAGGCGAGATGCTCTTCGCCCATTGCACCATCCCCCTGGATATGGTGGAGCGCTATGAATACGATACGCATTTCGAGTCGGGCATCGGCGTGGGCATCCGGGGCTTTATGAAGGAAGGACCGGTGACAATCTTCAAGATGGCAGGTAATCTCTCACGTGCTTTCGTGGCTGAGGGTATGCTGGTGCGCAATCAGGCCAAACCCGACCTCTGTCGGACGCAGCAGGTGATAGAATTGTCGGATAAAAGTCAGACGGATTATTTCATGAAAAATCCCATTGGTAACCACCATATCATCATGCCTGGTTACCAACGGGATCTGATAACGGGATTGCTGAACAGTCTGGGATTAGAGGCCTAAGAGACTCTTGACTTTCTGCTTGAGGGCTTCGCTGGCTTCTGCTTTACCATCGAAGGGGGCGACGTACCAGGTGACGGTCCACTTGAGTTCCTCGCCGGGCTGGAGGGTGGTGTAGGCACCCTGGCTCTCGAGCTCGATGAAGGTCTTGCGCATGTTGACATAGACCTGGATCTCGGCCTCGTCGGGAGCGGGCTGCGAAGCATTCAGATCGTCAAATTTCTTCACCATCAGCAGACCCTTGGCACAATAGGCCAGCCAACCCTTACCATCGGCATTGATCTTGCGGTTCTGCTGGGCCTCGTCGGCCTGGAACCAGCTCAGTCCGAAGGCAGGCTGGAAATTCATGAGCCCTGCGGGGGTGATGGCGTCGATGGGCGCGTCGAAGAAAATAACACCGTCGTTGGGCACGCGGGTGATCTCCCAGGGCGCCACCTTGCGGGTCTCGTCAGACTCGTTCTTGATGGTATAGGTGACGGCTATCGACTGGTCTTTCTTGTTGGGGGTGAAGGTCTTGGTGACGCGGTATTTCAGACGCTGCGACACCTGACTGGTCATGATGAACTTGTCGCCATTCTCGACGGTATAGGGCTGACGGTCGAACTCAGGCACCGGGGGCCAGTTCCACTCTTTCTGCGGACTCGTCCAGAAGGTGCTGCCGAAGGAGTTGGGGAACGTGGTCTGACTGATGACTTCGGCATCGCCGTACTTGTAGGACAGGATCTTGCCGCCGTTGACATCGATGGTCATCGTGACCTCGCCGTTTTTGATGGTGTACTTACCGTCGGCTGACTCTTCTGCGACGGTGGCAGCAGCCATGACCTGTGCGCAGGCTGCCAAGAGAACGGATGTGATGAACTTTTTCATGAAAATACGTATTTTGGAATGATTTCTAATAAGACATAGACGTATGAAAACCGGAAAAGTAAAAAGCCCCGAGGTACAATTATAGAACATTAACAATCACATATTTAAAAAATATTAATCTTGATAAAAGTGACTTGTTTTTCGATAATTTTTAGTTAACTTTGCTCGAAATTTCTAACTTATTAATACTATTTTTATGATGAAGTTAAAATGTTTTGCCTTAACTGCAGTGATTGCTTTTGCTACCAACTGCATGGCCCAAGGGGCCTCAGAGAAATCGACCGTCGTGAATGCCGACGGTACAGTAACCTTCCGCTATTGGAATGACAACGCGAAAGATGTACAGGTGGATGTCCAGTTTGCCGGCCGCAAACCGATGACGAAAGATGCCAACGGTGTATGGACGGCTACCCTCGGTCCGGCTGCACCCGACATGTATCCCTATTGCTTCGTGGTGGATGGCGTGAGTGTCATGGACCCCAGAAACCAGCTCTATTTCCCCAACGAGGGCTTTAAGAACAGTCTGCTGGAGATCAGCGACGGCAAGCGTATCCACGACATCAAGGATGTGCCCCACGGACGTGTGGAGTATGTGCATTACTACTCGAAGAGCCTGGGTGCTACGAACAATGCCGTTGTGATTCTGCCGCCCAGCTACACGCAGATGACGATGTCGTTCAACCAGAATGACCAGAAGAAATATCCGGTGTTCTACCTGATCAGTGGTACGACGGATACCGAGGAGGTGTACCTGAAGGTGGGTCGTGTGAACTACATCCTCGATAACCTCATTGCCGACAAGCTCGCCAAGGAGATGATTGTCGTGCTGCCCTATGGTAATCCCTCGAAGCTGAAGCCGGCTGCTCCCGCAGGCAACGGCGCCCCGCAGATGCAGTTCGGCGGCGACGTGTTCAGCAAGGACCTGATCAACGATCTGATGCCGTTTATCGAGAAGAACTACCGTACGGTGAACAATGCCGACAACCGTGCCATCGGCGGTTTCTCACGTGGTGGCAACCAGGCGCTCGCCATCGGTCTGAGCAACCTGGATAAGTTCTCGTATCTCTGCAGCTACAGCTCGTTTACCTCGACCACGATTCCTGAGGTGTACGACAATGCTGCCGCTACCAACAAGAAGATCCATCTGTTCTGGCTCGGCGTGGGCACCGATGACTTCCTCTATGGCAACGCCCGCGACTATATGGAGTTCCTCGACCAGAAGGGCATCACCTCTGTGAAGGAGTTTACCAACGACAAGTTCGGACATACCTGGATGAACGCCAAGTATTTCCTTGGCAAGACCCTGCCCCTGCTGTTCAACAAGAAGGCTTCAGAAGAGGCCATGAAGAACGGTCAGCCCGCTCCTGCCAAGACCGGTCAGGAGCAGCAGTTCACGGGTGCTACGATGGCCCGTCTGTTCCCGCGTCCCGTGGTGTCGCCAGAGTATACCGAAGAGGGTATCACCTTCCGCATGAAGGCACCCGAGGCCGACAGCGTGAAGTTCAACAGCGACATCCTCGAGGCACCGCTGCCGATGGAGAAAGACACGACAGGCGTATGGAGCATCACCCTGAGCGAATATATGTTTGAGACCTTCAGATACTGCTTCATCGTGGACGGCACACCAGTGGCCGACCCCAGCAATATGTACCTCTCGCCTGACAAGGGCTTCAAGTGGAGCATTGCCGATAATCCCAATTCACCTTACAACTTCGCCTCGCAGGGTGACATTGAGCATGGCCGCGTAGCTTACGATCTGGATCAGGGCGAGGCCTGGTATACATCGCCCACGCCTGCCGGACAGCAGCAGGGTATGTTTGCCATGCCGGCTATGATTCAGCTGGTACCTGGTGCGGGTGACACGATGGAGAGCTGGTTCAAGGTAGGTGGCGCCGATGCCATCGTAGACCGTCTGGTTGCCGAAGGCAAGGCCAAGGCTTGTATCCTCACCACCAGCAGCATGGACTTCATGCAAGGCGGTGGCGGCGGCATGGGCGGCTTCCAGATGCAGATGGATGTGCTGAAGGCTGACGACTATCCCACATGGAGTCAGCGTCGTGCTGCTTTGATCAAGCTGATCCTCGATATCGCCAAGCGTCCTGCACCTCAGTTCGGTGGCTTCGGCGGTGGCCAGGGCCGTGGTAATGGTCAGGGCCGTGGCAATAACAATCGTCGTGGTGGCGGCGGCTTCGGCGGCGGTGGCTTCGGTGGCGGCTTCCCAGGTGGTGGCGGTGGCTTCCCAGGTGGCGGCTTCGGAGGGGGCGGTTTCGGAGGCGGTGGCTTCTAAACCAGTCTGTTTGCTTATCATATTAAATAAGGTATAAAATGAGAAAAATGATTTTGGCGGCAGTGACCGCAATGTTGGCCCTGACCAGTGCGTCGGCCCAGTTCAAGTATGAGTGGCAGAACCCGAACATGCCCAGAGAACAGCGTGTGGAGAGTCTGCTGAAGATGCTGACTCCTGAGGAGAAGGTGGGATTGATGATGAACAAGTCGATATCTGTCGACCGTCTTGGTATCCCGTCGTATAACTGGTGGAGTGAGGCCTGTCACGGTGTGCGCCAGGGTGGCTACACGGTCTATCCGCAGCCCATCGGTATGGCAGCGGCCTTCAATGCAGATTTGGTGTACAACGTGTTCTCGCAGGTGTCTGACGAGGCCCGTGCCAACTGGAACCGTTCGGACCACAACATCTTCAACGTGCCCATGGGCGTGACGTACTATCCTGGTAATCCGGAGCTCACCTTCTGGTGCCCGAACGTGAACATCTTCCGTGATCCCCGTTGGGGACGCGGTCAGGAGACCTGTGGTGAGGATCCCTATATGAATGCCGTGCTCGGCGTGGCTACGGTAAAGGGTATGCAGGGTAACGACGACAAGTACTTCAAGACGCACGCCTGTGCCAAGCACTATGCCGTGCACAGCGGTCCGGAGCCCCTGCGCCACTCGATGAATGTGGAACCCACGAACCGTGACCTCTGGGAGACCTATCTGCCCGCCTTCAAGGCACTGGTGCAGGAAGGTAATGTGCGCGAGGTGATGTGTGCCTATCAGCGTTTCGAGGGAAAACCCTGTTGTACGAGCGACCGCTTGCTGATTGATATCCTGCGCAACAAGTGGGGGTATGACGGTATTGTGCTCACCGACTGCGACGCTATCAACAACTTCTTCAACCGTGGTCAGCACGAGACGCATAAGGATGGCCTCTCGGCTTCGGTGGATGCTGTGCTGAACGGTACGGACCTGGAGTGCGGTAAGGTGTTCATGTCGCTTACCGAGGGTCTGCAGAAGGGACTGATCAAGGAGAGCGATCTCGACGGACATCTCCGTAAGGTGCTTATGGGCCGCTTCGAGCTCGGTATGTTTGATCCTGCCAACCTGCTGCCTTGGGTCAACCTGGGTCCTGAGGTAATCAGTAGCGAGAAGAACAACGACCTGGCTACGCAGGCCGCCCGCGAGTCGATGGTGCTGTTGGAGAACAAGGGTGGTGTGCTGCCCCTCTCGAAGAGCATTAAGACGCTGGCCGTACTCGGACCGAATGCCGACGATGTGGAATTGCTGAACGGTAACTACGGTGGCACGCCTACTGATAACCACAAGCACTCACTGCTCGAAGGCATCAAGGCTGCTGTGCCTGGTGCGAAGATTATCTACGACAAGGCCTGTGAACTGAACGATGAGTTCACCACCGTACATCATCTGCAGGAGTTCAACGGCGGTAAGGGTGTGCTGGTGGAGTTCTGGAACGATAGGGACACTAACTTCGAGAACCCCGTCAAGAGCGGTTATTATAATGAGCTGAACTTCTCGACGTTTGGTGCCTGGGGCTTTGCAGAGGGCGTCACCAACGATAACCTGGCCGTTCGTATCAGCGGTAAGTATACTGCCACGTTTACTGGTGAGATGAAGTATACGCTCTCTACCGACAACGGCTACGTGCTGAAGGTGAACGGCGAGGTGGTCGAAGAGAACAAGGGTGGCGGCGGTCGTCGTGGCTTCGGTGGCTTCGGCTTCGGACGTCGCGGTGCTGACTACAAGTCGTTCAACGTGGAGAAAGGCAAGGACTATGATGTCGTGATCGAGTATCGTCGTGGTAATGGTAACTTCGCCATGCTGCGTGGTGACATCTGCGAGCGTAAGCTGGCCGACTTTACCGATCTGGCTAAGGAGGTAGGTGTGGCTGATGCCATTATCATCATTGGCGGTATCTCTGCCCGTATGGAAGGCGAGGGTGGTGACAAGCAGACCATCGAACTGCCTGTGGTGCAGCAGCTGCTGGTAAAGGCTATGCACAAGACGGGCAAGCCCGTGATCTTCGTGAACTGCTCTGGTTCTGCCATCGCCTTCGGTAGTGTCGAGGGTCAGTATGACGCCCTGCTTCAGGCTTGGTATGCCGGACAAGGTGGTGCCAAGGCCCTCGCAGAGGTGCTCTTCGGCGACTACAACCCTGGTGGCAAGCTGCCTGTGACCTTCTACCGTTCGAACGATGACCTGCCCGACTTCATGGACTACTCGATGAAGAACCGTACCTATCGCTACTTCACGGGTGTGCCTCAGTATGCTTTCGGCTACGGCCTGAGCTATACCACCTTCAACGTGGGTAAGGGCAAGATGACGGCTAAGTCTGCCAAGATTGGTCAATCTAAGAAGGCCTATACCGTTGTCACTGTTCCTGTGACGAATACCGGTAATCGCGAAGGCACCGAGACCGTCCAGGTGTATGTAAAGCGTCTCGATGATGCTGGCGCACCCATCAAGGCGCTGAAGGGATTCCAGAAGCTGAGTCTGAAACCTGGTGAGACCAAGACGGCCGTCATCGCCCTCGATGGTAAGGCCTTCGAGTATTACGATGAGAACATCGACGAGCTGTCGACCAAGGCTGGCCGTTATCAGATTCTCTATGGAACCTCGTCGAACGACAAGGATCTGCAGGCTTTTGACTTTGTGGTGAAATAATGCTGGATGGAGCGGCTATGGAATAGGAACTACTGCAAGGTGATGGTGGCGAACTTCACGCTGTTTTTCGCCTTCTATGTTCTCACACCATTGCTACCGCTCTATCTGAGTGAACACTTCGGAGCAACAAAGGACGTGATCGGCCTGGTGCTTTCAGGCTACACCATCACGGCTTTGTTGTTCCGACCTTTTAGCGGCTATGTGGTCGACGCCTTTCCGAGGAAGATGGTGCTGATGATCAGTTTCGGGGCGTTTGCCATCTTCTTTGCAGGCTATCTCGCCGCTTCCACATTATTATTGTTTACGATTGTTAGGACATTGCATGGTGGACCATTCGGCGCACTGACAGTGTCGAATTCCACTGTCGCCATCGACGTGCTGCCGTCGAGCCGGCGTACGGAGGGTATCGGCTACTATGGGTTGAGCAATAATCTGGCAATGGCCATCGCACCTTCCGTAGGCATCTTTATCTATCAGCTGACGGATAGTTTTGAGTTTCTCTTCTGGCTGGCGTTTATCGTGGCGTGTTGCGGTTGGCTGATCGATTCGACAGTGAAACTCTCTCCCAAAGCCTGTCTGTCGTGTCGTACGCTCTCCCTCGACCGCTTTTTCCTTGTCAGAGGGTGGCTCCTGGGCCTGAATATGGTGGCTTTCGGCTTCAGTTTCGGTGTGTTGAGCAACTACCTCGCTATCTATGGTAAGGAGGTAATGGGCATCACGGGTGGAACGGGCACCTATTTCATGCTTTGTTCCGTGGGGCTGATTCTCTCGCGTCTGCAGGGCGGAAGAGCCTTGCGAAATGGTCGCGTCACCCATAATGCCGGCTCTGGCATGGTCATCTCCCTCATCGGCTATACACTTTTTATTGCCCTACCCACTTTAGGTAATCTCTCACCTCTCACCTCTTACCTCTCACCTCTTACTATGATAGGCTACTACGGCTCTGCCTTGCTGATTGGTCTTGGCAATGGGCACATGTGGCCTGCCTTCCAGAACATGACCATCAATGTGGCGCACAACAATCAGCGTGGCACGGCTAATAGCACCATCCTGATTTCATGGGATATCGGTATGGGCCTTGGTATCCTTGTGGGTGGTATTGTCTCAGAATTGTTCGGCTACAGCTCAGCCTTCTGGACGGTCGTCGTCGTCAATGCCTCAGGTGTCGCCTGCTTCTTCCTGGCCACGAAGGCTTTCTTCCTCAGGCGAAACCTGAATGAAACAGTCAGGTAAGAAAAAATCCCGCCGATTGGCGGGATAACTTATTTCTTCTTGCTGTAATAGTCGAGGGCTGCTCCGATAGCCGTACAATACTGCGAATACTTCGGAATATGGAAGCGGATATCGTAGAGCTTCTCCAAGGCGGGGAAGACTTCCTTGCACTGGGGTAGTAGCGAGAGGTTGCCTATCAGCACGAAGTCGCGGATATCACTGCCTAAGGAAGCCAGCCAGGCGGCGGAGCCAATGCTCTGGAGCACCATCTTGATAATGCCGGCGGCAATATCCTCCTTCGAGGCATCGCTCTGGGCACGGGCAAAATTCGAAGCAGTCGTATCCATCGGCAGTCCTGGCAACGGTTGGGCACTGATGTCGCCAATGGTCAGGTCAATATTTCGGATGTTACCTTGCTTGGCGAGGGCGGCCACCTGTGCGATGTCGCTGGTGTTCAGCATGATACGGGCCAGTCCGGCCAACGTGCCACCTCCTACGCCGATACCGCCGATATGTTTCATCTCATCGCCGTCGCATTTCACAAACGAAGTACCTGTGCCCATCGAGACGACGATGGTGTGGTCGAGTTTCGATTCAAAGCGGGCGCCTAAACCGTCAGCGATGAACTCCTGTGATTTGCTGGTGGGCAGACCATAGATGGGCTGGTCGATATAAGCGGCACCCACACCCGTGAGCATCACATGTTCCACATCGCTCAGGTCGATGTCATTGTCATGAAGATATTTGCCGAATGCGCCATAGAGTGAGGTGATCGGGTCTGCAGCCGTAATGCGAATAGGGGCAGATACCTTGTTGTTCTTAATACCTACAATCTTTGTCGTGGAGATGCCCACGTCGATTCCAATGATAATACCCATAATTTTCTTCTTTCAACTACGAATTTCACGAATTATACTAATTATTGGCTGCGCAGCCAATTCGTAAAATTCGTGTAATTCGTAGTTTTTATTAATTATTTAGCTTGTCGAATTTTGCGAGTTTGTCGAGGTAGTACTGGCGCAGGTCGCTCCATTTGTAATACGGATACTGGTCGGTAGCCACAGGCATCTTAGCCTCGCGCTCGTTCAGCAGTGCCTTCACGAGGATATCGCCCTCCTTATTCTTCTTCGGACGGTAGAAGATAAGCTGGATGTTGCAGCCCATGGGGAAGATCTTGTAGTTCTGCCAGTACTGGTCGAGCTCATCGAGATTCTCCACCTGAACGGCACAGTTGTCGAGTTCCAACAGACAGGCAAGCGGCATGACGCAGACCTCATGGCCGAAACGGAGCGTGGCTTGTGTCTGGGTGACGGTATCGGCGGTCTCAATGATATTTTTCAACAGGTTGCGCTGACTGAAGGGCATGATACTTTTCGTGAGAGGCGCAGGACCATAGGCAATGTACCACGCGATATTATTTTGCTTCCAGAGATCGTAGATCTCCTCATCGGTGAAGATGGAGAAGAGTTCGATGTCGGTATCATGGCTTTGCATGTTGGTAGCAATCTCGAAAAGACTGCGCATGAAAGAGCCGGCACGCAGGTTGCTGAATACCCACTGCTGGTCGTTGAAGAGGGCCTTCATCAGACGCTCGGGGTGGGTGTATTTGTTGCGGAAGGCCTCTCTGCGAAGCTTTCCGTCGTTACCGGTCTCCTTGACCAGACCATCCCAGGGTTGGTTCAGATAGTATTGCAATGACTCGCTGACATCATTGTGGAAACGGGCCGTGGGGTTGGCGGCCGCGAGTTCTTCACATTCGGCAATCATCGAGAGGATGCAACGGTTGACAACCGTAGAACGGGCATCGATGGGTACGTTCTTGGCCTTGAAGATCTCAGGGAAATTCTCAGTCATTCGCTTGCCGATGCCATGATGCTGGCGCTCGCCGACGGTAGAGAGATCACCCAATCGCAGGACCGATGTGGGCTCGAAAGCCTCAATCTTCTTGAGCACTTCTTCGCCAAACGGTGTCAGTTTGCCCTGATCCTTGGCATCGCGGAGAATATCTCTGGGACCGGTGTAGCTGTTGTCACTGATAAGCCAACGCGAGCCGTGACGGCCATAATGGCTCATATAGTAGGGCTCATAGCCCTTGGGTGCAGGGGTGAGGGGCTTGTCAGGCAACCTGCGGTTATAATCCAGATACTGACTGCCAGACAAATACTTATTGGCCTTGATCTCCTCACGGGCTGTCTGGCCCTGAATGCTCACTGCCAACAGGAAGGCAGCAAGGGTAAAAATATACTTTTTCATATGAACTTATTTATAATATGGTGCAAAGATAAGAACTTTTTGGGAGATGCGCAAATATCGGGGGAACTATTTGCGAAAAGACAAAAAGAAAACCCGGCTCCACAAGGGAAAACCGGGCTAATGAAAGGAGGAGTGGTACCTCCAGGAATCGAACCGGGGACACACGGATTTTCAGTCCGATGCTCTACCAACTGAGCTAAGGCACCATTGTGTCAACTGCATTCCTTTCGTTTGCGGGTGCAAAGGTACAAAGAAAAGTGAAGAGTGAAGAGTGAAAAGTGAAAAATCTTCAGTTTGTTAACTCTTTTTAAGAAATGAGTGCGGTAGCAAATACTTCACTCTTCACTCTTAATTCTTCATTCATGAAGCGGGTTCCACCCCTGTGCTTTGATCTCAAACTCCTGATTATCACGGGTTACGAGCAGTCTGCCGTATTTCTCTTCGGTGATGTGCCCGATCATCTTGATACCCTCAATCTGTTCGATCTTCTCATGGTCACCGATGGGAACCGTAAACAGCAGTTCATAGTCCTCGCCGCCGTTGAGGGCACAAGTGGTTACATTCATGTTCAGTTCCTCAGCCATCACAGCCGTCTGGTAGTCGATAGGGATGTTCTTCTCGAAGATACGGCATCCCACACCCGACTGTTTGCAGATGTGCATCAGTTCTGAGGAGAGTCCGTCGCTGATATCCATCATGGCTGTAGGACGGATGCCTGCCTCACGGAGCTTCTTAATAATGTCGCCACGGGCCTCGGTCTGCAACTGACGCTGCAGCAGATATTCCTTACCACTGAAGTCGGGCTGGAAGTCTTGTAGCTTAGAACTCTGAGCTTTGAACTTTGAACTTTTGGCTTCATAGGTCCCATCGCGCTTGGCAGCTTCAATCTCTTTGTTTAAGTCGTTGATCTGGCCATAATAGACGCTCTTCTCGCGCTCAAGCAGTTGCAATCCCATATAGGCAGCCCCCAGGTCTCCGCTGACGCAGATGAGGTCGGTATTCTTGGCACCATTGCGATAGACAATGTCTTCTTTACGGGCCTCGCCAATGCAGGTGATGCTGATGGCAAGTCCGGTATACGAGGAGGTGGTGTCGCCACCGACAATGTCTACGTGCCATTTGTCGCATGCCAGACGCAGACCAGCGTAGAACGCTTCCATATCCTCGACCGTGAAGCGTTTGCTCAGGGCGAGTGATACCGTCATCTGACGAGGGGTGCCGTTCATAGCGAACACGTCGCTGATATTCACCATTGCCGATTTGTAACCGAGGTGTTTCAGATCAATATACGTCAGATCGAAATGCACACCTTCCATCAGCAGATCGGTAGTAACCAGTACTTCCTTGTCAGGATAACTGAGTACGGCGCAGTCATCGCCCACGCCGTACTTCG
>CAMJBL010000046.1 GCA_946403845.1 uncultured Prevotella sp. | reverse complement strand
CGTCGGGTATCTTATTGAAGCATTATGAAATCAAGAATGCCCTGATGTCCCATCACAAGTTTAATGAGCATGGTACGAGTGCCGGCATTGTCAACCGTCTGCTGGCGGGTGAGAATGTGGCATTGATCAGCGATGCCGGTACGCCGGGCATCAGCGACCCGGGGTTCTTCCTGGTGCGCGAGGCCGTCAGGGCAGGCGTCGAGGTGCAGTGCCTGCCGGGTGCCACAGCCTTTGTGCCCGCTCTGGTGTCGAGTGGCCTGCCTTGCGACCGGTTCTGCTTCGAGGGGTTCCTGCCCCAGAAGAAAGGCCGTCAGACCAAGCTCCAGTCGTTAAAAGACGAGGAGCGCACCATGATCTTCTACGAATCGCCCTTCCGCCTGGTGAAGACCCTCCAGCAGTTTGCCGAGGTCTATGGCGGCGACCGTCAGGTAAGCGTCTGTCGCGAAATCTCGAAGGTCCACGAGGAGAGCGTGCGAGGCTCGCTGCTCGAGGTGATAGCCCATTTCACGGAGAAGGAGCCGAAAGGCGAGATTGTGATTGTCTTGGAAGGGAAGAGTAAGAATAAGTTTACAGTTGACGGTTTACAGTTTACAGATGATATGCTGGCAAGCCGTTCTGACTGTAGAAGTAATCAACTGTAAACCGTAAACAGTAAACCGTAAACAATAAAATATGATTTAAAATTTAGAAGTATGAAAAAATTAGCAATCCTGGCCGTTTGTGCATTGGCCATCTTAAGCAGTTGTAAGAATGAGGGACCGAAACAGGACCTCATGATGACTCAGTTACGTGATTCACTCGATCAGATCATTGCCCAGAAGGACAATGAGATCAACGACATGATTGCCACCTTTGGCGACATCGAGGAAGGCTTCCGCGAGATTACCGAGGCCCAGAGCCGCGTCACACTCGCCAAGTCGGGTGAGGGCACCAACTCTGCCAAGCGCATCAAGGAGAACATGCAGTTCATCCAGCAGACCATGCGTCAGAACAAGGAGCTCATCAACAAGCTGAAGCAGCAGCTGCGCGACAGTTCGTTCAAGAGCGAGCAGCTCAAGAAACTCATCGATGATATGCAGCAGCAGCTCGAGGAGAAAGAGAACCAGTTGCAGGCACTGCGTGAGGAACTCGACAAGAAGGATATCCACATCGCCGAGCTCGACGAGACGGTGGCTAACCTGAATACCAACGTCAGCGAACTCACCGAGGAGACCACCAAGAAGTCGGAGACCATCAGCCAGCAGGACAAGCAGTTGCATACCGCCTGGTTCGTATTCGGCACCAAGGAGGAACTCAGAAAGCAGAACATCCTCACCAAGGACGGCCTGTTCAGCAAGACCAAGCTCCTGGAGAAGGACTTCAACAAGGACTACTTCACGAAGATCGATATCCGCATCGACAAGGAGATCAAGCTTTACAGCAAGGATGCCAAGATGCTCACCTCTCATCCGTCAAGCTCTTACTCTCTGGCCCCCGATGCCAACAAGCAGTATGTGCTCCGCATCACCGATCCTAACCTCTTCTGGTCTACCAGCAAGTATCTGGTCATTCAGGTGAAGTAAACGGAAGCGCCGTATCGCGCGTACATTTATAATATAGAATCAACCCTCGCCCCTCCGGCGGGGGTTGATTGCTTAGAAAGGGTTCAATTTCTGATCAGCGCTGACCCCATGACACCCTATTCCGGTCGTATGGGGATAGCCTCTTTTTATGAATTATTAAAAACACCTGCAATTTCTTGGAGAATTCAGAAAAAATGACTATCTTTGCTGCGTTTCTTGATATAACGCCTACGGGCTCAACTGATAACTAAAAAAGAAAACGAATATGGAGAACCCTTTTGCAACAGATAGTCGCCGGCAAAGATTCCAGTCAACAGACCAGATTGGAAATATGCTGAAGATTACTTCCGTTCCAACCTATCTGATTGCCTTGACCGTGCTATTACTTTTGGGGGCTTTTGTAACGTGGGGGTTCTTGGGTAATGTTTCAGACAAGGTCTATTATAGCGGTGTGGTATTTCCGAACCAAGGAACGACCGATGTGTCGCTGCCCAACAAAGGTATGATACGTACCATGCTGGTGCATAACGGCGATCATGTGAAACAGGGCCAATCAGTGGCGCTGATATCTGTTGGAGAAAGCTATAGTATACTGACGAGCACGGTGGAGGGAACAGTAATAAGCACCAAATTAGATAACGAGCAGTTTGAGGCATTTGAACCGATAGTAAGCGTCGTAGACAGTATGGGCATGAAGAATCAGCGTGCTATTCTTATTGCCTATATCGACAATGCAGGTCAGCGTGACCTGCGGGAAGGCATGGAGGCGCAGGTGTGGCCAGAGGATGAGAAACGCGACGAAATCGGCTATGTGAAGGGTCGTGTCAGACGTATCGACCGTTATCCCGTGTCTGCGGATGTGGTACGTCAGACATTGAAAAGCGACGAGATGACAGAGCGACTGTTGGAGAATGGAGGTCTGATGTATCAGGTACAGATAGAGCTTCTGCCGTCGAAGGATGATTCCACCCGTTACGACTGGTCGTTTGGCGAACCTGAGGACGTGAACATGAACGTAGGCACCTATTGTTCGGTATTGAGCGAGACGAAGCGCCGCAGTATGTTCCAGTACCTGTACGAATCTGCCAGAACCCGTTTTCGTTCATTAAAACTCCTCACCGAATGAAAGAGCAGCCCACATTGACACTCATAAGGCACTACATGCGTGGTAGCATGGGGTTTATCGTGGTGTCGTTTTTGCTGTATCTCATTGATATGGCCTCATTCATTCTGCCGCCATTCTTCCAGCAGATTTACACGGACAATATCATCACGATGAAGAACCCGGAGTGGTTTGCGCCGATGATGACCATCTATGTGTTGTTGTTTGTGCTGGAGTTGACGGTGTGGATTTCCATGAATGTACTTCGTAAGAAACATTTTACGAAACTGAATATCATTGCCACGTCGCGTTTTGTGAGCAGTATCCTACAAATACCGATGAGTGTTATTGACCGTTACAGCTCAGGCGAACTGGTGGCCCGTTATTCGAGTATTGCAAAGGTATCGAAAATGGTCGATTCGTTCTTCCCTGCCCTCATCTTGTGTCTTCGCCCACTATTATGTGCCTGGCTTATGATGCTTTACAGCTGGAAACTGGGGTTGATCGTTGTCTTTTCGATGGTGGTACTGGTTGTTGTAATGCGCCTGACAGCGAGCTCGCTGAAACGTAAGGCAAAAGGTATGGAGGTGAGTGATGCTGAGCTACAGGGTACAACGATGATTGGCATAAAGAATCTGGAGACCATCAAGTCGATGGGTGCAGAACGTGTATTCTACAATCAGTGGGAAGAGGCATATGTTAAGGCTCTGAATGCCCGTGTGCGCTCTATGATGAATATGATTACTGTTGGTTCTGCTCCCATACTGGTTTTGCATTTCTGCAATGCTATGATATTATGTTTAGGTGCGTGGTATATCCTGCAGGGAGAACTGACCCCAGGTATGCTGTTAGCAACTCAGGGGCTGGCCACAAGCATCATCTTTCCTATCAACAATACCATCAAGTCTACCCAAAAGCTATTCCAGTCACATGCAGCCATGGAACGTTTGGAAGAGATTGAAGCAGCAGTTGACACACACACCATGCAGATTCCGGATATTGAAGATCTTCCAGAACAGTTCAAACTCCAAGGTGAGATTGAACTTCGCAATGTGACCTTTGGCTATGACAGGAACCAACCACCCATACTCAGCCATTTCTCGTTGAAGATTAAAGCAGGTGAAAGCGTGGCATTTGTAGGTTTCTCAGGTTGTGGAAAGAGTACGATTGCGAAACTCATCTCCGGACTCTATGAACCTTGGGAGGGCGAGGTGTTGCTCGATGGCGTCCCCATACACCAGATCCATCGTACCGTCGTCCTTAACTCGCTATCGGTAGTCAATCAGGATATCACCCTTTTCGAAGGAACCATTGCCGATAACATCAAGATGTGGGACGAATCGATCGAAGACTTCGCGATGGTGATGGCTGCCAACGACGCCCAGATACATAAGGATATAGCCGAACGGCCTGGAGCCTATCAGGCCAAACTGACAGAGAATGGCAAGAACTTTAGTGGTGGCCAGCGCCAACGTATCGAGATAGCAACTGCCCTGGCCAAGGATCCCACTATTTTGATTATGGACGAAGGGACCTCGGCCCTTGATCCGAAGACCGAGGAACTGGTGATGAGCCATATACGCCTGTTGGGTATTACCACGATATTGATTGCCCACAGACTGAGCACTATTCGCGATTGCGACCGGATATACGTGATGGAATGTGGCCGTATGGTTCAACAGGGCACGCACGACGAACTGTTACAGCAAGAGGGTCTATATAGTCAACTCATGAAATACGCCTGACCTATGAGAAGCTTATTATTCCAACAGATAGTGCAACGCATTGAGGGCGACAGGCAGGCTATGAACCAGACTGCAGACATCTTCCGCAGCATGATCGACCGTAAGATGTGGCGGCAGCTTACTCAGCAGCGTGAAATTCCTACCGACATCAGTCAGCTCGAAGAATCATTATATAGGCAGCAGATATTCTTCAGAGAAGTAAAATTCGAAGGTCGTTGGTGGGAGTATTGTACAGGTAAACTTCTTGGTTTTACAGCCGACAACGATACCCCTGTCATTCTGACACCCCATTTCTCCGACTATTCTTTTATCGACCCTAAAACGGGCAAACGCTGTTGGGTACGCCGGCATGCTGATATGTTGAAGTCCGAAGCCTTCACACTCTGCTATCCTCTGCCTGACAAGGAACTGACTATACGAAAATTTATCTGTTACGGCTTGCGGCAGTTGAGTATCTACGACTATGCCTATGCGCTGATGGCATGTTTAGGAGTAACCCTGCTTACAATGTTCACTCCATACGTGTGCAAGTTGCTGTTCAACGAGGTTATCCCCTCCGGCGATGGCTCCCAGTTGGTGCCTATTGCCGTCTTATTGTTCAGCGCAGCAGTAGGTCTGGTGTTGGTACAGCTAACGCGCAACTTGCTGGTCGTACGTATGAAAGATAAAACAGAGTACGCCATACAGGCACCACTGATGGTACGCCTGCTGATGCTCCCTACCACATTTTCTAAGCGTTATGCTCCGGGCGATTTGTCGAATCGTATATTGTCGGTTGTGCGGTTGAGCTCGCAACTCACTGAGGATATGCTCTCAACCATGCTTACTTTCCTGTTTACTGCCGTACTGTTTTTCCAGTTCTTCACCTATGGTGGTCCGTTGCTCTATACAGGTGTAGCTGTGTTGGGTCTCTATCTGCTGATTATCTTTATACAGTATTATTATTGGTCGAAAGTACAGACTACCGTTAATACCAGCATTTCTAAGTTGAAAGGGTTGGTGTTCAGTCTCATCTCTGGTGCTCAGAAAATCAGAACCAATGGAGCTGAGGTAAGAGCCTTCCGGCATTGGGCCATGGCTTATGAACCTTCCGATCCCTTCAGCAGTCGCCATCCCATCATGTTTACCATCAGCAGTTCGTTGAGTTATAATGCCCGTCTGTTGCCTATGATTGTTACTATGCTGGCAGCGTGGCACTATGGTTTGGGGCTGTCCGACTATATTGCCTACTGCAGTGTACTGCTCATTGCCACCGAGGCTGTAGAGCAATTCCAGAGCATCATCAAGGATCTGGCACTTCTGGCACCTGAGATCAAACTATGTACCCCTATATTGAATACACCATCCGAAGTTCAACCCAATTCTGTGATGCTGAAGAATATCAGTGGAATGATAGACGTCAGGGGACTGAAGTTCCGCTATTCCGACGATATGCCATACCTGTTTGATGGCTTGAATCTCCACATCAATGCAGGCGAATATGTGGCACTGGTGGGACCGTCCGGCTGTGGCAAGAGCACACTCGTACGTCTTCTGTTAGGTTTTGAACAGGCAGATGGAGGCTCCATCTTCTACGACCAGCATAATATCGACGACATCAGCAAACCCAGTCTGCGTCAGAACTGCGTCAGCATCTGTCTGCAGGATGGCCAGCTGGTAGAGGGCTCCATTCGTGAAAACATCCTGTTCGGCAATTCATGGCAAAGCGAAGACGAGGTGTGGGAGGTTGTACGAATGGTTGCGCTCGAAGACGAAATCCGCAGGATGCCGCACGGACTCGACACCCACATCTCGGCCGATGGGCAAGGTGTATCCGGCGGCCAGCGTCAGCGAATCCTGATAGCACGTGCCCTGATCAGGAAGCCCAAGATTCTTTTCCTCGACGAGGCCACTTCGGCCCTCGACAACATCAGCCAGCACATCATCACCGAGAATCTGGCCAAGATGAAATGTACCCGTATTACCATCGCCCATCGCATGAGTACGATTCGTGAGTGCAACCGTATCATCGTCATCAACCAAGGACGTGTGGCTGAAGATGGCCGCTTCGACGAACTGATGGCAAAAGGAGGTTTGTTCAGTGAAATCATTAAACGGCAGAAACTATGAAACATTGGATCTGTGTGATAGCCCTACTTAGCGGTATGCCTACGATAGGCCTGGCGCAAAGCCTGCAACAGGTCATCACGATGGCTCAGGACAGTGCGATTACCGCCTTCCAGAGTCGCTATGAGTATGACTATCATCTGGCACAATATGCTGAGTTTGAGGCTTTAAGGAAACCCCAACTGAACCTGGAAGTGACACCCAACTATTCACGTGTGGTCAGCGATCCGTCGCGCAACTATGTCTATCTGCGCAATTTCGACAGGTTGTCAGCCTCTGCACAGATGCTACTCACCCAGAAGATGTTGGATTGGGGGGGTGAGGCCTATGTTGGAACCCAGGCTATGTGGAGTGAGTATTTTGGCAACGACAAGAACGACTATCCGCGCGATTTCGTTGCCACGCCCATCATCCTCGGCTATCGGCAAACGCTGTTGGGCTATAATCCCTATCGATGGGAAAAGGTCGTAGAAGACCAACGTTTGAAAGCGGCTCGTCAGCAACATAGCTATGAGCTGCACCTGATTGCAGAAGAGGCTACCCGACGATTCTTCCGACTGGTATGTGCACAGGGCATGCTGGATATGTGTGAGCGTAACAAGCAGACTGCCGATACGCTCTATGCCATCGCCAAGGAGAAAGCCAGCATCGCGATGGTGACACTGGCAGAACTGCGTTCACTCGAACTGCAACGCCTCAACGCCAGCAATGCGTTGTTTACAGCCAGAAACGAAGAAATGGTGGCACGTGAAGCCCTGAGGTCGTACCTTAAACTCGACACCCTCCAAGCCCACATGATAGTACCCGATAATCCGAAACCTCTGGAGATGACTGCTGACATGGCCCTCCAGATGGCGAAGACCAACAGCCCCCTCTACCAGCAGCAGAAGGCGGCATTGATGGAGGCTTCCCATCAGCAGCAGAAGGCTGATAAGGCGAAGGGGGTCAACGTGGGAATGGATGTCAACGTAGGTCTGCAACAGGTGGGACGCAACTTTGGCGAGGCTTACAGGAGTCAGCAGGTATATATGCTCGGTGCTGTTTCCGTGAGCGTTCCGCTGATGGATCACGGTGCTGCCAAGAAACGCTATGAAGCCGCTACGGCCTGGGCAGCTCGCGAGACAAGTGCCCTCGACGAGGTTGAACGAGCCCTTAGTGAAGATGTGCTGACCACCTTCGAGAACCTGCGCTCCCATCAGCAGCTGCTCGAACATACCGCCCAGGCTGTTACCATGGCCGATGAAGTGTTCGAGCTGAATGCCGAGAACTATGCCAACGGTATCTGTGACATCAACACCTATTCGCTGGCACAGAGTCGACGCGATAACGCTTATAACCAGCATCTGACGGCATTAGAGAAATATTGGACCACCTATTATCATTTACTAACACTGACTCAACATGAATAGATATCTCACACTATGCATCCTGTTATTTGCGCTATCTGCCTGTAACAGGAACAAAGATCAGGAGGCAGACCGTCCTACAGAAACTGTCAACACGAATTCTGAGACGATAGCGATCGATACCCAGTCTACAACCTCGAAGAGCCTGCAGCAGACAATCGAGGCAGAAGGATTTTCGAGTAAGGGCACTATTCAGGCTGTGACGGAGGTGCCCGTATACAGCCGACTCAACGAACAGATTGTAGCCTTCAATGTGAAGATGGGTCAGAAGATTCAGAAAGGTCAGGTGGTAGTCCGATTGAGTCAGGCAGCCCTGCGCGACCAGATCCTGCGAGGTAAGGCAGAATTGGAACATGCCGAATACCAGTATCAGGCTATTCTGATGGGACAAGGCTACAAACGTCATGAACTGGAACAGGCCTCAGATGACATCAAACGGCAGGCCCGCATCAATAGTGGCTATAATACAGCCAAGGCCTCACTTCAACAGCTGGAGCATCAGCTTTCATACTGCACCATTACGGCCCCGATAACAGGTGCCGTCAGTAGGATAGAAGCCACTTTGTATAGTGCCGCTACACCAGGTTCACCGCTTTTCTATATGGTTGACACCGAACATTTGAAGGTTTGTTTTGATGTCCTCGAAAACGAGTTCCACCATTTTCAGATTGGCAAGCCTATCAAGGTGGTGTCGGTAGCCTATCCTTCAGAAAGTCATTCAGCTGTTGTTTCTGCCATTAGTCCTGTTGTAGAGAAAAACGGCATGGTGCATCTTGAGGCGCTATTACCACCCCATCCGCACCTCATGCCCGGTATGACTGCCATCATCACATTGGCAGAACCATAGTATTAATTACTCAATAACAAAATCAAGCTTTACAGCAAGGATGCCAAGATGCTCACCTCTCATCCGTCAAGCTCTTACTCTCTGGCCCCCGATGCCAACAAGCAGTATGTGCTCCGCATTGCCGCATCTCAACCGCTTTAGTATCATACTAAACACCCTCTAGTATCATACTAAACACCCTCTAGTGTCATACTAGAGCATCTTTAGTGTCGGGGTAAATATCGCAATGGTGCCTGGCACTTTTCAATAGCTCAATCTAAAAAAAGAAGCCCTTCGTAAAGAGGGGCTTCTTTTGGTCTTACCGGTTTCCCGGGTATCACAGTCTGATTGGTATCACGACCGACATTATTTGATGTATTTCTTTCCGTTTCGGATATAGATGCCCTTCTGAGGCGTTTCTATCCTGCGTCCGAATAGGTCGAACGTCTGCTGGCGCAGTTCGTCAGCGATGACAGAACGGATACCCGTAGCGGGGAATGTGAATGCTTTCTCCTCACTCCACTTCGAGACGGTATTCTCTTCTCCGAAAGCACGAACACGATAGAAGTAACGACTGTTCGTATTCATATTCTCGAAGGTGTAGCTGTTGGTGTCGGTGGTGTAGTTGGTCACCGTTGTAGCTCTGCGAGCGGTTGCGCGAGCTGCGCTGGTGCCAATACCGAGCTGCTCAGCCGTCCACGTGCCATCGTAGAGAGACAGGTAGTTCACATACATCTGAGCGTCAGGACGGATCTCAATCCGGAAGCCTTCTTTACGCGTTGTGAAGTTGAACACGAGCTTGGTGTTGCCTGTGATTTCAAACGGCACCTCTTCCGGGACGATGGAGGCAGATGATTCGCCTTGATTGAAAGGTCTGAAGACAACCTTGCCTTTCACGGGTGTTCCTGCCTTGAAGACGTCACAGCCTATCACAAACGTCAACTCTCCAGATTCTGACATATACCAGTTGGGCGTCTGCAGATAGCCCTTCGCCTTTGATGTGCCAATGAGCAGCTTGTTCGGAGAGGTGTAGAGTTTTTCTCCTTTCCAGTTACTGCTCAAACCATAACTGGCCAACTTGCCTGAGATATCTGTCAATCCGGTCGTTTTGGATATCATCTCTTCCAGATTGTATTCATTCATCTGCGCCTCCTTGGGATCGGTTGAGGCCATGCCCATCTCGGTCAGCTCCAGTTCATAGCTGGTGGCACCTGCTACAGCGGGCCACGTCACTTTGAACGAATTGGTGCCCTCGACATAGGTGCCTTCACCTGGTTCGGGCACACCCAGCTCCGGACGACAGGCCACAAAGCTGATCAGGCCGCTTTCGCTTTCTTTGATGTTGTCGATGGGCTTGTTCATAAAGAGTGAACCATCCGTATTCTGATTAAACACTTCTGCAGCGGGGGTGGAGTAGTTGGTCAGCTCCGTCACGCCACTGGTTCCGGGGAACGGATCACCAGGTTCGTTGTATCTTGACACTGCGTTGTCTGCAGGGATGATGGTCAGACGTTGATGGTTCTTGTTGGCGTTGACATTGTTGCTGTTCCAGTCATCCTTGTTGTAGTCCACGTGCAGCACCAGCAGACCATGTCCCCTTAGGCCAGCATCGAAACTGGTCTTCTGACGGTTCTCCAGCAGGTAATACTCATCCTTGTTGCCCTCGTTATAGAGGATATAGGCCTCGGGGGCATCTGTCAGGGGCTTCATGTCGTTGATACGCGTCATGTCTTTCAGCTCCGTGGGCGTCATCCAGCCTGCGAATATACGCTCGTAGGAGGTATAGCCAGACGGTGTATTACCATCGTTGTTATAACAACCACTACACATGACGTCCCAACTACCCATGCCATACGCGGCATCGGCCTTGCCATTATTTGGAACATCGTAGAAGTCGGGCAGTCCCAGGCAATGGCTGAACTCATGGCAGGGCGTGCCGATACCCGCTAACATGGTGCCCTCGACGCCTTGAAACTCACAGCTACAGGCATAGGTGCCGAGTTCCGTATCGTCGAGGATCAGCTTGGCGCCGTTAGCCAGGTAGATATGCGACTCGTGTGGCCAGATGGTATTCTCGTCGGCACCATAGTTCTCGCCATAGCCCGCATAGATGACATATACCTGGTCGACCACGCCATCGCCATCCCAGTCATAATCCTTGTAGTTCACTTCCTTGTCGGCTACCTGGCAGCCTTCCTGAATGAGAGCTCCGGGGTTCTTGTCTTGTCCATTAGCGTTATTACCACCATAGTAGGCCATTTTCTGCGTGGCGGTGTAGGGACCTACCACATCGAAATCGAGCTCAAACTGTCCGTAGCTCTGGGCCTTGAAATAGTCCTTTACGGAAGCGGTCATACCGTAATCGTTCAGCCCTTCCTTGTTGAAATAGTTACTGAATACCTCGTGGGCGTTCTCCGTCACGAACTTCACATCCTGGAATTGCATCAGGATAACCAGACCCTTTTTCTTGCCTGTCAGTCCAGGACTAGGTTCGCCAACACCTCTGGTGATGGCCATGTTTCTGCGACTGGCTCTTTCTGCGCGACGCTGGTTGGCCTTGGCCATGCGCTCCGACCAGATATGCGACACTTCTTTGACGTCGATGGGCTCTGCGATGCCCTTGGCGTTGATCTGGTAGGCGTTTCCTTTGTCGTCGGTGTAGAAACTGATGTGCTCGTCGCCACGTAAGGTGAGTGTCACTTGCGTGCCATCGCTGAGCATGGCCGTCCGCTTAACAGGGTAGGCGGGTACAGCCTTCACTGCCAGACAGCAGAGTGAAAGCATCAGTGTGAGTAAAATGTTTCTTTTCATGATTATGGTTTTCTTAAAATAAAGTGTGCCCGCCCATAATACAGGCAGGCACACCCTTTTTTGTTCGTATAAGAATGATTATTCAGCAATCATCGTGTCGGCTTTCACAGGAGCCATGCGGTTCATCACAGCCTTCAGCTCCTTCATGCTCATCTTCTTGTTGTAAGCGTTCAGATGACGTGCGAAGTTCTGAGCCTTAGCGCGCTTAGCAGCTTTTGCACGGGCATTGGCAGGAACGGCCTCGGGCATGATAAGCTTGAACTCTGAGCTTGTGCCAGTATAATATGCTTTAGTTCCCTGAGCGAAGATTCCTTGATAAGTATACTTTACATTACCGTCATCATCTTTAACAGGGAATTTGGGAAGAGTGATCACACCATCCTTAAGTGTACCGAAATAACCATATCCCTTCAGAGTTTCTACGTCATAGTTTTGCAGATAATAGCCGCCTGTACTAGCAATGTAGGTCATACCGTCGCCATCATCAACACCTGTGGCCTGCATCTCAATATATACTGCATCAGGATCGATAGCATTGATCTCCAAATTGGATGGGGTATAGCTCAAGCCCATTGCGTCGGCATAGAATTTGAACGGATCTACCAAACGGTAAAGACCTGGATTTTCATTATTCTCCTCAATTTCCACATCGAGAGTCATAGCGTCATATGCGTTTTCGCCGTCAGGCGAGTACATCGTAATAAAGAAGTTGTCAGTCAGTTGACCGAAACCGATAGACTTCCAGGGGCTGGCAGCACCGCCATAGTACTCAAACGGAGAAGCGCAAACCGTCTTCACAGCACCCTCGTCGTCGAGAACGACGAGCACGATCTGCAGTTTGCCAGACAGTCCCTCGGGGATGGGCACATTGATAATGCCACCTGCCTCTACGTCGAATGCCTCCAGCTCACCAGCGGCAATAGCGTCGGCCACAGCCTCGGGATCAGCGTCGGCCTCGATAACGACAGCCTTCACGTTGGTAGCATCGGCACCCAGCTCTGCGTAGGCCTGTGCAAACACATTGCCAGCGAGGTCGGTGAACACACCCTGGGCAGCCAGTGTGGCTGTGTAGTCCTTAGGCTGGTAGCCGGGGAAGGTGATGATGATGATACCGTCGTTCTGTGACTGGTTCCAACCACCCACGCCGTCCATGTAGTAGCGGGGACCCAGCTGAATCTGACCGGGTGTGCCATCCTCCTGATAAGCCAGCACGCGGCTGTGCAGCCATGTATTCTCATCACTACCTGCAGTGAACTTAGAGGGGTGATAGATCATGATGTCGGCATCGTATGAAGGGTGATGATAACCGGTGTTGTAATCAGCGAAGTAAACCAGGTCGTTCTGAGTAACGGTCACGCCACGGAAGGTATCGCCAGGCTTACAAACGGTAATCTCCATGTAGGGAGAGGTGTCACCACCGTTCTCGATGGCGCTGCTGATACCGTAGATACGGAACACATTCGGGTTCTCCTGATTCTGAGTGATGGTCACTGAAGCGGTGAAGCCCCACAGGTAGGTCTCCTCGAAGGTTCCCTTACCGATCGAAGCGAAGGGCGACAGGGCACCAGCGGTGAAGTTGTAGGTAGCAGCACCGTAAGGTGTGGTGACGCCTTCGGTGGTAATGGCCAGCGAAGCCTCCTTGAACTCATCGTAAACCAGAGCCTCCGGATCGTAGCTGATCACGAGGTCGGCAGAAGCCTGACCGGCAGCAAACTGAACGGAAGAGGGAGCAGTCAGGAAGTTGTCCTCACTGGTCAGCGCAATGTTCACCGTGGTAGCAGCGTCGGTCTTGACGCGGTTAACGGGAATCGTGAATGAAGATGCCTTCTTCGAGAGTGCCTGTTGGGTAGGCAGGTCCTTGCTGAAGTACACCTGGTCGCCAGCAGGAACAGAAGCCCACTGGTAGTCGTTGTCGTCTGACGAACAAGCCGTGAATGCAGCCATCGCCATGAGGACCAGGAATAAGCTATATAAATTCTTTTTCATAATCTAATCTCTTTTTGATGATACATTCTTACCACTCGTATGGCTCAGAGTCTGTTGCAGGTGCATCAGGTGTGCCGTTGTTCGTACAAGCGTAGTTGTAGTTGGTCTCCGTCTGGACGATACAGAGGTTCATCCACTTCGGGTAGAGACAACCACCCTCCTGGTTGACGAAGTTCCACTTGTAACCTTCCAGATGGTCGGTGTTGGCGTAGTTGCGGATGATGGCCTTGTTCAGACGCTTCATGTCGAAGGTAGCGAAGCCCTCGCCCCACAGCTCTACGCGGCGCTGCCACCATACCTCGTTCTGGAACTGGCTGGTTGTGGTGTTGCCGTAAGCATCATTATGGCCACCGTACTCATAGTACGGGTCACGGGTCTTGGCAAACTCGGTCAGCTTGGCGATACCATCGGCCTCGTTGATCATACCGGCAGCCTCGATCTCGATAAGCTTCATTTCCTCAACACGCATCAGGGGCACTGCAACTACCCAAGCGTCATACTTGGTCCAGTACTTGCCAGCCTGCGGACGGAACTTCAGCTCCATACCACCGACGCCCACCTGTGCGGTGTTGGCAGAGTTCAGGATCTGCTCGGGGTAGTAGGTGTAAGCACCCAGGGCCTCGATAGCGTCGCCCTCGCCCATGTCGTCGATAGCGAAGTCGATGAAGCACTTCTTACGGAAGTCGCTGGCAGGAATAGTCTCATAGAGGTGACGGTCGATCAGCATCGGACCACCGTAGTTGGCAGCGTAACCGCAGTCGAAGCCGTTCTCCAGGATCATGATAGAACCCCATGAAGAGTCACCGTCGTTATCCTTGATGTTAGGATCGGTCTCATTGAAGGTCACACCGAACATCCATGAGCTGTTGGGTGAGTTGAAACCGTAGTCGCGGCTCAGGTACTCCGACTCGCTCATCATGGTGTAGCCGCTCTGTGCCTTCTGGGCATAGCTCAGTGCGTTGGCCCAGTCCTTGATCTCGAGGTAGGCGCGGGCCTTCAGACCGTAAACCACGCTCAGGTCAGGTGTATAGACATCAGCACGCTTGTAACCGGCCAGCAGTGTCTCGGCCTCGTTGAGGTCGGAGATGATCTGCTCGTAGGCAGCCTTGAAGGTGGCACGGGGATTCTCAGAAGAGATCTGGGTATCGTCGAGCACCAGGGGAACGGTCTCAGCCTCGGGGTCGAGTGCATAAGGCTTGGCAGCATACATACGGACAATGTCCTGATAGAACATGGCGCGCATGGCGTAGGCAATACCGGCACCCGTCTCACGACCTTCGGGAGCGTTCTTATAAAGGAGGATCACCTTGTTACAGTTGTCGATCCACTTGTAATAGTAGGTCCAGGGCACCTGGCAGCGGGCGTAGGTTGGGCCAAGGCCGTAAGAAGCCTCATACCAGGTAGAATACCAGTTGTTGGTTCCGGCAGTCACCATATCCTGTCCCATCGCGTCGCGCTGCAGGAAGAATGAGGGATAACCGAAATCGTAAGGATGATTGTCACTTCCACTGTAGGTGAAGTTACCGCAGAGGTTTGAGGTCAGCGATGCCACTGAGCTCTCGAAGAAGCCCGGTGTGTCAGAAGCCTGTTTCTCAGTGACATAGCTCGTCTGAGGATTGATTTCCTCAATACAGCTGGTCAGGAAAGGAACGGCCAGCGCAACACAAGCAATGGATAAAAATATCTTTTTCATATCTTTCTTCTTCTTTAAGTTATATTAGAGCGTAATCTGAACACCACCGGAGATGGTACGTACAGGTGAGTAGACGTTGGTGTCGGCAGTCGATCCGAAAGAGTAGCGCGGGTCGAAGCCCTTGCGAACGCTCCAGAAGCACAGGTTCTGACCCTGTACATATACGCGCAGCTTGTCGACATAGAACTTCTTGGTGAGATCCTTCGGCAGGGTGTAACCTACTGAGAAGCTCTGGAAGTTCAGGTAGCGGGCACTCGTCAGGAAACGGTCAGAGGCCAGTGTCGTGTAATCGTCGTTATACTGGAAGCGGGGGATATCAGAACCCTTGTTGGTAGCAGAGTAAGCATCCAGAATGTCCTTGTGGAAGGTACGTGCTGAAACGCTGTTACCGCTCTCCGGGCCCATCATCACACGGTAACCGTAGTCGATTACCTTACCACCGAGCTGATAGTCGAAGGTAGCGCTGGCATCAAAGTCATACACCTTGATGGTCGTGCTGAAACCACCCGAGATCTTCGGCAGGATGCTGCCCTCTGCGTAACGTGAAGCGTTAGCACTCACGGTGGTGGCATAGTCGTGGTTAGAACCGGGCTTCGAGGTGTTCATCGACTTGAAGTTGCCCTCGTCGTCGAGCTGCCAGAGCGACTTGTCACCCCAGTACATAGCCAGACCTTCCTTCGAAGGATCATACTTCTCGTCGAGTGTCTGCTGCCAGGTGTTCTCTGTGTAGATACCGGCATACTCATACAGGAATGCGTTCATCATCGGACCGCCCTCCTCATACCAGCTGTAGAGGTCGCCAATGGTAGAAGTAGCTGCGAAACCGCCATTCTGCTTGATCTTGCTCTCGGGGAGCTTCAGGATCTTCGTGGTGTTGTGTGAAGCGTTGAGGCTCACATTCCAGCGGAAGTTCTTCTGACGGATGATGTCGGCAGAAAGGCTCAGCTCAATACCCTGGTTGCGGATGTCACCGATGTTGCTGTAGTAACCGCGTACACCGAAACTCTCAGGAACGCTCAGCCAGAACAGCAGGTCGCTGGTCTTCTTGCTGTAGAAGTCGATGTTACCGCTCAGACGACCCTTCCAGAGGCTGAACTCGAGACCGATGTTCAGGTTGGTTGTGGTCTCCCAGGTGATATCCTTGTTACCCAGACGCGAGAAGGTAGGCACGATGTCCTTACCGTTGCGGCTCAGGCTGTAGATGTTGGTGTAGTTCCAATAGAAGTTCAGACCATCGTTACCCTGCTGTCCGAGAGACACCTTCAACTTCAACTGGTCGAGCCAGCTGCTGGTGCTCTTCATGAAGTTCTCCTTGGAGATCATCCAGGCAGCACCTACTGACCAGAAGTTACCCCAGCGGTTGTCCTTATCGAAGGCAGAAGAAGCGTCGCGACGGAACGAAGCCTGTCCGAAGTACTTCTCATCGTAGTTGTACATCACGCTACCCAGCCAACCTTCACGGTTGAACTCGGTGGTATATGACTCAGAGTCGTAACGGTCACCGAAGTTGTTGATTTCGTAAACCTCAGTTGAGAAGCCGTTGCGGGCATAAGCGGTCAGACGCTTTACGCTGGTCTTGTTCCACTCGTGACCGACCATCACCTGCACGTCGTGCAGACCGAACAGCTTGTGGAAGTTCAACGTCTGAACGTAGTCCTGACGGAAGCGGTTCTGCTGATATTTGGTCAGACCACCGTGGTCGGCTTTTGTCGGACCCTCGTAGGGGTTCTCATAGTGCGTATAGAGCTTCTGGTCGAGGTTGAGGTTGTTCGTCGAGTTGAAACGGAGCCAGTCTGTGAAGATCACGTCGCCGGTCCAAGTCAGGCTCAGTACGTCGTTGATACCCTCATCCACATTGTAGTTGTTTGAACCGAGTGGGTTAGAGGTCGACATGAAGCCACGGTTTGGTGTATCCACATAGTTGGCAGCAGCCACACCGTAGTCATACTGCTTGTGGCCGTACTCGTCGGTACGGATCGTAGGCTGACCCGTTACGGGGTCGATCACACGCACGTAGATAGGATAGATAGGAGCAATATACGTGGTGGTGTACATCAGGTTGGTAGCACCCCAAGAGGTATCCATGTTCGGGTTGCTCTCCTGCTTACCGTGGGTATAACTGGCGTTGGCACCTACCTTCAGCCACTTCTTGGCCTGGTAGTCGGCCTTCAGACGTGAGGTGAAGCGCTTGTAACCAGAGTGGTCGATGATACCATCCTCATCCAGCCAACCGGCACTGGCGTAGAACGACGTCTTCGGCGAACCAGCGCTGATGTTAACGGTATACTCCTGACGGAAAGCGTGCTTGTAAGCCTCGTCGGTCCAGTCGTCAGCAGTCATGTAGTAAGTCTCGCCGTTAGAGCCCAGATAGCTGCGGCCCAGTGTAGCATTGGGGTTCAGCTTACCGTCGGTACCGATGAGATACTGACCTGTGGGAACAGTGTACACGTTGTAACCCAGACGGCTCAGGGTAGCGTTGTTGGCACTGATGTGTGCAGCAGCGGCATCCAGACCCTGGGAATTCACGTAGTAGTTGTTCATCATCGTGTAGTATGCCTCGTAGTACTGTGCGGGATCAGTGATCTTGTCATAGTCCTGCACCGAGCGCGAGTTCACACCCCACTTCATGTCGACGTTGATTACAGCCTCCTCGGTATGACCCTTCTTGGTGGTCACGAGGATGACACCGGCAGCACCGGCAGCACCGTACAGAGCTGCAGAGGCAGCGTCCTTCAGCACGGTCACGCTCTCGATATCGTCGGTGTTAATGTTTGTCAGACTGGAATAGTAAGGCGCACCGTCGACGATGATCAGGGGGTCAACAGACGACTCCATAGAGGTGATACCACGCACGAACATGTTACCACTGTCGGCACCAGGGGCACCGCTCTGTTGTGTCATCTGCAGTCCGGGAACCGAACCTACGAGGGCGTTGGCCACGTTGGCTGCCGTCTTCTTCGACAGCTCCTCGGAGCTCATCACTGTGGCAGAACCTGTGAAGGCCGACTTCTTCGTGGTACCGAAGGCCACGACGATCACCTCGTCAACGACCTTGGCATCGGTCTTCATAAACACGCGCATACCATTCTTGGCGGTCACCGTCTGAGGCTCCATACCCAGATAGGTGATCTCCAGCTGGGTCTTGCCAGCGGGCAGAGTGACGGTGAACTTACCGTTCACATCTGTGAGCAGACCTGTACTTGTGCCTACCACCTTAACGGCAGCGCCGATAATCGGCTGTCCGTCTTCCTGTGAGAGCACCGTACCGGAAACTTTTGTCTGTGCCAGCGCACTACCCACGCAGAGCAGGAGGCTGACCAAAAACATAGTTAGTCTTTTTTCCATAAAATCTCTCTTTTTGTTAATAATTAAATGTTTATATATAAATAATGTATATGCACATAAGTAGTTTTTGCCACTATTAGTTTGCAAAACTAAATATAAAATTCCTAAATGACGAATAAAATTGTAAAAAAATCACGTTTCTATGCAAAAATTAACATTTTGTAAGTTTTATATTGATTAATATCAATATGATTGAAGGTTGACATTATCTAAGATAATGGAATGCAAAAAGTATCTCAAAAGTTTGGCGGTTTCATCAAAATGCCATACCTTTGCACGGATGAAACAGATGAGACTATTCATATTGGCTGCGATAATACTCCTGCTGACGGGCTGTCTGCAGGACAAGGTCGGAGGTGTCAGGGTTTATTCTGAGCCTAACGTGGAGTTGTATTCGATTCCCAACCAGACGAGTGAGTTCCTGTTTTATGCCAGCGGGCCCTGGAAGGCCACCTGTACTGAACCCTGGCTGCAGGTGATGAAGGAATCGGGGCCTGGGGGTGCCGACACGTTGAAGGTGGTAACCACACAGAAGAATCTCACGGGTGAGGTGCGCAAGGCCATTGTCACCATTGTGGCTGATGGCGAGCTGAAGACGGTGGAGGTAACGCAGCGTGATGAATTTGCGGAGTTTGACCAGGATGAGTTCAGTCTGCCTGCAGAGGGTGGTATGCTGGATGTGACGTTCAGGAGCAATTTCCGCGACAGTCTGGTGCTCTATGTCACTGGCACGTTGGCCAAATATCTGGAGGATACCCGCGATGAGGATTCCACACAGCAAGCCACGCGTACGGAATTCAAGGGCAGGATCAACTGGTTGCGCGTGTTGCCCAATACGGATACCGTTCCCCGTAAGGGCTTCTTCTATCTGGCCTTTGCCCTCGACGAGAACCGTCACGTCAGTCTCGACACCCTGAAATTCCAGCAGGCAGCCTTCGTGCCTGATTCCTTGAAAGGTGATTCTCTGAAATGATTATGCTCTTCGTTGTCTGAAGAATTCCTGCATCAGTTGGCGGCATTCTTCTTCGAGGACACCCCCGATGATGGTGGCCTTGGGATGCATGGCCTGTGGTGCATAGGTGTGATAGCCTCGTTTCTCATCGAGACAGCCATAGACGATGCGTGGGATCTGCGCCCAGCCGATGGCGCCGGCACACATCACGCAAGGTTCGACGGTGACGTAGAGGGTGCAGTCGGTGAGATATTTCCCGCCCAGCAGGTTGGCAGCAGAGGTGATGGCCTGCATCTCAGCATGGGCCGTGACGTCGCAGAGCGTCTCCGTGAGGTTGTGGCTACGGGCGATGATGCGGTCCTTGCACACCACAACGGCACCGATGGGAATTTCACCTTCCTTATAAGCCTTACGGGCCTCGTCGAGCGCCCGCTGCATGTAGAATTCGTCTTTTTTCTGTTGTTCTTG
>CAMJBL010000045.1 GCA_946403845.1 uncultured Prevotella sp. | reverse complement strand
CCAACTTGGCAACCTTCTTTTCGATGAATGCCTGTAACTTCTCGGTAGTGTCGAAGTGAATCGACTTAATCTTAATGTCCATAGTTACCTCCTGTTTTAAGATAGTTATTAATTAGGATCAGGCTCTGGGATGAGCCTCTTTATAAACTCGTTTCAACTGTTCGAACGTGGTATGGGTGTATATCTCCGTCGTTCTGACGCTTTCGTGACCCAACAATCTCTTGATATTCTCAAGACCAGCACCATTGTTCAGCATGGCCGTGGCAAAGGTATGACGAAGCACATGTGGCGACCGCTTTTTCAGCGAGGTGACTGCCGACAGATACTTCCGCACGATGCCGTACACCTGATGATCGGCAATCCGCCCCCCCTTGTCGTTCAGGAAGAGGGCCTCACCCGCACTACCGAACTGGGCATCGCGCACCGTGATATAATGCTGCAGCGCAGTTGCCAGCTCTTCCCCAAAGGGAATGATGCGCTGTTTATTACGCTTACCCGTCACCTTCAACTGACCGCCCGTGAAGTCAACATTCTCATCGTTCAGTCCAATCAGTTCCGAGCGTCGCAAGCCGGCCTCATAGAATAATAATATAATGGTACGCGCGCGCACGTTATCAAAACTATCATTCCACTCCAAATCGTCAAGCAGCCGGTCCATCTCTCCTTCGCGGAGGAACTGCGGCAAGGGCTTCGACTTCTTGGGGCCGGTCACACAGTGGGCAGGATCGTGCTCCACCAGTTTCCGCTTAAGGGCAAAGCGATAAAAGGAACGCAAGGCGCTCAACTTCTTATTAATAGTTGACGCGGTGTTTCCTTTATCCATCAGACTCTCCATCCAGTCACGGATGAAATCGGTGTCTGCCGTTGCCAGCGAGAGTCCGCTATCCTTAAGTATGATATACGATTCAAACTCATTTAAAGCCTCCTCGTATGTCTGCACAGTCTGCGCGGAGTGATTCCGCTCATAGCGCAGGTAGTTCAGAAACTGATTTATCATTCTTTTGCCTTCAAAGGACTATATCATCCTTTTCGGCTACGAATTTACGGAAAAATTTCGAGACTACCAAATTTTTAAGGAACTTTATTATTCCTCGTTCGTGCGCAACTGCTGTACGTAGATGGCGTGCTCCATCTTAAGACGCTTAAGCACAGAAGGTTTGTCGAACTGCTGGCGGCGACGGAGTTCCTTCACCACACCTGTCTTTTCAAACTTTCTCTTAAACTTCTTGAGGGCCTTTTCGATGTTCTCGCCTTCTTTTACTGGTACAATAATCATTTGTCTTTTTGTTTTAAAATTTTATGTTAAACTTAACGCTTCGGACACAGGTGCCACGAAAAGCGGGTGCAAAGGTACTACATTTTTGCGAAACCGCCAAGTTTTTAGCCTATTTTTTATAAAGAATCTAATTTTATAGGCTCACAAGCGGTACAGAGCCAGGCCACTTCATCGGGAGAAAGATGGGGCGAGAGGGTGTCGAAGACACGCTGGTGATAAGCGTTGAGCCAGTCGAGCTCTTCTGGAAGAAGCATCTCAACGAGGATCGGCGACTTGTCAATGGGACAGAGGGTGAGCGACTCAAACTGGAGGAAACGGCCGAACTCCGTCTCCTTATAAGGGGTGATGAGCAGTGTATTCTCGATGCGCACGCCAAATTTGCCAGCAATGTATATGCCTGGTTCATCGGAAACGGTCATGCCTGCCACCAACGGGGCGGGTTTCCACTCCATACGGATTTGGTGAGAACCCTCGTGCACATTCAGGTAAGCACCCACACCATGACCGGTGCCATGCAGATAGTTCAGACCCTCGCGCCACAGGGCCTCTCGGGCAAGGACATCTATCTGCGTACCACTGGCTCCTGAAGGGAACTTACAAAGCTCTATCTGGATATGCCCTTTCAGCACAAGGGTATAAACACGCTTTTCTTCTTCAGTCAGGGGACCAAGGGCAATGGTACGGGTGATGTCGGTCGTACCGTCGAGATACTGGGCACCACTGTCGAGCAGTAGGAAACCCTCTGGCCGCAGGGGGACATCACTATCGGGTGTCGCCTCATAATGCACGATTGCCCCATGAGGACCGTAGCCCGCAATGGTGTCGAAAGAGAGACCGCGATAAAGCGGCTGCTCAGCCCTCAGCGTTTCGAGCTTTCCGGATACTGATATCTCAGAACACTCCGAGTACTCAGAATAATCCGACAGCCATTTCAGGAATTTCACCATCGCGATGCCGTCTTTCAGCATCGCCGACCTAAAACCCGCGATTTCTCTTTCATTCTTCACGGTCTTCATCCGTTTCACAGGCGATTCGCCTTCAACTATCTCGCGGGTGACCGATTTGTATAGGGCATAATTGATTTCATCAGGATCGAGCAGAATATTGTATTCACAGTAATCCTTCAGCCCCTTGCCCACATCCTCATAGGGCGCCACCCCTACCCCTTCGGCTTTCAGGTAAGCCTCCACAACTGGCGAAAGTTTCCTCTTATTTATATATAATGTGACGGTCGTTGTCGAGATGAGCAGATAACTGACGAAGACGGGATTGCAATGCACATCGGTACCACGCAGATTCAACGTCCATGCGATATCGTCGAGCGCAGCCATCAGCATCCCATCGGCATGCTGTTCACGTAACGCCTGACGAATGCGGGCTATCTTGTCATGCGCTGTCTCGCCGGCATATTCTAGCGGATGGACCTCAACCGGGTTTTCAGGAATCTCCGGACGATCCCGCCAGATAAGTTTCAAGGGGTCAATGTTCGTACGAACGGTGATACCACCCTGTTTACGGAGATCTGCAATCAGGCCCTTCACTTCATTGGCCGACGAACACCAGCCATCGACACCCACCTCCGCACCGGCCCCGCATTCACGGCCTATCCACTCAGCAATCGTGGGCGTGCCCTCAATCTTCAGGCGCATCAGCTGATAATCCGTTCCTTGCAGTTGCTCCTCGGCTGCCAAGAAATAGCGGGAATCCGTCCACAGAGCTGCGGCATACATCGTGACCACAGCCGTGCCTGCCGATCCGTTGAAACCGCTGATCCATTCGCGGCCTTTCCAATGGTCGGCCACATACTCACTCTGATGGGGATCGGTACTGGGGAAGATGAATGCGGCGAGATGCTCACGCCGCATCACCTCTCGGAGGTCGGATAGTCGCTGATTAATATTCATATTATATTCATTTTTGTCATTTCGAGTTTACAAAGGTACAAAGTTTTGAGCAGAGTTTCAACGGATTAACTAAGATTAATATTAAAAATCGGTGAAGTATGAGGCTTTTTTTGTATCTTTGCAGCACTTTTGATTATTCATTCAAATTATAATAATACAATTATGGCATTAACAAATGAGAAGTTGACCATCGTCGGCGCTGCCGGTATGATTGGTTCGAACATGGCTCAGACCGCCTTGATGATGGGTCTGACAAGTGAGATTTGTCTTTACGACGTATTCTCTCCCGAGGGTGTGGCAGAGGAGATGCGCCAGAGTGGCTTCGACGATGTGAACATCGTTGCTACAACGGATGCCGAGGAGGCTTTCAAGAACGCGAAGTACATCATTTCTTCAGGTGGTGCACCCCGTAAGGCTGGTATGACCCGTGAGGATCTGCTTGCCGGCAACTGTAAGATTGCCGAGGAGCTCGGTCAGAACATCAAGAAGTTCTGCCCCGACGTGAAGCACGTGGTGATTATCTTCAACCCAGCCGACCTGACAGGTCTGGTAACACTGCTCTACTCTGGTTTGAAGCCTGGTCAGGTGACAACCCTCGCCGGTCTCGACACCACCCGTCTGCAGAGCGCACTGGCCAAGAAGTTCGGTGTGATGCAGAACCAGATCACTGGTTGCGCTACCTATGGTGGCCACGGTGAGCAGATGGCAGTCTTCGGCAGCCACGTAGAGATTGCCGGTCGCAAGCTGACCGACATCATCGGTACTGCTGAGTTCCCCGCAGAGGAGTGGGAGCAGATGAAGGTCGACGTCACCAAGGGTGGTGCCAAGATCATTGAGCTCCGCGGACGCAGCTCTTTCCAGAGCCCCGCTTATCTCTCTGTTGAGATGATCCGTGCTGCGATGGGTGGTGAGCCCTTCCGCTTCCCCGTTGGAACCTATGTGAAGACCGACAAGTACGACCACATCATGATGGCCATGAAGACCACCATGACCGCCGAGGGTGCTAAGTTCGAGGTTCCTCAGGGTACAGCCGAGGAGAATGCCAAGCTGGATCAGAGCTATGAGCACCTCTGCAAGATGCGCGACGAGCTGGTAACGCTGAACATCGTTCCCCCCATTTCTGAGTGGAACAAGATCAATCCGAACCTGTAATTCATCAACAACGGATTACACAGATTTAACGGATTAATCATGGCTTTGATTAAAAGTTATAAAGGTCTCGCTCCCAAATGGGGGCGAGACTGCTATTTTAGCGAGAACGCCACGATTGTTGGCGACGTGACCATTGGCGACGAGTGCTCCGTGTGGTTCAATGCGGTGGTCCGTGGCGACGTGGCACCCATCACCATCGGTAATTGCACGAATATCCAAGATGGCAGCTGCGTGCATGTGACATTCGACACAGGCCCCACACACATCGGCAGTTACGTGACCATCGGACATAATGTAACCGTGCATGCCTGTACCATCCACGACCACGCCCTCATCGGCATGGGGTCTACCCTGCTCGACGGTTGCGAGGTGGGCGAAGGCTCGATTGTGGCTGCCGGTGCACTGGTGCTTCAGAACACGAAGATCCCCGCCGGCGAGATCTGGGGCGGTGTGCCGGCCAAGTACCTAAAGCCCGTGCGTCCGGGACAGACGGACAATGCCGAGCATTACGTGGCCTATTCGAAGATTTATTTAAAGGAGAGTGGCGAGAAGTAAAAAGTGAGGAACTACGCCACTATCATAAGATTCGTTAAGGACTGGACATTGCCAGTGGCGATGGGACTGGGGACGGTGATTTACCTCATTTTCGGCCTCACCCCGCAGTTGGAGGAGGCGGCCGATTTCTTTGACCCTATCTTTAACGCCATCCTGCCGATGTTCATGTTCCTGATACTCTTCGTTACCTTCTGCAAAGTCGATTTCCATAAGCTGCGCCCCGTCACTTGGCATTTCTGGATCTGTGTTTTCCAGCTCCTGTTCATCGGTGCCCTGATGGGCATTATCCTTCTCCCCGCGTCAATCAGCCCCTCTTCGCTGATTCTGATGGAGGCCATCCTCATGTGTGTCATCTCACCCTGTGCAGCAGCAGCGGCTGTCGTCACCCAGAAACTGGGAGGTTCACTGGAGCAGATGACCACCTACACCTTTATCTCCAACTTCATCACCGCCATGATGGTGCCCATCTGCTTCCCACTCATTGAGAAGGGAGCCGACATGACCTTCTGGGCGGCTTTCTCGAAAATTCTCTACGAAGTGGCCATCGTGCTGCTCGTGCCGATGTTGCTGGCCTATATCGTGAAGCACCATGCTCACCAGTTGCACAGGCGGATCATCGCCATAAAGGACCTGAGCTATTACCTCTGGGCCTGTTCGCTTATGATTGTCACGGGTACGACGGTGAAGAACATTGTTCATGCAAACACAACTGTCGCCCTCCTGATGGCCATCGCCTTCATGGGGTTGCTGATGTGTGTTGTGCAGTTTGCCGTGGGCCGCTTTATCGGGCATTACTTCAATCACACACAGGAAGCAGGTCAGGCCCTCGGCCAGAAGAACACCGCATTCGCCATCTGGATGGCCTATACGTATCTGAATCCTCTGTCGTCGGTAGGACCGGGATGCTATATCCTTTGGCAGAATATCGTCAATAGTATCGAGATTTGGCAGAAAAGAAAAACAAAAGGGGAGTGATACTCCCCTTTTATTATTTCTTATTGTTCTGATAATAATCAAGCCCCTTGTTAACATTCTCAATCAGGGCTTCCGATGTAAAGGTAGCCCCCGTCACGGCATCCACCTTCTTGGCTTTGGCTGCCTTGACGGTCAGACCGTCCCACGCATTCAGCAGGCTCTTCTTCACCATAGCCAGATATTTCGGTGTCTCCTGGTTTTTAAGCACTTCGATTTTCTCAATCTTATTCTTCTTAATATAGATCTTGACAGGTACCGTGCCATTATAGCCTTCCACATTCTTGGCGAGGGTCGTTGTATTCACAATATCAGTCCCATTCTCCTTGGTAATCGGGCTATCCTGCTGACCGGCACTCATCAATGCCACAGCAGCCACCACAATGATTAAATACTTCTTCATTTTACTTATTTCTTATAAACGTTTACTCTAATTAGACCGCAAAAGTACAAAAAAGTTTAGTATGATTCATAGGTAGTTCAACTTTTTTTTGTAATTTTGCAGCCTGATTAATAACTTTTAGCGCAAAAAAGGAATCATGAAGAAGTTTACCATGACTTGGCTGGCGCTGATGCTAGCCATCATTGCTTATGCAGAGAAACGTGAAATTCACATTCTTGCAGCCAATGATATGCATGCCCAAATCGAAGTCTTCCCGCAATTGGCAGCCCTGGCCGACAGTCTGCGGACCATAGACCCGTCGCTGCTGATTTTCTCGGCAGGCGACAACCGCACCGGCAATCCCATCAACGACAAATACATTCTCCCCGCCTACCCGATGGTGGCTCTGATGAACCAGGTGGGATTCAACGGCTCCGCCTTAGGCAACCATGAGTTCGACGTTCACTCCCTGAAACGGCTGATCGGACTGTCTAACTTCAGATATATTTGTGCCAACGCCTTCCCATCTGACTCCAGCGGCATCCGTCTGGTGCCTTATCAAGTGTTTGATGTGGAGGGGCTGAAAGTGGGCGTCATCGGTTGCATCCAGACCAGTCCGAAAGGTGTTCCCAGCACCCATCCCGACAATCTGGAAGGCATCAGTTTCAAGCCTGCCGAGGAGGTGATTCCCCAGTACGAACATCTCAGCAAGGAATGCGACGTCACCATCCTCCTGTCGCACTTAGGCTATCCCGACGACATCAAGATGGCAGAGCAGTTCCCCTGGCTCGACCTCATCATCGGCGGTCATACCCACACCCAGCTGAAGGGCGGCGAGGTCACGAACGGCGTACTCATCACACAAAACAAGAACAAGCTGAACCGTGTGACCTATATCACCCTTACGCTGGAAGACGGTAAGGTGGTTGACAAGAAGGCAGAATATATCGACGTGAGAAAATATCCCAAGACAGTGAGAGTGGTCGAGGAGATGGTCAGATTCTACAACGACAACCCCACGCTGCGTCAGATCCTAGCCGTTGCCGACACCCCCTTCGAGACCCGCGAGGAGCTGGGTTGTATGATGTGCGACGCCTTCATGGCGGAAACCGACTCGGAGATCGGCATTGAGAATCCCGGCGGCGTGCGCATCGACGCGCACCCTCAGGGCGACATCACCGTTCGCGACGTATTGGAAATGGACCCCTTCGACAACCACGCTGTCTTGATGGAGCTGACTGGCTATGAGATAGAGCGCATGATGCTCTCCTACTGCCACAACACCCTCCACAGCTTCCCTTATGTAGGCGGCATGACCTGCGAGATCACCCTGGAAAAGGATTTCCCAGAAAAGATCAAGAGCATTAAATTACTGACACTTGACGGGAAGCCGCTGAACATGAAGAAGAAGTACAAGGTGGTGACCAACAGCTATATCCCTGCCACTAGCGAGATTCCCGCAGGCTCCGATCACGTCTTGAATCTGGAGACCAGCGATATCATTATGAATTATCTCGAAAAAAAGAAAGTTGTCAGCTACCAAGGTGTTAGCAGACTCAAGATTATCGAATAAAAGAAGGATGGCTCATCGCCATCCTTTTTGATTATAATGAAACCTTTTTGAGTACTTCCTGAGTGGCGCCAGCCTTGCCCTTCACATATTGGCCGGCCATTCGTCCCTGTTCCTTCAGATAAGCCTTATCGGCTACAAAGCGGTTCATCTGCTTTTCAAAGTCCTCATAGTTAGCGATCTCAAAGCCACCACTCTTCTTCAGGCCCTGGGCCTCTTGGAACCGTTGGTTGTTAGGACCGAAGAACACGGGCACATCCCAGACGGCTGCCTCCAGAAGATTATGGATACCTACACCAAAGCCACCGCCGACATAAGCCACATCGCCGTAATGGTAGATGCTCGACAAGAGGCCGAAGCAATCAATGATGAGGACCTCGGAAGAGGTGAGAGACGTCTCTTCGGCGGATTTTTCGACAGCCGTATAGCGAACAACCTTGCGGCCCTCGAGCAGCTTCTCGATTTGTTGCAGATGATCCTCGCCAATAACATGCGGGGCGATGATGAATTTCCAGTCACGATGTTCGTTGAAATACTTGATGAAGATCTCCTCATCCGGCTGCCATGATGACCCCGCCACAAACACCTTTGGCTTACTTGTGTAATCTACCGTCTCCTGACTCCTGACTCCTGACTCCTTTACAAACGCCTCAACGATGGGAAGTTGCTTAGAGGTCTCCTTGATCTGGAGCACGCGGTCGAAACGGGTATCGCCAACGATTGACACGTTCTGAATACCAATCTTGCCCAACAGTTCCTTACTGATTTCGTTCTGCACGAAGAAATGGGTAAAGCAGTTGAGCACGCGTCCATACTGCCGGCCGTACCATTTAAAGAACACCTGGTCAGGACGGAAAATGCTCGACACACTATATACGGGCACATTCCTGTGTTTCAGGATATGCAGGTAATTATACCAGAACTCATACTTGATGAAGAACGCCATCACAGGATGGACAGCACGAAGGAAACGACGGGCATTGGTAATGGTATCCAGCGGCAGATAGGTGATAATGTCAGCGCCCTCATAGTCCTTGCGCACCTCATAACCAGAGGGAGAGAAGAACGTCAACAGGATCTTATACTCAGGATGCTCCTTCCGAAGCTGTTCCATCAACGGGCGGCCCTGTTCAAACTCCCCTAAAGAGGCCGCATGGAACCACACATACTTGGCATTCGGATCTACTTTCTCCTTCAGCACACGGAAGGCCTCGCGCTCACCGCGCCACATTTTCCGCACCTTCTCGTTGAAGCGACTGTAAATCGCCACACCCAGGAGATAGAGATATATTATCAGATTATAGATCATCAGCCAAGTACTTCGATGGCACGTTTCATTCTACGAATGGTCTCTTCCTTGCCTAAGAAGGCAGAGATATCGAACATACCAGGTCCCTTGCCCTCACCGACGAGTGTCAGGCGCCAGGCATTCATGATATTACCCAGTTTATATTCTTTCTGTTCAATCCAAGCATGCACGATCTGTTCCTGATTCTTAAGCGAGAAGTCGTCGATACCTTCCAGCACACCGATAAGCTCGGAAAGCTGCTGGGCAGAGTCTTCCTTCCAACGTTTCTTGGCCGTCTTCTCATCGTATTCCGTCGGGGCTTCGAAGAAGAACGAGCACAGTGGCCACAACTCCTTGACAAAACTGACGCGGTCTTTCATCATAGTCGTCACAGCCGTCACGCGCTCAAGCGTCTCATCGGGGCAATGTTCTTTGACGATGGGGAAGAACAGCGAGGCAATCTCCTCTGCCGACTTCTTCAGGATATACTCATGGTTAAACCAGATGCCCTTGTCGTAGGCAAATTTCGCACCTGCCTTCGAACATTTCGAAATATCAAAGAGCGGCACGAGCTCGTCAAGCGTAAACAACTCCTGCTCCGTTCCGGGATTCCAACCCAGCAAAGCGAGGAAATTGATGACGGCCTCGGGGAAGTAGCCGTCCTCACGATAGCCACGCGAGGTCTCACCCGTCTTCGGGTCATGCCATTCCAGGGGGAACACGGGGAAACCAAGACGATCGCCGTCACGCTTCGAGAGTTTTCCCTTGCCATCAGGCTTCAGCAGCAAAGGCAGATGGGCAAACTGCGGCATAGTGTCCTCCCAGCCAAAGGCCTGATAGAGCAACACATGGAGCGGCGCACTGGGCAGCCACTCCTCACCACGGATCACATGGGAGATCTCCATCAGATGGTCGTCGACGATATTGGCCAGATGATAGGTCGGCAACTGGTCGGCACTCTTAAAGAGCACTTTGTCGTCGAGAATATCACTCTTCACGCGCACCTCACCACGAATCAGGTCGTTTACCAGCACTTCCTGCCCGGCCTCGATCTTAAAGCGCACCACATACTGCTGACCGACGGCAATCATCTGCTCCACCTGCTCCTTGGGCAAGGTCAGCGAGTTACGCATCTGGCCGCGGGTATGACAGTCGTACTGGAAATTCTGGATCTCCGCACGCTTGGCCTCCAGCTCCTGAGGGGTGTCGAAAGCTATATAGGCCTTTCCGGCATCCAACAGCTGCTGGACATATTCCTTATAGATCTCACGGCGCTCACTCTGACGGTAGGGACCCTTGTCACCACCGAAACTGACGCCCTCGTCAAACAGGATGCCCAGCCACTTAAACGATTCGATGATATATTCCTCTGCGCCCGGTACGAAGCGTGTGGAATCGGTGTCTTCAATACGGAACACAAGATCGCCATGATGCTGGCGTGCAAACAGATAATTATACAAGGCTGTACGCACACCACCGATGTGCAAGGCCCCTGTTGGACTCGGTGCAAAACGCACCCTGACTCTTCTTTCTGACATATTTTATTGAATTTTGCTGCAAAGGTACAAAAAAAAGTGCATAGTTAATAGTGAAAAGTGAAAAGTTTTGTATCTTTGCAGCAAAAATATACCGTCATGAACAATTTTAATCTGAAAATAGACATCACCTGGCGCGACTTCCTGATTCGGGTCGGACTGATCATAGTCACCGTGGCCATCATCACATGGTTCCTCCCCAGCGACACCAACAACTCATTCAAGGTTGAGAAGGGGAAGCCCTGGACCTATGCCGACTTGCGGGCGCCCTTTGACTTCCCGATTCTGAAGACTGACGAAGCCGTTAAAGAAGAACGCGACAGTCTGCTGCAGCAATACGAGCCCTATTTCAATCTTAACAAGACGACGGAAGCGACTCAGATCCGACAATTCGCCAAAGACTATAACCAAGGCATTCCCGGCATCTCCAACGACTATATCAGCATCATCGCAAACCGCCTTCACACCATCTACCAGCATGGCATCATGAGCACGACGGATTATGCAGCCGTCAATAAGGATACGACCAAGATGATCAGAATCGTCAGTGGCAAAACCGCTGTCAGCGTAAAGATCAATAGGATCTATTCCACGGTTTCGGCCTATGAGCAGCTCTTCCTTGACCCGGAGCTGGACAGCCATCGGGAGATCCTGCAGAAGTGCAATCTGAACGACTATATCGCCCCTAATCTGAGTTATGACAAAGAGCGCAGCGAAGCCAGCCTCAGCGATCTGAACAACAGCATCCCGCTGGCCAGCGGCATCGCCCAGCGTGGACAGAAGATCATCGACCGAGGCGATATTGTGGACAGCAAGACCTACAATATTCTCATGTCATACCAGAAGGAGATGGAGCGTCGTAACAAAAACGACCAGCAGATCAGCGTCACGATCATGGGCCAGATCCTGTATGTCACCATCCTCGTGGTGTGCCTCACCGTCTTTCTATCGCTCTTCCGCAAGGACTATTTTGAGAAGATCAGGTCCATAGCCATGCTCTATTCGCTGGTCATCTTATTTACCGTTATCTCCTCCCTCATGGTGGCCCATAATATTCTTCATGTCTATATCATCCCGTTTGTGATGGTCCCCATCTTCATCCGGGTATTTATGGACTCCCGCACGGCCTTCATGGCCCATATGGTCATGATCCTCATCTGCGCCTGCGCCTTGCAACGGCCCCTGGAATTCGTTGCCGTAGAGGCAGTGGCTGGTATCGTGGCCATCTTCGCCCTGAGAGAACTGTCAAGCCGTTCACAACTGTTCTGGACGGCGGTTCTGGTAACCATCGCTGCCTCACTGACGAATCTCGCACTCGACTGGATACAGAACGACAACATCTCGAAGATCAACATCAGTGAATACAACTACCTGTTGGTCAATGGCATCTTCCTGTTCTGCTCCTACCCGTTGCTCTATCTCATTGAGAAGGCCTTCGGCTTCATCTCAAACATCACACTGATTGAGCTCTCGGATATGAATAAGGAACTCCTCCGCAAGATGAGTGAGGTGGCACCTGGCACCTTCCAGCATTCCATTCAGGTGGGTAACCTGGCAGCAGAGATTGCGAACAAGATCGGCGCCAAGAGCCAGCTTGTACGCACGGGCGCCTATTACCACGATATCGGAAAGATCCAGAATCCCATCTATTTCACGGAAAACCAGTCAGGCGTCAATCCGCATGAGAGTATGACCTTCGTGGATAGTGCCCAGATGATTATCAGCCACGTCACGGAAGGTCTGAAATTAGCAGAGAAATACAATCTGCCCGATGTCATCAAGGACTTTATCGCCACTCATCATGGTATCGGCAAAGCCAAGTATTTCTATGTCAAACAGAAGAATGCCTTCCCCGACGAGGCCGTCGATGACCTGCTGTTCACCTATCCCGGACCTAACCCCTTCACTAAGGAACAGGCCATCCTGATGATGGCCGACTCAGTAGAAGCCGCCTCGCGCTCGCTGCCCGACTATACGGAGAAGAGCATCCGCGAACTGGTGAACCGCCTGATTGATGCACAAGTGGCAGAAGGGTACTTCAAGGAGTGCCCCATCACTTTCCGCGACATCGCCTACGCCAAGACGGTGCTGATTGAGAAACTGAAGACCATCTACCACACCCGCATCAGCTACCCTGAACTCAAGAAATAATTTGCACAAAATTGCACATTTGTGCATATTTGTGTGCAATTTCCGTTAATATTCGTTAACTTTGTGCACGCAAACAACAAAGTTAAGAACAATCTACATACCTTTGCAGCCGATTTTTAAAGATTGTTTTAGGATTATGAACAAAATTAAAGAAATGATGATCGGCTTGCTGCTGACATCAGTTATGACCGCCACGGCAGGTGGCATCTTAACCAACACCAATCAGAGTATCGACTTCTTGCGCAACCCAGCCCGCGATGCCGCCATCGGCCTCGACGGTGTGTATAGCAACCCCGCTGGTGTGGCCTTCCTCCCAAAGGGATTCCACTTGAGCTTCAACTGGCAGTATGCCCACCAGACGCGCACCATTACCAGTACCAATCCCGTTTTCGCATTAGGCCGTAAGAACCAAGGACAGACCACCAAGATCTTCGAGGGTGTGGCCGACGCCCCCTTCATCCCATCCCTTCAGGCAGCCTATAACAAAGGCGACTGGAGCCTACAGTTCAATTTCTCCGTACCTGGCGGCGGCGGCAGCTGTGAGTTTGCCGACGGCCTGGGCTCCTTCGAGAGTGTCGTTGGCGGCATAGCCCACCAGTTAGCAGGCCTCGATCAACTGGCCACAGCCCTCGGGCAACAGGCACCCGGCGTGACCGGCTATGACATGGACGGCCATATGCAGGGCCGCAACTACTACTTCGGATTCCAGCTCGGTGCCGCCTATAAGGTGCTGCCCAATCTCTCCGTCTATGGCGGTTTGCGACTGCTCTACGGCACAGCTACCTATAAGGCCAAGATCAGCAACATCCAGGTGAAGACCGCCGGTGGCTATGTCGACTTCGGCAGCTTCATGCAGTCGGCCACAGCCCTCGTCGACGGCGGCATCTCAACCGTCAACAACGGTTTGGCACAGATCAATGCCGGTATGGCGCAATACGAGGCCGCAGGCGCTACCGCCCTGCCCGAGTACCAGCAGCTGGCCGCTAAGAAGACGCAGCTCGAAGGCACCGCCGCCACCTTGCAAGGCACCAGTCAGAACCTCAATGCCTTGCAGAAATACTCACAGGGTGTAAACCTGCTCTGTAACCAGTCGAGCGTGGGTATTGCCCCCATCATCGGCATCGACTATAAGATCGGTAATTTTAACTTCGCAGCCAAGTACGAGGCCAAGACGCAAATCCGCATGCTGAACGAATCGACCGTCAACGAGGCCAGCGAGATTGCAGCTGTCAACAAGTTCCGCGACAGCGAAAAGATCGACGAGGACTCTCCCGCCCAGCTCGCCCTCGGCGCTATGTGGAGCCCCGTAGATGAGGTACGCCTGAATCTCGGCTACCATCATTTCTACGACACAAACGCCCGTTGGTATAACAACACCCAGAACCTGCTTAATGGCGGTACCAATGAGTACCTCGGCGGTGTGGAATGGGATGTGACCGACCGTCTGACCATTTCTGCTGGTGGCCAGCTCACACGCTACCAGCTCACCGACAATTACATGAACGACATGTCGTTTGTCGTCAACTCCAGCAGCATCGGCTTCGGTTTCAATTACAAGGCCAGCGACCAGATTACCCTGAAGGCCGCCTACTTCCAGACCAACTACGAGGATTACGACCGCGTGGACTATCCCAGTGCTGGCGTCAGCGACTCCTTCACCCGCTCCAACCGTGTACTCGGCATCGGCTGCGAACTCAGCTTCTAAATTTTGCTGTCAGAGCGGATCGACGTCGTAGTAGATCTGAAGCGAGGCGTAGCGCTTGTCTTGCAACATCTGTTGCTGGGCAAGCGCTAAATATTTGCGGACATCGGCCATGTTGAGCGTGAACTCGAACTTGAGCACGATCTTACGGATGGAGAGCGACTTGACTTTCGAGATGCCAGGCTTGTCAGGCCCGAGGACGCGGCCAGAGAACCACTGGCGCAAGCGCGCCCCCATCTCTACGCCTGCCGCCTCGACGACGGCATTCTGACGGTGCTTCAGATAGACGTAGACCAGCCGGTAATAGGGTGGATAGCGGAACTGCTGACGCTCGGCTAACAATGAGCGACAGAAAGCTGCATAGTCATTGTGGACCACCTGCGAGATCAAAGGCAGATCGGGGCTCTTGGTCTGCAGGATCACGAGGCCGCGCTTGCCCTTGCGGCCTGCCCGCCCACTGACCTGTGCCATCATCATAAAGGCATGTTCATAGGCACGGAAGTCGGGATAGTTGAGCATAGTGTCGGCATTGAGGATGCCCACCACAGAGACCTTGTCGAAATCCAGTCCCTTGCTGATCATCTGCGTGCCGATGAGCAGATTAGTACGGCCTGCAGAGAAGTCGTTGATGATGCGTTCGTAGGCCTGACGGCTGCGGGTGGTGTCGAGGTCCATGCGGGCAATGCGGGCTTCAGGGAAGATGTCGTGTACCTCGGCCTCGATCTTCTCCGTGCCATAGCCACGCGTCTGCAACTGGGTACAGCTGCAATTGGGACACTCCGCAGGCACCTGATAGGTATTGCCACAATAATGACACGTCAGTTGGTTCAGATTGCGATGAAGGGTCAGCGACACGTCGCAGTGCTGGCAATGCGGCACCCAACCGCACTGCTTACACTCAATCATGGGCGCATAGCCGCGACGGTTCTGGAAGAGGATAGCCTGTTCGCCATGTTCCAGGGCCTCGCGAACCTTACTCAAAAGCAACGGCGAGAAGGGGCCGTTCATCATCTTACGGTGCTGCAGATCCTTGATATCAACGACCTGTATCACAGGCAGTTCGATGCCCTTATAGCGCTGAAACAATTCCACAAGACCGTATTTGCCCGTCTTGGCATTATGATAGGTTTCCAACGAGGGTGTGGCCGTACCAAGCAGCACCTTCGCCCCCATCATCTGGGCCAGCATGATGGCGGCACTGCGGGCGTGGTAACGGGGCATGGGGTCTTGCTGCTTATAACTGGTCTCATGCTCCTCATCGACAATCACCAGGCCCAACTGCCGGAAGGGCAGGAAGACGGCACTCCGCGCGCCGAGAATCACATCGTAGGGATGTCCGCTTAACTGTTTCTGCCAGATTTCTACACGCTCGGCATCGGAGTATTTAGAATGATAGATACCCAGGCGATTGCCAAAGACGCGCTGCAGCCGTTCCATCATCTGTACGGTGAGGCCAATCTCGGGCAGGAGATAGAGCACCTGCTGTTTCTGTTCCAGAGCCTGACGGATCAGATGGATATAGATCTCCGTCTTGCCGCTGGAGGTCACGCCATGCAAGAGGGTGACGTTCTTCTTTAGGAATGAAAACTGTATCTGGTTATAGGCATCCTGCTGGATCGGACTTAACGGCTGGATCCTGTCGAGATGAGGCTCGCTGCTATGATTCAGACGGCCTACTTCCTGTTCATAGGTCTCCAATAGCCCACGCTTGACAAGCGCCGTAACCGTCTGAAGACTATGGCCTTGGTTCAGCAGTTCATCGCGTGTGATGGGCTGAGGCGCGTCGAGAGGAGAGAGAGCGAGGAAACCGACAAAGGCCGTCTCCTGCTTCGGGGCCCGCATCAACATATCGAGGGCAATATGAAGTGCCTGCTCGCTACGGAACTGAGGTGTCAGACGGATAAAGATCTCCGTCTTAGGCTTATAGCCGTCTTCGGCTTTCAGGCCTGCGGGCAGTGCCGCTTTATAGACCTCCCCTATCGGCGACATATAATAGTCGGATATCCATTGCCAAAGACGAAGTTGCGTATCCAGCAGAATCGGGGTGGCATCCATGACCTGAAGGATGTCCTTTATCTGGAAATCACTGGGAAGAGGTCCCCTGTGTGTCTTAGCGACGATACCAACATATGTCTTGCTACGGCCAAAGGGCACAAGCACGCGTTTTCCCACCTCTACCTGTTCGGCTGCCGATGAAGGTACGGAATAGGTAAAGAAGCCGTCGAGCGGCACAGGCAGGATAACGTCGACAAACAAGGCTTACTTAGAAGAAATAGGTGGCATAGATCTGCCAGGACTTTGGTTTGGTATCGTCGGAAATGGCATCCACACCCTTATCAAAAGAGGCATCAGCCGTAGAACTGACAGCCACATTATAGGTAAAGCCGAACTCCCAATGCTTCGACAGAAAGAGACCTGCACCCAAATTCACGCTGAAAGCGGATTTCTTCAACTGGAAGGTATTCTCAATATCATTATGGGTCCACTCAAAATCCACATCATCGCCGATATTGAAGGCGAACTGCGGACCAGCGGCCACGAAAATACCTGCCGCGTTGCCAAAGCCCAGCGTCAGACGGGCATTCACGGGTACAAGGAGATACTTCTGCTTGATCGACTCGCCGTTGACCTTTGTCGACTTCTGGTCGTACAAGCCGGCAATATCTAGTCCCAGTCCAGCCACTGGCAGCGACACCTGAATGGTAGGGCCGATAAACCAACCCAACTGATTCTCGGTCTTAAACACCTTTTCGTCGAACTTCATGTCCTGGATATCAAATCCGCCTCTGACACCGAACCTCAGCAGATCCTGTGCGTGCATCGCCATCGTCATGGCAGAAAGTAATACGACTATAGATAGTAATCTCTTCATAATCATTCAATAATTAGTTCCACGTTGCAAAGATACGAAAAAGACACAAAAAAAGAGCGAACCATCGCCCTTTTTTGCAGAAAATAACATTCGCCAAGCTTAATGCCGTTGTCTGCGAACGCTCACACGGGCTGCGCCATTACTTGGGGCTGACGAAGTGCTACTGCTTTTCGAACTGCCCACCGACGAGCGTCGTCCACTCTGCTTTGCAGCCTTTGACTTAGCCTTTTGGGCGGCTTTCACGTTCTGAGGATTGGCATTGGCGATACTGTCGAGCGAATCCTTACGCTCGGGATCGCCGAAGATATTCTTGCGGAAAGCCTCCAGCTCCGCCTCAATACGTTTCTGCTCTGCCGACATCTTCGCGGTATCACCCTCACAAATCTGTGCCAGCGTCTTACCAAGACGGTTGGTCGTCTTATAAATCTTACCACGATACTGATTAGTGGTGAAGAAATCATCCATCGACATGGTGGCAGCATTGTTCAGACTACTGGTCATCACCGACTGACGGTTCAGGTAGGGCTCCAAATCGCTGTATTTCACCCAAAACAGCGGATAGGCCGTACCCTGACTATCAGGATCATCGCTGATGATAAAGTCATCGCTGCGCATCATCACCGGACAAAGGGCCAGCACCTTAATATGGAACGAGGAATTTGCCTGGTCGTAGTAGGCACTCTCCTTCAGATAGAGTTTCTTCACCTCCGCCGAAGGAATGTCGCTGTTGTCGATCTTTAACTTGCCATTCTGCTCCTCATAGAAGATATGGTAGTTGTCGAGCATGGTCTTCATGTCTATCTGTGACGTCTCCTCGAAAACATCACTGCCGTCGGTGGGATACTCATAGATGGGGATATAGCCGTTCTGCGCCAACTTGAAGATATAGGTAAACAGATTCGCCTGTTTCCCCTGTGGCTCTACAGGATAGTAAAGACCGGCATTCGCATCGTCTTCGAGATTAATCTCACGATAGATATCACGGCGCCAGACGACATCCTCCGGCATATCCACAGCCGTCGGGAATGAGATCTGTGCCCGTCTCGTCATGGCCGACTTAGGCGAGCTCTTCTTTTTCGTCGGCTGCTCGGCCTGTTGCTGAACACGACGAGCCTTCGGCTGCGCCGTAGCCTCGCTAATTGATAAATAAAAAATAATAAATAATAAACCTATCACCATCATCAGACGGTTACTCGGCAGTATTTTATTTTTTCTCATATCCTATTCTTTTATCGTTTATTATTTGTTATTTATTTGTCTATTATTTCACTATTACCTCCATCGGATTCTGCAAGGTTCGCGTCAGGCCATCAGGACCAACTACCGTCACACGCGAGATATAGAAGCGGCGGTTACGCGTCAGTTTTCGGAAGGTTTCCATCTGACGGGACGAGAACGAAGCCCCTTCAGACGCCATCGGCACGGCATTACCCATATTGTCGAAGAACACCGTCTCGAAACTCTGTACACGGAAGGCCACATCAAGTATGCCATCATCAATAGCAGCCCCGATGGCCGTTGCTGCCACCAACTGGCCCTTTGCCAATCCGCCACCAAAATAACGGGTGGGATTGCCGTGCTCATCCTTCATATTAATATAAGGTCGGGGATCGGGCAGTTTGCGCACCTTAAAGGTAAACTGTCCCATCTGCTGCGGACGACCCGTATTCGTGGAAGTGACGGTAAAGGTGACATTCTCACCTACTTTCGTCGGACGGGCGATATAGCGGCCAGGTCCCTGAGACTGCAACGAGCCACCACTCATCGTGGCCGAGATTTTATTCAAAGGCACACCTGGCACACTAATGCTGATGGGGTTGTTATAGCCTGCATAGAGCACATTCATCAGGTCGGCACTCACCGTCGCACTCGGATCTACCACCGTATACTTCTGCGAGAAGTCACGACGGATCTTGTCGCCATTACCGTTTACGGTCTCTATATGGCCTGCCAACGTAAAGTCGCCAGTGGCAGAGCAGATGCGTTCATACAGATTATCATGAAGCGTCACCTTCTGATTTCCTATATAGATATCAGGCACCTGCGTGGTATCCACAGCGGCCATCACAATATGGGCCGAGAACTTGTCGCCTCGTACAATGGTCTGAGAATTGGGGATGACAAAGGCCTCGAGAGCATTCACGCGGATATCCTTCACATCGATGTTCTGCACCAGTGTATGCAGCACTTCGCCTTCGGCATAGCGCACATCGCTCTGGAGTTTAGAGAGCAGGGTGACGGCAGCGGCGGCAGGCATCGACTCAAACATATATTCCTGCCAGTTCTTGCCCAGTACGTTATGAGGAATTTCTGTCGTCAGGTTACTGGCGATGATCTGCTTCTGCTTCTCATCGGTCACCATCGTCAGCATCCGCTCACGGAAAGAGTTGATAGCATTAAAGAGTGCCTTCCCCTGTCCGCGGTTCGGCGACAGCATCACCTGATTGGCGGCCTCCAGGTCTTCCTTGTTCCTAATGGCCGTGACATCACCGTCCTTACCATCAGCCTCGACGACGATGGCCTGCTTCAGCTCTGCAGCGAAATTGTAAAGCGAATCACAGATCTGTTTTACCATCTGAGCCTTATCATACCATTCCTTGGTCTTCTGGGGGTTGGCTTTCATCTGTGCATCAAAGTCCTCATAGATCGCCAGGTTCTCCTTCGCCGAATTGCTCGTGGTGCGGTTAAGGCTTTCCTCTACGATAGAGAAGCCGTTGAGCACCTCGTTGGAGACATTCAGCGCAAGCATGGCCATCAAGA
>CAMJBL010000044.1 GCA_946403845.1 uncultured Prevotella sp. | reverse complement strand
TAGTGCACGGGCTTCCCAAGCCTGGGAGGCGGGTTCGATTCCCGTATTCCGCTCACGAAGAAAAAAGGCTTGCAAAATGATTGCAGGCCTTCATTTTTTTATCTCACCGTCATATGGAAGCATCCCTGCTTCACCTCATATTTGATATAGCAGCGCTGGCGTTCGCGCATGTCGCGTAGCACCTCGGAAAGTACCCATTTCAACGTGTCGTTTCTCACCTGGCGACGCGCTGGACCATCGGGATCCTCGACGGTCTTATAGCGGTTGTAACAGATGTCGAAGGTAGTGCCATACAGATGACAGGAGTTCTCGGTGGCATTACCATTGCGCCTGCGAAGCTTCACCACATCCTCCTGTGAACGGAGCACACTGGTAACAATCAGCTTGTGGAGAGGAACACCCTTGACATACAGGCTGTCATAGAACGCTTGACCGATATCCTGCAGGAGCACAGCCGCACGAGGCACCAGATATGGGATACTAGAATACAGCGGATCGACATGGTAATACGGATTGGCGCCCACATACACCAGTTCGCGCTTGCGGGATTCAGCATCTTCGCGGTCGCGCACCGGCGACACTCCCCATTGCTGCGCCGCCACGAGCTGGACGGCATTTGTATCTGGGAACGCCACCGCATAGCTGGGCACGGAACGGATGCGGTGCGGTCGGCCTTTCAGATCCTGAGGCGTAGCTTCAACAGCTTCGGCTATGGTTTCAATTATGATACGTGGTTCGGCCACCGACGGCCATACCCATCGCACGAGGGCAAGCACCAACACCACGGCTGCGAAGCCCATCAGGAATCTCTTTTTGGTCAGTTTAAACGCTATTTTTCTCATTTTGGCCACAAAGGTACAAAAAAAGAGGTAAAGCCGAGCGGATAATTCATAAATATTTTGTAATTTTGCACGCAAAATATAATTTGTATACAGATTTGATAGAGAAGCATCTTGTTTTAGAGGATATTGACCCCGTTGTTTTCTGTGGCGTGGGTAATGTACACCTGCAGATGATACGCTCACTTTTCCCGAAACTGCGTATCGTGGCCCGTGATAATGTGATTCGTGTGTTGGGCGACGAGGCTCAGATGGCCGTCTTTGAGGAGTCGATTGAGAAGCTCCGCAAGCACGTGTTGCGGTTCAACTCGCTTACAGATGAGGATATCCTGGATATCGTGAAAGGTAAGCGCGTGAAGGACGATATGCCCGACGGTGTGTTGGTCTACTCGATGTCGGGTCGCGCCATCAAACCGCGTAGCGAAAACCAGCAACGGCTGATTGAGGCCTACGAGAAGAACGATATGGTGTTTGCCGTCGGTCCTGCCGGTACGGGAAAGACCTACCTCTCGATTGCCCTCGCCGTGAAGGCCCTGAAGGAGAAAACGGCCAAAAAGATTATCCTCTCCCGTCCGGCCGTGGAAGCCGGTGAGAAGCTCGGTTTCCTGCCCGGTGACATGAAAGACAAGATTGACCCCTATCTACAGCCTCTATACGATGCGCTGGAAGACATGCTGCCACAGGTGAAGCTGCAGGATATGATGGAGAAGCACGTGATTCAAATTGCGCCCCTCGCCTTCATGCGTGGCCGCACGCTCTCCGACGCTGTAGTGATCCTCGACGAGGCACAGAACACGACACCCGCCCAAATCCGGATGTTCCTTACCCGTATGGGCTGGAACACGAAGATGATCATTACGGGCGATATGACGCAGATAGACCTCCCCCACTCCCAGAAAAGCGGTCTGATCGAGGCCCTGCACATATTAAATAATGTTGAGGGCATCGGTGTGGTGAACCTCACTGGTAAAGACATCGTGCGTCACAAACTCGTGACCCTCATCGTCAACGCTTACGAAGAGTTTGATAAAGAAAAAAATAAAAGCAATGAAAGCATTAACAAAGACTGACTTTCAGTTTGAAGGTCAAAAGAGTGTGTATCACGGAAAGGTCCGTGACGTTTATAACATTAACGACGACCTGATGGTGATGGTGGCCACCGACCGTATCTCGGCTTTCGACGTGGTACTGCCCAAGGGCATTCCTTTCAAGGGACAGGTATTGAACCAGATTGCCGCCAAGTTCCTCGATGCCACCACCGACATCTGTCCGAACTGGAAACTGGCAACCCCCGATCCGATGGTTACCGTGGGTCTGAAGTGCGAGGGTTTCCGTGTGGAGATGATCATCCGCTCAATCCTCACCGGTTCAGCTTGGCGTGAGTACAAGAACGGCTGTCGCGAGCTTTGCGGCGTAAAGCTGCCCGAAGGTATGAAGGAGAATGAGCGATTCCCCGAGCCCATCATCACTCCGACCACCAAAGCCGACGAGGGTCACGATATGAACATCTCGAAGGAAGAGATCATCGCCCAGGGTATCGTCTCGGCCGAGGACTATGCCGTGATGGAGGACTATACCCGCAAGATTTTCGCTCGTGGACAGGAGATTGCCGCCAAGCGCGGACTGATCCTCGTGGATACCAAGTATGAGTTCGGTAAGCGCGACGGTAAGGTGTATCTCATCGACGAGATCCACACCCCAGACTCCAGCCGTTATTTCTATGCCGACGGCTACGAGGAGAAACTGGCCAAGGGTGAGCCCCAGAAGCAGCTCTCGAAGGAGTTCGTGCGCCAGTGGCTCATCGAGCACAATTTCATGAACGAGCCCGGACAGGTGATGCCCGAGATTACCGACGAATATGCCGAGAGTGTCAGCGACCGCTATATCGAGCTCTATGAGAACATCGTCGGTGAGAAATTTGACAAGGCCACGGAGGAAGGTGACATCGCCCAGCGCATCGAGAAGAACGTGAGCGCTTGGCTGAAGACAAGATAAACTAGTCTAACTAGCCATGCTCGCTTGACTAGAAAGACTAGCCCGATTAGAAAGACTATAAAGGCAGAGATGTATAAACAGGAAGAGATAACCCCCTATCACGCTGGCGAAAAGGCCGCGCAGGTGGAGCAGATGTTCGACAACATCGCCCCTACCTATGACAAGCTGAACCATCGCCTGTCGTGGGATATCGACCGCGGCTGGCGCAGGAAAGCCATCCGGCAGTTGGCGCCCTATCGTCCGCAGACCATGCTCGACATTGCCACCGGCACCGGCGACTTTGCCATCATGGCTGCAGAGATGCTGCATCCCGAGAAACTTATCGGCGCTGATATCAGCGAGGGAATGATGCAGATCGGTCGGGAGAAAGTGACTCGGAAAGGTCTCGACAGTACAATCGCCTTCGAGAAGGAAGACTGTCTGGCTCTCTCCTACTCTGACGGCAGTTTTGACGCCGTGATGGCAGCTTTCGGCATTCGCAACTTTGCCGATCTCGACAAGGGATTGCAGGAGATGTGTCGGGTGTTGAAGTCCGGCGGTCATCTGAGCATTGTGGAACTCACCACCCCCGTCAGCTTCCCCATGAAACAACTCTTCCGAGTGTACAGTCATACGGTGCTGCCGCTCTACGGCCGGCTCATCAGCCGCGATAGCAGCGCCTACTCCTACCTCACCAAGACCATCGAGGCCTTCCCACAAGGCGAACGGATGGTAGAGATCCTGCAGAAAGCCGGTTTCAGCGAGGCCTCTTTCAAACGGCTCACCTTCGGCATCTGCACCATGTATTTCGCAACTAAATAATTTCAGCGTTATGGACAAATACGGACTGATTGGTTATCCCTTGGGACATTCGTTCTCTATCAGCTACTTCAACCAGCGGTTTGCTGATGAGGGTATCAATGCCAAGTATTATAATTTTGAGATTCCCAGTATCGATGAGCTACCGGAGGTTCTGGCGAAGAACCCTGAACTTAGGGGACTCAATGTCACCATTCCCTACAAGGAGAAGGTCATTGATTTCTTGGACAGTGTGAGTCCGGAGGCCCGGGCTATCGGCGCCGTCAATGTGATCAAAGTGGTCCATGATGGTAATAAGACGATATTAAAGGGCTATAATAGCGATGTGATTGGCTTTACCCAGAGCATCGAACCCATGCTCGACAAGAAATGGCACAAGAAAGCCCTTATCTTGGGGACGGGCGGTGCCTCAAAGGCCATCAACTACGGTTTGAAGTCGTTGGGACTCGAAACAGTATTCGTCAGTCGTTACGAGCGTCCGGGTACCATCCAGTATGAGAAGATTACCCCCGAAATCGTGCGCGAATATAATGTGATTGTAAACTGTACGCCACTGGGCATGTTCCCCAAGACCGAAGAGTGTCCGAATCTGCCTTATGAGGCAATGGACCACCACACCATTCTCTATGACCTGATATACAATCCCGACCAGACCCTATTTATGCGAAAGGGTGCTGAATACGGGGCTGATGTGAAGAATGGTCTGGAGATGCTCCTGTTGCAGGCTTTTGCCTCCTGGGAATTTTGGAACGACGAGAGATAAGTGAAAAGTGAATAGTGAATAACGAATAGTTATGGACAACAGATATAAGATGCGCGGTGTGAGTGCCGCGAAAGAAGACGTACACAACGCCATCAAAAACATTGATAAAGGCATCTTCCCACAGGCCTTCTGTAAGATTATTCCTGATATTCTGGGGGGTAATCCCGAGTATTGCAATATTATGCATGCCGACGGTGCCGGTACGAAGTCGGCACTGGCCTATATGTATTGGAAGGAAACGGGCGACCTCTCTGTGTGGAAAGGCATTGCCCAGGATGCCATCGTGATGAATACCGATGACCTGCTCTGTGTGGGCGCCGTGGATAACATTCTGGTTTCATCGACCATCGGGCGCAATAAGATGCTGATTCCCGGTGAGGTGATTTCGGCCATCATCAATGGTACCGACGAACTCCTGGCAGAGTTGCGTGAGATGGGCATTGGTATTTACCCCACGGGGGGTGAGACGGCCGACGTGGGCGACCTCGTTAGGACGATTATCGTCGATTCCACCGTCACCTGTCGCATGAAAAGGAGCGATGTCATCGACAATGCCAACATCCGTCCGGGAGATGTCATCGTAGGCCTATCTTCTACCGGCCAGGCCACTTATGAGAAGCGTTATAACGGTGGAATGGGCTCAAATGGCCTCACCTCTGCCCGTCATGATGTCTTTGCCAAGTACCTGGCAGAGAAGTATCCCGAAAGCTACGACCACGCTGTGCCCAACGAGCTTGTGTATAGCGGTAAGTACAAGTTGACGGATGCTGTTGAGGGCTCCCCTGTGGATGCTAGTCAGCTGGTGCTCTCGCCTACTCGTACCTATGCCCCAGTGATCAAGAAACTGCTTGACGAGTTGCGTCCTAAGATTCACGGTATGGTTCACTGTACAGGCGGCGCGCAGACGAAAGTGCTGCACTTCGTGAACGATAATTGCAAGGTTGTGAAGGACAATATGTTCCCCGTTCCCCCACTCTTCCTCGCCATCCACGAATGCTCCGGCACCGACTGGAAGGAGATGTACCAGGTATTCAACATGGGGCATCGTATGGAGATCTATGTGCGTCCAGAAGTGGCAGAGCAAGTCATTGCCATCTCGAAGTCCTTCAATATCGACGCTCAAATTGTTGGTCACGTAGAGGAAGGTTCTAAGAGTCTGACGATCAAATCCGAATTCGGTGAATTTAATTACTAATTCCTTTGGTTCATGAATAAATACCTTCTTCTCATAGCCCTATTGACGCTGGCATCTTGTGCTGAGATTGCTAATGCTATCGTGGAAGACGAGATGCAAAGAGGATTGCAAAAAGGACAGACCAATCAGAGGCGGACAAAGGTCGATGATAAGAAACTGATCAAGCAGGAAGAGGCGTTGAAGAAAGAAGGCAAGTGCCCTGTGTGTAAGGGCATGGGTAAGACCCCTGACGGGCTATATGTCTGTGAGACCTGTAAGGGCACGGGAAAATATGAAGAAACAAATAATAAACAAGAATAATGGCAGAAACAAGTAATAGTATTTTACAGAAGCTTGACGGTTTGGAAGCACGCTTCGAGGAGGTTTCAACCCTGATTACCGACCCCGATGTGATTGCCGACCAGAACCGCTTTGTGAAACTCACGAAGGAATACAAAGACCTGGGCGACATCATGGATGCCCGCAAGCGTTACATCGCCTGTCTGAACGGCATCAAGGAAGCGAAGGATATCCTCGCCAACGAAACCGACCCGGAGATGAAGGAGATGGCACGCGAGGAACTGGCCATGAACGAGGAACTCCAGCCCAAACTGGAGGAGGAAATCAAGATCGCCCTCATCCCTAAGGATCCCGAAGATGCCAAGAATGTGCAGATGGAGATCCGTGCAGGAACGGGCGGCGACGAGGCCTGTCTCTTCGCAGGCGACCTGTTTAAAATGTATAAGAGCTACTGCGACTCGAAAGGCTGGAACCTCTCTATCACCAGTGTTTCGGAGGGTGCCGTGGGTGGCTATAAGGAAATCGACTTTGCCGTCAGCGGAGCTGATGTATATGGTACTTTGAAGTACGAGTCTGGCGTGCATCGCGTGCAGCGCGTGCCTGCCACCGAGACACAGGGCCGTATGCACACCTCTGCAGCCACCGTTGCCGTATTGCCCGAAGCCGATAAGTTCGAGGTACATGTCAATGAAGGTGAGATCAAATGGGACACCTTCCGTTCGTCGGGGGCCGGTGGCCAGAATGTGAACAAGGTGGAATCGGGTGTCCGTCTGCGCTATATGTGGAAGAACCCGAATACCGGTGAAACCGAGGAAATTCTCATTGAATGTACGGAAACGCGCGACCAGCCGAAGAACAAGGAACGTGCCCTCTCGCGCCTGTATACCTTTATATATGACAAGGAGCACCAGAAGTATATGGATGATATTGCCTCGCGTCGCAAGAGTCTGGTGTCAACAGGCGACCGCTCAGCGAAGATCCGCACTTACAACTTCCCTCAGGGTCGTGTGACTGACCATCGCATCGGCTATACCACCCATGACCTGCAGGGCTTCCTCGGTGGTGACATCCAGGCGATGATCGATGCACTCACCGTCGCAGAGAACGCAGAACGCATGAAAGAAACAGAACTATAATATATTATGACCAGACAAGAGTTAATTCAGCAGATTAAACAGAAGCAAAGTTTCCTCTGCGTGGGATTGGACACCGATGCCAAGAAGATGCCCCAGTGCGTCTTCGACCTCCACCATCCCTTCTTCGAGTTCAACAAGGCAATTATCGACGCCACAGCCCCTTACTGTGTGGCCTACAAGCCCAATCTGGCTTTCTACGAGGCTTATGGCGTGAAGGGTATGATCTCGTTTGAGAATACCATCAAGTACATCAAGGAGCACCATCCCCACCACCTGATTATTGCAGATGCCAAGCGCGGCGATATCGGCAACACCTCGCAGATGTATGCCCGTACTTTCTTCGAGGAATACGATGTGGATGCCCTCACCGTAGCACCCTATATGGGCGAAGACTCTGTGACCCCTTTCCTAGGCTATGAAGGCAAGTGGGTGATCCTGTTGGCACTGACCTCCAACAAAGGTTCTTATGATTTCCAGCTGACAGCCGATGCCCAGGGCGAACGCCTGTTTGAGAAGGTGATGAAACTGTCGCAGCAGTGGGGTAATACCGAGAATATGATGTATGTCGTAGGTGCCACACAGGGGCAGATGTTCGAGGATATCCGTAAGGTGGCGCCCGACCATTTCCTGCTCGTGCCTGGCGTTGGCGCTCAGGGCGGCTCCCTCGAGGAAGTCTGCAAATACGGCATGACAAAAGATTGCGGTCTGCTGGTGAATTCCTCACGTGGCATCATCTATGCCAGCAGCGACGACCACTATGCCGAGATTGCCGGTAACAAGGCCCGTGAACTGCAACAGCAGATGGCAGAAGAACTGAAGAAGGCTGGTATAATATAAAGAGGTGAACAGCGCAAAGATCATCAACGACCCGGTATTCGGATTCATCAAGATACCCCGCGGACTGCTCTACGGCATCGTGGAACATCCTCTGTTCCAGCGTCTCAACCGTATCAATCAGCTGGGACTGGCATCGGTGGTCTATCCCGGTGCCCGTCACACAAGATTTCAGCATTCCATCGGTGCTTTTCACCTGATGACCGAGGCTGTCAGGTCACTCCAAGAGAAAGGAAACTTTATCTTTGACTCCGAAGCAGAAGCCGTCGAGGCCGCCATCCTGATGCATGACATCGGGCATGGACCATTTTCGCATGTCCTGGAGGATACCCTGATTCATGGTATCTCGCATGAGGATATCTCTTTGCTGATGATGGAACAGATCAACAACGATTTTAACGGGCAGTTGAATCTGGCCATTTCCATCTTCAAAGGCGAGTACGGCAAGAACTTCCTGCACCAGTTGATTTCGAGTCAGCTCGACATGGATAGGCTCGACTATCTGCGTCGTGACTCCTTCTTTACAGGGGTGACTGAAGGTAATATTGGCTCTGCCCGTATCATAAAGATGCTCAATGTGATAGACGATTCTCTTGTAGTAGAACATAAAGGCATTTATTCTCTCGAAAACTATCTCACCACCCGTCGTCTGATGTACTGGCAGGTCTATCTGCACCGCACCTGTGTAGCCTATGAAAAAGTCCTCATCAATATGCTGAACCGTGCCAAGGGTCTTATCCGTATGGGGCAACAGGTATTTGCCTCTCCTGCCCTGCTCTATTTCCTCTCGAATGAGGTCGACAAGGCTTGGTTTGACACCCATCCCGAAGCGCTTGCCAATTACAGCGAACTCGACGATTCCGACCTCTGGAGTGCCATGAAGGTATGGAAGCACCACGACGACAAGATTCTCTCCACCCTGGCCACCGATATGCTCGACCGTCATATCTTCAAAGTGGAAGTGACGGAAGAACCTGTCGACGAGACGCATATTGCGACGCTTGCCAAGGAGATTTCCGCCCAGATGGAGATCTCATTAGACGATGCCAAGCACTACATGATGAGTCTCAGCACCATCTCGAAAGACATGTATAATGTCGATGATGATAGTATCGCAATTCTTTACAAAAATGGAGAAATTCGCGACATTTCCGAAGCCTCTGAATTGCTAAATGTTCAATTACTTTCTAAAAAAATAAGAAAATACTACCTTTGTTATCAGCGTTTTGGATAATTTTTGCTATCTTTGCGCGCAAATAGAAATCACAAACGTAAAAATATGGAATTTACAGCTAAGCAAATAGCCGATATGATCGGCGGACGAGTGGAGGGTAATGAGAATGCTGCCATCAGCAGTTTCGCCAAGATTGAAGAAGGAAAACCCGGTGCCATCTCGTTCCTGTCGAACCCCAAATACACCCACTATCTTTATGACACCCAGTCGAGCGTTGTGCTCATCAACGAGGATGTCGAACTGGAGAAACCCGTGGCAGCTACGCTGATCCGCGTGAAGAACGCCTATGAGAGTGTGGCTAAGTTGCTGCAGCTCTACGAATCGATGAAGCCTCGTAAGACCGGTATCGAGCCGCAGGCCTATATCTCCGAGAAGGCCACCATCGGTAAAGACTGCTATATCGGCGCCTTTGCCTATATCGGTGACGGTGCTGTGATAGGCGACGGCACCCAAATCTATCCCAATGCCGTCATCGGTGAGGGTGTGAAGATCGGTGTTAAATCTATGATTTATCCCAACGTCACCATCTATCAGGGTTGTCAATTGGGAAATAATGTGACAATCCATGCCGGTAGTGTAATTGGTGCCGACGGCTTCGGCTTTGCGCCCAATGCTGAGGGCTACGACAAGATTCCGCAGATCGGCATCGTGGTGATCGAGGATGATGTGGAGATCGGCGCCAACACCTGTGTCGACCGTTCTACGATGGGTCAGACCGTCATCCGTAAGGGTGTGAAGCTCGATAACCTCATTCAGGTGGCCCATAACTGTGAGATTGGCGAGAATACCGTCATGTCGGCTCAGGTGGGTATGGCTGGTTCTACGAAGATCGGCAGTTGGTGTATGGTTGGTGGTCAGGCAGGTTTCTCTGGTCATATCCATGTCGCTGACAAGACCTTTGTGGGCGCCCAGTGCGGTGTAATCAGCGACACCAAGGGTGATGGCGAGAAACTGATCGGTTCGCCAGCGATGGATACCAAGGTATTCTTCAAGGCAAAGGCCCTCTATGCCAAGTTGCCTGAGATGTACCGTCAGATTGCCGCTTTGCAGCGCGAAATTGAAAATTTAAAGAAATAGATATGAAACAAAAAACATTGAAAGGCAGTTTCTCCTTGTTCGGCAAGGGTCTGCACACAGGTCTGAACCTGACGGTCACGTTTAATCCTGCCCCGGAGAATACGGGTTACAAGATTCAGCGTATTGACCTCGAAGGCGAGCCTGTGATCGATGCCATTGCAGAGAATGTGGTCGACACCCAGCGCGGCACTGTGCTTGGTAAGGGCGAGGCCCGCTGTTCTACTGTAGAGCATGGACTGGCAGCCCTTTATGCCCTTGGTATCGACAACTGTCTGATTCAGGTCAATGGTCCTGAGTTCCCTATCCTCGACGGTTCTGCCATCAAGTATGTGGAGAAGATCCAGGAGATGGGCATCGAAGAGCAGAACGCCCCCAAGGATTGGTATATTATCCGCAAGAAGATCGAGGTAAAGGACGAGAACACAGGGTCTGTGATCACCATCCTCCCCGACGACGAGTTCTCGCTCACCGTCATGTGCTCCTTTGAGTCGAAGTTCATCAACTCGCAGTTTGCCACCGTCAACAAGGTGGAGGACTTCCCCACTGAGATTGCACCTGCCCGCACTTTCGTTTTTGTGCGTGACATTGAGCCCCTTCTGCAGGCTAACCTCATCAAGGGCGGCGACCTGGATAATGCCATCGTAATCTACGAGCGTCAGACCACCCAGGAGCGTCTTGACATGTTGGCCGACATGCTGCATGTGGAGCATCGCGATGCTACCGACCTCGGCTATATCCAGCATAAGCCGCTGGTATGGGAGAATGAGTGTACCCGTCATAAGCTGCTCGACATCGTCGGCGATATGGCGCTGATCGGCAAACCCATCAAGGGTCGTATCATCGCCACCCGTCCCGGACATACCATTAACAACAAGTTTGCCCGTGCCATGCGCAAGGAGATCCGTAAGCATGAAGTACAGGCGCCTTTCTACGATCCCAATGATGAGCCGGTGATGGACGTGAACCGCATCCGCGAACTCCTGCCCCACCGCTATCCCATGCAGCTGGTCGACAAGGTGACGTCGCTCGGAGCCACGACCATTGTGGGTATCAAGAATATCACTTCCAACGAGCCGTTCTTCCAGGGACACTTCCCGACGGAGCCTGTCATGCCCGGTGTACTGATGATCGAGGCGATGGCTCAGTGTGGCGGCCTGCTGGTGCTGAATACCCTCGAAGAACCGGAACGCTGGAGCACCTACTTCATGAAGATCGACGATGTGAAGTTCCGTCAGAAGGTTGTTCCTGGCGACACCCTGATCTTCAAGGTCGACCTGTTGGCACCGGTGCGTCACGGCATTTCCTCGATGAAAGGTTATATTTTTGTTGGTGATCATGTGGTAGCCGAAGCTACTTTCACCGCTCAAATCGTAAAAAACAAGTAAAGTTCAAATCATAAAGTTTTTCGCAAGCTCAAGCATAAATGCAAAGCTCAAAGTTCAAAGCTCAAAGTTCTATGAATCAGATTCATCCCATGGCAGTGGTCGACCCCGAGGCAAAGCTCGGTGATGGCAACATCATTGGTCCCTTCTGCGTGATAGACAAAAATGTCGTCATCGGCGACAACAATAAGCTGCTGAACAGTGTGACACTTCACTACGGCACACGTCTCGGCAACAACAACGAGATCTTCCCAGGCGCCTCGATTTCCACGAAGCCTCAGGACCTGAAGTTCCAGGGCGAGGATACCACCTGTGAGATCGGCGACAACAACTCCATCCGTGAAAATGTCACCATCAGCCGCGGTACAGCCTCGAAAGGCAAGACGGTTGTTGGCAACGGCAACCTGCTGATGGAGAACATGCATATCGGCCACGACTGTGTAATCGGTAACGGCTGTATTATCGGCAACTCCACGAAGTTTGCAGGTGAAGTCATCGTCGACGACTGCGCCATCATCTCTGCTACCTGTCTGTTCCACCAGTTCACTCATGTAGGCAGCTACATCATGTTCCAGGGTGGCACACGAACCAGTCAGGATATCCCACCTTTCGTGATTGCTGGCAAGGAGCCCGTCCGCTACGCTGGTGTCAACCTCGTTGGTCTGCGCCGAAGAGGCTTTGCCCGTGAAACCATCGAAGCCATTCATGAGGCTTATCGCATCATCTATTCGCAGGGTGTGCTGAAAGATGGTGTCGCCATGGCCCGTGAGCAGTTCCCCGACATCAAGGAAGTGGAATACATCTGTTCCTTCATTGAGAATTCCAAGCGCGGCGTTATCAGGTAATTGGCTAAAACGCTCATCGTTATTACTGGTCCTACGGCTGTCGGTAAGACGCAGCTCTGCCTCGACATCGCCAGGCATTTCGACATTCCCATCATCAATGCCGATTCCAGGCAAATCTACAAAGAGCTGTCGATAGGCACAGCCAAGCCGTCGGCTGAGGAACAGCAACAAGTCCGGCACTATTTCGTAGGAACCTTGAGCCTGCAGGATTACTATAGTGCATCGCTCTTTGAAAGTCAGGTAATCAGTCTGCTCGACACGCTCTTCCAACAGAGTGACTATGCCCTGATGGCGGGTGGCAGCATGATGTATATCGATGCTGTATGCGATGGAATCGACGATATTCCTACCATCGACGACGAGACGCGTGCTACGATGAAACGGCGTCTGGCAGAAGAAGGACTACCCAAACTCTGCGAGGAACTGCAGCGGCTTGACCCCGAGTACTACGAGATCGTAGACCGTCAGAATCCCAAGCGCGTGGTTCATGCCCTCGAGATCTGCACCATGACGGGCCGCACCTACACTTCGTTCAGGAAAAGGAGTCAGGAGTCAGGAGACAGGAGTCAGGAGCGCCCATTCCGCATTGTGAAGATCGGACTGAACCGCGAGCGTGAAGAACTCTACCAGCGCATCAATGCCAGAGTCGACGCGATGATGCAGCAGGGCTTGCTCAAGGAGGCCGAGGCGCTCTATCCTCACAGAGAGTTAAACGCTTTGAATACTGTTGGTTACAAAGAACTGTTCGAGTATTTTAACGGACGCTGGTCACTCGATGAAGCTGTCGAACGCATCAAGGGAAATACCCGCCGCTATGCCCGTAAACAGCTCACCTGGTATAAAAAGGATCCACAGATCCGCTGGTTTCATCCTAACCAAAAGAAAGAAATTATCGACTACATTATAACACAATCATCATGAAAAAGATTTGGAGTTGGATAAAAGGCATCTGGCCTTGGTATAAAGGTCTCTATAAAGGTCGCCCATGGTATATAAAGACACTTGCAGCCCTCGTGTCGCTCATCGTGGCATTCTTCCTATACCTTGGAGCCGTCGACGTGAATTTTCTCTGGCTCTTCGGTAAGTCGCCTTCCATGTCGACCATCAAGAACAAACGTCCTGCCGAGGCCTCTATCATCTATAGTGCCGACGGCAAGGTCATCGGTAAGTATTTCAGCGAGAACCGTACGCCCGTCACCTATGAAGAGGTGAATCCCGTATTCTGGAAAGCCCTCATTGATACCGAGGACGAGCGGTTCTACTCCCATCACGGCATTGATTACACGGCTTTTGCAGCCGTCGCCAAGGAGTATATCCTCCACCGTGATGCCCGTGGCGCCTCCACCATCACCCAGCAACTGGCCAAGAACCTCTTCCGCACCCGCAGCGAATACTCTACAGGTCTCTTAGGCAACATCCCCGGTCTGAAGATGCTCATCATGAAGAGCAAGGAGTGGATCACCGCCTATAAACTCGAGTATTTCTTCACCAAGAACGAGATTCTCACACAATATGCCAACACCGTCGACTTCGGTTCGAATGCTTTTGGTATCAAGACGGCCTGTAAGACCTACTTCGGATGTGCGCCCAAGGATCTGACACCCGAGAATGCCGCCATCCTCGTGGGCATGCTCAAGGCCACCACCTATTATAATCCCCTCATCAACCCCGACAATGCGCTCAAGCGTCGTAACATCGTGCTCGACCTCATGCAGCAGCATGGTGACCTCACCGCTGAGGAATGCGATTCGCTCAAGCAGCTAGACATCAAGCTTGACTACAGTGTTGAATCCGCCTATGATGGCGATGCCAACTACTTCCGCGAGGCAGTGGCCGACTATCTGAAAGACTGGTGCGAGGATTATTTCGACAACCGCAATGCCCTCTATACCGAGGGTCTGAAGATCTATACCACCATCGACACCCGCCTGCAGAAGTATGCCGAAGAGGCCGCCCTAAAGCAGATGCAGCAGGTGCAGCAGACCTTCAACCAGCATTGGGGTTCTACCAATCCCTGGCAAGACGAGCGTCATCAGGAAATTCCCCATTTCATCGAGGATATCGCCAAGCGCCAGCCCGTTTACAAATATCTCACCAAGAAATTCAACGGCAATCAGGATTCCATCGACTATTACCTCAACCTCCCCCACCCGGTGAAGGTCTTCGATTATGAGCATGGTCAGGTGGAAAAGCAACTGTCCACCCTTGATTCCATCCGCTATATGGTTCATTTCATGCATTGCGGCTTCGTGGCGATGGAACCGCAGACGGGTCATGTCAAGGCCTGGGTGGGCGACATCGACTTCCATTCCTGGAAATATGACAAGGTGACGGCCATGCGTCAGCCCGGCTCCACCTTCAAGCTCTTCGTCTATACCGAGGCTATGAACCAGGGCATCACACCCTGCGACACCCGCAAGGACGAATACTTCTCAATGAAAGTGATGGATCACGGCAAGGAGGTGACCTGGGCACCCACCAATGCCGATGGTCGCTTCTCAGGCGCCTATATCACCCTGAAACAGGCCTTTGCCATGAGTATCAACTCTGTTGCTGTCCGTCTCGGTCAGGAGTGCGGCATCGATAATATTGTGAAGACGGCCCACGCCATGGGCATCAAGTCGGAACTCAACGCCACACCTTCGCTCACCTTGGGAGCCAGCGATGTCAACCTGCTGGAGCTGGTCAATGCCTATTGCACCCCCGTCAACGATGGTAAGCAGATCGACCCAATCCTTGTCACGAAGATTGAAGACCGCGACGGTCAGGTGATCTACGAGGCGCCGAAAGAGGCCCGTCAGGTTATCCCCGTCCGCTCCGCCTTCCTCGTTCAGCAGTTGCTCAAGGGCGGTATGAGTGGCACGAGCTCACGCCTCATGGGCTTTGTGGGCTATGACAAGGCCAACGATACCGATTTCGGTGGTAAGACCGGCACGTCAAACAACCACTCCGATGCCTGGTTCATTGGCACCACGCCCAAACTGGTGGTCGGTGCATGGGTAGGCGGCGAATACCGCTCCATCCACTTCCGCACCGGTATGCTCGGACAGGGTAACCGCACGGCATTGCCCATCTGCGGCTATTTTCTCGGCTCCGTGCTCAACGACCCCGCCTTCAAACAGTACCGCACGAAGTTCGCAGCACCGGGCGACGCCGACCTGCTCAACAATATGTACGACTGTGGCGGTTACTATCAGGCACCTTCTGATTCCGACTCCATCAGCGTCGACTCACTCGACTACGATGGAATCGGCGAATATCAGGAGCTCGACGATGAGGGTAATCCCGTTCAGAAGCCTCTCGAGCCGGCAGAGCCCGAGGAGGCCACGCCACAGCCTGCCGATGCCCCCACCGGCGAGGCCAATAAGAACGAGGATTAACACAAGATATCCCCTTTTCATCGATAGTCATTCGTCTATCGGGTTAGTCATTCGGCTGATGGGTTAGTTATCCGTCAGCCGTTTTAGTTGTCTGTCCTTGAAATTTGGAGGATTCTGCAACTATTGCTATCTTTGCAGCATCAAAATTCTAAATATTTATCATTATGAAGAAAGTATTCAAGATTGCGCTGTACAGCGTGTTAGGACTGGTAGCAGTCTTTGGTGTGTTAACGTGGTTGGAGTTTCGTCCAATGGTAAAGGGTGCGCTTTCGGCTGAGAAATTAGACGAGGGACTATACTATATAGAATATAAAGGTGACGACGGTTTCGATGCGCTGATGGCGAAAGGTGGCGGTGCGTCAGCCAATGACTTAAGAGACTATATCATCCATTTCCTGTCGAAGGGACATTACAAGACCAATACGGAAACCAAGAAGGCCGATTTCGGCTGCTCGGCACTCACGGTCCGCACGCCCGAAGGTGGTGTAATGATGGGGCGCAACTTCGACTTCCCATCGGCCATGGGCGTCGTTCTGCATACCGTTCCCGATCGTGGCTACGAAACGATCACCACCTTTAATGTGGCGTTCTTCGGCTTTGGCGAAGACTACAAGCCCGAGGGATTTACCAACCAGTATCTGGCGCTCTCGAGCCTCTTCTTTGCACTCGACGGCATCAACGAGAAGGGACTGGCCATTGCCGACCTGATGGCAGGCGATACCATCCAGACACACCAACAAACCGACAAACCCGACCTGACCACCACGGCCGCTATCAGCTATCTGTTGAAGAATGCAGCCAATGTCGACGAGGCGCTGGCGCTGCTTCGTGGCATCGACATGCATTCTGACATCGGCTCAGCCCACCATTATGCCATGGCCGATGCGTCGGGCCGACGTGTCGTCGTGGAATATGTCGACAACGAGATGGTTGTGGTGGAATCGCCGGCTGTGGCCAACCACTATCTCTGCGAGGCTAAGCTTAATGAGGGCCTGGTAGAGGGCGACGACCGCTACGACCGGCTCTGCCTGCGATTTGATGCGTCGGGCGGCGTGATGAACGCGCAGCAGCTCACCGATGCCATCGCGGCCGTATCGCAGCCGGAGCGGAAAGGTTTCCTTGGCACAGCCTGGACAATGGTGATGGACCTCTCCCATCCATCAGTCACTTACTATTCCCGCCGCCACTTCGACAAGCCCTTCCACTTCGAGATTAAATAATTAGCACGGCGGCCCTGCGTTACAGTTACAGTTGTTACAATTAAAAAACGAGGGGTATACAACCCTATTGTAACCGTTATAACTAATTGATATATAGATAGTTATATATAAATACTAAGAAGTTGGTACCCTCAAAAAAACAACTGTAACAACTGTAACTGTAACAAACGGCCATCAATAATCTATCTAAATTATTGATAATCAACAAGATACAATACTTTAAGTCACTTCCCCCTAAGATGTCAAGCCTTGGTAAAGGACAAAAAATAGCAAAATTCTACTCTCAAAGGCCTCAAAAGGCATACGCGAACCCCTCGTTCCAATGTATTTTCCATTCATTGATGCATACATTAGCGATGCGAAATTTTTATCCTAACCTCAGTTAGAAGGTCTTTAGCGAGTCATATCTGCTCTACTATCATACTAAAGCCCCTCTAGTATCATACTAAAGAGGCTTTAGTGTCAGGGAATCTCTCCCCCGCAGAAGTGCGAGGAATTAAATATTTATCCGCCGAAGTTATCGTACATGATTGACTCGGGATCGACGCCGAGGGAGTCGAGCATCGAGACGACGGCTGCCGACATCGGGCCGGGGCCGCACATGTAGTACTCCACATCCTCGGGCGCCTCGTGGTCCTTTAAATAGGTGTTGAGCATTACCTGATGGACGAAGCCCGGGGTGTACTTCACGCCTGCTGCATCGGCAGCCGGGTCGGGACGGTCGAGGGCCAGGTGGAAGTGGAAGTTGGGATACTCCTTCTCCAGACCTAAGAAATCCTCCAGATAGAACACCTCGTTGAGCGCGCGGGCACCATAGAAGTAGTGCATCTCGCGATCGGTGGTATGCAGCGTCTTGGTCATGTGCATGATCTGTGCGCGCAACGGAGCCATACCGGCACCACCACCAACCCAGATCATCTCCTTCTTCGAGTCGAAGTGCGGATGGAAGTCGCCGAACGGACCACTCATGATGACTTTGTCGCCGGGCTTCAGCGAGAAGATATACGACGAGGCGATACCCGGGTTGACATCCATGAAGCCGCTCTTGTCGGCCTTGAACGGCGGCGTGGCGATACGAACCGTCAGCATGAACACATCGCCCTCGGCGGGATAGTTGGCCATGGAGTAAGCACGGATGGTGTCCTCGGGGTTCTTACACTTCAGCGGGAACAAACCGAACTTCTCCCAGCTGGGCAGGTACTCGTCGCCAATGAGCGACTTGTCGAAGTCCTTATCGTAGTCGATGCAATCGAACTTAGGAATCTTGATCTGGGCATACGAACCGGGCAGGAAGTCCATGTGCTCGCCAGCAGGCAGCTGCACCTTGAACTCCTTGATGAACGTAGCTACGTTCTTGTTGGAGATGACGGTACACTCGTACTCCTTGACGCCGAGGATAGACTCGTCGACATGGATCTTCAGGTCGCCCTTCACCTTGCACTGGCAGCCCAGGCGCCAATGGTCCTTGATCTGCTTACGGGTGAAGTGGGGCTTCTCGGAGTCGAGGATCTCGCCCCCACCCTCCAGGACCTGAACCTTACACTGTCCGCAAGAGGCCTTACCACCGCAGGCAGAGGGCAGGAAGATGCCGTTCTGGTTGAGCGTCGCCATCAGGTTGTTGCCCTGAGCTACGGAGATGGTACGGTCGCCGTTAATCTCGATATTCACGTTGCCGCTGGGGCTCAGGTACTTCTTCGCCACCAACAGGATAATCACTAACAGGAGAATCACTAACAGGAAAACTCCTATGCTGTAAGAAATAAATTCTATCATAATCTTCTATTTTATTATTCTGGAAACTAATTGGCACTAATTGGCACTAATTATATCCACTAATTATAACTAATAATTATTTGTTCACATTTGTGGAATTAATTTGTTCCAATTTGCTATAATTTGTTTCTTAATCATTTATTTCTTAGATGTTTAAGCCGCTGAAGCACATCATCGCCATGGCCATGAGGCCGACGGTGATAAACACAATGCCGAGGCCCTGCAGGGGCTTGGGAACATCGCTGTACTGCATCTTCTCGCGGATGGCACCCATGGCCACGATGGCGAGCATCCAACCGATACCGGAGCCGAAGCCATAGACGACGGCATCCCAGACGGAGGTGATGGCCTGCGAGTTGGAGGGATCCATGAGGATGCGCTGCTGCATAAACAGCGAGGCACCCATGATGGCGCAGTTCACGGCGATCAGCGGCAGGAAGATACCCAGGGCAGCATAGAGCGAAGGCGAGTATTTCTCGACGGTCATCTCGACCAGCTGCACCATACCGGCAATCACGGCGATAAAGAGGATAAACGACAGGTAGCTCAGGTCGACGCCCTCAGCGAGGCAGTTGGGACCTAAGACCTTGGTCTGCAAGAGATAGTTGACGGGAACGGTCACTGTGAGCACGAAGGTCACAGCGAGTCCGAGACCCAGCGAGGTCTTCACCGTCTTCGACACAGCAAGGTAGGAACACATGCCGAGGAAGAAGGCGAAAATCATATTGTCGACAAAGATCGAACGAAATAACAAACTAATCGAATGTTCCATATTCTTTTTCTTTTTTATAGAAACTAATTATCACTAATTGGCACTAATTATATCCACTAATTATAACTAATATTTATTTGTTCACATTTGTGGAATTAATTTGTTCTCATTTGTGCTAATTTGTTTCTTTTAAACCTTCTTCATTTACTTTTCCTTGTAGAAATAAGCACGATGTACCCAAATCACACAACCCACGAGGATCAATGCCATTGCCGGCATCGTCATCATACCGTTGTTGACATAACCGAAGTCGTAACAGGCATCAGGGATAATCTGGAAGCCTAAGAGCGAACCGCGTCCCAAGAACTCACGCACGGCACCCACGATGACCAGGATCATGGCGTAGCCGAGACCATTGCCCACACCGTCGAGGAACGAGGGCCAGGGCTTGTTCTGCATGGCGAAGGCCTCGAGGCGACCCATCAGGATACAGTTGGTAATGATCAGACCGACATACACAGAGAGCTGAACGCTGACGTCGTAGGCGAAAGCCTTCAGGATCTGTGAGACGATGGTTACGAGCGCAGCAACCACCACCAGCTGCACCACGATACGGATGCGGTTAGGAATGGTGTTGCGGATGATGGAGATGATCACATTCGCAAAGGCGGTGATCACCGTTACGGCCAATCCCATCACGATGGCAGGCTTCAGCTGCGAGGTGACGGCGAGGGCCGAGCAGATACCCAATACCTGTCCGAGGATCGGGTGGTCGAGGTTCAACGGATTCGTGAAGACCTCTTTATTTTGTTTACTGAATAATGCCATAGTTTACTCCTCCTCTAATTTAATTTCTTCAGGGAAATACTCCAGACAGGCCTTAATCATGTCGTTGACACCATTAGAGGTCAATGTGGCACCCGTGACACAGTCGACCTGCGTCTCAGGGTCTTCCACCTTCTTGACCACCGAAAGGGCCACGTCCTTGCTGCCGTCCTTAAACAGTTTCTTACCGATGAACTTCTCCTGCCAAGCCTGAGAGTCCTTGATTTCAGCACCCAGACCAG
>CAMJBL010000043.1 GCA_946403845.1 uncultured Prevotella sp. | reverse complement strand
TCGTTGTCGGGCTGTCCCCACTGCAGGAAACTCTGGCAGCGCTCGACATACTGCATGAAGTAGGGAGCATCGCGCCAGATGCTGTTGGTGGGGCTCATGTCGATGGAGGCATAGAACTTCCAGCCCGGCCACGGGTCATCCTTCGGCGAATAGCAGGTGCCGTGGAAGAACATGTGGTTGACGCCGGCACAGAACATTAGGTCGATGTCGGGCTTGAGCTGTGAGAGCGACGTGCGGAAATGCTCGGTAAGCCAGGTGAACGTCTCGCTCGACGTATAGGGCTTGCCACAGATATGGGCCGCCGACGGGGCATATTTCAGCATCGAGAAGTCGGAGTCGTTCTTGCGCGTCTTGCCGGGATCGGTGCGCAGCCCTTTGATGCCCAGGTCGGAGAGTCCGAAGCCTTCGATCTCAGGGATATCCACGGCGGCGTAGCAGTCGATGAGGTTGGCGGGCGAGCCGTGTGCCTGGTTGCGGGTGATGGCACCGTGGCTGTGGGCCCAGGCGGTCCATTGGTTGGTGAAATTCTCGAGCAACAGGTCGCCGAGGGTTTCGCGATAGTCGCTGACGATCCGGGGGTCACCCTCCTGCAAGAGCAGGAAATAGTCCTGCAGCCGATAGCCGCGCCGCTTCTCGAACTCGTCTAATAAGGTGGGCGTCCAGGTAGCATCGGCCACCTCGTAGCTGTCGTTGAAGAAGGTGTGAGGGTAGGGGGTGTGCGTCCGCTCGAAGGCGGCCTCGATATGTGCCAGATAGTTTTTGACTGCCTGACGGTCGAAATGGTCGATGACCAGGCCTTCGCCACCGGGGGCTGCACGCTTTACCTTCATCACGCCATAGCGCACATAGAGGGCCACCACCTGCCACTGGGCACTCTCGAGCTCCTTCAGCTGGCGTTTCAGCACCTTTCTCAGGGTCTTGCCCTCAGCCGTCTTCATCAGGGCTTTCACCATGTCCTCGGGCGACCAGGTGAGTTGTCCGTCGCTCACATATCGCGTGACGTCGTAAGAATGGCCTTGCCAATAGGCCATCACCTTGTTGAGTCGGCTGTATTTCTCGTCTTTGGCGGCAACCTTCAAAGGCAGGGATGTCACACTCTTGCCTGTGAAGCTGGCGTTGACGAAGACGGCCTTGCTGGCGCTCTCCTCCAACGGCACCCAGGGACCTCCGAAAGGCCAGCCTGTGCCTGTGGCCATATCCACCTCGATGCCCATCTGCCGGCCGTTCTGCTGCACCTCGCGCAGCATCGCCATCCATTGGTCGCTCAGATAGGGGATATTATGACTGTCGTTGCCTTGGACGCCATAGATAGGTGTGATCTCCAAGGCGCCGATACCATGATTGGCGTATTCCTGCATGGTCCAGCGCAGGTTTTCCTTGTCGACAGCCGATCCCAGCCACCACCAGCGGGCGCCGGCCTTGGCCTCCTGTCGCAGTTCTGGCCACTGCTGGGCTGTGGCTCCCACAGTCAGAGTGGCCAGAAGGGTTATTGATAAGATTCTTTTTAACATCGAATTAGTAGAAAATAGAAGAGAGTATATAGGCCACGATAGTCGACGTGATGACACAGATGAGGCCCGGCATCATGAACGAGTGGTTGAGCAGGTATTTACCGATGACGGTGGTGCCTGAACGGTCGAAGTTCACCGTGGCGATATCGGAAGGATAGTTGGGGATGAAGAAATAACCGTAGACAGACGGCAAGACACCCAGCAGCACGGGACCTGCGATGCCCAGCGAATAGGCCAGTGGCAGCATGGATACCACCACGGCACCTTGTGAGTTGATGAGCACAGATACCATGAAGAATACGAGGGCGATGCTCCACGGATATTCTTTGACGATGTCCTCGAGCATGGCCTGAATCTCCGGCATGTAGTTGGAGAAATAGGTGTCGGCCATCCATGCGATGCCGTAGATGGCGACGACAGCCACCATTCCAGACTGCCAGACAGGACCGGAAACGGCTTTCTTCGGCTGTGCCTTACAGAAGAGGATCATCAAGGCGGCAGCGGCAATCATCACGATCTGAATCACGAGGTTCATCTTCAGAGCCTTACCGTCCCATGAGGGTAGGAGATTGGGGAAGATAGCGAACATCACAATAACGGCAAGGGCACCGAGGAATACGAATACGGCGTTCTTGGCCGACTGAGGAATCTTCTTGTCGAGGGTCGTGGCACCTGAGCCGTAGATATATTCACGCTGTACAGGGTCGGCAATCTTCTTCTGGAACGCCGGATCCTTGTCGAGGTCGAGGCCACGGTGATAAGAGGCGGCAGCTGCAGCCATCAGTCCACAGATACAAGCGGGGATGGATATCATGAGCACACCTGGAATCGAGATGTTGAAACCGTTCTCGTTGGAGATGGTAACGAAGGCCACAACGGCAGCGGCGATGGGTGAACAGGTGATACCCACCTGCGAAGCGATGGAGGCTACACCACAGGGGCGCTCAGGGCGAATGCCTTTCTTTAACGCAATGTCGCAAATAATTGGCATTAAGGTGTATACGACGTGACCTGTTCCTACCAAGACGGTCAGGAAGAAGGTGGTCAGCGGAGCAAGGAAAGTGATGCGGTCAGGATGCTTACGCAGCATCTTCTCGGCAATCTGGATGAGCCAGTCCATACCGCCAGATGCCTGCATGATACCCGCACAGGTGACGGCTGCGATGATGATGTAGATGACATCCGTTGGCGGGGTTCCGGGTTTGAGACTGAAGCAAAACACGAGAATGGCTAGACCGATACCGGAGATGGCACCCAGGGCAAGTGATCCGTAACGTGATCCCACCCACAACGCTCCTAAGACAATGAGGAGTTGAAGAATCATTAATACCATAGAAAATCGTTTTTAATTATTGAATTGACTTGTTTTGTCGGCAAAGATAAGAATTTTTTCTGAAACAAAGAACATTTTGAGGCAGAAATGAAGTGGAAATCTTAAAAATATTTATTTCCTTTGCCGACTCGAATATTTTTAGTACCTTTGCGCCCTAAATAAGTAAAAAGTATAAAACGATATCGAAAATATGGCAAAGAGATTCGCCGAACACAACGGCTTGAACTTGACTCAGGTGAACAATGATATCCTGGAAATGTGGCGTGAAAAGAATGTCTTCTGGCGCTCGGTAGACGAGCGCGAGGGATGTCCGCAGTTCGTATTCTTCGAGGGTCCTCCCTCAGCTAACGGCCATCCAGGCATCCATCACGTATTGGCACGTACCATCAAAGATACCTTTAACCGCTATAAGACGATGAAGGGCTATCAGGTGAAGCGTAAGGCAGGTTGGGATACCCACGGACTGCCCGTTGAACTTGGTGTTGAGAAAGAGCTTGGTATCACAAAGGCTGATATCGACAATAAGGACTCTGAGAAATACATCTCTACAGAGGAGTATAACAAGAAGTGTCGTGAGAATGTGATGATGTTCACCCAGGAGTGGCGTGACCTCACCGAGAAGATGGGCTATTTTGTAGACCTCGACAATCCGTATATCACTTACGATAACAAGTATATCGAGACGCTGTGGTGGTTGCTGCAGCAGTTCTATAAGAAGGGCCTGCTCTATAAGGGCTACACCATCCAGCCCTATTCGCCAGCAGCAGGAACAGGCTTGAGCTCGCACGAGCTGAACCAGCCCGGTTGCTATCGCGATGTGAAGGATACGACGGTGACAGCTCTCTTCAAGGCCCTGAATCCCAAAGAGGAGTGGACCAAATGGGGTACACCTTACTTCGTGGCCTGGACGACCACCCCGTGGACACTGCCCTCGAACACGGCCCTCTGCGTAGGTCCGAAGATCGACTACGTGGCCGTGGAGACCTATAATGCATATAACGGTGAGAAGATCACCATCATCTTGGCTGAGAGCCGTCTGAATGCCTACCTCGCTCCCGAGGGCAACATCACCGATGGCGACGAGATGCCAGAATACAACAAGGGCGAGAAGTTCGTGCCTTATCGTATCGTGGGCCGCTATATGGGTGAAGAGCTGGTAGGTCTGAAGTATCAGCAGCTGATGCCTTGGGTGAAGCCCTCTGCCAAACTCGACCAGAACGCTGCCGACTACGTGAAGGCCTATGCCGAGGCTCATCCCGAGAAGGTGTTTACAGGCGAGAACGGCAAGGACCAGTTTGTGGAGATGGAGAGCGAGGCTTTCCGCGTGATTCCCGGTGACTATGTCACTACTGAGGATGGTGCCGGTATCGTGCATATCGCGCCTACCTTCGGTGCCGACGATGCCAAGGTGGCCAAGGATGCCCATATCCCCAGCCTGTTCCTTATTAATAAGAAAGGTGAGACGCGTCCGATGGTGGACCTGCAGGGTAAGTACTACGTGATGGACGAGCTCGATAGCAACTTTGTTGAAAAGTGTGTCAATAAGGAGGGCTATGGCCACCACGCAGGCGACTATGTGAAGAACGCCTACGCTCCAGAGTTCAACAAGGACGGTAAGTACGACGAGCAGGCAGCTGCCAAGGCGGAAGACCTGAACATCGTGATCTGTATGGAGATGAAGCAGGAGGGTACGGCGCTGAAGATCGAGAAGCACGTGCACAACTATCCCCACTGCTGGCGTACCGACAAGCCCGTGCTCTACTATCCATTGGATTCATGGTTTATCCGCTCTACCGCCAAGAAGGATCGTATGTTCGAACTCAATAAGACCATCAACTGGCAGCCGGAATCTACGGGTACAGGCCGTTTCGGCAACTGGCTGGAGAACCTGAACGACTGGAATCTCTCGCGTTCACGTTTCTGGGGCACCCCGCTGCCCATCTGGCGCGACGAGGACGGCAAGGAGATCTGCATCGGAAGCGTAGAGGAACTCTACAACGAGATCGAGAAGGCCGTGAAGGCTGGCTTCATGCAGTCGAACCCGCTGAAGGACAACGGTTTCGTGCCTGGCGATATGTCGAAGGAGAACTATGACAAGATCGACCTGCACCGTCCGTATGTAGACCACATCGTGCTGGTTTCCGAGAGCGGCAAGCCCATGAAGCGCGAGAGCGACCTGATTGACGTGTGGTTTGATTCGGGTTCCATGCCTTACGCCCAGGTGCACTATCCCTTTGAGAATAAGGATTTGATTGACAAGGGCATCGCCTTCCCCTGCGACTTCATCAACGAGGGTGTCGATCAGACGCGTGGCTGGTTCTTCACGCTGCATGCCATTGCCACGATGATCTTCGACTCCGTGGCCTTCAAGAACGTGATCTCTTCAGGTTTGGTGCTCGATGCCAAGGGCAACAAGATGTCGAAGCACGTGGGTAACGTGGTGAACCCCTTCGAGATGATTGAGAAATATGGCTCTGACGCCGTCCGTCTGTATATGATGACCAACTCCGAGCCTTGGGATAACCTGAAGTTCGATCCCGAGGGTGTCGACGAGGTGCGCCGTAAGTTCTTTGGCACCTTATATAATACATATAGCTTCTTCGCCCTCTATGCGAATGTGGATGGTTTCGACCCGCAGACCTCACAGGTGGCCTTCGACAAGCGTCCTGAGATCGACCGTTGGATCCTCTCTTGCCTGAACACGCTCATCAAGGGTGTGGAGGCTGAACTGGACGGTTACGATCCCACACGTGCAGGCCGACTGATTGATGCTTTCGTGAACGATGACCTCTCGAATTGGTACGTTCGCCTGAACCGCAAGCGTTTCTGGGGTAAGGAGATGTCGGAGGATAAGCTTTCGGCCTATCAGACACTCTATACCTGCTTGATGACCGTTGCCAAGCTGTTGGCTCCGTTTGCACCGTTCTATGCCGACCAGTTGTATAAGGATCTGGGCGGTGCGCTCGACAGCGTGCATCTGGACCAGTTCCCCGTGGCTGACGAGGCTCAGATCAATAAGGATCTGGAGGCGCGCATGCAGATGGCACAGAAGATCACCTCGATGGTGCTCGCCCTGCGACGTAAGGTGAACATCAAGGTGCGTCAGCCGCTGCAGGCGATTATGATTCCTGCCGTCGATGCCGAGCAGAAGCAGTATATTGAGGCTGTGAAGGATCTGATCATGAACGAGGTGAACGTCAAGGAGCTTCGTTTCGTGGAGGGTGCCGGTGTGCTGGTGAAGAAGGTGAAGTGTAACTTCCGCACGATGGGTAAGAAATATGGCAAGCTCATGAAGAGCGTGGCTGCCGCGATGGATGCCCTGAGCCAGGAGCAGATTGCCGAGCTTGAGAAGAACGGCACCATCGGTATCAATGTCGAGGGTCAGGATCTGACGGTCGAGGCTGTCGATGTGGATATCATCAGCGAGGATATTCCTGGCTGGCTGGTGGCTAATGAGGGTAACCTCACTGTAGCCCTCGAGGTGGAACTCACCGACGAGCTGAAGAACGAGGGTATGGCCCGCGAGCTCATCAACCGTATCCAGAACATACGTAAGGAGAGTGGTCTGGAGATTACAGACCGTATCGAGGTGACTCTGACCCCAAATGAGGAGGTGGAGAAGAGTCTCGCAAGTTTCGCCGACTATATCAAGACCCAGGTGCTTGCCAACGACATCAAGCTGGCCGCCAACGACGGTCAGGAAGTGGACTTCGACGAATTCAAACTGAACATTAAAGTAGAAAAAGTATAAATCATAAAAGCTAAAACAGAATAAATATGGCAGAAAAGACACGCTACAGTGACGAAGAACTCGAGGAGTTCCGTCAGATTATCAATGAGAAGATGGCCTTGGCCAAACGCGACTATGACCAGATGATGAGAGTGCTCATGAACGAGGACTCCAACGATGTCGACGATACCTCTCCCACCTACAAGGCCTTGGAGGAGGGGAGTGTCACGCAGTCGAAGGAAGAGCTCATCTCAATGGCTGCCCGCCAGCAGAAGTTCATCCAAGGACTGAAAGCCGCATTGGTACGCATTGAGAACAAGACCTACGGCATCGACCGTATCACGGGTGAGCTGATTCCCAAGGAGCGCCTTCGCGCCGTACCTCACGCTACGCTGAGCGTTCAGTCGAAGATGAACCAAAAGAAGGGCTAAGTGAACGCTTTCAGAAAGATTCTTACCAACGGGAGGCTGGCGGTATTGCTGATTATCGCCATTCTCCTGATAGACCAAGCCATCAAGATCTGGGTGAAGACCTCGATGACGCTTCACGAGAGCATCCATATCACCGACTGGTTCTTCATCAGCTTCATTGAGAACAATGGCATGGCCTTTGGCATGCAGCTGGGCAGCAAGATCGTCTTGTCACTCTTCCGCGTCTGCGCCATTGCCGTGTTGGGCTATTATATCTGGATTGAAGTCAGGAAGAAGGCGCGTACGGGCTATATCGTCTGTCTGGCCATGGTGCTCGCGGGTGCCGCAGGTAATCTGATAGACTGCATGTTCTACGGGCTGATCTTCAACAACTCGTCGGAGTTCTATCACTCCTATTTCGTGCCCTTCGGTACGGGCTATGCCCCCTTCCTGATGGGCAAGGTGGTGGATATGTTCTACTTCCCGTTGATTGAGACGGAATGGCCCCTATGGGTGCCTTTCGTCGGCGGGCAGCATTTCGTGTTCTTTAGTCCGGTATTCAATTTCGCCGATGCCTCCATCAGTGTGAGTGTCGTCATTCTCTTGTTATTCTACCGTAAGGAAATCAGTCAAATCACGTTAAAAAGGGAAAAGCCTGCAGAGCCAGAGTCAGAGCCAGAGTCCGTTTACGAAGAAGCATGAACCTGCGTCGTAGTCATATCGCCTTGCTGTTACTGGTGCTTTTGTCCGCTTGTACGCCAAAAGTTCCGAAGGAGTATATCCAGCCTGACGATATGGAAGACATCCTCTACGACTACTTCGTGTCGCAGGGCATTGTCAAGGAGGAATACAGGAATAATGTGTCTGCCGACAGCCAGATGGACTACAAGCGGGAACTCTACTTCGAGGCCGTGCTGGAGAAGTATGGGCTGACTCGGGCAGAGTTCGACTCGTCGCTGGTGTATTACTACACACGCTCCGACCGTTTCCTCAAGGTATGGAAGAACGTGCAGGAGCGCCTGGGTGAGGCAGCCATCGATTATGGTGCCTCGGAAGGCGAGGTAGAGACGTTTACTACCAGTACGCTGACAGGTGATACGTCGAATATCTGGAACGGCGTCATCTCACAGGTGCTTGTGCCTTATGCACCTTATAATCGTCTGCAGTATCACTTGCAGGCCGATACGGCCTACCGCAAGGGCGACAGCTTCATGCTGACCTGGAACAGCAATTTCCTGTATCAGAGTGGCTCGAAGGATGCCGTTGCCTATCTGGCTGTGAAGTATCATAACGATAGCATCGTCTCGCGGGTGACCCATTTCTCCTCAGACGGCTGGTCGCAGCTGCGCTTGGAGGGTTGCGATGTCCCCGTGAAGGAAATCAACGGCTTTATCTACCTGGGTCAGGGCTATGAGCAGACATCGGCAATGCGGATGCTGATTGTCAGCAATATCCAGCTGATACGTTTCCACAAGCAGGAAACCGTGGAGCCGGAACCGGCGCCTGAGAAGTCGGAAGCCGATTCGCTCTCACAGGTGCCCGACTCTTTACGTCCTCGTCATCATCGACTTGGCGAACGACCGAATAATATTCAACCAATAACTCAATAGCGCTATGAATTTAAAATTTCGTTTATCATTAATGAGCTTCTTGGAGTTCGCAGTATGGGGTGCCTACCTCACGTGTATGGGTAACTATCTGGGCATTGCCGGTCTGGGCGACAAGATCTCATGGTTTTATGCCATTCAGGGCATCGTCAGTATCTTCATGCCCACACTGATGGGTATCGTGGCCGACAAGTATATCCAGCCGCAGCGTCTGCTCGGACTCTGCCATCTGGTGGCAGGCATCTTCATGATCGGCTGCTGGTGGATGGGTGAGCAGGCAGGCTTCGGACAGGAGTTGTCGGACAAGTCGCTGTTCATTGCCCTCTATACGTTGAGTGTGGCATTCTATATGCCTACCATCGCACTGACCAATACGGCTGCATTTACCATTCTTAAGAACAATGGGATGGATACGGTGAAGGATTTCCCGCCAATCCGTGTGCTGGGAACCGTAGGCTTCATTGCCACCATGTGGTTCGTCAACTGCGCCTTCATCGACGATAGCGGCTTTGGCTTCACCTTGGGTGAGAATGCGCATAAGTTCCAATATACCTACTTGCAGTTCCTGGTGTCGGGTATCCTGAGCCTTGTGCTCTTTGCCTATTGCTTCACCTTACCGGAGTGCAAGCTGGAGAAGAAGGAGGGCAAGGTATCGCTGGCCGAAACACTTGGCCTCAATGCCTTCAAACTGTTCAAGCGTCGTCAGATGGCGCTGTTCTTTATCTTCTCGGCATTGCTGGGCATGTGTCTGCAGGTGACCAATGGCTTCGCAGGTCCTTTCCTGACGAGTTTCAAGGGTACACCGGAGTTTGCTGACACCTTCGCTGCCAATAACGCCACCATGCTGACTTCGCTTTCACAGATCAGCGAGGCTTTGTGTATTCTGATGATCCCGTTCTTCCTGAAGCGTTTCGGTATCAAGATCGTGATGCTCATGTCGCTTTTTGCCTGGGTGTTCCGATTCGGCTTCTTCGGCATTGGCGACCCCGCTATGCCAGGTGTGCTGTTCTTCGTGCTGTCCTGTATCGTCTACGGTGTGGCCTTCGACTTCTTCAATGTGTCGGGAGGTATCTTTGTCGATCAGGAGTGCGAACCCAGTATCAAAGCTTCGGCTCAGGGCCTGTTCATGATGATGACCAACGGCCTGGGTGCTACCATCGGAACATTGGCAGCTGGCGAGGTGGTGAATGCCTATTGCAGTTGGGAAGGAGCCTACCTGGTTGGTGACTGGCAGTCGTGCTGGTTTACCTTCGCAGCGTTCGCATTGGTGGTGGGCATCACCTTCGCCCTTGTCTTTAAACCCGAGAAGAAACCGATAGAAAACGTGACCCATTAAGAGGGGTTGATGATAGTGAATGAAAGAAACGAGATTCTTTTACGTTCCCGATGCTGACCAGCAGCAAGAACTGCCGCCTTCGGAGGCCATGCATGCCATGCGGGTGCTCCGCCTGAAGAGTGGCGACGAGCTGTTCCTGATGGACGGGGTAGGCAACTACTACCGTGCAGTCGTGACGATTGCTGCCACGCATAACTGTTACTACGACATTGTGGAGTGTCTGCCTCAGACCCCTCAGTGGCAGGGACATGTGCATCTTGCCATTGCGCCTACGAAGATGCTCGACCGTATCGAATGGCTTGTCGAGAAGGCCACGGAAGTGGGTGTCGACGAGATATCCTTCTTTCACAGCAAATTCTCCGAGCGGAAACTGCTGAAGACAACACGTTTGGAAAAGATTGCCATCTCTGCGATGAAACAGAGCCATAAGGCCTGGAAACCCGTCATTCGTGAGATGGTGTCTTTCAAGGACTTCATCAATGCGCCTGTCGAGGGTCGTAAGTATATCGCGCACTGCTATGAGGAGTTTCCCCGCACCAGCCTCTTTGCTGAACTGCAGGCGCAAGCGGATACGACAGAGCCCGTTACTGTGCTGATAGGCCCCGAGGGTGACTTCTCTATCGACGAGGTGGAAATGGCTGTGAAGGCCGGTTACCAGTCGGTGCACTTAGGCAACAGTCGCCTTCGCACGGAGACAGCAGGCCTGATGGCCGTAACAATGATGCAACTTTCAAAACCATAAAAAAATGACTGACGAGAAAATCATGTCAACCATCAAACCCGATGGTGAGTATTGGCAGCCGGAATTAGAGACCATGCCAAGAGAGCAGCTGCAACAGCTGCAAGTTAAGAAACTCAAGGAGTCCATCAACATTGCCCTGAAATCGCCCTTCTACAAGAAACGTCTGGGTGAGGCAGGCATCACGGCCGATTCTATCAATACGGTCGATGATATCCGCAAGCTCCCCTTCACCACGAAGCAGGATCTGCGTGAGAACTATCCCTTCGGACTCGTTGGCGGCAATATGGACGACGCCATCCGTATCCACTCCACGAGCGGAACGACAGGTCATCCATGTGTGGTCACCTATTCCGAGCACGACATCTGCTCGTGGGCCAATATGATTGCCCGCGATATGTATATGGTGGGTTGTCGTAAGAGCGATGTGTTCCAGAACTCCAGCGGCTACGGTATGTTTACCGGTGGTCTGGGCTTCCAGCATGGTGCTGAGTGGCTGGGCGCTACTACGGTGCCTGCTGCTGCCGGTAACTCCAAGCGTCAGATCATGTTTATTAAGGACTTCGGTACGACCTGTCTGCATGCCATTCCTTCTTACGCCATCCGTCTGGCTGAGGTGTTCAAGGAGGAGGGCGTTGATCCCAAGACCACCAAGTTGCGCACCCTCTTTATCGGTGCCGAGCCTCATACCGAGGAGCAGCGTCAGCGCATCGAGCGCATGCTGGGTGTAAAGGCCTACAACTCGTTTGGTATGACTGAGATGAACGGTCCTGGTGTCGCCTTCGAGTGTAAGTATCAGGCAGGTATGCACCTCTGGGAGGATAACTATATCGTGGAGATTGTCGATCCCGACACCCTTGAGCCTGTGCCCGATGGTGAGATGGGTGAGATGGTGCTCACCACCCTCGATCGTACAATGATGCCTATATTAAGGTATCGCACACGCGACCTTACCCGTATCATTCCCGGTGAGTGTAAGTGCGGACGTACTCACCGTCGTATCGACCGTATCAAGGGTCGTACCGACGATATGTTCATCATCAAGGGTGTCAATGTCTTCCCGATGCAGGTGGAGAAGATCCTCGTGCAGTATCCGGGTCTGGGCAGCAACTACCTGATTACCCTCGAGACCATCGACGACAATGATGTGATGACTGTTGAGGTGGAGATCGACGGCTTGGAGACGGATATCTATCCCGAGATCCAGAAGATGACCAAGGATATCCAGCGTGCCCTGAAGGATGAGATTCTCCTCACGCCTCAGGTGAAGCTTGTGAAGAAAGGCAGCCTGCCTGTAAGCGAGGGCAAGGCCGTACGTGTGCACGATCTGCGTCATAACCAGGATTAATCGCATGCGTCGTCATTGGCTTTTTGGATGTCTGTTGCTCCTGGTGTTGCAGACTGGTAGGGCAGAAGGTCTGAAGATGCGCGACGTCTTCAAGCAGATGCCTGATACCCTGTTGCCGACCCTCTCTGAGAACAACCGTTTGGACTTTATCGACTTCATCGACTCTCAGATGAAGGCTGAGGTCAGGAACCGTCTGGATGGTACCAGCGAGATGACGGTGCTCACCGACAGTACGCTGAGCATCCGGATGAGCAAGGCGCTACAGGTTGATATGTTCTTGCTGAAAACGGCGGAAGTCGCTGATGCTGAGAGTCGTGAGGTGATTTGTCTGATTGAGACTTTCGGCACCGATTCTCTCAGCCTGGAGAGCACGGTTCGCTTCTTCACACCCACGTGGCAGTTGCTGAACGAACCCCCACAGCTTTCTGTGTCAGATCAGAACACAATTTCCACGAAAAAAGTGCAAACAATTCTAAAAAGAGATGATGAAATTCTAAAAAAGAATTAAAATATAGCAAAAACAACGCGGCATTTGTCGAATACATCTTGTTTTTTCGTACATTTGTAGCGTGTTTTTCATGGTATTAGATTATTAAGGTTAAAAGGAAAATAGGCTATCGTGAGATAACCTATTTTCAACTCCGACGAAAAGAATTTTTTTAGTAGTCGGAGATGAAAAGGGAGCTTGGGAAAGTTCCCTTTTCTGTTTTTATGTCGCCTTAATAGCTTCTGGCAATGATCACACGGGCCTTGCTGGGCTTACCGCTCACCATATCCACACCAGCCGTCTGCTCTACACCGAAGGGCACGCAGCGGATGGTGGCCTGTGTCTCTTCCTTGATCTTGGCCTCGGTCTCGGCTGTGCCGTCCCAGTGGCAGAGGAAGAATCCGCCATCCTTCACCTTCTCCTTAAACTCCTCGTAGTTGTCGCACTCGTAGATGCGGCTGTCACGATAGGCCTTGGCCTTCTCGAAGATATTCTTCTGGATATCCTCCAGTAGCTGCTCTACATATTCGACGATGCCCTCGAGGGGTCGTGTCTCTTTCTCTAAGGTGTCGCGACGCATCACTTCGATTGTGCCGTTCTCCAGGTCGCGGGCTCCGAGCACGAGACGTACGGGTACGCCCTTCAGCTCATAGTCGGCGAACTTAAAGCCGGGACGCTTATTGTCGGCATCGTCGTATTTCACGCTGATACCCTTGGCACGAAGGGCGTCGATCATGGGCAGCACCTCCTTGTTCACCTGCTCCATCTGCTCGGGCTTGGTGGCGATGGGGATGATGACTACCTGGATGGGTGCCAGACGTGGAGGCAATACCAGACCGTTGTCATCGCTATGTGTCATGATGAGGGCACCGATGAGTCGTGTTGAAACACCCCATGAGGTAGCCCAGACATATTCGGGCTTGTTATCCTTGTTGAGATAGGTCACGTCGAAGGCCTTAGCGAAGTTCTGCCCGAGGAAGTGGCTGGTACCACTCTGCAGGGCCTTACCGTCCTGCATCATCGCCTCGATGGTATAGGTGTCGAGGGCACCGGCGAAGCGCTCTGTCTCACTCTTCACGCCCTGAACCACAGGTACGGCCATCCACTCTTCAGCAAACTTGGCATATACCTTCAGCATCTTCTTGGCTTCCTCCTCAGCCTCCTCACGGGTGGCATGGGCGGTGTGGCCCTCCTGCCAGAGGAATTCAGAGGTGCGCAGGAAGGGACGGGTGCGCATTTCCCAACGCATGACGTTACACCACTGGTTGCACATCAAGGGCAGATCACGCCACGACTGGATCCAGTTCTTATAAGTATTCCAGATAATCGTCTCTGAGGTAGGACGGATAATGAGTTCCTCTTCCAGCTTGGCTGCGGGGTCAACCACCACACCGCTCTTATCCTCGGTAGCTTTCAGGCGGTAATGTGTCACGACGGCGCACTCCTTGGCGAAGCCTTCCACATGCTCGGCCTCACGACTAAGGAACGATTTGGGGATTAGCAGGGGGAAGTAGGCATTCTGCGCACCTGTCTCCTTGAACATCTTGTCCAATTGCTGCTGCATTTTCTCCCAAATGGCATAGCCATAGGGTTTGATGACCATACATCCGCGAACGGCAGACTGCTCGGCCATATCGGCCTTGACCACCAGATCGTTGTACCATTGGCTGTAATTATCAGCCCTTTTAGTCAAATCTTTTAATTCTTTTGCCATTGTTTTTAACCTTTGTTTCGTAATTTGGGCACAAAATTACTAAAAAAAGTTGGAAAAATGTACAGATTACGAATAAAAGAATTATCTTTGCAACGTAAAAGTGACAAAAAACAATTATTAATTCATTTAAATAGTAAGGATTATGAAGAGTTTTAAGACGATTGCGCTTTCAATGTGTGCTGTCCTCGTGATAGCAGGTTGTAACAACATGCAGAAGGGTGCTGCCATCGGTGCAGGTGGTGGTGCACTGCTCGGTGCTATTGTTGGTAAGATTGCTGGTAACACCGCTATCGGTGCTGCTGTAGGTGGTGCTGTAGGTGCTGGTGCCGGCGCTATTATCGGTAAGAAGATGGATAAGGCTAAGGCTGAGGCTGAGGCTGTGAAGAACGCCCAGGTAGAGTCTGTGACCGATGCTAACGGTCTGCAGGCTGTCAAGGTGACCTTCGATTCTGGTATTCTCTTCACCACTGGTAGCTCTACCTTGAGCTCAACAGCTAAGACTTCTCTGACTCAGTTCTCTAACGTGCTGAAGAACAATGCCGACTGCGACGTAGCCGTTCAGGGTTACACCGACAATGAGGGTTGGAAGAACTCTACCCGTGAGCAGAGCATTCAGAAGAACCTGAACCTCTCTCAGCAGCGTGCACAGGCTGTGACCAACTATCTGCAGTCACTCGGTGTCAGCAGCAATCAGATCCGCAGCACCATGGGTTATGGTGAGGACAACCCCGTTGCCGACAACAGTACAGCAGCTGGTCGCGCACAGAACCGCCGCGTGGAGGTTTACATGTACGCTTCTCAGGCTATGATCCAGGCAGCTGAGCAGCAGGCTAACTAAGCCGCTTTAGATGCAGAAGATCATTCGTAAGCTACGCGTCACCATACGCTGGATACTGGCGGCCTTCTTCGGCTCCACTATACTTGCGGTGGTGGCGCTTCGCTTTTTACCCGTCTACTTCACGCCGCTGATGTTCATCCGCTTGGCGCAGCAGGCTGGCGAGGGCAAGGAACTCAGGCTGAGTCACCATTGGGTGCCGCTGGAGAAAATCTCCGACCATCTGCCCGTAGCAGTCATCGCCAGCGAGGATGCTAACTTCATGACACATCATGGTTTCGACTACAAGGCCATCGAGCATGCTGCTGAGCGTAACCGTAAGCACCCCGAGAAGCGTAAGCTCGGTGCATCGACCATCTCGCAGCAAACGGCGAAGAATGTGTTTCTGTGGCCAGGTCGCAGTTGGACGCGTAAAGGCTTCGAGGTCTATTTCACGGCCCTCATCGAGCTCCTGTGGTCGAAGCAGCGCATCATGGAAGTGTATCTCAACTCCATCGAGATGGGCGATGGCATCTATGGCGCCTCTGCGGTGGCAGAAGAGCATTTCGGAATCCAGGCCAAGGACCTCAGTCGCAGCCAATGCGCCTTGATTGCTGCCACACTGCCTAATCCCAGGCAATTCTCCAGCAAGCATCCCTCGGCCTATATGCAGAAGCGCCAGGCACGTATATTAAAGGAAATGAAATATGTAAAGACATGGAAGAGTCAGGACTGAACAGATACCTCGATGAGATAGGTCGCGAGTCATTACTTTCGGCTGACGAGGAGCGCGATCTGGCTAAGAAGATACAACAGGGCGATAGTCGTGCGCTGAACCGTTTGGTAGAAGCCAATCTCCGATTTGTGGTGAGCATCGCCAGCCAGTATAAGGGCAAGGGTCTCCAGATGGACGACCTCGTCAGCGAGGGCAATATCGGTCTGATGAAAGCAGCCTCGCGCTTCAATCCCGATAAGGGAACGCGTTTCGTGAGTTATGCCGTTGTGCATGTGCGCCAACAGATTGAGAAGGCCATTGATCAGCAGACTGGCCTCTATCAGATTCCGAAGGATGTGAAAAACGAGATGGCAGCCCGTCAGCAGAGCCGTCCTATGTCGGTGGATGCCCCTCTGGGTCACCGCACCAATATGAGCCTGCTCTCCGTACTCGTGAATCAGGATGCCCCCTTTGCCGACGAGCGTATTCATTCCGAAGCCATCGAGGATGCGGTTGAGTTTGCCCTCGGATCCTTGGATCAGCGCGAGAGTAGGGTGGTGAACGCCTTCTTCGGCATCAATCAGGAGCACGAGACGATGGCTGAGATTGCTGAGGATATGGACCTGAAGCGCGAACGTATCCGTCAGATTCGCGACAAAGCTGTCCGCAAACTCCGCAAGGCCTATAAGAACCGCCTCCGTGAACTTAGTAAATAAGCATTATTATCATAACTAAATGACAAACAACATGAAAAAAGCATTATTGATCATGGCAATGAGCGCATTCGTTGCAACTGGTTTTGCACAAAAGAAACTTGTGCTTTATTATTCAGAGTCAGGTACCACCAAGACTGTGGCCGAGGAACTTCAGAAACAGCTTGGTTCAGACATTGAGAGCATCGCGCTTGAGAATCCCTATTCAGGCAATTTCCAGGAAACGGTACAGCGTGCTCAGCGAGAGAAGCAGGAAGGTGTATTGCCTAAGCTCAAGCCGCTGAAGTCGAAACTGGCCAACTACGATGTGATCTTCCTGGGCTATCCCATCTGGTCTGGTATCTACGCCTCACCGATTGAGTCTTTGCTCAAGGAGAACGACTTCGCTGGTAAGACCATTGTCCCCTTCTGCACCTTTGGCAGCGGTGGTTTGAATACGTCGTCTGATGCGCTTGTCAAGGCACTCCCCAAGGCTAAGATCAAGCCTGGCTATGGCGTGCGTCAGGCCCGTGTGGCTTCGGCTCCCAAGGAGATCGACAGATTCCTGAAGGAGAACGGCTATATCGCTGGCAAAGTAAAGCCCCTGCCTGCCTATTCTGCCCAGCAGCCTGTCACCGAGGCTGAGAAGGCCATCTTCGACGCAGCCTGCTCCAGCTATCAGTTCTCATTGGGTACCCCGCAGACCTTTGGAAAGCGTACTACCGACGACAGCATCGACTATGAGTTCAAGGTAAAGAGCCGTGGTTTTGGTGGCGGTGGTGAGCAGACCTCTACCATCTATGTCACCATGGGTAAGGAAGCAGGTGCCAAGCCTGAATTCACGGAAGTGGTGAGATAATCCCCTCATGTGATCATAAATGAATAAGGTGCCGAATGATTTCGACACCTTATTTCTTTCTGTGCGGAGAGTGAGGGATTCAAACCCCCGATACCCGAAAGGGGTATACCGGATTTCGAGTCCAGCGCGATCGATCACTCTGCCAACTCTCCAATTAAGCGAATGCTAACGAGCTTGCTCGATTGCGTGTGCAAAGGTAGTATATTTTTCCGATTCAACCAAAGGAATTGACGGAAAGTTGCAAAATTTATTCAAAAGAAAGTTTTTCTAAGCGACTTTTTAGTTGTTCTGCCTCGCTCTTTCGGATGCTTAATTTGATTTCGCAGGTGTTATCGTAGGTCTGCGAGACGATGCGGGGATTCATCTCCTTGACGATGCGCATCACATCGTTCATCAGGGGATAGGCAAACGAATAGGTGACGATCTCCTCCACCTGTCGCGTTTCGATCTCAGCGTGGGCGATGGCATCGGCAGCAGCTTCGCGATAGGCCACGATAAGTCCGCTGGTTCCCAGGTTCACACCCCCATAGTAGCGCACCACGACAATGAGAATATCCGTGAGCTCATTCGAATTGATCTGTCCGAGAATGGGCTTGCCTGCTGTTGAGGAGGGCTCGCCATCGTCGTTAGCGCGGAATTCAAGTCGTTCCGGACCAAGCATATAAGCGTAGCACACGTGGCGGGCATCGTAGTATTTCTTGCGATAGCCGGCTAGGAGGTCCTTGATCTCGTCGACGGTAGACACATGATGAGCGAAGGCGAGGAACTTACTCCGCTTATCGGTGTAGTAACCCTCGCCTCCGCTCTTTATGGTCTTGTATTCGTCGAGCATCTCTAGAATTTCTAGCCAAGCTAGCCAGACTAATTATTATATTCCTGCCAGCTCTTGATCTTCACATCGTCGAGGCTCATGGCGGTGAAGGCTTCGATGAAGGCCTTGGCCAGACGGACGTTCGTCATCAGAGGAATGTTGTGGTCGATGGCACCACGACGGATCTTATAACCGTTGGTGAGCTCGCGTGAGGTGTGGTTCTTCGGCACGTTGATCACAAGACCAACCTTGTGCTGAGAGATCAGATCCATCACGTTGTTGTCGCCATTTTCATCAGGCCATGCCACGCTGACAGCCTTCACACCGTTGTCGTTGAAGAACTTAGCCGTTCCTGCGGTGGCATAGATGGTGTAGCCCTTCTTGGCCAGTTGCTGAGCGGGCTCCAGGAGAGAAACCTTACCCTTTGCACCACCAGAGCTGATGAGTACGGCATCCTTCGGAATCGAGTATCCCGTGGCAATCAGCGAGTTAAGCATAGCCTCGTTGAGGTCGTCACCCAAGCAGCCTACCTCACCCGTAGAACTCATGTCGACACCAAGCACGGGGTCGGCATTCTGCAGACGGGCGAATGAGAACTGTGAGGCCTTCACACCGATGCGGTCGATGTCGAACTCGCTCTTCTCGGGCTTCTGATAAGGTGCGTCGAGCATGATCTTCGTAGCGGTCTCGATGAAGTTGCGCTTCAGGATCTTCGATACGAAGGGGAACGAACGTGAGGCGCGGAGGTTACACTCGATAACCTTCACCTCGCGGTTCTTGGCCAGGAACTGGATATTAAACGGACCGCTGATATTCAGCTCAGCAGCAATCTTATGGGCAATCTTCTTAATCTGACGGATGGTAGAGAAGTAGATGTGCTGGGCGGGGAACACCATCGTGGCGTCACCGGAGTGCACACCGGCATACTCCACGTGCTCGGAGATGGCGTACTCGATGATCTCTCCCTTATCGGCAACGGCATCAAACTCAATCTCCTTGGTCTCCGTCATGAACTTCGACACCACCACGGGGAATTCCTTCGACACCTCGGTGGCCATATTCAGGAAGCGATGCAGCTCCTCTTCGTCGTAGCAGACGTTCATGGCAGCACCCGAGAGCACGTACGACGGACGTACGAGCACGGGATAGCCCACCTGCTCCACAAACTCCTTGACATCCTCGAAGCTGGTAAGTGCACGCCAGGCGGGCTGGTCGATGCAGAGCTTGTCGAGCATGGCCGAGAACTTGTCGCGGTTCTCTGCACGGTCGATGTTCACAGGCGATGTTCCCAGTACGGGCACACCCTGACGGTAGAGCTTCATGGCGAGGTTGTTAGGAATCTGACCACCCACGGATACGATCACACCCTTAGGCTGCTCCAGATCGATCACGTCGAGCACACGCTCCAATGAGAGTTCGTCGAAGTAGAGGCGGTCGCACATATCGTAGTCGGTAGACACCGTCTCGGGGTTGTAGTTGATCATGATCGACTTGTAACCCAGCTTACGGGCGGTGTTGATGGCATTCACCGAACACCAGTCGAATTCTACAGATGAACCGATGCGATAAGCGCCTGAACCTAAGACAACTACCGACTTCTCGTTCGTGTAGTAGTTGATGTCGTGCGCAGGCTTATACTGCTCACCCTCAGGATTACCGAAGGCTGGCGTGTGGGTGTATGTGAAGTACAGATAGTTCGTGAGTTCGGGATGCTCGGAGGCCACCGTCGGAATGCGCTTCACGCTCGGCATGATGCCCTTCTCCTTACGGTACTTACGCACGGCAAGGTTCTCCTTCTCCATGTTACCGCCCTCGGGCTTCAATACGAAGCGGGCAATTTGGAAGTCGCTGAATCCGCAACGCTTCACCTCGAGCAGCAGCTCGTCGGGCAGTTCCTCGAGCTTGTTATACTTCTGCAGCTCGTGCTTCAGGTCGACGATATGCTTCAGGCGCTCCAGGAACCAGACGTCGATCTTCGTCAGCTGTTCGATGCGCTCCACGGTATATCCCTCCTCGAGGGCCTGGGCGATGGCGAAGATACGCAGATCGGTAGGATTAGCCAACTCCTCCTCGAGGTTGTCGAATTTCGTGTGGTCGTTGCCCACGAAGCCGTGCATGCCCTGACCGATCATACGCAGACCCTTCTGCATCATCTCCTCGAAGCTGCGGCCGATACTCATGATCTCACCCACAGACTTCATCGAAGAACCGATCTGACGGCTCACGCCAGCAAACTTCGTGAGGTCCCAGCGGGGAATCTTACAGATCATATAGTCGAGGCTCGGAGCCACGTAGGCTGAAGAGGTGGTACCCATCTCACCGATCTGGTCGAGGGTGTAGCCGAGGGCAATCTTGGCGGCGACGAAGGCGAGGGGATAACCTGTAGCCTTCGAGGCCAGGGCTGAAGAGCGCGAAAGACGGGCGTTGATCTCGATGATACGGTAGTCGTTGGTCTCTGCGTTGAAAGCGA
>CAMJBL010000042.1 GCA_946403845.1 uncultured Prevotella sp. | reverse complement strand
CTACACCCATCGATGTGCTGCTGGTACCGATTTCAGGATCGAATCCCCAGTACTTGGTCCATGTGAACAGATTTTCTGCACGGACATACACGCGGAAGCGTTCGATGTTAACCTTCTTGGTCAACTGACGTGGCAGCGTGTAACCAAGAGCGATATTCTTTAGACGCAGGTAAGAGCCGTCCTGTACGTAGATGTCACTACATACCCAGTTCTTAGAGTCACCCAGTTTCAGCAGCGGCAGTTTGTTTGATGTACCTTCGCCGGTCCAGCGACCCAGCACCCAAGTAGGATAGTTACCTGATGCGATATCCTGACGCCATGTTGCATCGAAGATGTCAGCACCACTTACACCCTGGAAGAACAGATTGAAGTCGAATCCCTTCCAGTCGGCATTGAAGTTCAGACCAAAGGTCCAGTCAGGTGTCGGCTTACCGATTTTTGTACGGTCGTCGCTGGTAATCTTGTTGTCACCATTCGTATCAACGAAGATCAGGTCACCAGGGTTAGAACTTGTTCCATATTTAGCATTGTAAGCATCGGCCTCAGCTCTGTTCTGTAGAACACCTGCCGTCTTGTAACCATAGAAGTATGGGAAAGGCTGTCCGTTCTCAGCACGAGTGCCACCATCGCTGAACTGTGAGATGCCATAGTTCAGGAAACCGGTGTCGTTACCCAGATTCTTCAGTTTGTTTTTCAGATAAGAGGCATTGCCCTTGATGGCGAAGTGAGCATCACCGATGTTCCACTTGTAACCTAACTCGAACTCAATACCACTGTTCTCCATGTCACCCACGTTACCGATAGGTTTCGTCTCACCCACATACGACGGGATAGGCATGGTCATCAGCATACCGTTGGTCTTCTTAATGTAGTAGTCAACGGTGAAGGTCAGTTTGTTGTTCCAGAAACCGAGGTCGAGACCCAGGTCGGTCTGCTCGCTCTCCTCCCACTTCAGATTCTCATTGGCCAGTCCGTTGGCTTTCGATCCATAAGTCATCGTTGCCTGACGTCCGAAATAGTAGTTGCTGGTGCCACCAGTAGTGGTTAGTACGGTGTAGCGGAAGTCACCGATATTCTCGTTACCGTTCTTACCCCAACTGACTCTCAGCTTCATGTTCGACAACCAATCGCTGGTATTCTTCATAAATGCTTCGTTCATGATGTTCCATCCGAGAGAGAATGAGGGGAACACACCATATTTGTTATTTGAACCGAAACGGCTCGAACCGTCACGACGGATTGTTCCCTGGAACATGTAACGTTCGTCATAGTTGTAGCTCAGACGTGCAAAGAGCGAAGCCAAGTGGTGTTCGACGTTTACGCCGGCCCATCCGCTGACCAGACTCTTTACGCCAGTGATGTTGCCATTGGCATCTGTCGTCGTCTCAATGCTACCGCCAGTGGTATAGTCAACGTATGGTTTTTCGGTATTTATCAGATTCCAGTGTGATGCACCCACATAACTGCCCTTGTACTTCAGGGCACTCTGGCCAAGTACGACGCCGATAGAGTGCTTGCCGAACTCCTTGTCGTAGGTAATGGTGTTCTCAATCTGCCACTGTGTACTGTTTGACTTCTCAGCTGAGGCCTGCGTATGGTCTGAGTTGTTGTTACCTGAGAGGTAGAACTTAGAGAGTGTAGCACCTTCGTTACCCCAGAAGCTCTGCTCGGCGCTCCAGGTGAAGTGGTACTTGAGGTTGTCCCAGATCTGCAGGTCGATGGAGAACTTCGGCATAAACTTGTGGCTCCAGTATCTGGTGGGATTGCCCTGCATCATGGCGATGGGGTTGTTCTGCTCCTGGTATGAGCCTACATAGTTGGGAATGGTATAAGGATTGCCGTTTGCATCGCGATACAGGTCGTAGGCACTGTAACGGTCGATCATATCTTCTGCCACTGCACCCGTCAGTGTTACGGGCAGTGTCGGTGCCAGATAGAGGGCAGAACCCAGAGGCGAGCCCCATGTAGAGTTGGCGTCAACACCTGTGCTGTGCGTGCGCATATAAGAGAGGTTGGCACTGATGTCGAGCTTGTTCAGGAAATTACGTTCCTTTGAGTCGTCGAACAGGTTGAAGTTGTTGTTCGAACGCAAGGTCAGACGGTCATAGTTTGAGCGGCCGTAGTTACCACCCACGATACCTTCCTGGGTATAGTAACCCATTGAGAGGTAATAGTTCACCTTTTCGGAAGCACCGCTGACGCTGACGTCGTGCTGTACCACTGGGGCATTGTCGTTGAACAGCAGCTCCTGCCAGTCAGTTCCGAAACCAGTGATCTTGTTGCCGTTGGCGTCGGTCAGGTTGTAGGGATCATTATACAATGGAGCCTGTCCACCGTTCACGTATTTCTCGTTCTGCAGGATGGCATAGTCTGTAGCACCAGTCACGTCGCGTTTCTTCCAGGCACTCTGCCAACCATACGAGAAGTTGTAGTTGATGCTGGCCTTACCAATCTTTCCCTTCTTGGTGGTCACCAGAATCACACCGTTGGCAGCACGGGCACCATAGATGGCACCTGATGCAGCATCCTTCAGCACCTCGATACTCTCGATATCGTTGGGGTTAACTGATTCCAGTCCGTACTGGTCGGCGGGCATACCATCGATAATATAAAGTGGATTGGTGTCGTTGATAGTACCAGTACCACGTACACGGATCATCGACTGTGAACCAGGCTGACCAGAAGCTGAGGTGACGTTTACACCAGCAGCCAGACCTTTCAGCGCATCGTCTGCACGCAGACGGGTCTTACCGTCCAGATCCTCGGCACTCACCTTCGCAATAGAGGCGGTCACCACGCTCTTCTTCTGAACACCATAACCAATCACCACCACGTCCTGGAGCGTCTGAGAATCTTCCTTCAGCACGACTTTCATGCCTTTGGTGGCTCTCAGTTCCTGAGTGACGTAGCCGATGTAACTGATAACAATGGTTGTACCCTCGCTGACTTTAACGTTGAAGTTACCGTCAAAGTCGGTGATACTGCCATTCTGAGGATTACCTTTCTCGACGACGGAGGCCCCGATTACGGGCTCCCCATACTCGTCTGTCACAGTTCCCAAGATGCCTTGGGCTCGCGTTACCATTGACACCATCAGTGCCAATAACAACCATAGATACCTGCTTTTTTTCATACTTTGCTAGTTAAAATTATAAATATGTAATAATAGTTTTGCCGTTTTGTTCATTCGACGGTGCAAAATTACGCAAAATGCCAATACAATTTTTGAAGGTGAATAGAAAAAGTGGATGATTTTGCCACTTGGCAAAATCTAAACGTCTGGTAATAAGATATTTACGTTTTTGAGACCTCTCAAAAAGAGTGGACGAAATATAGAGGTGTATTTTTTACAATTATTGCCCTTTTACAGGGTTTTTACCTTGTTTTCGAATTGTTCGCGGTTGCCAATAGCCCCGTTTTTGATGCGGGCACGATAGTTGTAGATGGTATTTACTGAGTAGTGCAGGAACTCAGCGATTTTCGATGAATCCTCAAATCCCAGACGGATCAAGGCAAAGATGCGGATATCGGTTGTCAACCGGTTCTCTTCCTTGGGATGAATCTGCATCTCCGGCTGCAACAAGGCATTGAAGTCGTCGACGAAGTTGGGGAAAAGGTGCAGGAACACGGTGTCGAAGTTCTCATAGAGCTCTTCCAGTTCCTTTTCCTTCAGTTCTGTCGACTTCGATATCTGGAACAACTCCTCGAGTTCTTTGTTTTTCATTTTCTTGTTCACCATCTTCCGATAGTTATCAAGCTTGTCGATATACTGTGCACAGAGGCTCATGAAGCGACCGATGTATTCTTCCTTTACCCGGTTGCTCTCGGTTAACTGGTCATTGACCATTGACAATTGACCATTCAATGCGGCGAGTTCGTCTTTCTGTGAGGCGAGCAGACTATTGGCTGATGCCAGTTCGTCGTTCGAGGTCTTCAGGTCGTTACGGGCAGCATGCAACTGTGTATTACGACTGTGAACGAAGAAGAGAACACCTAATAGCAACAGGGCCAGAATGCTGATGACGGCCAGTGTTCCCCACAACTGCGAAGTGGTGCGCTCACTCTGCGACTTGTATTCATTGGCGATATGCGACAGCAAGGGGGCGATCTGCCAGTTGCGCTGACGGGAACCGTAGCGGTTGGCACAGTCGCTGGTATAGCTGATATAGCGCGAGGCACGGTCCACATCGCCAATGAGCATCAGTTCGTTGGCCAACTCCCACATCGACCCCTGATCCATAGCGGCATTGCGGATATCGGCCAGTACCGACTCCGTCAGCCAATACAACATCTGGGTGGTGTCACGTTGCAGTTTGTATTCGATATAGCGGTAGAGGGCCACTAAGGCATAGGGATGGCTACCGGGCTCTACGGTCTTCATCCATTCGTCGTTGATGGCCATGGCCTCTTTCAGGTTGCCTTCTGCCTGGGCGGCCTGTTCGCGACGCAGGAAACACGACTCGCTGGTAGCCGGCAGATAGTCGAACATCAGTTGCTTGTAGTGCTGTTCCTTCTCCTGATAGATCTTGCGCATATCGTCGAGACGGGTGTAATAACTGAGCTCTCCATAGATGTTGTTATAGGCCTCGTAATAGGTGCCGAGCACCATTTTGTCGAGCGCGTTGTCTATACGGATGGAATCGAGGATGTTCAGGGCTTCGTCGTAGAGGCCGATATTTGAGCAACGGATAGCCAGTTGTGAGCGACAGCGTACAGCGGCAGCCCGATCGCCTTGCTGTTCTGCCAACGTGATACACTCTCGGAGAAAATGGATGGCGGAGTCGCTTACGAAAGGCCGGTAGAGCTCATAGAGCCGATAACCCTCTTCGTATTTCTGTTTACCGCTGGTCTGCTCAAAGGCATGGCGTGCAGCCGTGATCTTGGCCTCACGCAGGGCCACATAATGGGGTGATTCGGCAATGGCCTCGTCAATCTGCTTGTAGCGCGATTTCAGGTCCACTTGCTGGGCGCAAAGGACCATTGGAAAGAATGCCATACAGAAAGTTAGCAGTTGCTTAATCATCATTTTCTACGTTTGCACAGCGCAAAGATACGAATTTTTTCTGAAATAGGATATAAATTCAACTTTTTTTTCTAACTTTGTGCCCATAAATGATAGTAGTTTATAGTTTATAGTTGATAGTTTATAGTTTATGAATAGAATCTTATTCGCAATTTTATTGGCAATGATAACAGCAACGTCCCATGCTAAAGGTTTCAACTTCAACGAAGTAGACTGTGGGCCAGAGTCCACGACGTTCCAGCTTTTTGCTCCTGCTACAGCCAAGCGGGTCGTCGTCCGTATCTATAAGGAAGGCCTTGGCGGCAAGCCCATCAAGACCGTCCGGATGAAACGTGACGGTGAGGTGTGGAAGGCCGAGGTTAAGGGAAATCTGTTGGGCAAGTACTATACCTTTGATATGGGTAAGGGTGAATGTCCGGGTGTGTTTGCTAAGGCTGTGGGTGTGAATGGTCAGCGTGGCGCCATCGTCAACCTGGTGAAGACCGATCCAGAGGATTGGTGTTGCGATGCACACCCGACCATCAAGTCGCCTGCCGATCTGGTGGTTTATGAGATGCACCACCGCGACTTCTCCATCGCCCGCAAGGATGCCAAGTATCCTGGTAAGTTCCTCGCCCTGACGGAGCCCTGGGCTATCGATCATCTGAAGGCGTTGGGTGTAAATGCTGTCCACATCCTGCCAAGCTACGATTATGGTTCTGTGGATGAGACCCGTCTCAATACCCCGCAATACAACTGGGGCTATGACCCGGTGAACTACAATGTGCCCGAGGGTGGCTATTCCACCGATCCTTATGACCCCATGAGCCGTATCCGTGAGTTCAAACAGATGGTGCAGGCCCTTCACAATGCTGGCATCGCCATCATTCTCGATGTGGTTTACAACCATACCTACGACATCGAGCACTCCAACTTCCAGCGCACCTATCCCGATTATTACTATCGGATGACTCCGAATACTCCGAGTGCTCCGAAACAATATTCTAATGGCTCCGGCTGTGGCAACGAGACTGCCTCTGATCAGCCCATGATGCGACAGTTCATGATCGAGTCGGTGAAATTCTGGATCAATGAATACCATATCGACGGTTTCCGCTTCGACCTGATGGGCTGTCATGATATCGAGACGATGAACGAGATCCGCAAAGCCGTCGATACCATCGATCCCACCATATTTATATATGGCGAGGGCTGGAGTGCAGGTCAGTGTGCCCTGCCTGTAGAACAGCTCGGCGTCAAGGCGAATATCCCCAAGATGCCTCGTATCGCTGCCTTCTCCGACGAGATCCGTGATGCCCTGCGCGGTCCTTTCGACGATGATACGAAAGGTGGTTTCCTGGCAGGCATTCCCGATTGCGAGGAGAGCCTGAAGTATGGTATCGTGGGTGCCATTGCCCATCCGCAGGTGGATATGTCGAAGGTCAACTACTCAAAGGCGCCTTGGGCCACAGAACCCACACAGATGATGTCGTATGTCAGCTGCCACGACGACATGTGTCTGGTTGATCGCTTGAAAGCCAGCATTCCCGGCATCAGCGACGAGGAGCTCATCCGTCTCGACCTGCTGGCTCAGACGGCTGTCTTCACCTCTCAGGGTGTGCCGTTTATGCTCTCTGGAGAGGAACTGCTCCGTAGCAAGAAAGGTGTGCATAACAGTTTCGAATCACCCGACAGCATCAACCAGCTCGATTGGAAGAATCTTGAGCGTTATCCGCAGGTGTTCAAGTATTATCAGGACCTGATAGCCCTTCGCAAGCACCATCCGGCCTTCCGTTTAGGCGATGCCCATCTGGTCAGGAAGCATTTGGAATTCCTCGATGCCCCGAAGGGTGTGGTGGCTTTCCGTCTGAAGGATTATGCGGGTCGTGACGACTGGCGTAACATCGTGGTCATCCTCAATGCCAATCGTGAACAGGCCGCTGTCGACCTTCCCAAGGCGATGTACACAATTGTTTGTCAGAATGGCGAGATCAACGAGGCTTCTACCAACAAGCTCTTCGGTCGTCGTGCCTTGGTGGCCCTTCAGTCGGCAATGATTCTGCATGATTGATGATACAGGGCGCTTGTGATGTGTTCAACGGTCAAAAGTAAAACTGTGATAAGGTTCTTTTGTGTATTAGTCTGTATGATTGGTATCGTACAGAATGTCCGGGCTCAGGAGAATCTTAGCCTTTCTTCTGCTTCTGGTTTTGCTCGCCTGTATGTGGGAGCGATAGAGCCACAATACCAAAAATCGTTGTGGCATGATATTCCCTATTATAAAGGCAATTTGAGTATGTATAATGGCCGTATCAGCTATCATGGTGTGGTTTATGAGAATGTACAGTTGCGTTTTGACCAATTGGAGCAGAGGGTTGTAGTTCTTTCTCCGGTGGGAAGTGATTACTGTCTGCCTGAGCAAGCATATGTTGACTGGTTTGAGATGGATGGTTACAGATTCGTGCATGATCCGGAGGATGGCTCACGCTATGCGTCTCTGCTGTGTGATGGCAGTACGAATGGTTTCCGTCTCTATCATAGTGTGTGGAAGGTCTATAATGGTGAAAAGAATCTTGGCGGAGATAAATACCTCAAGACGCTTAATACCGAAGAGTATTATACGCTCATGACGCCCGACGGAGGGATGTATCATGTGAAGCGTGCATCGGATGTCGCCAGACTCTTTCCTGAACAGAAAAAGCAGATCCGCCAGTTTGTCAGGCAGAATCACCTTTCTTTCTCGAAGCGAGGTCGTGAGAACAGTCTGACAAGGCTTGTTGAAAGTCTTTCCGGCTCACCGATATCGAGGAGTGAGGAGTGTGGAGTGAGGAGTGAGATATCTTCTGCCGCAGAATCAGTCTCTGATCATATCTCACTCCTCACTCCACACTCCTCACTTCCCGAAAGCAACAATCTTTCCCTAATCACCGGCATCCCCGTGCTCGACAGCGATTCTGTTGCCATGTCCGTCGGCTCGGCAAGGACAAAGGTCTATGTCGTGCCGGGTGTACAGAAAGCCAAGGCCAGTATTGCCGACGACCAGGAACTGGCTGAGATCGTCGTTGTGGCAGGTCGTCAGTCGGCTGTGAAAAGCACAACGATGGGTTCAGAGAAGTTCAAGCCCCAACTGCTGAAGAACATCCCGTCGGCCTTCGGTGAGTCGGACATTATGAAGATCGTGCTCACGCTGCCAGGTGTCACCACCGTCGGTGAGGCCTCCAGTGGCTATAACGTGCGCGGCGGCGCCACCGACCAGAACCTCATCCTCTTCAATGGGGGCACGGTGTATAACCCCTCCCACCTGTTCGGACTGTTCACATCGTTCAATTCCGATGCGGTCGAGGATGTGGAGCTGTTCAAGTCGAGCATCCCCGTGGAATATGGCGGCAGGATCAGCAGTGTGCTGAAGGTGACTTCGAAAGAGGCCAATATGCAGAAGCTGACCGGCTCGGCCAGTATCGGTGCGCTGACCAGCAAGGCGAATCTTGAGATACCGATCGTCAAGGACCGTGTGTCGCTGCTGCTGAACGGTCGCACCACCTATAGCGACTGGATCCTCAAACAGTTGCCTGAGAAGAGCGGCTACCGGAACGGTACGGCAAACTTCTATGACCTGGGTGGCGTGCTGACCTGGAAACTCAACACAATGCACCGCCTCAAGCTATACGGCTATTGGAGCAATGACAAGTTCTCGTTCAGCTCTGAGGACAACTACGGCTACCAGAACCGCAACCTCTCTGCCGAGTGGCGTTCTATCCTGAACGAAAAGATCACGGCGACGCTTTCTGCCGGACTCGACCACTACGACTATTTCAACGAAGACCGCAGCACCCCTTCCGAGGCTGCCCGGCTGAGTTTCGGCATCGACCAGCTGTGGGCCAAGCTGCATCTCCGTCATCGTCTGACGGAGAAACAGACCTTCACCTATGGTCTCTCCGTACAGCATTACGATGTGCAGGCCGGCAAGTATGAGCCAGTGGGTGAGGCCTCATGCATAACGACGGATGAGTTAGAGCGTGAAAAGGCCCTGGAGAGTGCGGTCTATATCGACTATGAGCATGCGCTCACCGATAAGCTGTCGGTCTCTGCCGGTCTGCGCTATACGATGTTCAATGCGTTGGGGCCCCGTGACGTGAATTATTACTATGAAGATGAACTCCCAGCAGAGGAAACCCTGTTGGAGACCCGTCATGAAACCGGCATCATCAAGACCTATCATGCCCCTGAGGTGCGTCTGTCGGTTCGCTATGCCATCATGGAGAACCTCTCCTTAAAAGCCGGCTTCAACACCATGCACCAGTATATCCATAAGGTATCGAACACGTCCATCATGTCGCCCACCGACATCTGGAAGCTCTCCGACCTGAACATCAAGCCCCAGAACGGCTGGCAGGCGGCTGCCGGCATCTATCATGAGACTGCTGGCAAGGAATACGAGTTCTCGGCAGAGGTCTACTACAAGCATATCGGCGACTACCTTAACTACCGCAGTTCGGCCGTGCTGCTGATGAACCCCCATCTTGAGACCGACGTCATCTCGACCAAGGGCAAGGCCTACGGCGTAGAGCTCCAGGCAAAGCGGCCTCTTGGAAAGATCAACGGCTGGGTGAGCTACACCTTCTCGCGCGCTCTGCTCCGTCAGGACGATAAGGGGGTGGCGATGCCCCTGAACAATGGCGAGTGGTACCCCGCAGAATACGACAGGCCGCATGAGGTGAAGGCCGTGCTCAACTACAAGTTCACCGAAAGATACAGTCTTTCGAGTAACTTCAATTATGCCACCGGTCGGCCGACGACGGTGCCAGCCGGCAAATACTACGACGTATATAATCGGAAGTACATGCCCTATTACACCGATCGCAACACCTACCGCATTCCCGACTATATGCGTCTGGACCTGGCGTTTAACATCGAGCCGACCCATAAGCTGACCAGTTTCCTCCATTCGTCGTTCTCCATCGGCGTGTACAATGCCCTGGCCCGCAAGAATGCCTATTCCATCTATTATGTCACCGAAGGGGGAAGGGTGAAGGGCTATAAGTTGTCTGTGTTTGGCACTGCCATTCCTTATGTCTCACTTAATATACGGTTCAACTAAGATATGATGAAACTGAAGAAATCGCTATATTTGGTGCTGTGCCTGATGGTAGGCGTTTGTACACTGTCGGGCTGTATCGATGAATACGAGGCTGACGTCCCGTCAGAGGATTCCGACCTGCTCGTTGTGGCTGGCTCGATATGTTCTTCGAAAGTGAATACATTCGTCCTAACGCGTTCACTGCCTGTCAATTCTTCCTTCATGGCTAAAAGTGTGGATGGCGCAAGCATTTCTGTTCGCGGGACTGACGGCTCTGAATATAAGGCACAGGCAGCCGGCGATGGCTATTACGCCTGTCAGGTGGATGAACTCGCACCCGACGTGCGGTATTACCTGCATATCGAGGTTGATGGCGATGTGTATGAATCAGAACCTCAGAAACCGCTCCGTACCGAGAAGATCGCCGATGTAAGAGGTGTGCAGAACACACCGGAAAGTGCTATCGACATACTCGTTACGCCGGCTGAGCCGTTTGAGCCTGAAAAGACGAACTACTATTCCTGGACCTACGATGAGACATGGGAGGTGCATCCTGACTACACGACAGATATCTATTTCGACATCAAAACGTCATCGCCCGTCTTCGATCCCTACCAGTTCCCGCTGCGTGGATGGAAGGATGCAAGAGGCTCGACCATTATGGTGGGTACAAGTATGAATTACGAACGACAGCACATCCGGCAGCTCAAGCTCTACGACATCGACCGTAGCCATGAGTGCATGTATTACAAGTATAGCGGACTGGTGCATCAGCGTGCCATTTCAAAGGCAGAGTACGAGTATGAGCTTGCACGGCGCCAGGCCAGCACTGAGATGGGTGGTCTGTTTACGCCGCTCCCTTCCGCCCTGCCTTCGAATATCCATTGCCTCACGTCGAACAAGCGTGTGATCGGCTTTGTGGGATGCGCGTTGAATACGAGTGATTACCGGTTCTTCCTCATACCAAGAAATTACTCTATCTACCGTCCTGTAAAAAAAGACAGCCGTACATGGCTTGACAACTGTGACGAACTGGCATGCTACCGGATGGTGGCGGAGCAAGGCATGTTCCTGTGCGAATGGATAGATGAGAGGGAGATGGAGGGTGTGTTGCGAACGGCATGGGCGCACGACTTCCAGCTCGATGTCAGATTAAGAGGTGCCTATACGGAAGAACCGTATTATTGGTCATGGACAGAAAATGTTAGTTTTTAGGATTCCCCATTGTTCCCTATTGCTCTGAGAACAAGACCTGAATGATGGTCTGGCCGACGGCCTTTAAGGTGTTTTTGTCGAGGTGAGCCATATCATCGTTCAGGGTGTGCCAGGTTGGACCGAAACTGCTTTGCTCGCAGTTGGGGTAATAGGGGATGATGTCGACGCAAGGGATGTTTGCCGTGGTGTTCACGGGGATATGGTCGTCGGTGACGCCAGTGCCCTCCGCCATGGGGAAGCTGCTGCCATAGCCCACCACAGAGGCGGCTCGCCACACCTTGTCGACAATATGTCTGGCGTAGTGCTTCGACATGATCTCCTGATAAAACTGCGCCCCTTGACCGCCCACCATATCGAGCAGGATGCCGTAGCGGGCTTTGTAGCCTGGCGTATGGGGATGCTCTGCCCAATACTGTGCACCTAAGGCCCAGGTGTTGCCTGGGTCGTCAGTCGTCTCCCATTGGGGATATCCGTAGTCTTCAGCATCGAAGCAGATGAAGTCAATTCCAATGTTTAAGTTTACAGTTGATGGTTTACGGTTTACAGTTGATTTGCTGGCAAGCCCCGAATCATCAGCAGAGTTATCATCTGTCAACTGTAAACTGTCAACTGTAAACTGACTTATTAATCGGGCGATTTCGAGCATCACGGCAACGCCCGAGGCACCATCGTTGGCTGCCATCACCGGCTGCTTCCAATTGGCTTCGTCAGGGTCGTTATCGGCCCAGGGACGACTGTCCCAGTGGGCACAAAGCAGGATGCGGTCTGTGAGTTCGGGTCTGTAGCTGGCAATGATGTTCGTGCTGTGGAGGGTGGTGCCATCGTAGCCTTTCAGTTCACTTTTCTGGGGAACGACGGTCATGCCATAGCCCTTGAACTTGTTGATGATCCATTGCTCACAGTTGTCGTGGGCCTTGCTGTTCATCGTTCGTGGACCGAAGTCGCATTGCTGCTGACAGAACAGATAGGCGCTGTCGGCATTGAACACCGGTCCCGCGACTGTCGCCGTCTCTGTTTCGCTGGTGGCCTGCTTGCGGAGACCGCAGGAAACCAAAAGGAAAGAGGATATTAAGAGGTAAGAGGTGAGAGGTAAGAGGTGAGAGATTACCCCTATCCCGAAAAAGCGTTTACTTAATATAATGTTGATCCTCATCTTTCTATTCTTTCTATTCATAATTACAATATTCTTTATAAAACATATCTCTCACTTCTCACCTCTTACCTCTAAAAACACCTAAACATTCTTCTGCACCAGCGACATAACGCGTAGGAAGTTCCCGCCCCAGATCTTCTGGATGTCGCGCTCGCTGTAGCGACGGGCTAACAGCTGACGGGTGAAGTTGATCAGTTCGCTGCTGTCGGCGAGACCGATGACACCACCGTCACCGTCGAAGTCGGTACCGAGGCCTACATGGTCGATGCCCATGATCTTGATGGCATGCTCCAGATGGGCGATGGCATCCATGATAGTCGCCTCACCATCACTCTTCAGGAAGCCCGGATAGAGGGTGGTCTGTGCCACACCGCCTTTCGAGGCCAGGGCACGCATCTGGTCGTCGGTGAGGTTACGGGGATGGTCGCAGAGAGCCTTACAACTCGAGTGGCTGCACACGATAGGCGTGCTGCTGATGTCGAGCGCGTCGTAGAAGCTCTTCTCTGAGGCATGGCTCAGGTCGACCATGATACCCAGACGGTTCATCTCGCGGATCACCTGTTCGCCGAATCGGCTCACACCGCCGTGGGTATTACAGCCACGTGCCGAGTCGCAGATATCATTGTCGCCATTATGGCAGAGCGTCATATAGACGATACCCCGCTGGGCGAAGTGCTGCAGGTTCTGCAACTGTCCGTTGAGGGCCAGACCATTCTCGATACCGAGCATGATCGACTTCCGACGGTTGCGCTTGTCCTCATACAGGTCGCCAGGGGTGCGGGCGATACTCAGATAGGCCTTGTTGTTGCTGACAATCTCCTCGATCTTGTCGAAAATAAGGTCGGCATATTCGGTAGGTCCTGCCACGTCGAAATCCACCAACGACGAGAAGGTCTCGCCGATCTTGGGCTGTGGCAGATAGGCCACCATGATCGTCGCATCCTGCCGACCCTCGTTCATCTTATGCAGGTCGACGAGGATCTTCGGATCGCGCTGGTCGAAATGGATGCCCTGCGGGAAGAACATCGGCGTGTCGCAGTGGGTGTCGAGGGTGAGCACACGGTTGTGAACCTCGTGGGCATGGTGGTAGGCCAGAGCCTCCTTGATGAGCCAGTGGAACAGGGGCATGCCCTCCTCCAGACACTCCGGATGCCACTGTACACCCACGATGGGCTTATACTCGTTGCTCTCCATGGCCTCGATGATATTATCGGGCGACTTGGCGGTGACGCGGAACTTAGGTCCCGGCTCGCGCACAGCCTGATGGTGGAAGCTGTTGACGAACATCTTGTTCTCCTGATACATCTCATAGAGCAACGAGTCTTCCTCGATGTTGATCGAATGCGTCACCTCGCTGCGGGCTGCCTGCTGCGAGTGCTTGGTGACGGTCTTCTCGTTGATATCCTGCCACACCCGACCGCCAAGGGCCATCGCCAGGGTCTGGATGCCGCGACAGATACCGAGGATGGGCATCTGACGGTTGAAGGCCATCTGGGTGAGCATCAGCTCAGGCAGATCGCGCTCCGAATTGATGTCATGCAGTCGGTTCGAGGGCTCCTCACCGCCATAGAGTGGGTTGAAGTCGCCGCCACCGCTGAGGATGAGGGCATCGATATGGTCGAGGGTGTTGACCAGGGTGTTTGTATCGGCAACGGGTGGGATGACGATGGGCACACCGCCGGCAGCCACCACCGATTTGTAATAGCCCTGGCCCAGCTTACAGGTCAGGTCTTCGTAGTTGCCGGTGATGCCGATGATCGGCTGGCGCTGCGCAGCAGGATACTTTGCATAGACATTGCGAAGATGAGCCTGCAAATCGAATCTGTCTGTCATAGCGTGAGCCGTTTAAATCGAAACGGGAATCTCCCGCTTGATGCTCTGTTCGAGTGAGATCAGGGTCTCTGTAGCCACCACGCCGGGGATGCTCTGCAACTGGCCGTTGAGCAGTTCCATCAGCTGCTCGTTGTCGCGGGCATAGAGCTTCACCATCATGGTATAGGGTCCAGTGGTGAAGTGGCACTCCACGACCTCGGGGATGTGCATCAGGCGTTCCACCACCGTCTTGTACATGCTGCCCTTCTCGAGGGTGATACCCACATAGGTACAGGTGCTGTAACCAAGGCTCTTGGGGTTCACGTCGAAGCCGCTGCCGGTGATGACCTCGGCCTCTATCAGGTGTTGTACACGTTGGTGGATGGCGGCGCGTGACACGTTGCACTCAGCGGCTACATCCTTGAATGGGATACGTGCATTCTTCGAGAGAATGCTCAGGATCTTCCTGTCCAGGTTGTCAATTTTCTCCATAATACGATGCGATTGTTTACAATTTGTCAGCAAAAGTAAACAAATTTATTGAATTCTGCAACTTTTTTTGGAGAAAAGTAAAAAAAGTGTGCCACTTTCGTGACACACTTGCTTATTTCTTCGATTTCTTGTCTTTTTTCGACTTCTTACCGGTGGTTTCCTGCGGTTCCTGAGCTTCAGGCTCCGGATGGCCGATACCCACCAGTTGCACATCGAAGACGAGGGCGCTGAAGGGCTTGATCTCACCCATGTCGCGCTCGCCGTAAGCCAGCTCGTAGGGGATGAAGAGCTGCCAGGTAGAGCCCACAGGCATCATGGTCAGTGCCTCGCTCCAACCCTTGATCACCTGGTTGGGCCTGAGCTCGATGGGCTGGTCGCCATGCTTGGCGGTGCTGTCGAATACCGTGCCGTCAACCAGACGACCCTCGTATGTCACCCGTACCGTATCGTCGATGGCGGGCACGGGGCCGTTGCCCTGTACGAGCACCTTATACTGCAGTCCGCTGGGCAGGGTGATCACACCCTCCTTCTTGGCATTCTCCTCGAGGAACTTACGACCGGCAGTGCGGTTGGCGCCATAGAGCTTCTCTTCCTTGGCGGCCCTGTCGGCAATCTGGCGGTCCTTGAAGAACTGCTCGGCATCCTTCTGCTTATACACACTCGAATCCTTCAGCAGCGCATCGGTGAAACCCTTGTAGAACAGGGCGGTGACGATGGAGTCGGGCGAGTCCTGAAACTCCTTGGTGATTTCAGGAATCATGCGTTCCACCACCTGCTTGGCAATGTCCATACCGGCGGCGTAGGCCTTCATTTTGGGGTCGCTGCCACCATTGGTCACCATCTCAAAACCCTTCACGAAATCAGCCATGTAAGTGGTGTCAACCCCCTGCTGCTGTGCGAGGTAGGGCAGCAGACCGTTGGTAATGCTCATACCGGCGGCATAGCTCACCGAGTCGCTGCCGTTATTCAGCGTTACCTTCACGGGCTCCTCCTTCACCACGACCGCTTTCTTAGTGGCGGTCTTCTTCTTGACGGGGGTGGCTGCAAACAAAGAGGCACCCGCCACGAGGGCGAGTGCCAGTATGATGGTCTTCTTCATTACTTCTTAGGATTAACCTCGAGCAACTCAATCTTGAAGATCAGGGCAGAGAACGGCTTGATGTCGCCCTGCTCGCGCTCACCATAGGCGAGATCCTGAGGAATGTAAACCTCCCAGACAGAACCTGCGGGCATGTGAACCATAGCGTCGGTCCAACCCTTGATGGTCTGGTTACAACGCAGGTTGATGGGCTCGCCGCGCTCGTAGCTGCTGTCGAACACCTTACCTTCAACGGTCTTACCCTCGTAGTGAACCTTCACGAGTGAAGTGTCAGCGGGGATCGGGCCGTTACCTTCCTTGATCACCTTGTACTGCACACCGCTCTCCAGGGTCTTCACACCCTCCTTGGTCTTGTTGGCAGCCAGGAACTTCTCACCAGCCTCCTTGTTAGAGCCGTAGGTCTTCTCCAGCTCCTTGGCCTTGATGCTCTGCATCATGAGCTGAGCCACCTGCTGGGCAGAGTCAACCGTCATCAGACCGTTGCCATTGATACCGCTAACGAAACCGGCCATGAGGTTCTTCAGAGAGATGGTCTTGGTAGAGTCCTCACCGAAGAGCTCGCGGTTCATACCGCTTACCCACTGGTTGGCAATCTGCTGACCGATCTGGATACCAGCATAGTAGGCAGCCTTCTTCTTGTCGTCGCCAGAGTTAGCACCCTCGTTCAGACCCTTGATGAAATCTGCCATGTAGGTTGTGTCAACACCTGTCTGAGAAAGATATTCCTTCAGACCCTGTGTACGAGCCATACCGAAGACATAGCTCAGTGTGTCTACATCACTCTTCAGGTTGGCCTTCGGAGTAGAATTACCGCAGCCTGTGAAAATTGCTGCAGAAATAGCCATTGCGGCTACAAACATTAATTTCTTCATTGTTTTAAATTTTAATATAACTTCAATTTTTCAATTTTCCAAAACTTCAATTCTTCCATTCTTCCATTCTTACACCACCTGGATCAGCTCCACATCGAAGATCAGTGCGGCAAACGGTGGAATCGAGTTGCCGGCGCCACCCTCACCATAACCCAGACGGTAGGGGATGAAGAAGCGGTACTTGGCACCCTCCTGCATCAGCTGCAGACCCTCGGTCCATCCGGCAATCACCTGCTGCAGGGGGAACGTAGCGGGCTCTCCGCGCTGGATGCTGCTGTCGAACACGGTTCCGTCGATCAGGAAACCCTCATAGTGGCACTGCACGGTGTCCTTCGCCGTCGGCTTCTTGCCGTTGCCCTCTTTTAGCACCTGATACTGCAGACCGCTGGGCAGGGTGATCACACCTTCCTTCTTGGCATTCTCTGCCAGATACTTCTCACCGGCCTCCTTATGGGCCTTGCCAGCCTCGGCGCGCTGCGCCTGGAGCTTCTGCTCCTGCTTCTGGAAATAGTCCTGAACGATGCCCTGGGCCTCGCGGTGCGACACCTTCAGCTCCTTACCCTCCAGCACATCCTTGATGGCCTGTGCAAAATCCTCAGCACTGATGTCGGTGGCACCCATCTGCGACAACTGCTGACCGATGCCCAGTCCTAAGGCATAACTTAATTTATCCATGCTTTCTCTATAATAATAATGTATAACTTTCGAAAATCGGCTGCAAAGGTACAATAAAAAAGTGAAAAGTGAAAAGTGAAAAGTGAAAAATTTGCTACCGTCCTGCAATTTTTCTTAATTCTTAACGGTTAACACTTATTTTTTCGTATCTTTGCATCATAATTTATCTGAACAGCTTATGAAAAAGATTGTTGTTTTAACCGGTGCCGGCATGTCGGTGGAGAGTGGACTGAAGACTTTCCGTGATGCCGATGGCCTGTGGGAGAACTATCCCGTGCAGAAAGTCGCCACCCACGAGGGATGGGAGGCCGACCCCACGCTTGTGACGAACTTCTATAACATGCTCCGCAAGAAATGCTGGAACGTGCAGCCCAACGAGGGTCATCGCCTCGTGGCTGAGCTCGAGAAGAACTACGATGTCACCGTTGTGACCCAGAATGTCGACAACCTCCACGAGATGGCAGGCTCCTCGAAGGTCATCCATCTGCATGGCGAGCTGATGAAGGTGTGCTCCAGCCGTGATGTCGACGATCCCCGCTATCAGATCCAGCTCACTGCCGACAACTGCGAGGTTGAGCCAGGCACGAAGGCCGGCGACGGCTCGCTGCTGCGCCCCTACATCGTGTTCTTCGGCGAGGCCGTGCCCAACATCACGATTGCGGCCGAAGAGGTGTCCGAGGCCGACATCCTTATTATTATAGGCACCTCGCTGGTGGTCTATCCCGCCGCAGGACTCCTGCACTATGCCCGTCCTGAAGTGCCCGTCTACCTCATCGACCCCAACCCCGTCAATGCCGGCGGCCGCGTCCAGCAGATCCAGAAAGGCGCCTCCGAGGGCATGAAGGAGCTGCTGAAGATCCTGGAGCCGTGATCCACCGCTTCAACAACGTGAAGAAAGCTTCCCCCGTCGGGAGGCTTTTTTTTAGCCCCTTTTGAGCCTTGATGCGACAGATTTGGCAGGGTATTGGCAGTTTTGTCGCAAATCTCAGCCCTCTGTCGCATCTATTTTTAAAAAAAACAGCAAATAACTTGGCTGCTGCTGGAAATAGCTCTAATTTTGCAGTGTCGTAAGACAAAAACGAGAAAAAAACAAAAGTATAAACAATAAAAAAATAAGAATTATGAAAAAGTTTATGATCATGGTCGCAGCCGCCTTAATGACTGTAATGAGTGTTAATGCACAGAGTGAAGACCTGAAGAATGAGATAAGCGTGTCATACGGCGCAGGTAGCCTTTCACAGATTGGCGACGGTATCGGCGAAAGTTTCGGTCTGATTATCACGAACACCGAATTTGACGACGGTTTTATCCTGGGCCCGATTTCAGTAGAGTATTACCGTCACCTCAATAATCCCCGTCTGGCCATTGGTGGTATCGTGTCGTATTCTAAGTGGGATAGCGACATCCTCACCAAGGGTAGCAACCAGGAGAAGGTAGGCGAGCGCAAGCGTAACTACTTGGCAGTCATGCCGGCCATCAAGTGGTACTGGGTCAACAACAACAGCTTTGGCCTCTATTCGAAGGCCGCTGCCGGTATCGCTTTCCTGAGCAGCTCAGATAAAGAGTTAAAGACCGGTCAGACGAAGGACGAGAATAGCTCTATTTTCATGTTCCAGTGCTCACTGCTCGGTGCTGAGGTTGGAAAGCAGTTCCGCGGCTTTGCCGAACTCGGATTCGGTCACCAGGGCTTCGCCCAGATCGGTCTCAGATATAAGTTCTAACAAGCAGACTGACTGAATAAAAAGACTAAAGGCTCGCATCACTGCGAGCCTTTAGTGCTAATAACCAACTTAAAATTACTACTACTATTACTACTACAACCAATAATCAACTAAATGAAAAACCTATGTATGAAAAAACTAACTATCTTGTTTTGATGGTGCAAAGGTAACGCGTTTTTCCTCCCCCCACAAAATCTTTCAATGAACCGCCCGATTTCTTCAGCGAAACCCAAAATCTAACTGTAGCGCTGCAACGCACACCCCCTGGTACTGCCTTTTGACTCTAAAACTACAGTGGTATACAAAATTGTGGTCCACAAACTTGTGTACTTCGTTTTTTTTGTTTATATTTGCACCCGAAAAGATATATATGATATGGAAAAGGCATTTGTATATGGTATGTCTGTAGAAGGAGACCACTTCACAGATAGGGTGAAAGAGACCAAACGATTAAAAATGGATTTTGAGAATGGCATCAATGTCATCCTTGTTTCTCCCCGTCGAATCGGAAAAAGTTCGATTGTTCGGAAAGTGATGAATGAAATCACCGATCCAAAGATTAAAATAGTGTTTATCGATATCTATGATTGTCGCAGCGAATATGATTTCTATAACCGCTTTGCTTCAGAACTGTTGAAGCAGACAGCCTCCAAAACTGAACAAATTGTAGAGAATATCAAGCGATTCTTAGTTAGGCTGACTCCTAAAATAGCCTTCTCACCAGAGCCTATGTCTGAATATTCACTGTCGTTAGGTATTACGCCACAGAACTACGAGCCAGAAGAGATACTCCAATTGCCCGAAGTAATAGGTCAGGCTCAGGGCTTGCATGTTGTGGTGTGTATCGATGAATTCCAGCAGATTGGCGAGATGCCCGACTCACTGACCATTCAGAAGCGTTTACGTGGGATATGGCAGCACCAGCGCAATGTGTCGTATTGTCTTTTTGGCAGTAAGAAGCACATGATGACCAAACTTTTCCTGAATCGCAAAATGCCTTTCTATCAGTTTGGAGAGATGATGTATCTTGACAAGATTCCTACAGCCGACTGGGTGCCGTTTATCTGTTCGAGATTTGAGAGTCAGGGGAAACAGATTTCTGAAGAACTCGCCCTGCGTATATGTGAGATAGTAGAGGGGAATTCCTCGTATGTGCAGCAACTGGCCTGGGATGTATTGGCAGAAACAGAGAAGATTGCCACCGAAGAGGATTTCAATCGTGGTGTAGACGCCTTGTTGGCTCAATGCTCTGCCCTTTTTGAAGAGCAGTTGAAGGGATTGACAGGTTTTCAGATGAACTTCCTCCGTGCTTTGTGTGATGGTGTGAGTTCTGATTTTGGCAGCAAGACCATTCTGGAAAACTATAATCTTGGCAGTAAGTCGAACATTTCACGTATCAAGACGGCACTACAAGATAAAGAGATGATAGACTATGATAAGGATGGTGTCTATTTGGAAGACCCTGTGTTTAAGATTTGGTTTAAACGTAATATAAAGTAATTACCATATACCAAAGACTCAGTGAGAACCGTCCCCACTGAGTTCAAACTTCAGCAGTCTCTCTACTGCCTTTACCTTAAGTGCCATAAAATCTAAAATTTTAAGGGTGTTAAAATTTTTCCGCGTCCTTAAAACCTTTTCCTTTCTGCCTCGTTTTGCGGTATGCCTATGAAAAACTTCTTCGTGCACTAAGAAAAATTTTCGCGATAGTTATGCCGCAAATTTTGATGCTTTTTGTCATTTTTGCATCTTTGATGCAAAGGTACGAATTTTTCGCGAAACCACCAAACTTTTTAGCTATTATTTTTGCACTTCTGAGCATTTTTTTTCGAACCCTAAGTTATTACAGTTATAACTCCTGACACCTGACATCTTGATTCCTCCATTTCTGAGTCAGATTGATATATAGATTTTATATTATATATATATAATATAAAATTAATAATATAATTAATATGAATCTATGGGGTATCACTCTCATCCTATTCAAGCCATCATATTTGTGTTTTAGATTGAATCGCTACGAAAGTCAAAAGGTTAAATGTCAGGAGTGAATAAGTTATAACTTTATAACCTCTGGTATACTTTTCGATTATTATATTCATGTTTAAGGGCCCGCATCACACACGGTCTTTGCATCTTATTTTTCACCTCTTTTTGTGCTAATTTAGACAATGAACACATGGGGTCAGGAACGATGTGCATTGAGGAAACTAATTTTCTAATTGTTCGACTGCACCTTATACCGGCGTTGAAGCGCTACCAAGATGCTGCGTTCGGCCAAGGGATTCAGGCCGCGGAAGGTGGTGCGGCGCTTCAACTCCGACAACGGCATTTCCAAGAGCAGCTTGGCGATGCATTCGTCGGCAAATGAGTTTGACACCACGTTGACTCCCGTGAAATCGAGGACAACCTTTTCGTCGCCGTTGATCAGAGGCAAAAGTTTCGCACGGAGTTTCTGCCCCATATCGCGCGTTCCGAAGTCCGTACCGTATTCTATGAACTTAAATTCTACCATAGCGA
>CAMJBL010000041.1 GCA_946403845.1 uncultured Prevotella sp. | reverse complement strand
CTGGTCCCAAACCAGGAACGCTACCAACTGCGCTACACCTCGATTTTTCTAAGCGGGTACAAAGGTACTAAGAAAAATTGAAAAATTGTAAAATTGAAGAATTGAAATATTCTCTATTAGACATTTTTAACAGCCAAACTTCAATTTCTGAACTTCGTTCGAGTCTGCTCCCGCTCGGCATAGTTGATGCAAGCATCATTTTGCTCTCGCTTACTCGCAGACTTCAATTCTTTAATTCTTAAATTCTACTTAATGATTCCTTGCTCAACGAAGATTTTCTTCAGGGCGACGACAGAGCGGTCGACCTGCTCCTTGGTATGCGTAGCCATCAGGGCGTAGCGCACGAGGGTGTCCTGAGGGGCACATGCAGGCGGAATGACGGGATTGATGAACACGCCGGCCTTGAAAGCGAGGGCGGTCACCAGGAACGTCTTCTCCACATCGCGCACATAGAGCGGGATGATCGGGCTCTCGGTATCACCAATCTCGAAGCCTTCCTCGCGGAAACGCTTCAGGGCGTAGTTGGTGACATCCCACAGGGCCTGGATGCGCTGGGGCTCCTGCTGGATGATGTGCAGGGCCGTCATTGCGGCAGCCGTAGCGGCGGGGGTGTTAGAAGCCGAGAAGATATAGGTGCGGCAGGTGTGGCGCAGCCAGTTGATGGTGTCGCTATCAGAAGCGATGAAACCGCCGATGGAGGCCAGCGACTTCGAGAAGGTTCCCATGATGAGATCGACCTCGTCGGTGAGTCCGAAATGATCGCAGACACCCCTACCCTGTTTGCCGAAGACGCCGATGCCGTGGGCCTCGTCGACCATGATGGAGCAATTGTACTTATGCTTGAGCGCAACGATTTCAGGCAGCTTGGCCAGGTCGCCCTCCATGGAGAACACACCGTCGATGACAATCAGCTTGATGGCCTCCTGAGGCAGGCGCTTCAGCACGCGCTCCAGGTCCTTCATGTCGTTGTGCTTATAATGCAGCTGCTTGGCAAAGGCCAGACGGCGTCCGTCGACGATTGAGGCGTGGTCGCGGTCGTCGCAGATCACGAAGTCGTCCTTGCTGAGCAATGCGGGGATGACGCCCTGATTCACGGAGAAACCCGTAGAGAAGCAGAGGCAGTCGTCTTTGCCGATGAATTTCGAGATTTCCTTTTCAAGCTGAACATGCAGGTCGAGCGTTCCGTTGAGGAATCGGCTGCCAGCACAGCCCGAGCCGTATTTGTCGAGCGCTGCCTTGGCTGCATCGATGATGCGCTGATCGCCTGTCAAGCCGGTATAAGCATTCGATCCGAACATCAGCACCTTGTGGCCGCCCATTTCAACCTCTGTTCCCTGCTTTCCCTCAATCGCGCGGAAATAAGGGTATACGTCAGCCTCCATGTACTTCTGAGGTTCACGATAATGCTTGTATCTTTCTTGTAACTGTCCCATTCCGATAGGTAGGTTTTACTATTTATTTTTATTTCAGTCTGCAAAGTTACACATTTTTTATCAATTCGTGCAAGAAAATCCTAATAATTCTCGTTTTAAGTGTTTTTTCTTGAATATTTCATGCATTTTTCACCAGAATTTCGTACTTTTGCATCACAAATATGGAAAAGAAGACGATCATATTCATCATCAACCCCATATCGGGCACCCGTTCGAAAGATGAGATTCCCAACCTCATCGAAACAGTGCTCGACCACACGCTGTTTACCCCCGAGCTGCACTTTACCGAATATGCCGGCCATGCCTCGGAAATCGCCCGCGAATGTGCCGAGAAAGGCGCGGATATCGTGGTGGCCGTAGGCGGCGACGGTACGGTGAACGAGGTGGCGCGCTCGCTGACACATACCAGCAGCGCCCTGGCCATCATCCCCAGCGGCTCCGGCAACGGTCTGGCGCGACACCTCTGTCTGCCCCTCGATGCCAGGAAGGCCATAGAGACCATCAATGCCTGCAAGATCGAGGCCTTTGACTATGGCGTGATCAACGGTCAGCCCTTCTTCTGCACCTGCGGCATGGGCTTCGATGCCTTTATCTCGCTGAAATTTGCCGAGGCCGGCAAGCGAGGACCCATCACCTACGTGGAGAATGTGTTGAAGGAGGGACTGAAATACCAGCCCGAGACCTACGAGGTGAGTGATGAGACGGGAGCAAGGAAATACAAGGCCTTCCTGATTGCCTGTGCCAACGCGTCGCAATACGGCAACAATGCCTATATCGCCCCGGGGGCTACGATGAAGGACGGTGAGATGGACGTGGTGATCATGGAGCCCTTCAATGCCCTCGATGCCCCGCAGATTGCCGCCGACCTGTTTATGAAGACCTTCGGCAACAACTCTAAGATCAAGACCTTCCGCGCCAAGCAGATCCATATCCACCGCAAGGAACCGGGTGCCATCCACTTCGACGGCGACCCCATGATGACTGATGCGGATATCGACGTGCATATCGAGCACGAGGGCATCCGAATCGTGACGAACCCTGAGGCAAGCGAAGACGACAGTCAGCCGAACTTCCTGTTGAATGCCTTCAGCGACTTCTTTAATAATATAAATAATGTACGTGAGGACATCGAGAAGCGCGGCAAGCGGATACAGAGAGTGAACAAGGTAATGCTTAGAAAGCTTACCAAGCTTTAGAGGTAAGCTTTAGAGGTGAGAAGCTAGAGGTGAGAGGTGAGAGATATGATTAGTGGCGGAGGTGAGATATGGCAGACAGTTGCTGTGATAGTGGTTCTGGCAGCATGTGTCGGATATGTCGGATGGCGGGTGTATCAGTCGTTCAGAATCGATGCGGAACCGTGTTGTGGATGCGAGGGATGTCCGCTGAAAGGCCACGGATGCAACGAAAAATGCGGGGAAAATGACAAAAATCCCGATTGCTGCCGAAAAAATTAGCCGAAACATTTGGACATATCGAGAAAAATAACTACCTTTGCACCCGCATTTGCAGAATGTACCTGTTTTTTGGTGCGTTGGATGAGTGGCTTAGTCTACGGTCTGCAAAACCGTCCACGGCGGTTCGAATCCGCCACGCACCTCAGAGGCAAAAAAGATCCCCAACCGAAAGGCTGGGGATTTTTGTTTTCGCGATATAAAAAACTATTCGCCGTCGAAGAGGTTGCCGATTTCGGCGATCTCGTCTTCATCGAACCACTTCGAGAGGCGTTTCTTGGCCTTTGCCTGAATCTCGGGATCGATATCCGTCCATACCTTCTTCAGCACATAGAGCAGTACGGCCAGGTCGTCGGTGAGTCCGGCAATGGGGATGGCATCGGGAATGGCATCAAGCGGACTGATCATATAGCCCAGGGCACCGATGATGATGGCCTTATCCTTTTTGCTTACCTTGTCGCTTTGCAGCGTGTAGTAGAGAATCAGGGCCGCATAAACGAGTTTGGCACCTGCGCGCTTGGCAATACGGGAGATCTTTTCTGCGAAGTCTCGTTTCGAGAACTTTCCGCCATAGTTCATAAAATCGGGTAATTCCATATTATTTTATTTTTTCTGAGTATTCGGAGTATTCTGAGTAATCGGATTGATTCGAATGATTCGGATGCCGGTGTGAGAGGGATGCTTCTGAAGGTACTGATAGAGCGTCATGGGCTCCTCGACGACCTTCTTGTGCAACTGCGAGGCATTGAGCAGGTGCAGTCCATCCTTACGCCACACGGCAAAGCCCAGATGAGCAATGTCGAGACCAGGCTTGTTGCAGGTGATGGCAATGATATCGCCATCGTGTACGGCCTCACGCATGGCCTTGGTGTCCTTCACATCGGCCTTAGGGATGTATCGGAACTTCATGCCCGTGATGCGCGCCTCCATCTTGCGGATGTCGGGCACATAGTCGGGGTGCGCCTTCAGGGCCTTGTAGCTCTGGGGGTACTCACTCATATAACTGACCTTGACGGTTTGTATCGCGGTAAAGGGCGGATTGGGCTGCTGAACCTCGCTGACGATGCCAGCCTTCTGGTTGGTGACAATCCAATCGGTGAAATAATGGATGCGCGAGGTGTAACGGTCGACAACCCCATTGTAATAGCGCATATTACGGAGATTATTCTGATAGGCCGCAAACGAGAACTGCTTCTGATAGGCGCAAAACGTGAGGGCCGTAACAGTCTCAACGAGCGTGGTGCAATCGAGTTCGCGGACATTGATCACCAGCTGCTCCTCATCGTTGACCTCGAGGGTATGAGCCACATAGGGCACATCCAGGAACTTGCGGGCAAAGAAGAGCGGGAAGCAGGTATCGGCAGGCTTCTTGCTGGCATCCTGGAGCAGGGCCTCGATGTAATTGGAGGAATCGGATTTATCGGAGTATTCGGAATATTCGGAATAATCGGAGTTTTCGGAAGACTTGGAAGGCTCGATATTCTCGGATGAAGGAGCTGCCGACTTCGAGGGGCTATTGGCGCATGACTGCAAGGGCCAGACGAGGGCGCAAATGGCAAGGGTTAGGATGATATTTGAATAATGTTTCATTTCGTTGAATGGGATTTAGAATTTTCCTAGGATACGGTCCATGGCCCAGTTGACAGGCGTGGCCGATACACTCGTACAGGTGCAGACGCCGATGCCCTGCAGCTGCTCGATGACATTCTTGATGATCGGGAACTGCACATAGGGCGGATTGGGCACGGTGATCTCCTGATCGCCCTCGCTCGTCTGCAGACGGATGGGTTTATAGTCGAATATCGAGAAACAGACGAGGCCCTCGGTGCCGATAATCTCGATACAGTCTTCGCGGGCACTCTCGTGGGCCACATAGCTCCACGAGCCGCTGCCTGTCAGACCGTTCTCAAACTGGAAACAGGCACTCACGGAATCCTCAGCCTGATAATAGCCGCCCCGGTTGCTACACATGCCACGGGCCTCGAGAATCACCCCGAACATGTGCTGAAGAAGGTCGAGCTGGTGAGGGGCCATATCGTAGAAATAACCACCACCGGCAATCTCCGGACGCAGGCGCCAAGGCAGCTCGCTACCCGTACGGATAGCTTCGGCATCAGCCGCTCTCAAAGGCTCGGTATAGCGCACCTGGACATTGGTAATCTTACCTATAGTACCACTTTTAACAATATCGTAAACCTTTTGGAAATAAGGCAGATACCGACGGTAGTAAGCCACGAAACAAGGCACGCCCGTCTGCTCAGAGATACGATTGATGCGCGCACAGTCTTCGTAGCTCGATGCCAGGGGTTTCTCGACATAAACGGGTTTGCCGGCCTTCATGGCCATGATGGCGAAGGTGGCATGACTCGATGGCGGTGTGGCGACATAGACGGCATTGACATCGGGATCGTCGATCAGCTCCTGGGCATCGGTATACCATTTCTTAATGCCATGCTTCACGGCATAGGTTCTGGCGCGACGCTCCGTACGGCTCATGACGGCCACCACGCTCGACCCCTCCACCTCGCTGAAGGCAGGGCCGCTTTTGGTTTCCACCACCTCACCGCAACCGATGAATCCCCACTGCAATATCCTCATATTTTATAATTTTGGTGCAAAGATACTTATTTAAATTTAAAATTAAGAGGGCGGCAGCAAATTTTTCACTTTTCACTCTTCACTTTTCACTTCTTTTTCGTAACTTTGCACGTTGAAAAGAGATTCAAAACGCGAAATTATGGAAAATCAGAAAGATGATATCCTCCTGAAAGAACGCAGCAGCCGGGCATGTATCAGCGCTGGCTACAGGCTGTATACAGGTCATTTCAAGCATATCTTCAGATATTCGTGGGTGGCAGCCCTCGTCTATGCCCTCTTCTGCAGTTTAGTCGGTGCCGTGATGGTGACAGCGCCAAGGCTGATGCCCATTGCGGCAGGCATCCTGTTTATCGTGGAGTGTCTTTATGCATCCTACGGCTTCAGCGTGCTCAAGCAGCATCAGACGTTCGGCAATATCCTCAGGCCCGCCAAATGGTTCAGCATCGATACCCATATCTTCATGCGCACCCTGAAGTGCTGGCTCTGGCTGCTGGTCATCGCCATCGTGGTCGGTGTCATCATCGGCGGCATGAGTGCCGTCGCCGTCAAGTATCTGTCGGGTTCCGCCTATACCGCCGTCGGATTCTTCACCTTAGGCAGTCTGGTGATTCTCTGTCTGCTATTGCCGTTGGCCTATGTCATCATGCGCTATGTCCTCAACGATGGCATCGGCTTCTGGAAACAGCTGAAGATCGGCTATAGTGTGGGTATGCGTCGCTGGGGTTTTATCTTCGTCGTGGTGCTCGTCGCTTTCATCGTCGAGGTGCTGCTGATGCTGCTCCTTTCGCTGCCAGCCCTCATCATCTCGCTGGCCAATACGCAGTCGATGTTCGGTGTGGCGATGGGTGATCCTTACGCCATGCCTTCGTATATGCCGGTCTTAGCCGCAGGCACCTTCCTGATTATCGGCTTCCTGCAGGCTTACGTGTCGATGTCGGTGCTTTTCCCCATCTACTATATGTATGGTTCGATTGACGCACATGAACAAGAGAAACAAGACTTTAACAAACAACAGCAATGAAGAGACTATTGTTTATTGACCGCGACGGTACGCTGATAGAAGAGCCTGCCGACGAGCAGATAGATGCCTTTGAGAAGTTGAAATTCACCAGGGGCGTGTTCCGCAACCTGCACTTCATCCGCGAGCATACCGATTTTGAATTCGTGATGGTGAGCAATCAGGACGGTCTGGGCACGGATGCCTTTCCAGAGGACACCTTCTGGCCCGTTCAGAACTTTATCCTGCAGACCTTGGAGAGCGAAGGCGTCACCTTCGATGAGATACTGATTGATCCGCACTTCCCGGAGGACAATGCCCCCACGCGCAAGCCCAATACCGGCCTCGTGGAGAAATATATGAACAACTCAGAGTATGACATCGCCAACAGCTACGTGATCGGCGACCGCGAGACAGACCGGAAGTTTGCGGAGAACATCGGCTGCAAGGCCATGATTCTCTCGGATGAGGGTATGTCGTGGGATAAGATTTCCGAACTGCTCTTTGCCGGAGAACGAACTGCCGAGGTGCGACGCACCACAAAAGAGACGGATATCCACATCAAGGTGAACCTCGACGGCACAGGAAAATGCGACATCTCAACGGGCTTGGGATTCTTCGACCACATGCTGGAGCAGATTGGCAAGCATGGCAGCATCGATCTGTTGATCCATACCAAAGGCGACTTGGAGGTTGACGAGCACCACACCATCGAAGATACGGCCATTGCCTTAGGCGAGTGTATCCTCACGGCCCTTGGCGACAAGCGGGGCATTGAGCGCTATGGCTATTGTCTGCCGATGGACGACTGTCTGTGCAGCGTGGCCCTCGACTTCGGCGGTCGTCCCTGGCTGGTGTGGGATGCTGTATTCACCCGTGAGAAGATCGGCGAGATGCCCACGGAGATGTTCCTGCACTTCTTCAAGAGCCTCAGCGATGCCGCGAAGATGAACCTGAACATCAAGGCTGAAGGGCAGAACGAACACCATAAGATAGAGGGTATCTTCAAAGCCCTCGCACGGAGTCTGAAAATGGCAGTCCGACGTGATATCTATCACTACGAACTGCCAAGTACGAAGGGGATGCTTTAAGGCATCCCTTTATTTTTTCTCCTTTGCGGGCACGAGCAGCTTATCGCCAGTCTGCTTGAGGATCTCGCGGGCATATTCTTTCGGATAGCCGGGACGTTCCACCCTGGCGCCACCACCCCACTTGTTGCGCTTGAAAGTGCCGTCGGCATTGGTAGGCTTTATGACCATATCGTTGTATTTCACCACGAGGAAGAAAGCCAGCTGGCGCCAGCGCTCAATCATCTCGTCGCCCTTCTGACAGCTATAGTCCGTAAGGAACTTGATACGGGCATCACCCTCCAAGGCCTGCGCCTTCACCTCGATCTGTGCCTGCAACTGGTCGTAAGAGGTATCAAGCGAGTCACGAACGGCCTCCAGCGACGGGAACATCAGCGAGTAGCGGGGATACACCATATTGCTCACCCAGTTGCACACCCAGTAGGCATTGTCGATGGAGAAAGTGACATCGTCGGCACCCTCACCCGAGAAGCACTTGGGAATACGCTTCATACACATATACATCGGTGTGTAGGCCACCATATTGCCATCGTCGTTGCCAAACCAGAAGCAGCCGCCAATCTCACGCGGCAGCCAGGAGCGCATCTGGGAGATAAACGACCAAGCTGTCTGGAAGGTGGAGATGGGACGCTCGTTGAACATCTCCTTATCGTCGAGCTTATACGACAGCGGCGAGAGGCGGTAAGGCATCTGATAGATACCGCCACCGATGTCGGAGTCGAGTGCAAACGGGGTACCCTCATAGTGGTCGCGCATCGCAGCGCGCAGGTCCTGACGGCTCACCTTCTTATTGGGGATAATCCACAGCGGCATGGGCTCGGCATCCTTCACCTTACCCTCGGCATAAGGCACATAGCGTGAGAAATCATCGGTAAAGCGGTTGAAGAAACTCCACACACGGGCCTCGCAATAACGGCGTCCGGAGAAGTCGGGCTCCGCATAGGCGGCATTATAGGAGAAATCAGCATCCTTGCCCTCGAACCAGCCCATCGTACGGGCATACTTCACCACGTTGTCGGAACAGACCACGAGATTGGGTACGGGCTTCTTGCCATCGAGGGGATACTTCTTCAGCAGATCCTTCATCTTGACCACCGTATAGCGGCCATCGAGGAACTTGGTGATACGACTCTGGTTGGCGTGCGCCGCAATGGCATCGTCGGGGATACGGACAGCCACCCACACGGTGCGCTCCTTGGACTTCTCACGGTCAGGGCCACAGCCCATCATCTCGAGCATCCAGGCTTCATTAGGATCGGCCACCGAGAAGGTCTCACCCTCGGAATAATAGCCATACTGCTCAACGAGCTGCGTCATGATCTGCAAGGCCTCGCGGGCGGTCTTGGCACGCTGGAGGGTGATGTAGATCAGCGAACCGTAGTCGATGATACCCGTAGAGTCAGCCATCTCCTCACGGCCTCCGAAGGTGGTCTCACCGATGGTGACCTGCCACTCATTAGAGTTGCCGATCACATTCCAGGTCTCAGCAGCCTCAGCAATCTCACCCAGATACTTGTTGGTGTCCCACTCATACACCTTTCGCATATCGCCGGGCTGATGCTTGGCAGCGGGATAGTGATAGAGGGGCATGAAGGCGCCGAAAGAGTCTGCGTTGTAGGTGACGAAGACCGAACCGTCGGTACTGGCTTTCTTGCCTACAATAAAATTGGTACATGCCATCGCATAACTGCCTGCGAGGAGCATGACGGAAAGAATCAAATGTCTTTTCATACCTTAATAAATTATACTTGTTTCAAATGTTTGCACATTATTGCGATGATCCGTCGCCGTGAACTGGAGCTGATGCGCCTTGCCCGTCTTCCGGATGGGTGACTCCCGCAGGTTGCAGATCACCTGCGAGGTCTTCTCCTGAGGATTGAACACCACAAACTGTCCATCGATGGTGCCCCGATAGCTGGCTACCCCACTCTGACGATCGCTTACATGCAGGCGAAGCATGTCAGACTGCGAATTGCTCACAAGACTGATCGTTGGCGGCTCGTCATCGTAATCGAGCGCATAGGCATAGCCCAACTCCTTGATACGCCCGATGACCCAGCCGTCCTGATAGTCACCACCCATATACTGCCCGAGCGAAGAGCGGATATAAAGCTTCGAGGGGTCAGCTTCTGTTGAAAGGATTCCCGCAGAGACGATATTGTCGAGTCGGGCCCTGATCATGAGTTCTCCCTCAGCCATCAGTGGACAGCTGAAAGGATAGAACGAATAGCGATCGGAGATATTTTCAGGTTGCTTCGTGACGACCGGCTGAAGGATGATATCATTGGCCAGGAGTCCATAGGGCACCACCAGCTGCATCTCTCCCGGATAGGAGAATGAATTCGTCTGGTTCCAATGAAAAAACTGTCCGTCGATCGGCATCTCAAGCTGAGGGATCTCCTCCCTGACGCCATGTACCGTGAACGTATAGTGGCTCTCGTTGCCCTTGTAGTCGCGCAGGATGTATTCCAAATGATAGTCGCGCTCCTCGTTGAAATCCACAATGCCCCGAAGACTGTCGGCAGAGAGGATCGCCAGTTGGTTGCCGGGTTCGATATAGGACTTCATATACCACCGCCGTGTTTGTCGCCAATGGTCATAGTCACCCCAGGCATTCACAAACGCATTCTTGCCAACGGGAATACGATCGACTACAGAACGGAAAATCAGATGACCATCCAGCATCAGGATCATTTCACGAAGGCCATAGTGATGATACGTGCCCTGCATGTAGTCATCGGCCCAAAGGGCGAAACCCACCTTCCCCCAGGCTGTAAACGTCTGCGACAACTGTGGCGCACCTATCGTGAAGGTCTGCTTGGCGGTGTCATGATTAAACACCCCTTCGCCACTAATCGGCGTAGCCATCAAGCCATGTGCCTGCGGGGGAACGGAGTCATTGATAAAGTCGTTGAGGAATTCGTAGGGGTCGAGCATGTCCCACGTCTCGGTATCGTGAATCTCGAGATGTAGATGAGGACCTGTGGAGTGTCCCGTATTACCACTCAGGGCAATAAACTGGCCCTGCGACACCGGACAGACCAAGGGTGACAGACGGGCATCGGGCACATTCGTCTCGTGGGCATACTGATAATCGCGGAGGGCAGCCTGGATACGTGGTGAGAACGACTTCAGGTGGCAATAGATAGAGGTTTGCCCTGAAGGATGGGTGATATATACCGCATTGCCAAAGCCGTCGATGCCTTGTGTGATACGACTCACATAGCCGTCGCCGATGGCATAGATCAGCTTGCCCTCGACATTATCGGTAGAGATGTCGAGCCCGCCGTGGAAATGATTCGGACGAGGTTCGCCAAAATTCCCCGCCAGAGAAATGTCATAATCCACTGGCGGGGTAAATATACTTAGCAGAAAGCTTATCAGCAGTTGATTCAGCACGCCTTAAACGACATATCAAGTCCTTTCACCGAGTGCGTCAGCGCACCCACGCTGACAAAGTCGACACCCTGCTCGGCGTAGTCGCGGATGGTATCGAAGGTGATGCCCCCACTCGACTCCGTCTCAAAGCGGCCACCGATGATATCCACAGCCTTCTTCGTATCGGGCACGCTGAAATTGTCGAGCATGATACGGTCCACACCACCGTGATCCATCACCTGCTGCAATTCCTCGAAGCTGCGCACCTCGATCTCGATCTTCAGGTCAAGGCCCTTCTCCTTCAGATAGGCATGACAACGATCGATGGCATTCACGATGCCCCCGGCAAAGTCGACGTGGTTATCCTTCAGCAGAATCATATCGAAGAGACCGATGCGATGGTTACAGCCACCACCGATCTTCACGGCCTGCTTTTCGAGCATACGCATGCCCGGGGTGGTTTTGCGGGTATCGAGTACACGGGTATGGGTGCCCTTCAGACGCTGTACATATTTGTCGGTCATTGTGGCAATACCACTCATGCGCTGCATGATATTCAGCATCAAACGCTCCGTCTGCAACAGCGAGCGCACCTTACCGGTGACGATCATCGCAATGTCGCCCTTCTTCACACGGGTACCATCGCCCATCAGCACTTCCACCTGCATGGTAGGATCGAAGCGACGGAACACTTCCTTGGCGATCTCCACACCCGCCAGGATACCATCCTCCTTGATCAGCAGATGTGACTTGCCCATCGCATCCTCGGGGATACAGCAGAGCGTGGTATGGTCGCCATCGCCGATATCCTCGGCAAACGACAGATCAATCAGCCTGTCAACTAACTCTTCTACACTCAGCATAACACCGTCATTTTAGAAATACAAGGCAAAACCGACTTTCAATCCGAGTCCGCTGTAATCGCTGCACTTCGTACTCAGTTCATAATAGATTTCGGGCTCAATGGTGATATGCCTGGAAAGGAAAAAGGCATAGCCCACATTGGCTTCGGGCAGGATATCGTCAACCCCATAGGAATGGGCGTACTTGGCACCAGCACCCACGTAGATACCGTTCTCTTCAATATAATAACGCAAGCCGGCACCAATATTAAAGGAAGAATGACCATAAGTGGTATTGTTATATCCCAGCTTACCGGTGATCATCCAGTCATCGACAATCAGATAACCGGCCTTAGCATCCAGACTCAGACTCCACTCTTGTCCCTTGTGATAACTCAGGTCAAGCCCTGAAGCAGAGGCACCAATCATCATCTTTCCCTGATAGAACACAGGTTCAGAACCATTCAGATACTGTGCGTTAGCACTCATTGCCATCATCAGGCCGATGGCTGCCATCAATAGTTTCTTCATATTCGAATATTATTTCTTTGTTTCTTTTCTATACCAGATGGTGAACCAGACAATTGCCCCCACAAGACAAGCCCCGCCTAAAGAATAAGCCACGTTCTCGGGCAGATAGAAGGCCTGCTTCGAGATAAAGAGGAAGGTAGAGCAAACGGTGGTCATAAAGAGGGCTGGAATCAACGTAATCCAGAAGGGTTTCTTGTTACGCACCAAATAGACGGTCAGCGTCCAAAGCGTGAACACGCTCAACGCCTGATTACTCCAGCCGAAGTACTGCCAGATGGTATTAAAGCCATCGGGATTCTCAATCTGCCAGACGAGCATTGCTATCGAACAGGCAAACATCGGGATACAGATCATCAGACGCTTGGCGATGGGACGCTGGTCCAATTTCAGCCACTCAGCTACGATCAGACGTCCGGAGCGGAAGGCCGTATCTCCAGAGGTGATAGGCGCAGCCACCACACCCAGCATGGCCAGCACAGCACCAAACACACCCAGCCAGTCATTACATACCAGGTTCACCACAGCTGGTGCTGAGGTATGGAAGCCGTTCTTCGCTGCCTCAATCAGCTCATAGCCGGGAGCTGGCTCACCATAGAAGAACCACGAGGCCACCGTCGCCCAAATCAATGCTACAATACCCTCGGTAATCATGGCGCCATAGAAAATAGGACGACCCATCTTCTCACTCTTCACGCAACGGGCCATCAGCGGACTCTGCGTCCCATGGAAACCTGAGATAGCACCACAGGCGATGGTGATAAACAGAGCCGGAAAGATATTGTCCTTCCACGTATCGGGCTCTGTGGCTGCACCCATGTTATAGAAATTCGTCCACAACTCAGGAACCGTTGGCCAATGAAGGAAGAGCCAGATCATCAGGGCCCCCGCCATGAACAGCAGCGAGAAGGCGAACAAAGGATATACCTTACCGATGATCTTATCGATGGGCAGCATCGTGGCAATGATGTAATAGCAGAAAATGATGATCACCCACATCATGGTTTCACCCCCGATGCTATGCAGGATCTCTGCTGGTGAATACACGAACACCGTTCCTACCATGATCAACAGCAGTACGGTGAATACGAGCATCACGCTCTTGGTGGTGTTGCCTAAATAGTGGCCGATCAGCTGCGGAAGTCCTGCTCCGTCATGACGCATGGAGAGCATACCCGACAGATAATCGTGGACCGCACCCGCGAAGATACAGCCGAAGACTATCCACAGATAAGCCGTCGGACCGAACTTCGCACCCATGATGGCACCGAAGATAGGACCTGTGCCTGCGATGTTCAAAAACTGAATCATGAAAATCTTCCAGTTGGGAAGTACGATGAAATCAAGACCATCGGCCTTTGCCACAGCTGGTGTCACACGGTCATCGGGCGCAAAAACGCGCTCCACAAAACGACCATAAAACAGATAACCTAATACAAGAGCCACGAGGCTCAGCAAGAAAGTAATCATTTCTTTTCTACTTTTTAGTTTAAAACTTGTTGCAAAAGTACAAAATAATTGTGAAATGTGAATTATGAATTGTGAATTATTTAGTAACTTTGCAGCAAATTTAAATAAAATACATCATTTTGAGAAAGATTCTTCATTTTTTCCTGCTGCTTGCCCTTGCCGTCAACGTGCAGGCACAGACGCCAAAATACGAGGTACGCGCGGTGTGGCTCACCACTATTGGAGGCATTGACTGGCCACATATCTATGCCAACAGCCCATCAAACATTCAGCGTCAGAAACAAGAACTGACCACCATTCTCGACAAACTCCAGCAGGCCAATATCAACACCGTCTTATTACAGGCCCGTGTCAGAGCCACCACCATCTTCCCCAGTAACCGTGAGCCTTGGGATGCCTGTCTTTCAGGCAAGGCTGGGGTCTCGCCAGGCTACGATGCCCTGCAATTCGCCATCGACGAGTGTCACAAGCGGGGTATGCAATGTCACGCCTGGATTGTCACCATCCCTGTGGGCAAATGGAATAACTATGGCTGCAGGCAGTTGCGCCAGAAATATCCGAAACTGATTGTCAAGGTAGGCGACGAAGGCTATATGAATCCGGAGAACAGCGAGACTGGTGACTATCTGGCCCAGTTCTGTCGTGAGGTGACGAGAAGATACGACGTCGACGGTATCCACCTCGACTATATCCGTTATCCTGAAACCTGGAAAATGAAGGTCAGCCGTTCGCAGGGCCGACAGTATATCACCAGCATTGTCCGTAAAATCAATCAGGCCGTGAAGGCTGAGAAGCCCTGGGTGATGCTCTCCTGCTCGCCCATCGGCAAATACGACGACCTGTCGCGCTATAAGTCCGGAGGCTGGAATGCCAATACCACCGTCTGTCAGGATGCACAGGGTTGGCTTCGCGACGGACTCATGGACGCCCTCTTCCCGATGATGTATTTCCAAGGGAATAATTTCTTCCCCTTTGCCGTCAACTGGAAGGAGTATGCCTATGGCCGTATCATCGCTCCTGGTCTGGCTGCCTATATGCTTCACCCCAGCGAAAGGAACTGGCCATTGGAGGTAATGCAGCGCGAGATGTATGTCATCAGAGAGCAAGGACTCGGACAAACTTTCTTCAGATCTAAGTTCCTGACAGATAATACAAAAGGCCTATATACCTTCACGAAAGACTTTAACCAGAATCCGGCCCTCATTCCGCCTATGACCTGGTATGGCAAACGTTCACCAGCCACTCCCGCTAAGGTGCAGTTGCAGCGCGGAATGACAACCGACATGCTGATATGGGAACAGCCTCGCGACTATTCCGGAGGCGACTACCTTATATATAATATATATGCCTCAAGCGACTATCCCGTCGACATCAGCGATGCCCGCCATCTGATCAGCACCCGTCAGCGTAGCAATCATATCACCGTGACACATGGCGGACGACAGTTTAACTATGCGATAACAGCCGTTGATCGTTATGGCAATGAGAGCCTCCCCGTACAGACGCTCAAGCCTACTGCACCCCTTAGGAAACTTGACTTTAGAGAACTCATTGTGGGCAAATCGAGAAAAAGAACCAAAAAAAGATGATTTTGCAACGAATAGAGAAACGACATTCGCAAAATATGCGTATCTTTGCAAACGAATTTAAAAACTAAATACATAACAATATGGAAAGAACATGGAGATGGTTTGGCAAGAAGGATAAGATTACCCTTGCACAACTGAGACAAATCGGTGTTGAGGGCATTGTTACCGCCCTGCACGACGTACCCTTAGGTGAGGTATGGACACGTGAGAAAATCCGCGATCTGCGTGAGTATATCGAGAGTTATGGCATGCGCTGGAGCGTGGTTGAGAGCCTGCCAGTCGTAGAGACCATCAAATACGGCGGTCCTGATCGCGACCATCAGATCGAGGTTTACAAGGAGTCGTTGCGCAACCTCTCTGCAGAGGGTATCCATTGCATCTGCTACAACTTCATGCCCGTCTTAGACTGGGCGCGCACCGATCTGTTCCACGACAATCCAAACGGTGCCACCAACCTCTACTTCAACTATGCCGAGTTTGCATATTTCGACATCTATATCCTGAAGCGTCCGGGTGCCCGTGAGGAGTGGGAGCAGTTCAAGTTCCCCGACGGTTGGGGAAAAGGCCGCAGCGTGATTGCCGAGTGCGACGAGCTGGCCAAGACCATGACGCCTGAGAAGGATCACAAGCTGGTGGAGAACATCGTCATCAAGACGCAGGGCTTCGTATCAGGTAATTTCAGCGAGAACGACGAGGCACCTGTCCAGAAGTTCCGTGAGTTCCTCGATCTCTATAAGGGCATCGATAAGGCCAAGCTGCGTGCCAACATGAAGTACTTCCTCGAGGCCATCATGCCTGTTTGCGAGGAGTGCAACATGAACATGTGTGTACACCCCGACGATCCTCCTATCGAGATTCTGGGTCTGCCACGCATCGTACGTACGGAGGAGGATATCCAGTGGTTCCTCGATGCTGTGCCCAATAAGCATAACGGCCTGACCTTCTGTGCCGGATCTCTTTCAGCAGGTGCCTATAATAACGTTGTTGAGTTAGCCAAGAAGTTTGCTTCGCGCACCCACTTCGTTCACCTGCGCTCCTGTCATATTTTCCCCAATGGCGACTTCACCGAGGCCTCGCATCTTGGCGGACGTGCTGATCTGATTGAGCTCTGCCGTATCTTCGAGAAGGAGAATCCTGAGCTCCCCATGCGTGTGGATCATGGTATGACCTTCACCGATGAGCCCGGAGGCATCATGGACGAGAGCAGTCATGGCCATAATGCAGGCTATACGCTCCTGGGCCGTATGTTCGCCCTGGGTCAGGTGCAGGGTATCCTTGCCACCGTCGATCGTGAATTAGGAATTGAATACAAACAACCAGGTTTTTTTGATTGATATGAAACTTAATGATATTATTAACGGCAGCTTCAATGCCGCAGAGTGGGAGCAGAAAGGTTATGAACTCCCAAAGTTTGATATTGCCAAGGTGCGCGAGAAGACCGCCAAGGCGCCTACATGGGTACACTTCGGCGGTGGAAACATCTTCCGTGCCTTCCCGGCTGCCATCCTCAACGATGCCCTGAATACAGGCAAATACGATCGTGGTGTCATCGTGGCAGAGACCTTTGACTTCGAGGTGATCGACAAGGCCTATGCCCCATACAACAACCTCTCACTCTGTGTGAACCTCTGCTCAGATGGTTCTATCGAGAAGAAGGTCATCGCCAGCGTGACGGAGGCCCTGAAAGCAGATCCGCAGTTCCCCGACTGGAACCGATTGGTAGAAGTCTTCAAGAACCCAAGTCTGCAGATGATCTCGTTCACCATTACCGAGAAGGGTTACACCTACAACGAGGCTGATCTGGCTCGCGGCTTGAGCCCCATGTTTGCAATGGGTAAGGTGTGCGCCTTGCTCTTCGAGCGTTTCAACGCAGGACAGCTGCCCCTCACCGTACAGTCGATGGATAACTGCTCACACAATGGCGACAAGGTGAAAGCCGGTGTCTTTGCCTATGCAGAGCGCTGGGTAAACGATGGACTGGTGCCTGCTGCCTTCCTCGACTACCTGAAGGACGAAAGGAAAATCACCTTCCCCTGGTCGATGATCGACAAGATCACCCCTCGTCCACACGAGAAGGTGAAAGAGCTGTTGGCTGCTGATGGCTTTGAGGACAACGACTACATCGAGACCGAGAAGCACACCTTCACCGCTCCCTTCGTGAATGCTGAGGAAGTGCAGTATCTGGTGATCGAGGATAACTATACCAACGGACGTCCACCATTGGATCTGGGCGGTGCCCTCTACACCACCCGCGAAACGGTGGATAAGGTGGAGACGATGAAGGTAACGACTTGCTTGAACCCGTTGCACACCGCCATGAGTATCTATGGTTGCATGCTGGGCTATACCCTCATCTCTGCAGAGATGGCTGACGAAGACCTCAGACCCTTCATCCAGAAGATCGGTTATATGGAGGCGATGCCTGTGGTCGTTGACCCCGGTGTGCTGAATCCCTATGAGTTCATCGGTGCTGTCATCAACCGTCGTCTGCCCAATCCCTTCATGCCCGATGCGCCTCAGCGTATCGCCATGGACACCTCGCAGAAGCTGCCCATCCGTTTTGGTGAGACGCTGAAGAAGTATATTGCCCGCGGACTCGACAAGAGCAACCTCGTGCTGATCCCGCTTACCTTGGCAGGCTACGCCCGCTATCTGAAGGGTATCAAGGACGATGGCACATCTTTCGAGCCCTCTCCCGACCCCATGCTGGCAGAACTGCAGGCTATCGTCGCTCCCCTGGAGATTGGCAAGCCCGATCAGGACTGGAGCCCGCTGAAGAAGCTCTACAGCCGCAAGGATGTGTTTGGGCTCGACCTCTATGAGGCTGGTCTCGGCGAGCAGATCGAGGGTATGGTGAAGGAACTCTATGCAGGCCCGGGAGCCGTGAGAGCCACCCTCCACAAATACGTCTCAGCACGTTAATACAAATAATTGTTCAGGATTTATTTGGCTGTTTGCCAAAAAATGGTTACCTTTGCACCCGCAAATCAAAAGCGTGCAAGGCCGGTTCGGTAGCTCAGCTGGATAGAGCAACTGCCTTCTAAGCAGTAGGTCTTGGGTTCGAGCCCCAACCGAATCACCTGAATGAAGAAGGATGCCCGTTATGAGGCATCCTTCTTTGTTTTATTTCCAGCTTGCGCCTTGACGAAGTATAAACCTGATTCTTGACTTCTTGGGAAGCTGAGGTCTCTCCCACTCGCCCCCAAGAATCTGGATGGTGGTCTCAGCCTTTGAGGACGCCTGTGCTACAGCGACGGCATCCGACAAATTGAGATACTGTCCGCGTCCGAGCGCATCCACCGTATAATCAGCCTCCGTACGATACGCCTTCAATACAGGAATCTCCTCACAGAGGGCATCCGCCAGCAGACGGGCCACCTGATGAGCCCCATATATATTATAATGTGTATTATCCTGCTTACCCTTCGGCTCTGAGGGTTCTGTACCTGGGAGAAACCACATGTGGAGGTGCTTCGAGGCCTCGGTACCGAGCCCCTGCTCCAGGTCGTGGGTAATCTGATTGGCATCGACGAAGTGGCAGTTCATTCGCTTGGCCACATCACGAGGCGCCTGACGATACAGACCGTGGGTATCGATGAGCGAATCGCCTTCCACCATCTTCACACCATCCTTGAAAGTCTGGGTACGGAGTTTCTCATCATCATCGTTCTCAGGCGCATTCACGAAGAAATTGCGACGCACCACACAGTTCATCAACACAGGGATGCCACCATGCTCACGTGTCTCGCGCACAAACTTGGCAAGGTTATAATCGAAGGTGGAACCCGGATCTGTATGACGGTCAGCCTTGGGTTTCTCATCATTATGTCCGAACTGGATAATGACATAGTCACCGGGCTTCAGCTTCTGAAGCACCTTATCCCAGCGCCCCTCGTCGATAAAGCTTTTCGAACTGCGACCGTTCACAGCGTGGTTATCCACAAGGATGTTATCGTCGAAATAAGCCTGAAGGGCCATCGCCCATCCGCGTTCCTGCTTGCCGCCTGAGATATCCTTATTGGCAGCGGTGGAATCACCGATCACGAAAATGGTGGTAGTACGATCAGGCATCAAAGCCATCAAGACAACGGCTACAAGGAGGACAATGATTTGTCCCTTTAACTCCTGAGCGAAGCGATAACTCCTCATTAACTCCCCATTATCTCCTTTATAAGCTCATCGGGCGTGACGAGCTGCTGCTCACCCGACTCCATATTCTTCAGCGTCAGCTTGCCTTCAGCCATCTCGTTCTCACCAGCCAGCGCCACATAGGGAATCTGCTTGGCATTGGCATACGACATCTGCTTCTTCATCTTTGATGAATCGGGGAAGATCTCCGTGCGGATGCCAGCAGCGCGGGCCTTAGCCACAGCAGGCAGACAATAGGCCGTTTCCTTCTCACCGAAATTGATGAACAGCAACTGGGTGCCGTTGACAGCATCCTTCGGATAACAATCCAGGGCATTGAGCACGTCGAAGATACGGTCTACACCAAACGAGATACCCACACCCGAGATACCCGGCATGCCGAAGATACCCGTAAGGTTGTCGTAACGACCCCCACCCGTGATAGAGCCGATCTGCACATCCAGCGCCTTCACCTCGAAGATAGCACCTGTATAATAGTTCAGACCACGCGCCAGCGTGAGGTCGAGCTGGATCTCATTCTTCAGCGTATTCAGAGTACTCAGAGTATTCAGAATATATCTGATTTCCTCGACGCCCTTCAGGCCGATTTCGCTATCCTTGAGCACCTCGGCGATGGTATTGAGCTTCTCGTCGTTCGTACCTTCGAGCGAGATGATGGGCTGCAGTTTCTGGATCTGCTCCTCTGAGAGACCGTCCTCGCGCAATTCCTGATTCACATTGTCGAGACCGATCTTATCGAGCTTATCGATGGCAACGGTGATATCCACAATCTTCTCAGCAGCACCGATCACCTCTGCGATACCCGTCAGAATCTTACGGTTGTTGATCTTTATCTGCACACGCACGCCAAAGCGGGTGAATACGGTATCCACAATCTGCATCAGCTCCACCTCATTGAGCAGGGAGTCAGAGCCCACGATGTCACCGTCGAACTGCCAGAACTCACGATAACGGCCTTTCTGCGGACGGTCAGCACGCCATACGGGCTGCATCTGATAGCGCTTGAAAGGCAGCTGCAGCTCCTCGCGGTGCATCACCACGTAACGGGCAAAGGGCACCGTCAGGTCATAGCGGAGACCCTTTTCACAGAGCTTGGCAGCCAGTTTGTTTGAGAGGTGAGAGGTGAGAGGTGAGAGGTGAGAGATATCCTCTTCAGACAACTTCGAGAGATAATCTCCACTGTTCAAAACCTTGAACAGCAGCTTATCACCCTCCTCGCCGTATTTTCCCATCAGCGTACCGAGGGTTTCCATAGCCGGTGTCTCTATCTGCTGGAAGCCATAGAGCTGATACACCTGCTTGATGGTGTCGAAGATATAGTTACGCTTGGCCATCTCCGATGGTCCGAAGTCGCGTGTCCCCTTGGGAATCGATGGTTTCTGTGCCATTACTTTCTAACAATTGTCTGGTCGCGGTCAGGACCGATGCTGATAATCTTAATCGGGGTTTCGAGCTGGGCCTCGAGGAAGGCGATATAATCCTTGAATGCCTTGGGGAACTGATCCTCAGAGGTGAACTTCGTCATATCGGTCTTCCAGCCAGGCAGCTCCTGATAGACAGGCTCGATGCCCTCTTCGATGTTATAGGGGAAATAGTCGATCTGCGTGCCATGCTGCTTATAGGCCACACACGCCTTGATGGTATCGAAGTCGTCGAGCACGTCGCTCTTCATCATAATGAGCTGGGTGACGCCGTTTACCATGATGGAATACTTCAGAGCCACGAGGTCGATCCAGCCACAACGACGCTCACGACCGGTTACAGCGCCATACTCATGACCTAAGTCGCGGATCTTCTTACCCGTCTCGTCGAAGAGCTCCGTGGGGAAAGGACCCGCACCGACGCGTGTGCAATAGGCCTTCATAATACCATACACCTCACCGATTTTGTTGGGACCGATACCCAAACCTGTGCAGGCACCTGCGCAGATGGTGTTCGAGGAGGTCACAAAGGGATAGCTGCCGAAGTCCACGTCGAGCATCGTACCCTGTGCACCCTCGCAGAGCACACTCTTACCCTCACGAAGGATATTGTTGATCTCATGCTCGGAGTCGACAATGGGGAACTGACGCAGATAGTCGACGCCCTCCAGCCATTTCTTCTCCACCTCGGTGATGTCGTATTCGAAGTTCAGCGACTTCAGGATGGCCTCATGACGGGCCTTTGCCTTGGCATATTTCTCTTCGAAGTTCTCGAGGATATCACCCACGCGCAGACCATTACGACTGATCTTGTCGGTATAGGTAGGACCGATGCCCTTACCGGTGGTGCCTACCTTATCCTTACCCTTCTGGGCCTCGTAGGCTGCATCGAGCACACGATGGGTGGGCATGATGAGATGAGCCTTCTTCGAGATGTGCAGACGGGCATGCAGGTCGTGACCGCTAGCCTCGAGGGCCTTTGCCTCGTCCATAAACAGATCGGGAGCCAGCACGACACCGTTACCGATGATATTCACCTTACCACCCTGGAAGATTCCCGAGGGGATAGAGCGCAGCACATACTTCTGACCTTCAAACTCGAGGGTATGGCCAGCATTCGGACCACCCTGGAAACGGGCTATCACATCATAATTCGGGGTCAGCACGTCGACCACCTTACCTTTTCCTTCATCGCCCCACTGCAAACCAAGCAGGACATCTACTTTACCTTTGTTCATTTCTTATCTGTTGTTTTACTTTTTTTCAGTCCCTTTTCCTTTAATTTCAATTCCTTGTTCTTCTGCTTCGTAATCTTAGCCTGGCAGGTGCTGCATACGCCATAGATGTAAAGCGTGAAGCCCTCCTTGCGGAATCGTTTCAGATGCGTCTCCACGATTGTCGAGGCAATCTTGGGCGTCTTCACCTCTGTCACCTTACCGCAGACCGTACAGATCTGGTGACTGTGGTTCATGCTGTCATAACTGGCCTCATAGACCGTACCTCCCTGGAAGCGATGCCTCACCACGAGCCGAAGTTGGATAAACAGGTTCAGCGTATTGTAGAGCGTGGCCCTGCTCACCCGGAAGTTATAGTCCTTCACCAGGCGGTCACTGAGTTCTTCGACGGTGAAATGTCCTTCCGTCTTATAGATGGCTTTGAGGATGGTATAGCGTTCTGGCGTCTTGCGATGATTGTTCACCTCAAGGTAACTGTCAAGAATCCGCAAAACAGCTTGCCAAACGTCAATTTTTACCATATCAGCGGTTGTTATTCCAAAAACCGCACAAAGGTACAAACTTTCAAGGAGATAAAAGAGATATTATCTATAAAAAATCTAAATTA
>CAMJBL010000040.1 GCA_946403845.1 uncultured Prevotella sp. | reverse complement strand
GCGCACTACGTTCGGGACGTAGGGGTCGGGCGTTCGAGTCGCCTCATCCCGACCTGAAAAAACGAGGTGGTCGAGTCATCGGCCACCTTAATTTATTTTCCAAAGCAAAAGTATATCATTTTTGGCAAATTTCTTAGAGATCTGACAAAAATGATATATTGTTCTTAAACCTAGGTCCAGAATTCTTTCTCGCCTGTTGGTTCCATTGGGCCGTGACATTTAGGACAAGTGTGCCGATCCCAAATGCGGATGTTGTCGCTGCCACAGTTGAGGCAGAGCCTGCCAACCTCACTCCTGTAGGATGGCGCTACATCGGCGATGATGCCCCCGACTACAATATTCTGGATGGTTTTGCAGTCTGGGCACGACATAGCCGTGATCTGCTGACGGAAGAGGCCGCGCCCCTCGTAAACCTCAGCCTCATACCCACATGCGCTGCAGCGATATTTCAGTTTCCAAGCCATAAATAGATATCAGTTGCAAAGATACATCATTTCCTCGAAACCGCAAATAGTTTTTCACGATTTTACCTCAATCCCTCCCATAAATCTTCGGAAACCCCTTTAAATAAAGGAATCTTAGTGTTTTTATCCCTCCCTTCATCCCTCCCATATCCCTCCCATGATCTCTCCCTTCACGTTTTTGTTTATATGGGTCGCATGTGAGGGATATGTGAGGGATATGGGAGGGATCCAAAACAACTCTCCCGTCCTGTATCCCCTTTGTACAAAGGTATTTCTGAAGATTATGGGAGGGATGAGGGTTTTTCTGCGATAAGATGCTTTTATTTGTTAAGGGAAGCCTTTTATCACCCAATAAGTCCATCTTATTTTTCCCCATAAGCCCACTATTTATTCCCACCGTGGGAATAAAATGTTCCCACCTTGGGAACAAAACATTCCCAGCCTGGGAATACAAACGCAGCTCTAGTTTTGGACGCCGCGAGTTGCGAGCTTCTTGCCGTCTTTAGTCCAGGTATAGATCCATACGCCATTGCGGCTGGTGAAGGTGTCGCCTGTGACAGAGAGGATTTCACCGACTGATGCAGTGCCAAAGGTATGAAGTCGCTTGCCGCTCACATCGTATGTGATGTAGAATGCCGAACCTTGTTTGATGATATAGAACGTAGAACTGTAACCCTTCAGCTCGCCTTGACTGGTGCTGAGGGTCTTGATCTTTCTGCCGTTCTGATCATAGATATAATACCATGCCTTTGTCGTCTCTATATGGCTGATGGATTGCGCCCTCAGGCCAATGACAGAGAAGACAAAGACAATGAAAAACAGTAGTCTCAACATTCCTTCACGATTCTGATATTGTCGTTTTTAGCCGATCTCTTCGCCTAGGCCTTCAGGGTCGCGCTTGAGACGCTCGATCATATCGTCGATCTTGCGGAGCTCGCGAGGGATGCGGATGTTCTGCGGACAATGGGGCTCGCATTGGCCACACTGGATGCAGTGGTCGGGCTGACGATCGCGAGGGACGACACGATCCAGCGAGATGAGATATTGGCGACGGTGCTTACGATACTCTCTATCGCCAATGCCCATAGGCAACGACCCCTCGTTCTTACATTTATTATAATGTACGAAGATAGCTGGGATGTCGATGCCGTAAGGACAAGGCATGCAGTATTTGCAGTCGTTGCAGGGTATATTTTCCAGACTGACAATCTTCTGGGCAATCTCATTGTCGAGATAGCGCATCTCTTTCTCGGAAAGAGGCTCCAGCGGACAATAGGAGAGCAGGTTGTCCTTGAGGTGCTCCATATAGGTCATGCCACTCAGTACGGTAAGCACACCCTCTGGGGTGCCTGCATAGCGGAAGGCCCACGAGGCCACCGACTTCTCTGGCGCATGACTCTTCAGCTCCGTCATCAGATACTGGGGCAGATTGGCCAGACGGCCTCCCAGCAGGGGTTCCATGATAACGGCAGGAATGCCTCGCTTCTGAAGTTCGCCATAGAGATAGCTGGCGTCGACATTATTCTTGCTGATTTCGTTGGCATAGTCCCAGTCGAGGTAGTTGAGCTCGATCTGCACAAAGTCCCAATGGTACTTGTGCTGCAAGGCAATCACCTCGTCGAATACGCTTTTGTGGCCATGGAATGAGAAGCCGAGATTACGAATGCGACCTGCCTCGCGCTCCTTCATCAGATAGTCCATGATGCCGTTATCGACATAGCGTCCGTTGAACTCGTCCATACCTCCGCCGATGGCGTGTAGCAGATAGTAGTCGATGTAGTCGACCTGCAGTTCCTTCATCGAGTTCTGATACATCTCGATGGCCTTCTCCCGCTTCCAGTAGTCGCGATTGAAGTTGGAAAGCTTCGTAGCCACAAAGAACTCCTCGCGCTTGTGTCGCTTCAGGGCGATACCCGTGCAGCGCTCCGACTGGCCCTGACAATAGACGGGGGAGGTGTCGAAATAGTTCATACCGTGTTCGATGGCATAGTCAATCTGTTTGTTGATCATGTCCTGATCAAACTCATTGTCGTTGTCGGGCTTCGTTGGCAGGCGCATCATGCCATAACCTAACAGCGATACTTTCTCCTTGGTCTTGGGGTTCTCGCGATAGGTCATCTTGCCTATGGGAGGCTCCACCTGGTTCTTATATTCCTCAGCGGCCTGTTCGCCAGCCTTGTTACCACCTTTGCAGCCTGCCAATGTCGCTGCTGTGGCGACTGTTCCTGCACCAAAGATCTTCAGGAACGAACGCCGCGATATATTGTTATCTTTCTTGGTAATCATCTGTAAACTGTAAACTATAAACCGTAAACTAAATCTTCTTATGCACCTCGTGACCCTCGACATAGATGGCCGAGAACGGACGTGATGGACAGACATATTCACAGGCACCGCAGCCAATGCAGGCAGCCTCGTTGATCGCAGGAACCATGGGTGATGCCTCATCGTTCTCATCCAGTTGCACCATTTCGATGGCACCCGTCGGACAGTGGCGGGCACAGTTGCCGCATTCCACTTCATCCGTAATGGGGACGCAGTTCTTTTTGATCCATACGGCATGACCAATCTGGATGGATGATTTCTCATCTTTGTCGACCTTAACGATCGCACCGGCAGGACAAACCTCAGAGCAGCGCGTACACTCCGGACGGCAGTGGCCTCGCTCATAGGACATGACGGGCAGCATGAGGTGCATCAGATTGCTGCTGGGACGGAGCACCTCGTTGGGACACTCGGAGACGCAGAGCTGACAGCCTGTGCAACGCTGGGCGAAATGGTCGAAGGAGAGGGAACCTGGAGGGGTCAGGGGCGTCTGGCGCTGAGGCTCCACCTTGTCTTCTAATTCAGCCAAGCCGCCATCCATCAGTTTTTCCTTCTTCTGGGCCATAGCAGCACCAGCCATCATCGCCGAGGCCAGCAGGAACGAGCGTTTTGAGGTATCGATGGGGCTAGCCTCACTAGTATCACTAGTTTTACTAGTCGAACTAGCCAGGCTAGTCCGGCTAGAATATTTCAAGGCGCCGAACTTACAGCTGTCGATGCAATTGCCGCAAACCACACAGCGGCTGTAATCGACAGTATGCGTCTTGTAGTCGATACAGGCGGCTTTGCAGTTCTTCGAACACATGGAACAGTTCTTGCACTTATCTGTATCAAAATGAATCTTCAGGAAGGAGAAACGGGCGAAGAACGATAGGGTGGTTCCTACAGGGCAGATAGTATTGCAGTAGGTTCGTCCGCCTCGCCAAGCAAGGATGAACAAGACCACCAGTGTGACGGCGGCGATGATGAATACCGGTAGCGACTTCATCCACACATCGACGGAATAGAAGGCATAGCTGTCGGCTCGCTCAGCAATGGCTGCCAGCACATTGTTGCCCAACGTCCAGATAGGTTGGAAAATCATTGTGGCGATACGGCCGTAAGCACTATAAGGTGCCAGCAGCTGGAAAAGGGAGCCGATGCCGGCTACTGCTGCAATGATAAACACCACCAGCACAGGATAGCGCAGCCACCTTACTTCCTTGGAATAACTGTACTTGTTACGTTTCCGATGGAAGCGGGCGAGGACATCCTGCAGGACGCCTAGCGGACAGATGACAGAACAGTAGATACGTCCGAAGATGAGCGTCAGCAGCACTAGGGCTACTATGACACCCACATTGAGCGCCATCACGGCTGGCAGGAACTGGATTTTTGCCAGCCACGAGAGCCAATGATGCAGCGTTCCCGTGAAGTCGAGGAACAACAGGGTGATCAGTACGAAGACCACCGCTGCAAGGATTGTTCTGATTTTATGAAGCATAATATATAAGTTTTGTTTAGTTTGATGATTTCACTATGAGTATGCTCAGTTCGTAGAGCAGCCATATCGGCAGGGCCACGATGAGGAGCGTAAAGGCATCAGTCGTTGGAGTAATAATGGCTGCAATCACCAGAATGGCTACAATGGCATGTCGACGCATGCTTCGCATCATCGTGGCATTGACCAACCCCATCCGACCCAGTATCCAACTGACTACAGGCAGTTCGAAGACGATGCCCATCACGAGGTTCATCATCAACAGCGTATCCATATACGACTGCAGGGTCAGCATGTTCGCCACATCCTCGCTCACCTGATAAGTTCCAAGAAATTTTACCGTCAACGGGAAGATCAGGAAGTAATTTAGCAGTGTGCCCAGCATGAACATCAGGTAGCCGCTGGTGCAGAGCAGGGTGGCATATTTCCGTTCATTGTCATAGAGCGCTGGTGCGATGAATCCGAAGAGAAGATAGACGATATAGGGCAGGGCCACAAGCACTCCGGCATACATCGCCGTCTTCAGATGAATCATGAACTGTTCTGTCAGTCCTGTATTCATCAGGTGGATGCTGAAAGGCTCCACTCCCATGAGTCTGAAAGTGATGAAGTCACTGGTACGGGGTGCCAGTACGATCTCAAACAACTGCTCCTTCAGGCAAAAGGCCACAGCGGCAGCCACCACCGTCACGACCACCGACCTGATGATCACCGAACGAAGCTCGTCGAGGTGATCCCAGAAGGTCATGGGCGTGGTATCACTCATCCTTTTTCTCGTCCTTCTCGTCTTTCGTGATGTCAGTCACCTCATTCATCCCATCCTTGAAGCTTTTCACGCCTTTGCCGAGGCCCTTCATCAATTCGGGAATCTTCTTGCCGCCGAAAAGCAGCAGGATAATCAGTGCAATAACGAGTATCTCTTGCATTCCAAGTCCAAACAGCAATAATGTCTCACACATATTTCCTTAGTTTTAGTTTCTTCTGCAAAAATACGAAAAATCTCCGTATCTTCATCATTCGCTATGATTTATTAACATATTATTCAAAATTCGATGTATGGTTCCAATCGCTTGATAGCCTCTGGGGGAAAGTCTTTTGAGAGGCGCAGATCATTCAAGGAATGGAGGGGGCCATGCAGACGCCGGTAATCCGTGATGGCCTTAGCCTGGTAGAAATTGATATAGGGGTGCCGCCTGAGTTCGTTGAGCGAGAGGGTGTTGACATTAAGCAGACGAGGCGAGGCTCCTTCGATGACGAGATAATTCTTAGCATCGAGAGGAAAACCCTCGATTTCATCGAGCTGATCCACACAGACATAGCCTCCCAGGCGCTCACCATATTCCATAACCTTGCGGGCATAGTAAGGACCGATGCCAGGCACGGTTTTCAGAACGGTCGTGTCGGCTGTATTCAATACCACGTGCTCGCCAGGTTTAATCTTCATCTGATAGTGGGCTTTCACAGAATCATATTCCGCCTCGTTCAGCGCCTTGCCGCGACGATAGGTCGTATCACGATAGACCACCTTCGTACGGACATAGACGGTCTTGGTGTGTTCGCGATAGGTCTGACGACGCGTGGAATCGCGATAGTCACGTTTTGCAGGGAGTGTGTCTGCGGGCGTGAGTTCATTCGACTCACCATCGCCCCCAGTCAGAAAGATGACACACAGGGCTGTCACAATCACACAGAGCAGCGTGAGAATCACCTTGCGGTCAGACTTCCTTAGATAGAAAAATTCCCGAATGTAGTTCATAGATTAAATAGATAAAGATATTCAGTATCGCACCGTCAGATGACGCCAAACTGATGCATGAGGATCAGCAGGATGCAGACAGGCACGATATATCGGACGCAAAACAGATAGAGATGGAAATACGATTTGCTGTTGGAGGTTTCCCAGTTGGTAAACTCCTCGCGGACCATTTTCTTCGAAGCAAACCATCCTACGAGGATGCTCGTCAGCAGGGCGCCGGAAGGCAGCATCACCTGAGCCGTGATAAAGTCGCAGAAATCCATGAGCGACTTGCCCCATAGCTGAATGTCAGGCTTCCCAACGGACAGGGAACAGAAAATGGCGATGATACTGCACACAACAGTCAACACCCAGGCAGCCTTCGAACGCTTGATGTGTAACTCCTCATGGAAGAAGGCCGTACCGATCTCGTGCATGGAGATGGTCGAAGTAAGGGCGGCAAATACGAGCAGGGCATAGAACAGAATGGAGATGATATACCCCAATATAGGCATGAAACTGAAGGCCTGTTGGAACACATTAGGCAAGGTGATGAAGATGAGCGATGGTCCGCTGTCAGGCTGCACACCTACCGAGAAGGCCGCAGGGAAGATCATCAATCCCGACATCAGGGCGATGAGGAAGTCTATAAGTGCTATCTGCGTCGCCGAATACAACAGTTTGGTCTGGCGTGAGAAATAACTGGCATAGGTACAGAGACAGGCTGTGCCAAGACTCAATGAGAAAAATGCCTGGCCTAAGGCTTCAAGACAGACCTTGCCGCTGACTTTTGAGAAGTCGGGTTTCAGCAGGAATTCAATACCCTTAAAGGCACCTGGCAGTGAGCAGGAGGCTATGACGATGATCAGCAACAGGATCAGAAGCAGCGGCATCAGCAGTTTTGAGGCCCGTTCGATACCATTGCGCACACCGCGTATAATGATGAAATGGGTAATCAGGATAAAGGCCACTCCCAAGGCGGCTGGCTTAACGGGATTGCTGGAGAACGTCTGGAAATAGTTCTGTACGAAACTGGCATCACCCTTCAGCTGTCCTATCGCCGAGGCACCCAGATAATGGAGGCACCAGCCTGCCACCACAGCATAAAAGCCCAGGATAATGGTTGAGGTGATAATACCGAGGATTCCCACGAGTCCCCAGCCCTTACCACGTGAGAAGCTGGCATAGGCACGGGCAGCATTCGTCTGTGAATGGCGACCTACGATAAACTCACTTACCATACCTGGAATGCCGAGTAAGAGGATGCAGGCCAGATAGACAATAATGAAGGCTGCACCACCGTTTTGCCCCGTCATGTAAGGAAATCGCCATACATTACCCAGACCTACGGCAGAACCTGCTGTTGCCAGCACTATGCCTAACCTGCTGCCGAATTTACCGCGCTCCATGATAGTCCTCCTTACTTTAAAGCAAACCCAACTGATGCAGGAAGATAAATAGGATACATAGCGGACAGACGTACTTCACCAGGAAAAGATAGAGGTGGAAATAGCGGTTAATACGCAAGGTACCGCGATTGGTAAACTCATCGTGTACCAGTTTGTGAGGCACGAACCAACCAATCAGGATACAGGTCAGGAAGCCCACGATAGGCAGGAAGATCTGCCCTGTCACGAAGTCGAAGATATCAAACAGCGTCTTTTCAAAGAAATGCAACGTGGTGCCAGTAGGACCAAGTGAAAGGGAGCAGATGATACCCATGATGCAGCACGAAACGGTAACGATGAGAGCTGCGGCCTTACGTGTGATGTGGAACTCCTCATGGAAGAATGAAGTGCTCACCTCGTGAAGGGAAATCAATGAGGTGAGGGCCGCTAGCGACAGGAGCAGATAAAACAAGATGGAAATAAGATACCCCACCATCGGCATGCCACTAAAGGCCTGTTGGAAGACGTTCGGCAGGGTGATGAAGATCAGTGAGGGACCACTGTCTGGATTGACGCCAACTGAGAAGGCGGCCGGGAAAATCATCAGTCCTGCCAGGATGGCAACAAAAGAGTCGATGATGCCTATCTGTACTGCTGAGGAGGTGAGATTCGTCTGCTTTGAGAAATAGCTGGCATAGGTACAGATACATCCCATGGCAATGCTCAATGAATAGAACGACTGTCCAAGCGCTCCCAAGAAGACATCACTGTTGATCATCGACTTATCGGGCTTGAAAAGGAACTCGATACCCTGCGAGGCGTTAGGGAGCATGCACGAGGCAATCACAATAATCAGTAGAAGAATAAACAAGACCGGCATGAAAATCTTCGAGGCCCGCTCGATACCGTCGCGTACACCATGCTCAACAATCAGATAGGTGGCCAAGAGCATCAGGATGGTCCAGAAGATTGGCTTTACGGGATCCTGTGAGAACGCCACGAAGTAGGTCTTGAAGAATTCCGGGTTGCCTCCGTCGAGATGGCCTATCGCTGAGGCCCAAATATATTGCAGGCACCAGCCAGACACAACGGCATAATAGCCTGTGATGAGGAATCCTGTGAGCACTCCCATATAGCCGATATATGATAGGGGATTCCTGCCGCCTACCTTCATATAGGCACGTGCTGTGTTCGACTGGGCGTGACGACCGATGATGAACTCGCTGATCATGCATGGGATGCCCAACAATAAGACACAGACGACATAGATGATGATGAAAACGGCACCTCCATTCTGACCTGCCATATATGGGAAACGCCATACATTACCCAGTCCCACTGCGGAACCGGCAGTCGCCAGAATAACGCCGAGCTTGCTTCCGAAACTCGCTCTTTCCAGTTTAGCCATATGCATTTTACTCATATTTCAGTTGCAAAGATAGTTCTTTTTTTAGACATAAGAACAAAAAAACATAAAAATTATGTCCTTATGTCCTTTTGTCTGAAAATAATTGTACTTTTGCAGCAAAAACAGAAGTAAAGATGCGAATTGTCTTTCAATATATCAGAAAATATCCCCTCTCAGTGACTTGTATCTCTTTAGTCTGGATACTCTCACTGTTGCCTTTCTTTCCAGAGACACCACTCGATAATGTCGAATTCATCGATAAATGGGTGCACTTCATCATGTATGGTGGCACATGTCTGGTAATTTGGCTGGAATATGTAAGGAAACACAAGTCGCCAGATTATGAGAAGCTTTTCTTCTGGGCTTGGCTGGCTCCTGTCATCATGGGAGGTGTGTTGGAGTTGATGCAAGCCTATTGTACTACCACACGTAATGGTGACTGGCTCGACTTTGCCGCTAATTCAACAGGTGTCACACTTGCAGGCATTGTCGGATTAGTGGGTACAATCATTTATTATCGCTTCCAAAGAGAGAAGGGATTGACGCGTAAATGAGAGTTGTAATAGCGTTTGTCGCCAGTGACTTCTTTACCGATGAAATCGGGTTTTTCATAGGGTTCATCTTCTGAGCCAAGTTCCACCTCGGCCATGACGAGTCCTTCGTTCTCACCATAGAACTCGTCTACTTCGAAAGTGTGTGTGCCGCTTTTCACGAGATAGCGCGTCTTGTCGATGAGGCCTGGCTCACAGAGTTGCATCAGGTGCTCTGCCTCGTCGAGGGTAATCTCTTTTTCGAACTCGTAACGACTCAGGCCGCCATTGTTAGAAGGGCCTTTAATAGTAAGGTACCCGCGCGCGTCACGGATGCGCACACGAACCGTGCGACCGTGACCGCTACAGATATACCCCTGTCGGATGCGGCTGCTGGCATAGGCCTGTTCTTTGTAGCGCGCGTCTTTGACCAGGAATTTCCGTTCGATTTCGAATCCGCTCATTAGGAAACGATAAAGACAGAATAAACCACGAATGCGATGGCGAGCAGAATCAGTACGCCAAAGATCCAATTAACGACTTTCTTGCCATTGTCCTCAACTTTCTTCTGATAAGCCACCTTCTTTTCAGTTGACTTTGATGCTTTTGCAATTTGTGCCATAATTTTGATGTTTAATGTTGATTTATCTTTAATTCTCTTCGTCATTTACGGGGAACTCCATCAGATAGGCCTTGATGAAATCGTCAATCTTACCGTTCATCACAGCATCGACATCTGTAGTCTGGTAATTGGTACGGTGGTCCTTCACACGGCGGTCGTCAAAGACATAGCTGCGTATCTGAGACCCCCACTCAATCTTTTTCTTTCCGGCCTCGATCTTGGCCTGGGCCTCTAAGCGTTTCTTCATCGCACGATCATAGAGTTGTGATTTCAGCAAGGTCATTGCGCGCTCCTTGTTTTTGGGCTGATCACGCGTTTCGGTATTCTCAATCAGGATTTCCTCTTCCTCGCCTGTATCAGGGTCGGTATACCAATAGCGCAAGCGCACACCCGATTCCACCTTGTTCACATTCTGTCCGCCGGCACCTGAACTGCGGAAAGTGTCCCACGACAGTTTGGCGGGGTCGACATACACCTCAATTGTGTCATCAACCAGCGGAGATACGAATACGGAGGCGAATGATGTCATACGCTTACCCTGCGCATTAAAGGGGGAAACACGTACGAGACGGTGTACGCCATTTTCACTCTTCAGATAACCGTAGGCGTAGTCACCGCCCTCAATCTGCATCGTCACACTCTTGATGCCGGCCTCATCGCCATCGAGCAGGTTTGAGATAGTGACCTTGTAACCGTGTGCCTCAGCCCAACGCATATACATACGCATGAGCATTGATGCCCAGTCCTGAGCCTCTGTGCCGCCAGCGCCGGAGTTGATCTTCAGTACGGCTTCCATCGGGTCTTCCTTCTGACGGAGCATATTCTTCAGTTCGAGATCCTCGATGGCCTTGAGCGCCTTGGCATAGTCGTCTTCAACTTCCTGCTCGGTGACCATCTCATCCTTGAAGAAGTCGAAGGCCAGTTGCAGTTCATCAGCCAGGGTGCGCACCTCCTTATAATCATCAAGCCATCGCTTGATGCCCTTGACTTTCTTCATCTGCTCTTCGGCCCGTTTGCGGTCATCCCAGAAGTCAGGTGCTTGGGTCCGAAGATCCTCCTCTTCGAACTCCATCTTTTTCTTGTCTATTTCGAGATAGCGGTGCAACGCATCTGCCCGCTCTAAGATATCTTTCAGTTGGTCTTGGGTAATCATGCCTGCAAAGGTACAATATTTAATTGAAACCGCCAAATGCTTGCTGATTATTCAGCGTACATCGCATCGATCTCTTTCTTGTAGTTCTCGTTTAACACACGGCGCTTGATCTTCAATGTGTTGGTAAGTTCGCCCTTCTCCATCGAGAAATGGTGGGGTAGCAGGGTAAATCGTTTGATCTGCTCATAGTGTGCCAGTTGTTGCTGCAAAGTGTCGATGCGCTCCTTCATCATATCGTAGATCTGCTTGTCGGCACACAACTGCTCGCGGCTCTCAAACGGGATGTGATGCTCGCGGGCATATTCTTCCAATAATGGATAGACGGGGATGATGAGTGCTGATACAAACTTGCGTTGATCGGCGATAATGGCAATCTGGTCGATGAACTTATCTACCAGCAACTTCGACTCAATCATCTGAGGAGCGATATACTTGCCGTTCGAGGTCTTGTAGAGATCCTTGATACGTTCTTTCAAGAAGAGCTCACCATCTTTCAGATAGCCCGAGTCACCCGTTTTGAAGTAGCCGTCGTCTGTAAATGCGGCCTTCGTAAGATCGTCACGGTTGTAGTAGCCGATGGTGATTGTCGGGCCCTTCAGCAATATTTCGCCCTCATCGCTGATCTTGATATCGATGCCCTCGATGGGAATGCCGACACCGCCCACAGTGAAGGGCTCACCCAGATGATTACAACTGACTGTGGCCAGACTCTCTGTCAGACCATAGCCTACCACCATGTTGATGCCGATGGAATGGACAAATTCCTCCACCTTCGGGTTGACTGTCGCACCAGCCGTGGGGAAGAAGTGGGCATTCTCCAAACCTAATTCCTTACGGACGAGGGAGAAGACGGTCTTGTTGAGCATCTCATATTCGAAGTGTAAAGCCAACGGGGGACGCTTGCCTTTTGCGAGATAGTCGATATTATGCTTTTTGCCTACAGAAAGCGCATGTTGGAACAATTTGCGTTTGGGCGCACTTGCCTTGTCGATCTGCTCTTGTACCCCCATGTATACCTTCTCCCAGAAGCGGGGAACGCTTGACATACAGGTAGGATGGGTTTCGCGCATGGACTGCTGCACTTCTAATGGATAGGTGTTGACAATCAGACGGGCTCCCTCCGTCAGACAGAGAATCTTCCACCCTTTCTCGAAGATATGGGTAAAGGGCAGGAAGTTCAGTACACGATCATTCTCGCCGACGGGTACGCACTTGTTATTGGCTTCCATAGCAGCATGATACTGTCCACAAGTCAGAATGACTCCTTTGGAGTCGCCTGTTGTGCCTGAAGTGTATAGGATGTTGGCGATGTCATCCATCGATGCCTGAGCCTGTAAGGCTTCTACCTCCGTCTGTCGCGGATAATTCTCTCCCAGTTTTAGGAAATCATCGAAATACATCGCGTTGGGGTCGTGGGTAGAGATACGCACATTGCGGTCGAAAACGATGATGCGTTCCAAGGTCTGGCACATCGAAACCACACGGCGCGCCCTGTCGTATTGATCCTGCTCGCCGACAAAGAGGAAGCGCACCTTGGCATCACTTACCATGAACTGGATCTGCTGCTCACTACTGGTGGCATAAAAGGGGATGGTGACGGCCCGGATGCCCCATGCGCCGAAGTCACAAAACAGGTATTGCACGGAATTCTGTGAGAAGACACCTACGTTCTCCTGCACCTTCACACCAAGGTTCAGCATCGCGTTCGATACCTTCTTGACCATGTCGGAGAACTGATTCCATGAGAACGACTGCCATTCCTTGCTGCCGAACTCTCTGTATATCAGCGCTTCGCGATCACCATATTTCTGGGCCTGGTCGTGAATTAACCGTGATAAATGACTGTTTGTCTGCATATATAATTATGATTTGATATTTTAGTAATTCTCCAATAACTGGACATAGGTGCTGATGGCATGTTCAATTTCCGAGATACGGATGAATTCATCAGCAGAATGGCTGCGGGCGGAGTCGCCGGGTCCTAACTTGAAGGAGGGGAATGACATGAGTGCCTGATCACTGAGCGTTGGCGAACCAAAGGGCTTCATGCCCATGGAGATACAACGCTGTACCAGAGGATGGGTTTCTGGGATGTATGACGAATGAAGACGGAAAGAACGCGCCTCGAGGCGGCATTTCTGCATCTTCTTGCGCAAGAACTCAAAGAGGAACTCATTCTGGTAGTATTCGTTGGTGCGCACGTCGATGACGAAATGCAAATGGTCAGGAACCACATTATGCTGGGTGCCGGCTTCCACGATGGTGACCGTCATCTTCGTAGGTCCTAATAGTGGACTAACCTTCCGGAAGCGGTAATCACGCAGGAAGACAAGATCATCGAGTGCTTCATAGATGGCATTCACACCTTCTTCACGGGCTGCATGGCCGCTGACGCCATCTGCATAGCCATCGATCACCATCAAACCTTTCTCGGCGATTGCAGGCTGCATACTTGTGGGCTCACCCACAATAGCCACATCGATATGGGGTAAGTGGGGGAGTACACGACTGAAGCCATCTTGACCAGATACCTCTTCCTCGGCAGAGGCCACCCAAAGCAGATTGTAACTGCGGGGCTTGTGAAGTAAGATACGGTAGGCTTGAAGCAGTGATACCAGTCCACCACCACAGTCATTGGCGCCTAAGCCGAATAGCTGGTCGCCTTCAATGGTGGGAGTAAAGGGATCATGCGTCCATGTGGCAACGGGCTTGACGGTATCCAGATGTGCATTGAACATGACAGTTGGACGATTGTTGTCCCAGTCATAGCAACCTACCCAAAGATTGTTTCCTTCCCGGCCATGGGGTAGCCCCCAATGATCAAGATACCGACTCATCAGATTGGCGGCATTTGTCTCATTCCTGCTTTCCGATGGAGTCGCAATCAGCGCCTTAAGCAGTTCAACGGCATCGTTTGTGTAATCTCTGAGTTCCATATCTGCATCGTTTTTGTTTTGTCATTTATCGTCCCAGCCAGGATAGCGGGTTCAAAGCTGTATTCCCGCGACGAAGCTGGAATTGCATAATACCATCACCTCCGATTCTACCAAGTGTCTGACGGGCCGTCACTCTTTGGCCGTTAATGACACTCACAGCAGCCAGATTGGTGTAGACTGTGAGATAGGTGCCGTGTGAGATAATGACCACCATGGCACCGTCGTAACCGAAGACTGCACTCACTTTCCCGTCGAATACACTCCGGGCATAGGCGCCTGGCTGACCTTTGATCTTGATACCCTTGTTGTCGAGGGTGATATTGCCCTTGACACCATCGACGGCGTATTGGCCAAATCGATTCACAATCTTGTAACTGCCTGTCAGGGGCATGGGCAGACGGCCACGGTTACTTTCGAAGCTGCCTCCCAACTTCCGATCTTCTGTAGATACTGTCCAGTCGTTCTCTTCCTTAGCCTTACGTTTTTCCTCGGCAAGGTCTTTCTCGCGGGCCTTAGCCTCTGCTGCAGCCTTCCGCTCTTCCTCCTTACGGGCCCGTTCTGCTTTGCGGGCTGCCTCTTCAGCAGCACGTTTCTCCTCAGCACTCTTGCGGGCGGCGGCACGCGCTTCGGCTTTGGCTTTCTCCTCACGGGCTTTGGCCTCTGCGATTCGACGGGCATTTTCTCGGGCGGCTGCTTCTGCGGCAGCTTTCTTACGGGCCAGTTCCTCGGCACGTTTCTTGGCAGCCTCTTCAGCAGCTTTCTTCTTGCGTTCCGCTTCGGCACGGGCCTTGGCACGGGCAATTTCCTCAGCAATCATCTTGTCGATCTGCGCGTTGAGCTCAGCATCCTTCTTCTGTTGCTGACTGATGATGTTTTGTATCGCCTTCTGCTGTTTCTGCAGGGAAGTGACTACATTCTGTTGCTCCTGCTGTTTCCCCTCCAAGGCTTTCTTCTCCTGTTCGCCACGATAGAGCAGGTCGTTTTTCTGACGTTTGGTAGCTGACAGTTCTTCAGCGGCCTTGCTGACCTCTTGCCTCATGGTTTCCACCGCTTCGCCCTGTGCCCGCTGATAAACGGCGTATTCACGAACAAAACGCAGGCGGCGGTACATTTGAGAGAAATTGTGGGCACTAAAGATAAACATCAGACGATTCTCGATATTCCGGTTCCTATGCATGTAGCGCAGCGACTTCATATAACGCTGCTTACGAGTGTCTAGTTCCTGTTCCAGTACCTGGATGTGCTTATTCAACTCGTCGATATTGTTGTCGAGCCTGCCGATATCGTTGCGGATCGTGTCAATCGTTTTACGCTTGTCGTCGATCTCGTTATTGATGACCATCAGGTTCTGCAGTCGCTGTTTGACATTACGCTCATTTTCCACGAGTTTCCGTTTCTGTTCCTGAATCTGCTTTTGGATCTTCTGTCGTTCGTTCTTCAGACTCTGCACGGTAACAACAGGCTGTTTGGGCTTGGTTGTTTTCGCCTTTTGAGTCTTGGTCGCAGGCTGTTTTGCCGGGGTCTTTTTCTTGGCAGCAACAGTCTTGGTGGTGGTCGTCTTTCGCTTAACAGAAGAGTTTTTCTTCTGCTGGGCAGGAACAACCATCACCATGCACAGACAGAGTAGCAGGGTGAACAGACGGTTCATCGGGGACTACAAAGACATGAAGCGGTTCAGGATCTCGTCGATAGTTACCTCACGGTATTTGTTCGAGACCTCAGTACGGGTCTCCCACTCGCTATCATGCTTGATGTAATTGAGCGTCATACCGAGTTTCACTTCCTTATTCGGGACCGTGAAGGTAATCTGTGATTTCGTGGGGAACAACTTGTTGTTGACCATTTCAAAATCCTGATAGTCCCAATTTAACTGAGAAGTGGTATTATTGAGCTTGTCCTTGTACAGCATGTTGGCCATGCGAATCTGACCGTTTGCCCTATTAGCTAACCAGCTATAAAGCATCTTGCCGGCCTCAAAGTTAATGACCATGTCGTCGCCACTCTCAATCATCGTGTACTGAGCTGTATCGGCAGGCATAGCATCTTTGTTGATGCTATATTTAGCCGGTTTTGAGAGCTCATTCCAGAAGAGGGCCTGCATGGTGTTGAAGTTCAGGCCATTGTTACGCATGAAGTCCACCTGTACATAGGGGGCTTTCAGGTATTGTTTGTTGATGCGGTCCATAATCAGGACATAGTCGGGCGTCAGTTCAATACGTCCAGCCTCCACAAAGCCAAAAGCCATCAGTTGCAGACGAATACAGTCGTCACGCTTCATCTTCAGGTTTCCTGTGAGTGTCAGTTTCTGTGCACCAACCTCCACAGAGAATTTCACTTTAGAGGTGATGAACTTCTGGGAAAGGGCATTCTCCTGCACTTTGCTGATGAACCCCTTTGTGGCCAACTGTTCAGTGGTCAACGGCTTGTTTTCTACTACGGCCTTCTTCTTGGAGGCACATGAACTTAAAATGAGCGGCATTACCAGCGCTGCAATTTTTAAAATACCAGTTGCTTTCATTACTTTATGTATTTTTTAAGTTTGATTTTTCGTATTAAGACCTGATTCTCAGGCGCTGTCTTCAGAGCATCCTGCCAGTAGGCTAGTGCTTGGTCCGGCTGCTGACAGAAAGAGTAGATATCACCTGCATGTTCCAGGATCACGGAATTGTCAGCCGAGTCATCCTTGTTCTGCAGGGCTTGGTCGATATAGATGCGAGCCTCGCTATAGCGCTGCTGCATAAACAATATCCAGGCATATGTATCGAGGTATGTGGCATTTTTCGGCTCTGCCTTGATGGTCTTGTAACTCATCCGTTCTGCCTTGTCGAGTTGAACCCCCTCCTCACTCAAGTAATAGGCATAGTTGTTCAGGCAGCCGATATTGTCGTCCCGCCATTGTAGGCAGGAGTCATAAGCGGCATAGGCTTCTTCTGCCAATCCCTTCTGATGGAGGATATCGCCCATAACCGCATAGAAGTCGGACACAATATTCGGATTGCTGTTTTCATTGATAACCCCGATGCCATTCTGAAAAGCAGATAGGGCTTCGTCAAGCTTTTCCTGTTTGTAGTAGGCAATGCCTTGATAATAATAGAAAGCCATCTCGTCAGGGTTGTATTGACGGGCAGCCTGACAGAGGTCCACAATACGGTTCATGTCTTCTGCCTCCCAGGCGTTGGCCACCAACTGGAGTCGTGCGGCGGAGTTATCTGGTGCGATGTCAAGCACATGTTCCAAGACCGGATTGATACTATCCTTCGGCATCTTCTTCAAGTCCATATAGGAGGCCTGAAGAATCGACATGTCAGCATCGGGCTGTATGGCGTTCATCTTCCTGAAGAGAGACAGCACCTTGGTGCTATCACCACCGTTGGCCTCGCTGGCCATAATCTCCTGACGGAGTAGGTAGATTTTGTTTTCTTGCTGGGTATTGCGGCTTAACAGCAGACGTTCTAACAGAGAATCTGCCGTCTGGTAGTCCTCCTTAGCCTGATAATAGTTGCGCAAGGCCATCAGGACACGGCTGTTGTCGGGCTCTTCCTTCAAGACTTTCTCAAATACCTCCAGAGCCTGCTTCTCTTCGCCGTTCATCATCAGCATGTCTCCGTAAAGACCCTGATAGTTCAGGTCGTTGGGATATTGCGTGGCCAGTTCTGCTATCTCTGCGATGGCGGCCTTCTGGTTGCCCATTTGCGTATAACATTCACTCTTGGCCATCGAGAGGCGTTCGCTCTTTCCATCGATGTTCTCAATACGCTCCAGAACGGATATGGCATTGGGATAGTCTCTTACCTGCTGATAGAGCGAAAAGAGCATCTCCAAAAGATCTTCCCTGTCTTTATTGCGGTCATAGAGACGTTCCACGACGCCGATGGCCGTCTTGTAATCCTTCTGTCGGATATATACCTGAGCCAGTGTCTCCATATAGGTCTCATTATCAGGATTCAGCTCTGCTGCTCGCTGGAAATGAGCCAGTGAAAGGGAGTCGGCATCAAGGATACTGTAATATTGCGCTATGAAATAATGGGCTTCAGAAGCATTCGGGTTAATGTCGAGGCAATGGCGCAGCAGGTCGAAGGCGGCATCTGAATGACCTTTCTCCCGTTCTAAGATGGCGTCGAGGAAGAATTGGTCATATTTCCGTTGCTGCTCGGCGGACAGAGGCAGGACATGGGGTGTCTGAGCGGATTGGGCGACAGGCTTTTGGGCCGCGCCACAAGCACTGCAGGTCGTTGCAATCACAACGGCGAGTCCCATCCATCCGAATATGCTCCTCATGCGATTCATCTTTGCTATTTCACACCGGTATGACCGTATCCTCCTTCACCACGAACCGTTTCGTCGAGTATTTCAACAGCCTCAAAAGCTGCCTGTTCATGCCGCGCAATCACCATCTGGGCTATACGCTCGCCATCCTCAACCACAAAGTCTTCCTGAGAGAGGTTGATCAAGACAACGCCTATTTCTCCACGATAGTCGGCATCGATGGTGCCTGGCGAATTCAGGACTGTAATACCTTTCTTCAGAGCCAGTCCACTCCGTGGACGAACCTGTGCCTCGTAGCCTACGGGCAGGGAGATATGAAGCCCCGTGGGAATCAGACGGCGCTCCAGGGGCTTCAGCGTGACGGCTTCGTCAAGGTTAGCCCTGAGGTCCATGCCTGCACTCTGACTCGTGGCATATTGTGGCAGGGGCTGATGTCCTTTGTTTACTACTTTTATCGTCAACATATTTTCGAAAACTCATTTAATAATGTGCAAAGGTAAGCATTTTATGCCATAGATTGTGCAGATTAACACCTATTAACACCGATTTTGGGGAAAATATATTAACTTTGCGCCCAAGTTATGATGAATTGGCAACATTTAATATCCAATAAGCGTCTCGGACAGGAGCATAAACACCCCGAACGCCATGACGACAGGACGGAGTTCAAACGCGACTATGACCGTCTGATTTTCTCTGCGCCTTTCCGTCGTCTCCAGAACAAGACACAGGTGTTCCCTTTGCCGGGAAGCGTGTTTGTACACAACCGTCTTACCCATTCTCTCGAAGTGGCCAGTGTTGGCATGTCGTTGGGTAATGATGTGTCCCACAAGTTGATCGTCCGACATCCGGAATTGGAGCATACGCTTTTCTCTGAGATAGGACAGATTGTGGCAACGGCTTGTCTGGCACACGACATGGGTAATCCGCCCTTTGGGCATAGTGGTGAGAAGGCGATCCAGACCTACTTCACGGAAGGGCCGGGGCGTGACTTGCAGCGTGAGGTCAGCCATCAGTTCTGGGATGATATCACCCACTTCGAAGGCAACGCTAATGCCTTCCGTCTGCTCACCCATCAATTCAAGGGTAGGAGACAGGGTGGATTTGTCATGACTTATTCCATGCTGGCGAGCATTGTAAAATATCCCTATTCGTCTTCTGTTCCCAGCAAGAAGGGAAAGTTTGGATTCTTCAATACAGAACGTGATATTTTTAGGAGAATTGCCGATGAATTGGGCATTATTTGTTTGTCAGAGCCTGGTGATCCGTTAAAATTTGCCCGTCATCCACTGGTCTATCTCGTGGAGGCAGCCGATGATATCTGCTATGAGATTATGGATATCGAAGATGCTCATAAACTTAAAATTCTTTCATATAACGAGACGGCCGAGTTAATGCTCAGTTTCTTTGATGAAACCACCCGTGGAAAGATACAACAGCGTATCATCGATGAGGCCCTGACTGACGACAATGAAAAGGTGGTTTATATGCGCGCTTGTGTCATCGGTCTGCTGGAGAATGAATGTGTGAAAGTGTTTGTGGACCATGAAGACGACCTTCTCAACGGCACCTTTGAAGGGGCGCTAATTGACCATATCGACCCGTTGCCTCGTGAGGCTTACAGACATTGTGCTTCACTTTCTGTCAAACGTATCTACAAGAGCCGTCCCGTCCTTGATGTGGAACTGTCGGGTTATAAGATCATGGAAACGCTGATGGCGCATTTCGTCGAAGCGGCCCATCATCCCGATCGCTTCTATTCCAAACAGCTCATCAGCCGTGTCAGTAGCCAGTATGATATTGATGCTCCCGACTTGGAAACTCGTCTGATGGCTGTCATCGACTATATCAGCGGCATGACGGATGTCTATGCCCTCGATGTATATCAGAAAATCTGCGGTATCTCATTACCGATTGTCTAACAAATTAACAACAAATCAAATGAATACTAAGAATCTGTTCATGACATTTCTGTTGGCAACAGCTTTGCCGGCATCAGCACAGGAGTCTCGTTATGTCGGCGGTGATATCTCGCTGCTGCCCACTTACGAGGAACATGGTGCCAACTATATGGATAAGGATGGCAAGAAGATTGCCGACATGCTGACATTCCTGAAGGAACAAGGCATGAACGCCATGCGTGTCCGTTTGTTTGTCGACCCTAGTAAGGCCTCGGCAGCACATAAGGGACAGGGTGTGCGACAGGATCTCGACTATGTGAAGAAACTGGGCAAGCGGATTAAGGATTCAGGCCTTCGATTCATGCTTGATTTCCATTATAGTGACACATGGGCCGATCCGGGTAATCAGACGATTCCCGAGGCATGGAATGTGTACAGTTGGTATCCACCACAGACGCTTGGTTCCTACACTGAAGAATGTCTGCAAGAATTGGTGGCAGCCGGTGCTACGCCGGATTTTATTCAGACGGGAAACGAAATCAGTTTCGGTATGCTGTGGGGCTTCGTTCTGAACGGCAAATTCGAGGATTGGGATGAATTGGGCGGACATCTGGAAGCCACTTCCGATTGGAAAGCCTATACCGATAAGCATTGGGACAATTTCTCACAGATGCTGAAAGCGGCGGGAGATGCCTGTCGGAAAGTGTGTCCCGAGGCCAAGATCATCATCCATACCGAACAGGTTGCCAATACACCATTAGTGACGGACTTCTATCAACGGCTGGCGCGGTATGGCGTCGACTACGATATTATCGGGACCAGCTACTATCCCTATTATCATGGTAATCTGCAACAATTGGATAAGACGCTGACAGCCTTTGAGAGCCAATTCCCCGACAAGAAGATCATGGTGGTGGAGACGGGCTGTGGCTACCATTGGAAGATGGGTGACAATGACACGGGTTATCCCCTTTCCTACGAAGGCCAGCGGAAGTTTACCGCCGACCTGATTGCCAAACTGAAACAGCATCAGAACGTCAATGGTCTGTTCTGGTGGTTCCTCGAGGCCAACGAATATGGACTTGACTGGACTACCCAGCGGGTGACCGACGGTTGGTATAACGCCAGTCTTTTTGACAACGAAACCGGCAAAGCCCTCCCCTCCCTCTATGAGTTGAAGAACTTTTCCGAAGGCGGTACCGGCCTTTACAGCATCTCCATAGGTGGCCCAGATTCCGATGACTGGTATACCCTTGGAGGTGTTCGTAGCCAGATCCCCTCCCAATCAGGCTTCTATATCCACAATGGCCTGAAAGTTGCCGTCAAGTAGGTTAGCATTTGCCAACCTCGTGATAGGAATAATACTGCCCATCGGTCACAATGACGTGGTCCATGAAGTAGATGCGCATGATTTCGCAGGCCCTCTGGATACTTTTCGTCAGTTCGTCGTCGGCATGACTGGGACTCAGGCTTCCTGACGGGTGGTTGTGGCACACGGCAAGGATGGTGGCGTTGGCGAGAACGGCCTCTCGGATGATGATACGGATATCGACGGCTGTCTCTGTGATCCCCCCATGTGAGATACGCACCTTCTTGATGAGCCGGTAATGCTGATTCATCAGTAATACCCAGAATTCTTCTACATCCAGGTCTTGCATCAGGTGATGCATGTGCCTGTAGATACGGGTGGCCGAACCAAGGTCGGGACGCTCTTCGGGTGTCTCTGCCTGACGACGCTTGCCGAGTTCGCAGGCAGCCAGAATGGTAATGGCCTTCGCCTCGCCGATGCCCTTATAATGCATCAGTTCCTGAATGGTCTTCTTGCCTAGGGAGTTCAGGTTGTTGCTACAGTCGGCGAGCACCCGCTTCATCAGCTCTACAGCGCTCTCGTCGGTAGACCCTGAGCCGATGAGGATAGCCAACAACTCGGCATTGCTCAGTGCCTCAGTACCAAGATCTGCCATTTTCTCACGCGGGCGGTCTTCTTTTGCCCATTGGGTGATGTTGAGTTTTTCCATATTGATTTAAGTTTTTGGGGTTTATAATAATGTTATTTGTAAAACGTTTGTTCAAACGCCTGGAATTCGTCTTTACGTAGGATACATCGTTTCCACCACGATTCGATGAACCCGAGCCCGTAGCCCATCAGTTGGACAAAGGCCGCTGGGATGGAAAGGAGTCCTACCCATAGACTGCGGTTGCGGATCGTTGAGTCGATGAAGATGATGAGCGAATACAGCAGCAACGGCAGCAGGGCAAGTATACAAAATGCGGAGAGCAGCAGACAGCCAATGACGCCCAATGTAAAGACGGTAGGTAGCAGGTGCACGAGTTTCAAGGTGCCGGGATGGCGCTTCATCAGGTTGATGCGGGCGATGCCACTGTTGTACACCTGACGGAAGAACTTGCGGAAGTCCGTGCGACGCTTATGCCACACCCAGGCCTCTGGGAAGAGCTGCGGACGATAGCCTGCCTCGACGATGCGGTAGGAGAAGTCGATATCCTCGCCGAAGCGCATCTTCGTAAAACCGCCCAGTTCCTGATAGACATCACGACGGATACCCATGTTAAACGATCGGGGATAGAACTTATCGAGTTTCGCCTTCCCGCCTCGGATGCCACCCGTCGTGAAGAACGAGGTCATCGAGTAGGAGATGGCTTTCTGTATAGGGGTGAATGATGGATGAGCAGCGTCAGGGCCGCCCCAAGCAGCCAAACCGTTCTCACTCCTCACTCCACACTCCACACTCCTCAGATAATCCTCGGGGAGCACGACATCCGAGTCGAGGATGATGAGCCATTCGCCGTTGGCCCGTTCTGCACCGTAGTTACGGCTCTGTCCGGGACCGCTGTTCTCCTTGACATAATAATGCAAAGCAAGGATGCCTGCGTATTTATCGCAAACATCCTTGCAAGGTTTTACTGAACCATCCTCCACAATAATAGCCTCGAAATCCTTTAGTGTTTGATTAGATAGGCTTTCGAGTAGTTCGTCCACTTCGTCGGGACGATTATATACCGGGACGATGATCGAGTATTTCATTTACTCCTTCACACGGTTCAGGTAGGAGCCGTCACGGGTGTCAACCTGAATCAGGTCGCCCTCGTTGATGAAGAGGGGCACGCGCACCTCAACGCCAGTCTCCAAAGTGGCAGGTTTCAGCGTGTTGGTAGCCGTATCACCCTTGATGCCAGGCTCTGAGTGAACAACACGGAGGTTGGTCTTGACAGGCATTTCAGCATAGAGGATCGTACCGTCGGTGGTGTCGCTGACAACCTCCACGATATCACTCTCCTTCATATACTCATGACCGATCACGAGTTCGTTGTCGATGGGAATCTGCTCGAAAGTCTCCTGGTTCATGAAGATACGACCGCTCTGGTCCTCATAGAGATACTGATAGGGACGACGCTCGATGACTACATCCTCGAG
>CAMJBL010000039.1 GCA_946403845.1 uncultured Prevotella sp. | reverse complement strand
ACACCAAACTCACCAGCCACACCCTCAACAGAGTAGTACCACTGTCCCTCGGGGCACTTGATGATGGGCTTCTGCTTCACATAGAAGTCGCCCTCAGGAATATTATCGATGAGCTGCTCAATGATATTCAGACTCTGGTACATCTCATTGATGTGAACCAGGTAACGATCCATCGAGTCACAGCCATTCAGTGTACACTGCTCCCACTCTACCTTGTCGTACATGTCATACGGATGGTTCTTACGAACATCGTTCTTCCAACCCGAAGCACGTCCGGCAGGACCAGTCACTGCGTAGTTGATACAATCCTCGAGACTCATCGGACCACAATTCTCCAAACGGTTGTGGGTGATGACATTGTCACCGAAGATATCCATATACTCCTGGATGGTAGGACGCAGATAGGTTACCAGATCCTTACAGTTCTTAACGAAGTTAGGATCGATATCGTCCTGCAGACCGCCAATACGGTAGTAGTTCTGAATCAGACGACCACCGGTGGTTTCCTCCATGCAGTTCAACACATGTTCACGATCGCGCATACCATAGAGCATGCCGGTGAGCGCACCGAGGTCCTGAGCCACACAAGAGGTGTAGAGCAGGTGGGAGTCAAGACGCTGGAGCTCGTCCATAATGGTACGGATATACTTGATGCGGTCGGTCAACTCTACCTCCAAGGCCTCTTCAATCACGCCTACCAAAGCATGGCGATGCTGCATGGCTCCCAGATAGTTCAGACGATCGGTCAGAGCCAGTGTCTGAGGATAGGTCATATTCTCCCACATCTTCTCGATGGCACGGTGGATATAACCCAGGTGCGGATAGATGTGCTTCACCGTCTCACCATTGAGCACCGTCTGCAGACGGAGCACACCGTGCGTAGCAGGGTGCTGAGGACCAATGTTGATCACATAGTCGTCAGAGCCAAACAGTCTGTTCTGTTTCGACTGGAGATTGCCATCCTTGTCGATGTAGTACTCCAGACCATAGTCGGGCTCTACATCATCTTCAAGGGTATAGTCATCATGATACTGCCAGTCCTTGCGGAAGGGATAACCCTTGAAGTCACTACGCAGGAACAGACGACGCATATCCTTATGACCGAGGAACACAATGCCATAGAAATCATAGACCTCACGCTCCAGCAGATCAGCGACACGCCAGATGTTAGAGACTGTTGGGAGATAGGCCATCATCTGACCATCGGTATCACCGGTGCCATTTGATGACATGCCATCACCACAAATCTGGCTCTTGGCCATCATCTTCACTGAGCAGCGCTCGTGGGTCTGGGTATTCTCCAGGATATAGATACAACCAAGTCCTTCTTCAGCACCAAAATCCTCGCCGACGATGGTGACAAGATAGTCAAAGCCCTTCTTGTCCTTCAAGTTCTGCATCTCCTGTGCGAACTTGTCGAAATCGAATGATAAAAACTCTAACTTCATGCCTTCTCCTCCTTCAATTCTTCAATTTTTGAATTTTTCAATTCTTCAGTGAACTCCTGGGGCACCTCGGTGATAACCATCGGCTCACGGCGATGATCACCATGCTTCGAACGGAAGGTCAGCTCCTCATTCGACACGCCCAATGCAGCCTCCTCAGCGGTCTGCTTGTGGTTGGCACCACCGAAGAACTTCTCGATCTTCACCTTACGCTGCAGCTGCATCATGCCGTACATGATAGCCTCCGGACGTGGGGGACAACCAGGAATAAACACATCGACGGGTACAATCTCCTCGATACCCTTCACTACATGATAGCTCGACTTGAACGGACCTCCACTGATGGCACAGCCACCAACGGCAATCACGTACTTAGGCTCGGCCATCTCGTCATACAGACGCTTCAGGGCCGGAGCCATCTTGTGGGTAATCGTACCGGCACACATAATCAGGTCGGCCTGTCGGGGAGAGTTACGAGTCACCTCGAAACCGAAACGGGCAAAGTCATAACGGGCACAACCACAGGCCATGAACTCGATGCCACAGCACGAGGTGGCAAAGGTCAGCGACCAGAGGGAGTTGCTTCGTCCCCAGTTGATCAACTGGTCGAGCGAGCCCGTCACCACATTGACGCCGCCCTCATGGAGCTCGTCAATGATCTTCTCCAACGAGGCATTGTCATTCCACTCCTCGTAGGGAATACTCTTGATGTGAGGCTTTCTTACTTCCATTCGAGATCTCCTTTCCGCCAGGCATATGCCAAGCCTAATACCAGAACTACCAGGAAGAAGCCGATGCTCAGCAGAGCCAGTGCACCGAAGTCCTTCACTACGACTGCCCATGGATACAGAAACACCGTTTCCACATCAAACATGAGGAACAAGATGGCAAAGAGGTAGAATCCCACCGTGATAGGCAACCATGACGTGCCGCGTGTGGGGATACCACTCTCATACGGCTCACCTTTCACCTTCGCATAAGACCGGGGTCCTATCAGCTTGGCTACGATGTAAGCCGCCACCACCAATGTAATAGCCGTCAACAAGACGGTAATTAACAAAGTAAAGTTCATAAAAATAATATATAGTTATAACAATATTGTTCTCGTTTTCAAGCAGTTACACGTCTACACGATGTAGCTTCACAGCTTTCATGCTGCAAAGGTACAAATAATATTTGTAAATAAGTGGAATATTTATTTATTATTTGATAATAAATGTTAATTCCGGTTCATTTTATCTTCCCGTCGATATCCGTTCCATCATCTCCAGACACATGCGGCTGTTGTGATACGGACATTTCCAGAATCCGGCCTTATCGTCAGTGGTATTAAGTGACCCGTCGGCATGACGGCTCCAGAACCACTCTCCGTGCTCGGTATCAATGAGTTGCGACTTGATATAGTCCCAGCATCTGCCAGCTTTCTCCAAAGCGTCCTCATCACCGAAATACTGGTAGATATTATACCACCCCACGACATTCTCTGCCTGTACCCACCAGTGGAGGTCGTCATCCACATGGCCGGTATCGAGATTAGCCTCATGGATCATCGAACCGTCAGGGCGTAAGCCTTTCTCAGAAGCCTTGGCCACCTCACGAACAATCGGTTCCACTTTGGCCAGGACCTTCTGATCGCCTAGCACCAAGGCCGCCTCATGCAAGAGCCAGGAGCACTCGATATCGTGACCATAGCTCTCCAGACGTCCTGCCCCTCGCGTCCAGTCCATCTCAAAGAAAAGGTCCAGATGGTGGGTCTTGGGATTCAGGATATGATCGGTGAAGATATCTATCAGATTCCGCAGAGAGGCCTCCACGCTGACAATGGTCTCCAGGGGAATCGAAACACCTATCGGCAGTACCGAACCAAGTACCGGCACATAGTCGCACGATTCCTGCGCATGCAGTTCCTTCAGGCATCTCAACAAGTTTGTATAAGGTTCGATGATGTGCAGATGGGTATTCTGCGACTTGGGATAGTTGGCATCGAGTTCCGACAGTCGCATGTCTGCTATCTCCCCCCACTCTCTCGTACAGGCTTCGATATAGCCGTTATGCTCCCTATCGAAAGCGTGTTCCTCAATACAGTCGTACAGGTCAAGCGCATATTCCAACGCCTCCCTGTCGCCGGTAGCCCGGGCATATTCCGAAAGACCGTAGATAGCAAAGCCAATGGCATAGAACTGCTTCTTGGTATCCAAAGGGTTTCCCAGATAATCCACGCTCCAAAAGACACCCCCATATTCATGATCGATAAAATGCTCTATAAAATAGTCATAGGCCCTCCTAGCCATGTCTAGATAGGCTAGATTTCCTAGAACCCTATAGGCGGCCGAAAACGACCAGAGGATACGGGCATTGAGGATAGCCCCTTTCTCAGCCTCTGGATGGAGCGTGCCACTATTGTCGATGCGACCATAGAAGCCCCCATGCGCCTCATCCACCATCTGAGTCATCCAAAAGTGCAGGATGTTCTGCTCAAGAACATCCTGCATCTCCTTTCTCATCATTGTTATATCAAACATTGTTTCGATATTTACTCTTCGATTTCGCGCACGGTCTTCAGTTTCTCGCTGATCTCATCCACGCGTTTGGTAGTCAGCGGATAGAACCACACCACAATCACGGCCAGTGCAGCTACGGCAGCCGGGATGAAACTCATCAGCCAGCGCAATACCATCAAGGCGCTCTCAGGCTGTACCACACCTGCGGCCACCTGAGCCGTATCAGTAATATAGCCGAAGCCGGAGAGCAGCCAGAGGACTGCGGCGCCACCAATGGCACCACCGAACTTCTGAGCCATCGAGGCCGATGAGAAGATCAGACCTGTCGAGGCCGTACGGAACTCCAGTTCTGCATAGTCGCTTACGTCGGCATACATACTCCAGATCAACGGCGACATCACACCTGTCAGAATCGAAATGATTATCTGGAAGATCAGCATCAGCCAGAAGCCGGAAGGGGTGACGGGGATAAAGAAGAACAATACGCTGAACACCAGCAACAGGGCATTCACAAGGATAAAGGTGGTCTTCTTACCGAGCTTATTGGCAATGGGCACACAGAGGGCCACACCCACCATGTTCGACACCTCACCGATACCCAGGAACAATCCGGCATAGAAGAGGAAGGCCATGCCCATGAAACTCAGATAGACATCGGCACCGATAATATCTACGAAGAAATAGGCCACCGTGGCACCACGGACAGTATTAAAGAGGTTGGAGCACAGGGCGGCACCAATGAGCAACCACCAGGGCTTGTTCTTCAATAGCGAAGCGAAGTCATCACCCACACTTACGGTCGAGACGGTCTTCAGGTGTTCCTTGGTGAGCAGGAAGCAGATGATGAACATCACGAAGCAGGCTGCTGCGATGGTCACCATGGCCCAGAACCAGCCATTAGCAGAGTTGTAGCCGCCAAACATATTGGTGAGGGGTTCCCAGAGGAACAGCGAGATAAACGAACCGCCATAGGCAAAGAACATACGGAACGACGAGAACACTGTTTTCTCCTTGGGATCATCGGTCATCACACCCAACATAGCGCCGTAAGGCACATTGATACCCGTATACACCGTCATCATCATGATATAAGTCACATAGGCCCATACCAGTTTGGCCCCATATTCCCAATCCGGCGTGGTAAACAGCAGGATACCACAGATACTGAAGAAGGGAGCCACCCACAACAGGTAGGGGCGGTATTTTCCCCATTTGGTGTTGGTACGGTCGGCGATGATACCCATCATCGGATCTGAGACAGCATCCCAGATACGGGTTACGAGTACCAATACACCGGCATCTACAAGGTTCAGGCCGAAAATGTTTGAATAGAAGAACGGGAGATAATACGAGAATATCTTCCAGAACATCGACGATGACATATCGCCGAAGCCATAACCGATCTTTTCAATTAATTTAGTTCTTACCATATTTTATGTTATTTGATTTCGTTAAGAAACAACGTGTTCTCTTTTTCATACAACTGCCTGAAATAGGGTGCATCAGGCTTGGCTGGCGACGGGCCGAACCATTCTTCCTTATAGTTTCTCCATACCAGGAAATAACTGATGGGATACTTATCAAGTACAGGGGTGAGCGTCGAGATCCACCATGTGGAATCGGTCAGGTTCTTCAGGCCGCACTCCGTCAGGGCTGCTATCTTCCCATGATCCTCGGCAAACTGACACAGCATGGCGAGGTTCTGATCCAACTGACTTTCGAAGTCCTCCTTTGTGCCCCACTGATAACCGTCGATACCTACCAGCGAGATACGCTTATCACCAGGATAGCGCTCCAGATATTTCTCGTTGGTCAGGTCGGGTGCCATGCCAGGCGAATAGGCCCAGAGCAGGTTGTCGAAGCCGTCGGCATCGAGCTTATCCTGCAGCATATTCCACAAAGCCTTGTATTCTGCTGCACTACAGAGTTTCTCGCCCCACCAGAACCAGGAACCTGTATTCTCGTGCCAAGGCCGGAAGATAACGGGGATTTTATGTCCGTCTGCGGTCTTCAGAGTTGCCAGGAAGTCGCTCAAGCGATCCATCCAGACCTTGAACAACTCAGCGTTCTGACCACCAGGCAGTATGCTTTTCACGACGGTCGTGTCTGACACATCCCAGGCAGAGCCTTCAGGGAACTTCTGAGCCCCCCTGCCGCCATCAGGAGCCGTTGTGGCAGGATTGCGTGGGTGCCAGCTGATGGTCACAATACCACCGCGCTCATAGTGGTTAATGATTTCTTCGGTAATCTTGGTAAAAGGCACGCTGTCGAGACTCTTCTCGTCGCCCATCTCGATGCCGCCCAGTTCAAAGCCCATCACGGCAGGATAGTCGCCACAGACATTCTTCACATCACTGGAGTCTTTCTGATATTCCCACGTCAGTCCGTAGAACGGATCGTCCTGATGTCCGAACATATAGCCCTTCTGTCGCAGGGTGTCCAATCGCTCCATCAACTGCTGTGCCGATGTCTTCTCGTGCTCAGCCTGTTTCTGAACGTTACACGCCACCACAACCACAGCGGCTAAAACCATCAAAATCTTCTTCATAATGTCAGGTCCATGCTATTTGGGTGCAAAGATACATATTTTTTCCCAAACTCGGAAACATTCTAATGACGAATTTTGGTACTATTCGGTAAAAATGTGCTTAAATCGCTCAATTTGTTGCTGAATCACGTCTAATGTCGACTTGTCACCGACAAACACAGAGTTCAGCCCCTGCTGTTCCTGGGCCGGATCGCCGGTATAGTCATCACCCACCAGCCATTGATCCTCATGCTTCGGTTGGGCATATCCGCCCCACCCCCAGAAGTTACAGCCGGCGAAGTAGCCACCCTGCTCGGCATTGTCCCCCACAAGCGAGAACACATACTGGTAGAATCCGTCACGACCCTTGGTAGGCGTGCCGAGTGCAAACTTGAAATCATCTCTCGGATAGCCGAACTCCTCCATCACAAGGGGTTTGTTCAGTCGGGCGCAGATTTCCAGATGGCGGTCGATATAGTCTTTGGTATTCGCCTTGGCCTGCGGCAGGTCCTCTATCAGATGGTCCTGACGCGCCCAGCTCCAGTTATAGGGCCAGAGGTGGATGTTGCAGTAGTCGATATTGGGGTCCTTACAGATACGCTCATAGCAGTCCCAGTCGTTCTCACAGCCCCAGGAGCCCTCCGAGCCGATGGATATCAGGTGATTTCTATCAATAGACCGTATCAGGGCCGAGGCCTCAGCCAGCCACTTCTCAAAGTCAGGCAGCACCGCCTTGTCGAAGGCTCTGGGCTCATTACCGATCTGCCACGACATGATGGCCGGATCGTCCACATATTTCAGACCTGTATAGCGATTGGTGCGACCGAGGATAAAGCGCACATAGTCATAAAACAGCTCGTGCGCCTTCTCATTAGTGGCATATTGGCTCATTGCCTTCATAAAGGCAGGATAACCGTCCTCATTGGGTCGCGGCTGCTTGCCTGCGCCGGCATGCTCCAGATAGAAGCCATAGCCCCCACTCCATTCCCACGAATTGTTAAGATAAAGTACGGCCACCATCCCGCGCTTACCCATCTCCTGAAGCAGGAAGTCGAGACCCGCCAAAATCGTGTCATTATACACCCCCGGACTAATCTGCAGCGTCGGCTCCACCTTCGTGGTAACGCCCCGTTCACCATCGCTGCCCACGAGGATTCTGAGGTTGTCGATACCGATCTGCTTCATATAGTCGAGTTCCTTCACCAGGCGCTGGCGATCACCGCCCTGACCCTCAGAGCCAAGAATCGCCCCATACCAGAAGTTGGTGCCTACATAATAATAAGGTTTGCCATCCTTCACGAAATGGCCATTCTCAACGGTTACAAACTTCGACTGCTCACAGGCAGACTGACCACAGGCGGACAGGAGCACAACTGCCAGAAATAGCGATGCAAAAAATACGATTCGTTTCATCATTTGTTGGATTTTGGTGCATGATAGCGCAACAGACCCTCGATAGGACTTTTGAGGATAGTGCCAAGACGGAAGCCCTCAGCATTGGCTGCTTCGGCCAACTGGTCACGGAAATGCCAGGCAATACTGCCCACAAAAGAAACGGGCATCTCCAATTGATATGGGCGGATATTATAACGGAAGAAATCGCGGAAATTATCAATCACCAAACGAGCCACAGCAGCATCAGAGAGATGGCGATGGATGAAAGGTGCAAGCGATGCCAGGAAGCGATTCGGCATCGGTTCACGATAAACCCGCTGGATGACATCTGACATCGTCAACCCAAATTCCTGTTCAAATTCAAGACGAATATTTTCAGACAAAACACCCTTGTAAAGTCCATGCAGGAAATGCTTACCAAGAACGCCTCCACTACCCTCATCACCTAAGATATAGCCCAAGGCAGGGGTATTCTGAATGATGCGTTCACCATCATAAAGGCAAGAATTAGCGCCCGTGCCTAAAATACTGGCGATGCCATAGTTATGACCGCAAAGCGCACGGGCTGCACCAAGCAAATCACTATGTGCTTCGACCTGTTTGACCTGAGGAAATGCCTCTTGCAAGAGCGCAATCATGACAGGCTCCAACTCAGGACGGACACCACTACCATAAAAACAGACACCATCAACTTCGTCAGGATTCAGTTGCGGGAGAAGTTCCTGACGGAGAATCTCGGCAATAACCGTGCGATCCTGATGAAACGGATTGATGCCTTGCGTAGTGAGGAGTGAGGAGTGAGGAGTGAGGAATGAAGAATCGGAGGGAACGGTAGATGGCGACGAGGCAAGAGCCCAGTCGGTCTTCGTACTACCACTATCTGCTATCAGTATCATGCCGCAAAAGTACGCATTTTTTTAGACATAAGAACATAAAAACATAAGTTTTTTAGGGAGCAGCAGCAATTTTTTTACTTTTCATTTTCCACTTTACCCTTTTTTTACTAACTTTGCCCGCTAAAATAAGGAGACATGAAGAAATTACTCATCATATTAGCCCTCGTCATGGGCATGGTCAGTGAGGCTGGAGCCGTGCTGAAGGAGAAAAACCTCGACTCGACACTCGTCATCCTGCGCGCAGAACTGACCAAACACTACCAGGAACTCAGCGACCAGCGCAATGAGCAGCAGCGGCAGAGTCAGGAGGTATTCCAGAACCTGACCCAGACCATGAAACAGTCGAACCAGAACGCCCTGATGCTCTACTCGCAGAAACAGGAATACCTGTTCGACCTGACCTATGCCTGTCATCAGGCCACAGAACAGTACCAGCGTTTCCAGCGCCAGCAGCTGCCCTTTAGGGAGTTTATCAGCAATACCAGTGGGGAGATAGCCCGCTATGACAGTCTGATCAACAGTCTGCAGGCCATGCCCACGAACATCATGGGCGAACAGGCCAAAACCGACCGCAGTGTCTGTCTGACCCTTGCCACCGTCATCAAGCGCACTTTGGAAGAAGACTCCCAGCAGATGGAGGACTATATCCGCTATTACAACATGACGGAGCAGCGGTTGAAACACATGAACGACTATGCCCAGAAGCGTTATTATGACATACAGACCAGTATTTTCGTGAATGGCGGTGACACCTACCTGGATATCCTGCGGAATATCAAGGAGAAATGGCAGAACATGAAGGAGATCGTGACGCGGAAATACACCCCCGACAAGGCCACTGAGCACTCCGACTGGAACCTCTACTGGATCTTCGGTCTGTTTGTCGCCATCGCTTTCTATGCCCTCATCGCCATCGGCCTCAACCTGCTTGTGTTCAGGTTCATGCCCAAAAGGTTCCACACAACAGAATTCCTGAAGAAACGATCGTCGATCATGTGGGCCACGACCACCATTACGCTGGCCATACTCATGGGCGTGATACAGTACAACAGCCGACAGAACTTCGTGATCATGGCCTCCGGACTGTTGGTGGAATACCTCTGGCTGTTGGCCGTCATCCTGATATCCCTGCTGCTGCGTGTAAAGGGCAGTCAGATACGGAGTGCCTTTAAAATCTATGCGCCCCTGCTCCTGATTGGCTTTGTGGTGATCACCTTCCGTATAATCCTGATTCCCAGCGAACTGGTCAGCCTGGTCTTCCCACCGATACTGATCGCCTGTCTGCTGTGGCAATGGTTCTGCATCCGACGTTATAACAGGAACATCCCCCGGTCGGACATGTTCTATACCTACGTGTCGATGATTGTCTTCGTCGCCTCGGTGGGCTGTTCCTGGGCCGGTTATACCCTTTTAGCCGTCCAGTTGCTCATCTGGTGGATCATGCAGCTCACCTGTATCCTGACCATCACCTGCATCTCAGACTACCTGAAGATGTACGAGGAGCGGCACGAGTTCTCGAAGAAGCCCGTGACGCAGACCTGGCTCTATACCCTGACACACCAGGTGGTACTGCCCGCACTCATTGTCTGTTCGGTGATGATCAGTATCTACTGGGCCGCCGATGTGTTCAACCTGAGCGACATGTGCTGGGACATCTTCAATTACAAGTTCATCAACCAGGAGAACCTCCAGGTGAGTGTCGTGAAGCTGGCGGTCGTGATTGGCACGTGGTTCCTGTTCAGATGGATATCAAGGACCATATTAAGCCTGATGCGCCTGCATTTCGAGACCAAAGACCCCTCAACGGCAGAGAGTCGCACCGTGATGGGCAAGAACGTCATCCAGCTGATTATCTGGGGCATCTGGCTGCTGGCAACCCTCGCCTACCTGCATATCAGCGTGGAATGGCTGCTGGCCATCTCGGGCGGACTGTCCACAGGTATCGGTTTTGCCTCGAAGGACATCATCGAGAACATCTACTATGGCGCTTCGCTCATGGCAGGACGTATCAAGGCTGGCGACTGGATTGAGGTGGAAGGTACCATGGGTAAGGTGAGAAACATCAGCTACACTGCCACGGTCATCGAATCTCTCTATGGCGAGGTCATCACCTTCCAGAACGCACAACTGTTTACGAAGAATTACAAGAACCTGACGCGTAATCACGGCTATGTGCTGGCGGTCATCCCGTTCGGCGTGGCCTATGGTTCGAACCTCAAGCAGGTGACAACACTTGTGGAAGAGGCTGTCAACAACCTCCATCACCAGTGGATGGACACCAAGAAACCCGTTAAGAGCGTGGTGTCGGAGATGGCGGATTCCAGCATCAACTTCAAGTTGTTTGTCTGGGCCGAAGCCCCCAGAAAATCATATGTCATCAGCGATGTTCTGAAATGTGTCTACGACACCCTCAAAGCGAATGACATACAGATTCCGTTCCCACAGAGAGACGTGCACATTTATAGTGAATAGTGTGAAAAAACTTGCCAAATGTTTGGCAGATTAAGATAAAATGCGTATTTTTGCAAAGCAAATATGAGTCAGATGGCAATATTTATTGCAGGTCCCTGCGTGATAGAATCGGCGGAATTGCTGGATACTGTTGCGCGCAAGTTGGTGGAAATCAACGAGAAACAAGGGACGGACATCATCTTCAAGGCGTCGTTCGACAAGGCCAATCGTACGTCGATACGCTCTTTCCGCGGTCCTGGTTTGGAGCGCGGACTACAGATGTTGGCAGACATCAAATCAAAATACGGACTCCAGATTCTGACGGACATCCACGAATCCTGGCAGGCAAAACCCGTGGGAGAGGTATGCGATGTTCTGCAAATACCAGCCTTCCTGTGCCGCCAGACCGACCTGCTGATTGCTGCGGCTCAGACCGGACGGATCGTCAACATCAAAAAAGCACAGTTCCTGAGTGGACGTGACATGCGCTATCCGGTGGAGAAAGCCCGTGATGCAGGTGCCAAGGAGGTGTGGTTGACGGAACGGGGCAACATGATGGGATACAACAACCTCGTGGTGGACTTCCGCAACATCCCCGATATGCTCGACATCGTGCCAACGGTCATCATGGACTGCACGCACAGTGTACAGCGACCTGGTGGCAGCGATGGCAAGACGGGTGGTGACCGGCGCTTTGTGCCACAGATGGCCATGGCGGCAAAGGCCTTCGGGGCTACCGGCTATTTCTTTGAGGTACACCCCACCCCGGACGAGGGACTCAGCGATGCTGCCAATATGCTGGAACTGGACAAATTGGAATCATTGATAGAAAAACTGATCAAGGGATGACATCAAGAGAATACGCCATACAATGCATGAAGGATGAGGCACAGGCCGTATTAGGGCTGATCCCTCAGTTGGACAAGTCATTCGACGAGGCCGTCGACCTCATGTATCACTGCAAAGGAAAGATCATCGTCACAGGAGTCGGGAAAAGCGGACATATCGGTGCCAAGATTGCTGCAACCCTGTCAAGCACAGGCACACCCTCTTTCTTTATCAACCCCCTCGACGTGTTCCATGGCGACCTTGGCGTGATGGCTCATGAAGACGTGGTGCTGGCCATCAGCAAATCCGGACAGACCGACGAGCTGTTGCGTTTCATCCCGATGGTGCTGCACATGCAGATACCTATCATCGGAATGAGCGGTAATCCCAATTCTTTACTCGCCAAATACTCCACCTGTCACCTGAACGTGAGCGTGGAGAAAGAGGCATGTCCGATGAACCTGGCCCCCACCAGTTCCACTGTGGCCCAGTTGGCCATGGGTGATGCCCTGGCAGTGGCCCTGATAGAAAAACGGAACTTCCAGCCTCGCGACTTTGCGCAGTTCCATCCTGGCGGAGAATTAGGAAAGCGTCTGTTGACGACTGCCCAGGATGTGATGCGTAGCGACGACCTGCCTGTCCTGCCTCCTGAGATGCATCTCGGCGAAGCCATCATCTTAGTGAGCAAAGGCAAGTTGGGCTTAGGTGTAGCTGAGGTTGACGGAAAGATTGTGGGACTGATTACGGATGGTGATATCCGTCGGGCCACAGAGAAATGGCAAGCAGAGTTCTTCGACCGTACGGTCAGCGATATCATGACGCGGACGCCCAAAACGGTGAGACCGGAGACAAAGATCTCTGAGATTCAGCAGATTATGAACAGATATAAGATACATTCCGTACTGGTAACCGACGATGAGCAACACCTGCTTGGCGTGGTCGACCATTACTCTTGTATGATTTAAAAGAGAAAATAAGGCTTTATGAAAACTATACAGAAACTAATCATCGTATTGTTGCTCACCCTGCCGATGGCGGTGGTGGCCGACTATCTGTTTAAGACATTGGACGCACGCGACGGTCTGACGAGCAGCCAGATCAACTGCATCATGAAAGACTCGCGCGGCTATGTGTGGTTTGGAACACCTGCAGGACTCTACCGATTCGACGGCTATGTCTTCAAGAACTTCCAAAGTGACTCACAAGACGGCTCCTCGTTGCCCAACAGCTACATCAACTCTGTACAGGAGACACTCGATGGCAACCTCCTGGTAGAGACGGCCGCCGGCTATTGTGTGTATCACCCACAGACAGAGAGTTTCGAACGCGACATGAAGCAGGTCTTTGCCCGCATGGGTATCGAGACCATTCCCAGCATCGTCTATGTCGACCGCCACAAGAACCTGTGGGGCGCGATCCCCAACAAGGGCGTGGTATGCTACAACATGCAGCAACAGCTGCTCTATGAGTTCGGCTATACCGACGATGCACATGGTGTGCCACAAGGTGTCATCTGCTCCATCAGCGAGTGTAAGGACGGTGCTTTGATTGTCTATGACGACGGAAGAATCGTCTGCTGCGACGTGATGCACCAGCAGCACACCGTCTGGGGTACCAATGAGATTGCCAATCAGAAACTGCGCCGGTCGAAGACCTTACGGGCCTTTGCCGACCAGATGGACAATATCTGGCTCTATGGTCAGGGCACCCTTTTCAGATACAACAAGAGTGCGGATACCTGGGACACCTCCATCAGCGAGAAACTGGGTCTGACCAGCGTGGGAATTGACCGTAATATCAACGGAATGGCAGGTGACCGTAGCGGTAACATCTGGATCGGTTCAGACCAGATGGGACTGTTGCGTTATGACATCAACACCCATGAGGTGGAGCCGGTACAACCCATCAATATGAACGACCGGCAGATGCGCCACGAGACCATCAGCATACAAAGTGTCTATGTTGATGATACTGACCTGCTCTGGATAGGTACTGAGAAATCAGGCATTGCCTATTTCGGTAAGTATATCTATCGCTTTGCCTCCCTGCATAATGGCGACGTTACAGCCATTGCCCAATCTGACAGCGGAAAGGTCTGGTACGGAACCAGCGACAATGGTGTGGTCGGCTATAATGGTCCTTTGGCCAGCCGAAAGGTCTCTGCCATGGCCTTCACACCAGACGGAAGCCTCTGGGTCGGTTCCAAACGAAACGGTCTGACACGTATCAAGGGCGGACAGGCCACCATCTACTCCTTAGCCAAGGATAGCATGAAGACCCTGATCGACGATCATATCAACGCCCTCTGTACAGATAAGATCGGTAATCTGTGGATTGCCACCAATGGCGGTCTGCAGGTCTACAACCCCAGAATGAACTCCTTCTCACCATATACCCGTGAGAACGGCAAACTGAACACCAACACGGTGACTTGCCTGCATTACAACAAAGACAGCAAGAAGAACAACCTCTATATTGGTACTGCCGAAGGACTGGTGGTCCTGAACCTGTCGAATACGGAAAAGCGCGTGCTCACAGGCAATGTCGCACATACCAAGCAGTTCACCAACAACTACATCACCCAGATTACCAAGGACTCCCGCGGACTGCTCTGGGTGGGAACCCGTGAAGGTCTGAACGTGCTGAATTCCAACAATGACCTGAACAACGACAACCTCGACTATATCACAGAGAAACAAGGACTATCGAATAACAATATCTGTGGTATTGCAGAAGACAAGAACCATAACATGTGGATTACCACCAGCAGTGGTGTAACCCGTATCGTGGTGAATCGCAGTCATGAAGACGGCAGCTATACCTATGGCCTTTACAACTACACGACGGCCGACGGACTGCAGAGCAACGAATTCAACCCAGGTGCTATCCTGACACGTCAGGACGGTAATGTGGAGTTTGGCGGTCTCTTTGGTGTCAACTGGATGATGAAGAACGGCAATTCCGATACCGACGCCCTGCCAAGAGTGATGCTTACCCAGCTGTTCTTAGGCGAGGAGGAAGTGCTCACAGGTCACGAGTACGATGGTAAGGTACTGCTGTCGCAGGCACTCAATGAGTCATCGAAACTGGAACTGAACCACAACCAGAATACGTTTACCATCAAGTTTGCGGCCGGTAACTACAACCAGAGTGAACGTCTGCAGTTCATGTACTGGATGGAAGGACTCGACGACGACTGGAAAAACGGTAATGCCTTGGCACACGGTGTGACGTTCCATGATTTGTCAAGTGGCAAATATACCCTCCATGTCAAGGCCGTCAGTACCGACGGAGCAGTCAGTAACCAGGAACGTACCTTGTCAATCACCGTGGCCAGCCACTGGCTCCTCTCCTGGTGGATGCTGCTTGCCTATGCCATCATCATTTTGGTGTCCATCTACTTCTGGCACATCGGTCTGAAACAGCTCAAGGCCATCAGAGACCGTAAGAGGGCGGTCATCACGGAACTGAAACTGCAACGTGAAGCCATCAAGGCAGCCAGTGATGACCTGCGACAGCCGATGGCCCGTATGACATCCATCATTGGCAACCTCTCCGAGAAAGAGAAAGACCTCGAGGAGCGTGAGCAGTTGAATGCCCTCCATTCCCAGATGTTGCAGATCATCACCCGTGTGAGCGACATGCAGACAGAATTAGAGCATCCGGAAGAGAAAGCTAGGATCGCGGTTCACGATCGTCTGGAGCTCAATGCCAAGGGTGAGATTGCCCTGCCTGACGTGCCTAGCGAGACACTGACATCAGAGCATACCAGATCGAGGGCGGCCCTGGATACACCGACGATGAAATACTCGGTCTTCATGGTCGACGACAACGAAGACTTCATCAAGTTCGCCATGGCCCGACTCAAATACGTCTATAACTTCCATGCTTATAATGACATCATCAAGGCTGCGACCGACATCGAGGAGTTGCATCCCGACCTGGTCATCTGTAAACAGAACATGGAAGGCATGACGGGTAGTGAGTTGTGTAACCAGTTGAAAATGAATCCCACCTCACAGAAGGTGAAGTTCATCCTGCTCACGGATAAGGCCCTGACGCCGATTGACATGCGTAATCAGAATATCACCCTCTCTGCTGATGATTACATGGCCAAGCCCTTCAACCTTCAGGAGGCGGTGATGCGCTTCAATAAGATTCTCGGCCTTGGCCCGATTGAGATCGACAGCGACCTCATTGAAGGTGCAGAGACCCGTATGCTTGAGAACCAGAACTCAAGTATGACGACAGCCACAGAGTCTTACGACGACACTGACACGGCCACAGCCCTGGCTCAAGGTAGCGGTGAGACAAGTGAGGACGATCCCATCAACCTCGTTGACACGAAGATTGTCAGACCAGCCATCCAGAATACCCCGGCTCTCACCGAGGCGCAAATGTTGGCAGAGGAAGAGCCGACCTTGTCCGACTACTCGATGCTCGACATCATGGATCAGCAGTTGATGAAGAATATCGAACAGTATGTCATGCAGAACATGAGTCGCGGACAGATTAGTCTCGAGGAGATGGCCACAGCCATGGGTATGGGACGTGTGCCCTTCTTCCATCGTATCCGCAGTCTGACGGGTAAGACACCTGCCGAACTGATTCGTGACATGCGCCTGAAGCATGCCTGCATTCTGTTGAAGCGTACCAATATCAATATGAGTGAGTTGGCTACCAACATCGGCTTTATGACTGCAGAGAACTTCATCAGTATCTTCAGAGAGAAGTTCGGCATGACGCCGCTGGAATACCGGTTGAAGCATAGGAAGTGATTTTTAGAGGTGAGAGGTAAGAGATATGTTCAGTGAATTGAAAATATCGGAAGACAAAAGAAAAATGACTATAAATATTATTTCATGGATTAAAAACTATAGCAGGAGTATTCTCTCACCCCTCACCTCTCACCTCTCACCTCTCCTCTTCCTTCTCACCTCTTACCTCTTACCTCTTTCTCTCTCCGCCCAAACCAGCGATTCCCTCATCGTCAGCCAAATGGAGGCCGAGGGCGTGCACTTCACGCAGGGCAACCAGGTCAGGCTGCTCATGTCAGGCAAGGATAAATTTGCGGATATGTTCGACGCCATCCGACAGGCCAAGAGCAGTGTTCATTTGGAATACTTCAATTTCCGAAATGACTCCATTGCCTCGTTGCTTTTCGATATCCTGAGAGAGAAACGGAAGGAAGGCGTGGAGATCCGCGCCATGTTCGATGGCTTTGGCAATGACTCCAACAACCAGCCGCTCAAGAAGCACCACCTGCAGAAACTGTGGGCCGACAGCATCAATATTGTGGAATACGACCCGATTCGCTTTCCCTGGGTGAATCACATCTGGCCACGCGACCATCGAAAAATAGTGGTCATCGATGGTGAGATTGCCTATACAGGGGGTATGAATGTGGCCGACTATTACATTGTAGGCACCGAACAGGTGGGCGAATGGCGTGACATGCACTGTCGGTTGGAAGGACCAGTGGTCAACGACTTACAGACCATCTTTGCCCGCATCTGGAAGAAAGCCACAAAAGAGGATCTCTCCGACCCGAAATACTACCGTGGCAAACCCTCTGGCAATAAGATGGTGGGGATTGTAAACCGAGAACCCCATGTCACCAATTCCATCATGCGTCGTCTGTATATCCAGGCCATCGACGATGCCCAGGACTCCATCCGTATCATCAACCCCTACTTCACCCTGATACCTTCTATCAGCAAGGCCCTGAAACGGGCTATCAAACGAGGTATTAAGTTGGAGATTATGGTTTCTGCCAAAAGTGACATCCCCCTCACCCCCGATGTCGTCTATCGCAATGCCCACAAACTGATGAAGCGGGGAGCCATTGTCTGGCTCTATCAGCCGGGTTTCCATCACTCGAAAATCATGATGGTCGACGGGCGTTTCTGTACCGTTGGCAGCACCAACCTGGATGCACGTAGCCTGCGCTTCGACTTCGAGGAGAATGCGTTGATCATCAACCGGGAGACCACCAAGGAGCTCGACGACATGTTCGATCGCGACAAACAGAAGAGTGTGATGCTGACCGAAGAGGAATGGAATCGGTTCCGCACAGGATGGCAGAAGTTCCGCGGATGGTTCGGCAGTCTCTTACAACCTTGGCTGTAAGAAGTGAAAAGCGAAAAGTGAATAGTGAATAGTGAAAAGGGATACGACTATTTCCGTAGCGAAGGGCATTGCCATCATCCTGATGGTCATCGCCCATGCAGAAGCACCGGGCTGGCTCTGTAAGTTCATCTTCGAATTCCACATGCCCCTGTTCTTCATCACAGCAGGCTATTTCTTCTCCACGCGCTATCTTCATGATGAAGCCACCTTCGTCAAGAAAAGAATTAAAGGTCTCTACTGGCCCTTTGTCAAATGGGCCCTTTTCTTCCTGATTCTCCACAATTGGATGTTTGATGTCGGTATCCTCAACGAGGTCTATGGCAATGAACAGGGGGGCGTGCTCCACCCCTGGTCCTGGCATCAGATGCAACAGAACATCTGGAATATCTTCACGGCCATGGGCGGATACGATGCCTTCCTCTGTGGCGCCTTCTGGTTCTTCCGAGGCCTGTTAGTGGCTAGCATCCTATACCTTATTATATATAAGGTGCTAGATACTAGTCTTACTAGTCTATCTAGTTGGGCTAGTCAGGCTAGTCGGGCTAGTCAGGCTAGTCAGGCTAGCTCGGCTAGGCTATCCCGCCTTTTACCAGCTGCCATCCCCTACCTCATCTGCCTCCTCATGCTCCTGCTTGGTGCTTGGAAGACCTGGGAAGGCTTAAAGGTCGTCAACATCGTACAAGGGGGCTACCGCGAGATCATGGGTTGCTTCTTCTTTGGAGTCGGCTTTATCCTCCGACAGCACATGACGGCCTACCGCGAAGTCATATCACACTATCACGCCAGGTTCTGGACGTCCCTGATCTTTGCTGCAGTGGTATTCTTGTTCTCCAAATATCTCACGGCCAATATGAACTGGCGATCCTCCTTCAATCAGTTCCTGTCCCTCCCCATCCCGGCCATCCTGGGATTCCTGATGACCTATAACCTTAGCAGCTGGATTGATGATCATAACTGGAAACTCAAACAGATACTGGTTTATATCGGCGACCACACCCTGTATGTCTTCATCTTCCATATTATCTCTTACAAAGTCGTCAGTCTGCTGAAAATCTGGTACTATAGTCTCGACCCCCGACAGATCGGCTGTCATATGGTCATCCACGAACATTCACAGGAGGATTGGTTCTGGGTGCTCTATACCATCGCAGGTGTAGGCCTGCCCATTGCAGGCATCTGGCTCTATGAAAAAGGGAAGGCAAAAGTCAGAGAATATAGAGCATCATCTGCATCTCAGGCTCAGTGATGCCTTTCTCCCGCAACAGGTTCAACTCATTCTCGATAATAAAGGTTTTCTTCTGCTCCGTCTCTTTCAGATAACGGTGGAAACAGTCGGCTGCCTCATCCACATGACCTTGGAACCACAGGCAATAACCATAGTTCAGTAAGTCATCCGACAAGATCTGACCGGTCATCAACTGGGTATAGATCTTTTCGGCCTGCTCGTATTTCTCATCACAGGTCAGCGTCCAGGCCAAGACCCTGTTGACAGTAATATCGTCAGGCGACTCGAAATTCAGTCGGTACAGGTCTTTCAAGGCCTCTGCATATCGACCGGTATTCGTCAGACAGACCGCACGGTTCAGCAGATAGTGTTTCTTCTCGGGCTGGATGGTGAGGAGCTGGTCATAGGCCTCCAAAGCCTCCTGATAGCGCCCTAAATCAAAGAGGGCACGAGCATAGCCTTGCCGGGCCTTCTCATTTCCAGGCTCCAACTCCAGGGCCTTCTGATAACAGTAAAGGGCATCTTTTCCCGGCGCAAAAGCATAGTAATGATGTTGCGACAGATAACCGCACATCATATAATGACGGAAGTCACAACGGACTTCCCCACAGTTATCCAACAACACCCCGGCCTCATGCAGTCGCTTTTGTTTGATGAGGAAAGCGGCCACATCGTTGAAATAGGCCTCCACATGGGTCTTCGAGAAAATCTTCTTGCCCAAAAAGAGATACTGACTATCCTCGAAAGGATTTGAGAACTCACTGCGATAGGGATACAGACGGAAGAACCGATACAGATCCTGCAGATAGATACGACGGATATAGGCAGCACTCTGACTCTCTTCCTTCATAACCTCTGTCACAGTAGCCTCCCCCCGCTCCATCATCTCCCACAGGTTCTTAGGGATATGGTTCAACACCTGATTAAAGGCAAGGACAAAAGAGTATTTGTCACTATGACAGAAAGGTCCTGTCTTCAACAGACTCTGCAAGAAGGCATTCTTCTGGAATTTCTCCGCCACCTCAGCAATACCCGGATGATCCATATAGAAAGGCACAAACCAGTTGCTGATCTCCTGGAAGAAAGAAAAACGCTTCATCTGCGAGAAACCACCGAAATAGATATCAGAGCCTTGTTTCTGCATCTCCTGCATCTTCAGGAAACTCTCTTCCACCTGTTCTATCCGACGCTCTTCCTCATCAGGATGCAGAATATCATCCAACGAATGGTCTTCCACTTCCTCAATGCCATTACGTGTCACTCGGAAACCATTGTTCTTCAACAAATCCGGCATGATCTCCTGTTGGATGGTCTTATTGTCCCGCTCCGCATTGATACACAGGATGATCTGCTGCTGCAACTGCACCAGTTCCTGACACACGGCCTTATCCTCTAAGATTTCATCCAGCAGTTTTCTTTCCTCGCTATAGAGATAGAGGAAGACGTCATCATGCAAAGCCAACACCCACCCTACCAAGGCCCGCTGACGAACAGAGGTCTCTGTGGCTTGACGATAGACCGACAACAGCACCTTGAACTTAGCGATGTCGAAATGATTGAGTGTCGCCAACATAATGGCACTGATCAGCACTTGCTGGTCGTTGCTGTCGATTGTAGGCGAAAGAAGAATCTCCTCCATGGCCGAAGCCTGACCCTCGCTCCAGATGGCAGAGAGCCAGAGACGGTCAAACCAGTCGACAATCAGCTGGTGATGCTTAAGGTGAAGCGCTTTTTTCTTCTCTGCCTGCGTATGTTCCGGTTCAAGTGCCAACATGGCACTGGCGGTCACATATTCCTCCAAAGTCTCCTTCAGAGCCTGAACAGTCCAGTCACGTGAGGAGAGACTCAGACGCGCATTGACAGATGACAGATAAGGGGTGTGCTTGATCCGGTAACTCATGGCGGCATCGGCATACAACACATAGAGCCGACGCAGGAGATTGTCGTAGAGATGGGGCAACTGGGGATCCTTGAAACCACGCTTCCAATAGTCTGACATCAACTGGAAATCAGCCTGAATGGCATACAGGCGATCTGCATCCTGAGGACCGGAATAGGTCGCATAATAACCTTCCATAGCCATCAGGGCTTCACTAAGATTTCTCTTCAGCAGCCTGTCATATACAGCATCTAATGCTGGATTCTTGGTCATATCTGTTTCTTGGAAAGCCAGGTCTTAGCCCTTTCCACATCAACTTCACGCGGCAAGACGATGCGATGGAACTTCAGATCCTTACTGATCTGTTTCAGGGCCTCGGGCTTGACACGACAGTATTTCTCGATCAGCGAGGCATAGTTTTCAAGCCCGTACTGATTGATCGAGTCACAGGCCTTATTATAGCCCCTCATAAAGGCTCTCAACTGCTTGGCACGGGTTTCTTCATCCATCCCCTTCCACTGCGACACGATGACGCCCATCTCCATATCCAGTTTCCGGGTGTCCATCAGCACCTTATGTTTCAACAGTCTGGCCTGGGCGGCCTGAGGTTCCGTCAGAATCAGGGCGTCCATCTCGTTATTCTCAAGCATCTTCAGACGAACGTTCACATCATTGATCTGTATGCGGAACACACGCTCTGACTTCAGTTTCGCACTGTCGACAGCCAGGTCACCCAACAAATCGGTGACGGAGTAACGGGTCATGGCCAACATCTTGTCATCCAAGTGTTTCAGGTCTAAGATACGGGCACCACGGTTACTCACCAGTTGCCAATAGGCATTCGTCGAGGTCAGATAGCGCAACGAGTCGCCCTGTTTCTTCAACCGTTCAATACGCACCAGGTCCGACACACCGACCTCCACCCTGCGGTTGGCTAAGGCAGTATCGATGTCCATCTGCGCCGTAAACTGCTTCAGACGGATATCCACAGCTGTATCAAACATCTGGTGATCCTTGGCTAAGAAAATCGGCAGACAGTCGAGGGTGGGCAGAACCGCCACTTTCAAAGCTGCAGAGTCTTCCCGCATCGCCTTCAGACGCTGCGCCCTGGTGATACGCTTGGTCTCCTCATACGACTCACTACAGCCCACAACCAGACATATGGTCACGATGATCCACAATAATTTCTTCATAATCGCCTGCAAAGATACAACTATTTTTTCACTTTTCACTTTTCACTTTTCATTTTTCACTTTTTTTTTGTACCTTTGTTGCCGATATGGCAAAAGACAAGATCGCATACGTATGCTCCAACTGCGGACAGGAATCTGCAAAGTGGATAGGAAAATGTCCGGCTTGCGGACAGTGGAACACATTCAAGGAGATCCGCATCGCGGGTGACACCAAACAGAAGGCGGCGACGACGGCTGCTGCCTCGGCTGGTCATGCACTGCGCAAGAACAAAGCACTGAAGTTAAACGAGATCTCTGATCACGATGATCCTCGAATCGACATGCACGACGAGGAACTCAACCGTGTCCTCGGTGGTGGACTGGTGCCTGGCAGTATTGTCCTCTTAGGTGGCGAACCGGGAATCGGAAAGTCGACCCTCTCCCTCCAGACCATGCTCCGCCTGCCGGAAAAGAAGATCCTCTATGTCAGCGGCGAGGAAAGTGCCCACCAGCTTAAGATGCGCGCCAAACGTCTGGGAGGAGAGAATGACAGTTTCCTCATTTTATGCGAAAACTCACTCGAAGCCATCTTCGACCATATCAAGGAAGAGCAACCCGAGCTTGTGGTCATCGATTCCATCCAGACCATCATGACCGAGGATGTCGAGTCAAGCGCAGGCTCCATCGCCCAGGTGCGTGAGTGTGCCTCTTCCCTGCTCCGCTTTGCGAAGACCAGCGGCGTACCCGTCATTCTCATCGGCCATATCACCAAAGAGGGAACATTGGCAGGTCCGAAGATCCTCGAACACATCGTCGACACCGTCATACAGTTCGAGGGCGACCAGCATTATATGTACCGCATCCTGCGAAGCATCAAGAACCGTTTCGGATCTACCTCCGAACTGGGCATCTACGAGATGCAGCAGAATGGGCTCCGACAGGTCTCCAACCCCTCCGAACTCCTGCTCACACAGGATCATGACGGACTCTCCGGTATTGCCATCTCAAGTGCTATCGAGGGGGTACGGCCCTTCTTGGTCGAGACCCAGGCCCTCGTCTCTTCAGCGGCCTACGGCACTCCCCAGCGCTCGGCCACAGGCTTCGACCAGCGACGTCTGAACATGCTCCTCGCGGTTCTCGAAAAGCGGGTGGGCTTCAAACTCATGCAGAAGGATGTGTTTATCAATATCGCTGGTGGTCTGCGGGTTACCGACCTGGCCATGGACCTCTCTGTCATCGCTGCCGTACTCTCTTCAAATGTCGACACCCCCATCGAGTCGGGCTGGTGCATGGCGGGCGAAGTGGGTCTCTCTGGTGAGGTGCGCCCGGTTAATCGCATCGAACAGCGCATCGCAGAAGCCGAGAAATTAGGTTTCACGGATATGATCATCCCCAAATACAACCTCAAGGGCCTCGATCCAAAGAAATATCACATCACCCTTCACCCAGTCCGCAAGGTCGAGGAAGCTCTCCGGGAACTCTTTGGCTAAAAAACTATAAATTGTCCATTATCCATTATCCATTCTCAATTAATTATTGTACCTTTGCAGACTGAAATAGTTTAAATGGATAAATAGTTAAATAAATAGTAAATAGTAAATTGTTAAATTGTAAATTGCATTATGACTATCAACGAATTCAACTTTGCCGGTAAGAAGGCAATCGTACGTGTA
>CAMJBL010000038.1 GCA_946403845.1 uncultured Prevotella sp. | reverse complement strand
GGAATAATGTCGGCGAGTGGGATGTCAAAGAGCGGGGCGCCTTTAACTACCGCACTAATCGCGAGGCTGTCCAGCGCTACTGGATAGAGCGCCTTCAGGCGGTGAAGGGGTCGGCGAACAATATGTTCACCATCGGTATGCGGGGCATCCACGACAGTTCGATGGAAGGCTATCGTTCGGAACAGGAGAAGTTTGAGGGCTTGCAGCAGGTCATTGACGACCAACAGGAACTGATTCGGAAATATATAGGCGATCCAGCCCGGCAGATGCAGATGTTCGTGCCTTATAAAGAGGTGTTGCAGTTGTACGAGAAGGGCTTGCGGGTGCCAGACTATGTGACGCTGATGTGGTGTGACGACAACTATGGCTATCTGACACGTCTTCCTGATGCCCGGGAGCAGCTGCGACAGGGTGGTGGCGGCATTTATTACCACCTGAGCTATTGGGGCCGTCCGCACGACTATCTATGGCTCACCACCACGCAGCCGGGGCTGATCTATACAAAGATGAAAGCGGCCTACGACCATAACTGTCGGAAACTCTGGATTGCGAATGTGCACGACCCGAAGGTGGCGGCCTACGACCTGGAGCTGTTTCTGGATATGGCATGGGACATCAACGGCATCACGCCCTCTGCGATTCATCAGCATCTGGAGCGCTGGCTTTGCACGCAGTTTGGTAAGGAGGCCGGCAAACGGCTTGCCCCCGCCATGCAGGAATACTATCGCCTCTGTGCCGTCCGCAAACCGGAGTTTATGGGATGGACGCAGGTGGAACTCGACAAGAAGGTGTACCCCCGTGGCTTGTCGACGGTGACGGCTGTTCCCATGACACCACAGGAGGCTGCCGTCCGCATCACTGATTTCGAACGCATCAAGGCCATTGTCGCCAGTTGCCGTCCCCTGATTCGTGAGCAGCTGAAAGACGCCTTCTTTGCCGCTGTCGAATACCCCGTCTTCGCCGCTGCGGCCATGAACCGGAAGATACTCAGCGACGCTTTTGAAAGCCATCGCGCCTACGAGGAGATACAGTCGCTGACCAGACAATACAACGACATGCAGGGTGGAAAGTGGCGCGGACTGATGGATGCCGCACCACGCAGACTGCCGGTGTTTGACGATGTCCATGCTGAACTGACGGGCAAGCCTGCGGATTCCGTGATGGTGTGGAATGCCTGCGATTATGCGGAGGCCTCGGCAGGTTGCCAACCTGTCCGGATGCTGGGGCACTCGATGAATGCTGTGATCATTCCTATGGGAGGAGAACTGGTATTCCGTTTCGAGGTTCAGCAGGCCTGCAAGGCCACAGTCATTTCGGCCATGATCCCTACGCAGCCCTACGACAAGGGCGACCTGCGCTATGCTGTTCAGATGGATGAAGCAGCGCCCGTTATCCTCTCATTGAAAGAACCGTTCCGCTCAGAGTCCTGGAAACAGAACGTGTTGCGCGGTCAGGCGCTGAAAGAAACTACGGTATTGCTGTCGAAAGGCAGGCATACCTTGCGGCTTAAGGCCCTCGACGATCACATCATCGCCGATCAGTGGATGATGGATCTTCATCCACAGTGACCTGTCCTTGGAGGAAGACCGGCCGTTATTGGATGGAATATCTGATTTTGTTGCTGGTCTTTGTGGATTTGGCGGTCAGAATGATACGATACATCTTACTGCCCCAGATTCCCTGAAGCAGTGGGTCGAGCTGGTGGCTGATGTCCTCGACCGATGCCGACAGTTGATGGGCATCATAATGGATGTGACTGAGCGCATCGGGATCGGGGGTGATGAACATAAGGCGCGTGGGTCGGCTGTAGTCGGCCAACTGGTATTCTTCGGTAATGGTAATGCCTGATTTTGCTGAGGAAACCGTACGCTTCCACGTTTTTACCTTAGCCTCGGCGGGATAGGCTCCGGCTATATCAAGGCACAGCTGACCATCTTTATGACTGAACACCTTGGCAGCGTACTGCCTGCCGTCCTTCTGATCCACACCGTTTATCTGGGGCAGGTTATGATACTGCGACTGCATGGTCCAGATATCGTAGCGATCCTTACCAAAGGTCTTGGCAGTATACTCGCCCACACCGGGATCGATGAATAGCGGTTCGTTGTTGGCATAGACAATAAACGAGCCGACATCGTTATGGTTATGACTCTCGCCATTGTGACCACCTTTCATGGCAACAAAGAGATTGCCCCTGCGAGCGGTCATCATCTGCAGGTTGGGCAGCCATACATCCTTTAATGAAGGTTCGTGTGGCTGTTCGGCCATGAAATCGCGGATGTGATGCAGGAACATCAGCTCGCGGCCCAGGGTAGGGAAGTTGCCGCTCTTGTCGTAGAGCGCTGCCGGATTGTCCAGAATATCTTTCTGCCGACCCAGATAGGCACCAAACTCACGCATGGTCTTATCGCCAAGCCAGAGGCCGAAGGGATATACGATATTTACCTGCTGAACGGCCTTGTTCTCGTGGGCATCGGCAAAGTTAACGCAGTAGTCGTTGCCGATGTAGGTTTTATAGGCGTATGCAGCCATGTTCTTTATTTTTGTGTCGTTGTCAGAAAAATCAGGCAGCAATCTCATCACTTCGAACATCGATGCTGCTGCACGGTCCCAATAGCCAGGCCCCTCATCGCAGCCTCCATCCTCAGGGTAAGCATCGATAAACGCCTGCGTAGCCTTTCTGATCTGGGCTATCGCCTCAGTTTTACGCACCTCGTTCTTTTCGCATATCAGCACACAGGTAAGCCAGTTGCTGCATATCCATGGGTTCCAGTTCATGCCTGCTGTCTTCCACCAGTAGTTTCCTCTTACGGCAGGATCGAATAGGCGGCGCTCCATCTCGTGGTCGATACGATTGCATAGATCGGGTGAGAAACGATTGAACTGTTTTTCGAGCATATATCTTGTCCAGGCGATGAGACTGGCGGTTTCGGCATTGAAAAGGTCGACTTCCTGTAGCTCGGCCTGAGGTATGGCCTTGCTGTAATGGGCGGGTATGCCCCACCATGTCTCCTCGCAAAAACTACCGATTCCATCGATAATATCGCTGATAAACCTGCCTTTACCCTCCATGATTTCGGCCATGACGAGTGCTGCCAGCTGGCGGCGCTTCTCGAAACATAGTTTTTCGTAGTTCACGCGGTTGCCGTTTATCTTGTTCTCGGCAAATACCGTCCATGGCAACACAGTCCAAGACTTGCCCAGATACTGTTCGCCATATCGGACATAACTCTGACGCATCTTTACAGGAATGGCGTCGCGCCAGAAGGCATCATCGGCCTTAGGTGGCAACACGGACTGTTGTACCTTTTCGGTCTGCCAGCAGGAATCTAAGGGAACGATGGTACATTCCACGTCCTCTTTGTTGGTGGAGTAGCTGATGTAGAGCTTGTTATGCCAAACGGTGGCCTTTGGATAGCTATATCCTAATGTCTTGTAACGACCTTCGAAGCGGCGGGGAGGCAGGTCGTTACTGGCACCACTACGCAGAAGGATGGCCTTGTCGAACGCACGGCCGTCGTTACTCAATTGCAAAACAAGCGGCCAACGCCGTTTGCCATTGGCAGGACAACTTACCATGAAAGCGGTGCCGTTGGGCAAATTGCCGGCACACTGCTTGGTGCGACCATCAGGAAAGTTTGTCAGAGCTGGTTTCGTCCATGTCTCCCCTCTGTCGGTGCTGACAGAAGCCAGTTTACGGAAACTGCTGTTTTGGTCGCGGAATAGCATAACGATGCTTCCATCGGATTGAAGGTATTGGCTGGGCTCTATCTCGCGCGACGATTTACCGCAGTCTTCCGACTCGAAGCCCCCCTTTCGCCAGACACTTATCCCTCTCGGGTCGTCCGTATAAACAGGACAGACGTGGAGTCCTGGCATGAAATGTACTGCGCCTATGATACGTCCATCAGGGAGTGTGTAGGGATCTTGCTCCATGACACCCTCCATCACACTTCCGTTGGCCATCCTTACAGGTTGCATCCGACTCCAAGTCACTCCGTCTGTGCTTGTCATATAATATGTCTTTCCGCCTCGTGGCTCCAGTCCTTTCTGCCAGGTGTCGATAAAGGCCGTCAAGGTGTCACCTCGTACCAGCCATCCGCCTGATGTGCAGTAGTAATCATTGGATGGCAGAGCCAAAGGTCGTGGTTTGCTCCAGGTTATGCCTTCATCCGTACTTATACTGTAGGCCACCCAAGTATCATCGCTGTCTTCATCCTTTGGCGAGCTCTGCCACATACAATAGAGCTTTCCCTTGAATGCCGTCATCACCACGCCGTTGGCATAATGATCTGTATGCTCGTCAGCTGTAAAGATGGTCACCGTCTTGATGCCAGCGGTCGGTATGAGTCCGGCCGTTTCATAGTTAGTGGTATCAATCACCCCATCTGTCAGATAAGGGTAGTTTTCTGCCTGCGAGACAAATGCAACGCAGAAAAGACAGATGAATAATAATTGTTGACGCATATTTACTTTTTTCTATTTAGATGCAAGCGCATGGTGATCATTTATTCCTACCACTTATCGCGGGTTTGGATATCATCGGCCCAACGGTGATCTTTGGGGAAGGGTTGACCTCCCCAGGCTTTGACCTGTGTCCAGGGTTGAGGGGCATCTGTCCAGAATGGATGTGTCGCCGGCAGACCTAAAGGCATGAAGGCAAGGCTGGTCATGTAGAGCGAGCCGTTGTTGGTATACCAGTCGGCCGTCTCTGGCTGTGAACCACAGAAACCGATGGTGAGATAGCCGGCATCATTGAAATTTTTCTGATAGTCGAACATGCGATGGAGCACTTTGGTAAGGGCTGCCCGTACCTGTCCGTTACTGAGGTCTGAAGGCAGTTTCTGGTACCATGCCATGAGTGCCAAGGGCTGCATGGCGGCCATACGGTAGGGCGTCGAGCGTCCGATAACCGGAAAAGTGCCCTCTGGAGAAATGAAACGTTCAAGGATGATGGCGAACTTCTGGGCGCGCTTCAAGGCCCGGTCGTAGTATTTCTGATAATCAAGACGGGAGTTGTATTTGGCGTCTATCATGGCCTGTAGGGTCTCCAGATACATCGCATGAAACACATAGCTGCTATAATAGTCGAAGGCGAATACAGGACCGTCGGCATACCACCCATCGCCCACATACCATTCTTCCACCTTACGACAGGCCGTATTCACACGGAACTCATCAAAGGGTGCCTTGGCCTTTGCTAACAGACTCTCGATAGTCGATGAGAAGAGGAACCAGTTGGTATAAGGCGGATCGATGCGACGCATATTCTGGAACTCCTTGACATAACGTTGCTTGGTTGTCTCGTCGAGCGGTATCCATAGCACGTCCCAGGCACGCAGAAACGACTCCGCAATGTAGGCGGCATCAACCAGATTCTGACCAGCCTTACCCCAGCAGAGATAGTCGGGAGACTGAGGATCTACAGCATTCTTGTAAGAGGCCAAAGCCCATTCACGCAACTGCTTGCGCTGCTGGCCCTCAGTGGTACCGTCATCAGGCAGAGTAAGCCAGGGGGCAATGCCTGCCATCAGGCGACCAAAGGTCTCCATATATACTACGCTGCGGTCGCGATTGTCGAACGATGGCGAGAACTCGGTCTTCATATTTTTCTTGAGTTCACCCTTTGCCATATTCTCCAATACCGGCTGCGCCATCTTATAAGCCAGCGAACACCAGTATTCGCGGTCGGACTGCTGGGATTGTTTGGCCTTCTTGTCTGCCTGCACCGGCAGAAGCAGCAACAGGGCTGCTGTCATGATGATGATTCTTTTCATTGGATTGTGTATTTGATAGGGGTACATGACATAAACTCGTCGATGGTCAATTGCCATTGGGCCTGCGAACGGATATCATAACGACTCCAGGCAGAACCGAAATAATAGGTGTAGGGGGCTCCTTGATAGTTGTCGACAATACCTATTGCGTGGTTCAGCTCACCCTCCAACATACAGGTCTTGCTGACACCATTAGGAAACAGGACCGCTACATACACTTGTGACTGATGGAGTTTGGGATTGTCGGTAGGGTCGGCATACTGCACGTAGTTCTTGCCCAATACGAGATTGTCGTTGCCATGCAGAACAACACCGGAGGCAAGAGCCACAGGCTGCTTGATGCCATCATACCATACAGTGATACGGTTAAAGTGCGAGCCACGATCGAGACTGATCAAGCGATGCTCGGTAATGCCATCGGCATTAGGGGCAAAGGTAAGTTCGACTGTGAACCGCAACGGACCGTTGTCGTGAATCTGGTATGTCTGATAGCAATAAGGGAATACCAGCTTGCCATTCTTCATCAAGGCAGGTGCGCCACAGCCCAATGAAGGACCGACACCATAGGCATCCATGCCGTCGCCATGATCCAGATGGAAGGAGGTGCGTTGGTCGATATCACTTAGGGCCACCTTTTGACCGGCTTTTCTTAGAGAGTCTTCCTCAATGTTGCCATAATAGTCGGCCCAATAGCGTTTCTCGACAACCAGTTCTGGGGTGTTCTTTACCCATACATCAGTACCAAACGAGCGCTCGCCTGTTTTTTGGAGTGCGGGACCGTAAACACGATAGATACCCAGATCGTTTTCCCAGGCAATATCGTCTTTACGTATAGCGTACATTTTTCCATCGACATAGCGCTTGGCTATAGCCGGCTTGCCTTTGGAAATGGTGTATGTAGCTTGACCATGTGGGTGCAGCGATAGGTAAAGCAGCAGTTTGCCGTCGTATGACTTTTGGTAACTCACTTCCTGACCAATCGCATTTTCTACAACGAAAGGCTCGTCAGTGCTGATGACCAACTGTTGGCAGATGGCCTGAAGGTCGGCTTCAACAACCTCCTGACGCTGCAGGTTACTGGGATTGCTAAAGGTTAGCGTCATCTTCCTGGTGCTGGCATCTATATACCTGTAGTACTCGCAAGCAGCGAGCAGGAATGCGCCCACGCCGAAGTTGGCTTGGCTGTTGGCATCAACGGTCTGACCAGGAATGGCACGCTCGCCGATAGGCTGAACATAGCCCACTTTGCCATCAGGTTGTAAGGCGACGGTGGTAAGGTAGTTCCAGGCTTTTTCGATGGCAGGCTCGAACGCTTTCCTGGGTAGGTAGCCGTTGTTGATGCCCCATAGCAATCCGTAGCAGAAGAAAGCTGTGCCCGATGTCTCGTAGCCAGGCGCCTGTTCGGGGTCCATCATCGAGCGCGTCCAATGGCCTTCGGGTTGCTGGAGCTTTTTGACGCCTTGAGCCAGATTAACAAACTTATCTACAAAGAACTGATGGTGTTTGTACGACGCCGGCATGTCCTGCAGCACCTTGGCCAATCCGGCCAATACCCATCCATCGCCACGCGCCCAGAAGTCTTTCTTTCCGCTGGCCGTCTGATGCTTCGGGTAGACATACTTTCCGTCGCGGAAGTAAAGGCCAGTCTCGTGGTCGAGCATAATACTATCGCTGTAGCAGATGTTCTCGTAGAGCTTGTCCAGATACTTCTCGTCGCCCGTCAACCTGTACATCTTTGTCATGACGGGCATCACCATATAGAGTGCATCGGCCCACCACCAATAATCGTTGGCTTTCGAGTCGGCCTCGTAGCCCATCACCTCTATGGCTCTTTGAATTCTTTTGTTTACAGTTGACAGTTGACGGTTTACAGTTGATTTGTTAGCAAGTCTATCAGATCCTCTAGTGTAATCATCTGTAAACTGTAAACTGTCTACCGTAAACCAATATAAATCGATATAGGTCTGAAAACAGATCTGCCAGTCGCCGAAGAGCACGAAATCCTGTCCTTCGCCATACTGCTTGTACTTCCATTTGGCAGGATCGGGTTCGGTGGCACCCTTCCAAAGATTATGTTCTGCCCAGCGGATGCTATAGTCCAGCATCTGCTTGTCGCCAAGCAGTTTGTACACCTCCATATTGCCTGTATGGTAGGCCGCATTGTCCCAGAAGGCTCTGACCTCGGCAGGATGGTTTGTCTGCCAGTAGGTGTTTACCTTCCTGATCACCTCTTTTAGCTCTTCGGTCGTCTGCTGTTTAGCTTGTAAAGCCATGACTGAAAAGAGGCAGATGAAAGTCAGCAGTTTTCTCATATGTTTAGTAGTTCGTTGTGTAAAGAGGATGCACAAGTCCTGTGCATCCTCTTTTTATACATGAAAATATTGGATTAATATCCGGGGTTCTGCCACATGCCTTCTGAAGCAGTGGTATACTGTATCACACCACCGGCATCCTGCTGGACAGTGATGTCTGTGCGGTTGGTGACCGCTTCCATCTCATTCAGAGGTATCGGACGGTAATAGTGCTTGATGGCGATGTTCTTCGAAGCCTGAGCGTTGTAAGCCTTCACGTGGTCGATAAGCTTATGGGTACGCTTCAGGTCGAACCAACGCTGGTACTCGCCGCAGAGCTCGAGGGCACGCTCCTTCAGGATGGTCTCGATGTCGACGCTGCCGCTAATCGAGTTGTCCTTGCCGGCAATGGCACGGGCAGCACGCAACTGGTTGATTGTTGCCAGGGCATTGCCACCGGTAGCCAGTTCTGCCTCTGCCTTGATCAGGTACATCTCAGCCAAACGCAGCACCATGATGTCGCGATAAGAGACGTCGAAGGTGGGATACTCCTCTTTGTACTGATCGTCGAGGAACTTCTTGATGCCGGGATAAGAACGGCGGCCTTCAATCTTCTCACTCTTGTAGCGGGCGTCGCCATAGACGTCGGACACGGCCTTTCCTCCCTCGGTGGGCAGGGCTGTTGCAGGATCGCCAGAGGTGTAGACGGGGATGTCACCACCGAAGGCGAACTGCAGACGGTATTTATCCTTGGCCTCGGCCTGCAGAGCCTGACCTTCTGCCGAGTTTCCGTCGAGGATGCTATAGAGGATGGCGATACCACCACCATTGAAGTAGTTACCATCTTCCTTATAAGCCTCATCATAGTCCTTGAACTCCTGATCGGCCATCTTGGGGTAGTTTGCAGCGTTGCCAGCCAGATCCTTAGGAATACGGTAGCTGGTGAGCAGTGTGCCATTGTAGCGCTGGTCGGTCTCCTTTACCTCGTCGAGGATCTTCCAAAGGTAGAGAGAAGGCAGGTAGCGGGTGAATCCGCGTCCGTAAGGAGAATAGTATTTGGCGCACTCCACATCCTTGCCGGTGGAGGCACTCTTGATGGTGGTCTTACCGGCAGCCATACGGAAGAATACGGAATTGTTCTTCTGTCCGTTAGGGCCGATATCGTCGCAACCGTTGTTCCACAGCGAAACGAACATCAGCAGTGAGACGCTACCACCATTACGGCCATAACCGGTACGGGTGATGAGCGAGTTGAACTGACCCTGTCCTTCGTCAGAGAAACGGTAGGGCACGCAGTTGTCGCGACCGGCGTTCAGATCGTTGGAGTAGTGAACGGCAAACAGGTTCTCGGTGTTCGTGGTAGCCTCCTCGTTGTTCATGTTCCAGGTATCGCTGAAGCGGCTGTAGAACTTGGCACCGGAGTTGCTGATCACATCGTTGGCGGCGGTGAGCGCCTCGTTGTAGAGGTTGCCAAAGCCGCTCACTGCGGTGGCGCCCAGCCAGGAGGCGGCGTAGAGGGCCACACGGGCATAGAGGGCCTCGGCCGAGTAGTAGTAGGCACGACCATTGGCGGTGGCCGACTTGGCATCCATGATGTTGGCCTTCTTATAGTTCTCCATCGAGAGCTTCAGGTCGGAAAGTATGTTGGCATAAACCTCAGCCTCCGGCATACGCACGGGATTGTTGTTGATCGTGTTGACGGGCTCTGAATTGTAGGGGATAGGACCCCACAGCGCCACCATCTGTGAGTAGTAAAGTGCACGCAGGAAGTAGGCGTCGCCCAGGTAGGCAGCCTTCTTGACGTCGTCGATGACGCTGCACTCAGGCACATACTTCAGGGCATTGTTGCAGACGTCGACACCGGCGTAGAACATTTCCCAATACTGGTCGAGACAGGGGTTGTCGGCTACATTATTGCCCAGCGCTTCGGGTGAGATGTCATACTTCAGCATAGACTTCTGCTTGTTGTCGTAGCCGAAGTAGAACAGGTCGCTACCCATCTCGGCGAGTCCGAGCGATGGCTCCTTACCCCACCAGCCGTGCGTATAGTCGTAGGCTGCGGTAATCAGTCCGTCGATTCCCGATACGGTGTTGTAAGCCAGGTCGGCAGTTTCACCGGTCTTGTTGTCCTCCTCCAGGAAGTCTGAGCAGGAGGCCAGGCCGCATCCGATGGTTGCGGCGACAAAGAACATACTTAATATCTTTTTCATATCGATGATCATTATTGGATTAGAAAGTTACATTAAGACCTAACACGACCTGTTTCATCAGCGGGAAGTTAACAGCACCACCGCGCTCGGGGTCGTAATTGTCGAAGTGACTGAAGGTGAAATAGTTCTTCAGTGAGCAGTAGACACGGGCCTTGCTGAGATATACCTGCTTGATGAGGTTCTTCGGCAGACTGTAGGAGAGTGTGATATCCTTGATCTTGAAGTAGTCGCCCTTCTGAATCTGGATAGAACTCTTGTAATAGGTCGGCGTGGCACCTGCGCAACCTGGCGATGGGATGTCGGCCCCCTGGTTCTCAGGCGTCCAGTAGTCGAGGTCGCCCCAGTTGGCGTTGTCGTAGAGGTAGAGGCCATAGCCGCTGTAGTTCAGATAACCGCCCAGACGCGTCATGGTCTGGATGCTCAGTGAGAGGTCTTTATAGCTAACCGAGGTAGACAGACCGAGGATGGCTTTTGGCGAACGGCTGTAGATAATCTTGTCGCTGTCGTCGATCTTGTCGTCGCCATTGGTGTCGATGACCTTCGGCGTACCAGGATCACCATAGTCGGCCTGAGGCTTCTCGAAGTTGGGGTGGGCGGCCATGTACTGATCGAACTCGCCGATGCCCCAGCAACCGTCCATATCGTAGGCATAGAAGGCCGATACAGGCTCGCCGATCTTCAGGATGGATGTGCCGTTGACAAACTGCTCGATACCGTCGGCCAGCTCTTCAACCTCATCCTTGGCGAAGGTGGCAGAGGCATTCAGGTCCCAAGTGATGTCCTTGGTCTTGACGGGTACGGCACCCAGAGAGATTTCCAAACCGCTGCCCTTGGTCTTACCGACGTTAGAGATGGTGCTGGTGAAGACGGATGAGGGAGGCGCGGTCTTGTAGTACAGCAGATCGTAGGTGTTGCTCTTGTAGTAGTCGATGCTACCATAGATGCGACCGTTCAGGAAGGCGAAGTCAAGACCGAAGTCGAGTGCAGCGGTCTTTTCCCATGACAACTCGGGGTTGGCCATCGTCATCGGCGCCTTCTCGGTAGAGTTCGGTACGATAGAAGAAATGGTAGCCAGTGTCTGGTAGGCCGAGATGGCGGAGTTGCCGGAAAGACCCCAAGATACACGGAACTTCAGGTTGTCGAGCCATGACTTGGTGCCCTGCATGAAGCTTTCCTCTGAGATGCGCCAACCGGCACTGACGGAGGGGAAGTAACCCCACTTATGACCTTCGGCGAGGACAGAAGAACCATCGGCACGAACCGAAGCCTGCAACAGATACTTGCCGTCATAAGAGTAGTTGACACGACCGAAGAATGAGATCATCGCACTCTTGGTATAGCCTGTGCTGACGTCGGGTGAAGTAATCTTGCTGACATCGTAGAAAGAACTCTTCTTATAGCTCTCAGAACCAGCCACACCCGAGATGTTGCTTGACTCAGACACATACTGAGACAGCTCATGACCCAACAGGAAGGTCATGTCGTGACGGCCAATCTCCTTGTTGTAGTTGGCGGTGTTCTGCCAGACATACTTGGTGCTGGTGTTGCGGTTGTTGCTGATATAGGTGGTATGCGGCGACTGATAGCGCACCTGACTCTCGAAGTCCTGATATTCACCAGTGCGAGAGGTGCTGCGGTCAAGTGCAAGCTGCGACTTCATGGTGAGACCCTTGAGGGGGTTCAGCTGCAGGTAGGCGCTGCCGAAGAAACGGCTACTCTCGATATTGCGCTGGTAGGCATCGTCCTCATTGAGCAACGGTGAACAGTGGGCTGAATACCAGGGGTTAGGTGTTGCGTTGATGCTACCGTCTTTTAGATAGGCGTGGGTGATGGTGGTCATCTTCTGTGCCTGGTTGAAGACGCCTCCCGCACGCTTGTCATTGCTCTTGTAAGCGTAGGAAAGACTGGCACCCACCTTCACGATCTTATTAATCTGGTGGTCGATGTTGGTACGGCCGGTATAGCGGTTGTATTCATCGCCAACCATCAGACCCTTATCGTCCATAGCGGCCAGCGAGATGTTGAAATTCGTCTTCTCATTGCCGCCCTGTACTGAAACCTCATAGTTCTGCGAGACGCTGTTGTCGAGAATCATATCGAGCCAGTCGGTATACGACTTGTCGTTATAGATGTCGAGCGTGGGTGTCAGATCATCCAGATTGAAGGTCAGTACGTCGGCTGGAGTCGCTGTATTGGTGAAGTTCCAGCCATTGGCAGCGGCGTCCTCATAGTTCTTCTTGTCGATTAGGCGCTGTACTTCCTTGTCACCATACATGGGCTTGACGATACCGGTCACGCCATTGAATGACAGATAACCGTTGAAGTTGACGGATGTCTTACCGGCCTTACCGCGCTTGGTGGTAATTAGAATGACACCATTGGCACCCTTGGTACCATAGATAGCAGTCGAAGCAGCATCCTTCAGGATATCCATCGACTCGATGTCGCTGGCAGGAATATCGAGGGTTGTTCCGTACTCCACACCATCGACGATGACCAGCGGGTCGTTGTTGGCCAGCAGTGAACGGTTACCACGCATCTGCATGCTGACACCGGCACCGGCCTCACCGCCACCACTCAGCTGAAGGTCGACACCAGGCACCTTGGCCTGCATGGCGGCCAGCGCATTGGCACCTGCCACCTTCTCCAGATCTTCGGTCTTGACATTGGCAACAGCACCGGTCAGATCCTTCTTCTTCATGGTACCATAACCTACGACGACGACTTCGTCAAGATTGGCGGCGTCTTCTTCCATGGTAATGTTAAAACTGCTCTTACCGGCTACGGCAATCTTCTGGTCTTTGTAGCCAATGTAAGTAAACTTCAGGACACCTTTCTCGGGAACGTCCTTGATGGTGAAGTTTCCATCGAAGTCGGTGATGCCGCCAATGGCGGTACCGTCAACGAGAATACTCACACCAATCATGGGCTCACCTGTTGCATCCTTCACTGTTCCCGTGACTGTCTTCTGGGCGTAAGCTGCGAAGCACATCACAGACAAAAGCAAAGCCATTGCGGCTCTTCTGATTTGTAAGTTCATACACGTTAGTTTTAGTTATACAAATTTTATTTTAAATAGTTAAAAGTCGTGACTTGATTTTATTCTGTCGCAAAGGTACGAATTATTGGAGATAATGGAGCGTATTTATCTTTAATAACATGCGTAAACGTTTGCGTGATTATTGCATGCGCTGCAGACCTTCCCAACGCACATTCCACGTGCCATCCTTGGGGAATCCCGGATTGAGGGGCTCCTGACAACCCTCCCAGCCGGCACACATCATGGCGATGGCGGTCAACAGGGCGCCATTGCCCGGCAGATAGATGCGCAGGCGATCGGCGGTCTGGAAGTTATGGCCATTCTTCAGATAGGTGTTCTTCTGCGTGTCGATGAGCAGAGCCTTCAGGGCGGTCTCAGGGTCTCCCAGGCGAGCGGCACACAGGGCTATCATGCCATAGTCCCAGCCCCAGGTGGTTGCCCAGTTCCAGTGTTTCATCACCCAGTCGAGGGTTTGCTTCATCTTCTTCTGGTCATATAATGTATAGGACGTGCGCGCGCTGGGCAGCATGCCACAGGCTCCTAATACTGCCGGGTGGTCGTTGCGGATCTTGTCTGCAAACGTCTCTGATTTCTTCTCTGAGGCGGTCTGGTTCCCGCTATTCAGATCCACTGTATCGAAGGGGTCGAAGCTTTCCAGATTGTCGGTCTTGCCCAAAGGCAGACCAGCGGTGTAGATGCCCTGTACCTCTGGCAAGGTGGCAAGTTTGGCGATGATGTCGTCCCATTGGGCATGACGGGGCTTCCCTTGACGCTCACGCCATTGATTGGCGACAGAGAGCCCATATTGCCAGTAGGCAAGTTCGAAGGGATGGTTGAAGGAGATGTCCTTGGTCATGCACTCCTGCATGGCGGTGGCACCCTTTAAGTCATACTGCTGCTTTTTCGCATCGTAGCTGACGAAATCCGCAATGAACTCAGCGGTGGCCTCTACTTGCTCGCCGTATTTCAGCAAGGTCTCTTCCGAGGGGTTCGCACGGTACATCTCCTCGGCCAGGTAGATGTAGTGGGGCTGTTGCCAGATGAGGAAAGAACCGGTATTCGAGGGGGCTTCACCTGCCCAGGGGTCGGTCATCTTCATCCAGCGCACACCCTTGAATCCCTGACGCTCCGCAATCTGTCGGGCCACAGGGTAGGCGGTGCTGTTATACCATTCGAGTGTCTGTTGGATATTCTCCGGATGATTCCACAGGGCGAAATCAACCAGATGCCACCAGGCCATTTCCAAATGCGGACGACCGAACCAGGAGTTATAGGTGAGGCCCGTCTCCTGTGGGGGCATGTTATTGGCGCAGTTGATCTGGGTGAGATACTGCGACAGGACGACACGACGCTCGAGTTCTGGAGCCCTGGGGTCGGTGCATTGCGAGAAATCGACGATAGCCCCCGACTGCCAGTAATCATGCCAGTAGCGCTGGGTGGCCTTATGATAGCTGCTATAATCGAAGGGGGAATTATTCGGAGTATTCTGATTACTCTGATTACTCGGATTATTCTGAATATATTCGGCCGAGAAGGTGAGCACATCATCGGTGGTTGAGAGCTCAAAAAAATGGCGGTCGCACGCCTGTAGAGTGGCATTTCCCGACCAGGTGAGCTGCACATAGTATTTGGTGGCATCGAGTGTGCGCTCGATCACGGCCGAGTGGTCATCCTGAGCGATGATGACCGACTGATGGCGCTCGGATTTGTTCCAGTCATTGGCATCATCGGCATGTTTGCCGGTGGGGTAGGAGAAACGCAGGGAGATGGTGGCGCGCTGATCCTTGAGCAGGTTGCTTTTGATGCGGGCAAAGAGGGCATCCTTCTGAGGATGAACACCCGTGGTGACCTCAACCGGCTCACCATCTGCCCTGAACGATGACTCTATCTCTCCGTCCCAGAGATGCAGCGACTGCTGAGGCTGTTTCAGGGCCATGAGGGGAATCGGCTTTCCTTGGGCATCCTTGAGGCTCAGACCGATGGTGCCCAGGTTCAGACGATGGGGATTCACGCGGAAATACTCGGTGGCCTGCTTGTGACGGCCATCCTCCTTTTTCTTATACTCCACAGCATAGACCTCCGGGTGCCCATGACCGAAATCGAAGGATTTCTCCGACTCTGACGGCTGCAGGTTGTCGGTGTTTTCGAACTGATGCCAGCCCCAGTCGGACATGGCGTTCAGGGGCACACCTGCCCCATATTCAAAAGGGTAGCTCTGCAGACCGGTGATGTCGACGGTGGTGGCAAAATGTCCGTTGCCCACACTGAGCGAAGCCAGAGGATCGGCTTCAGTGATCAGGGGGTTATGACGATTTACGACGGCTTGCCTGTCGATGGCAGCCGTCGTATTGTCGGTGTTATAACCTAATTTCTCCATCTCGAGCGAGGCCCATATAAACGGTCCGACACCCTTGGCATCATTGTCGCGGATGGGCTCCGACAGGTAATATTGATAACCGCCATCCCGTCGTTTGTTCTCATTGACACTGCCTTTCGGGTTGATCTTCTTCATGGCGGCCACGACCTCCGGGGTTGCAGCCGGACCCAGACCGGCTACCGAACAACAGTTGGTAAGCGAGATGGTCTTGTCGGCATTCACACGGATCATGTTGTTGATGATGCCCTTGTAGGCCTTGATGCCCGCATCGCGGTATTTCGTGCCGAGATAACCCTTGTTATAGGCTTTCAGCAGCACATAGGCGAACATAGAGGTGGCTGTCGACTCCAAATAGTTGCCCTCACGTTCGGGGGAATCCATCACCTGATACCAGGTGCCAGTCTTCTTGTCCTGCCACTTGATGATGGCATCGAGGTCCTTCTGCAGCAGGTCGACAACCTCCTGACGACGGGCATAATCCTCGGGCAGGGCATCGAGCACCTCAATCAGGGCCATCGAATACCAGCCTTGGGCACGTGCCCAACAGTGCTGTGACAGACCGGTCTCCTTATCAGCCCAGAAGGTGTTGCGGGTCTCGTCATAGGCATGACGGTTCAGACCGGTCTTCGGGTCGAGGGTGCGCTCGTAGGTGATCTTCAGCTGGTTGACGGCATCATCGTAGATACTTTGAACTTTGAGCTTTGAACTTTGAGCTTTTTGATTACCTTTTAAGGCGTTTTGTCCTTCAATAATCGGTGCTGTCAGACATCGGAAGGGCAGTCCCATGAAGATCCCGTCGAGCCATACCTGATAGGCATAGATGGCCTTGTGCCAGAATACCTTATCAACCTTGGTACGGGGCTGGTCCTTCAACTGCTTCATCATGGTCTGCATGGCGATGAGGTTCTTCTGCTCGGGATAAAGGTTGTACATGCGCGTCACGAAATGACCGGTACGGACATTGTCGAGGTTGTAGTCGAGGATGTCATAGCCCCGGATCTCTCCCTTCTCATTGATCATCATGTCAGTATAGTCCTTACAGTATTGGCGGATGGCTTCACCACCATAGGTGAGGTAGGTATCCAACATACCCTCGAGCTCAATACCCATCACATAGCTCCATTTGGGCTGGGTGGAGAAGTCGAGCAGGTACGACTTCGGTGTCCTTTTCATCTCGCTGTAGGTGAGCCACTCGCTATAGTGCTTATAGGGCTTCTCCGTCAGGGCAAGAGACCCGTTGACAAAGAGATTCTCAAACTTCACGTTGCGGGTCTTGCCAGAAGAGAAATTGCCGGCCTGGACGCCATTGAACTTACAGTCCTTCACGAAGATGTCATACACGTAGGTGTCTTCCTCAAGACCGATGATCTGGACACCGTATTTCGATTTCTCGCTGGTGACATTCTCCATGTAGACATTGCGTACCGTAGGATAGTTGCCACGACAACAGATCTCATTATGCTCGTAGTCGAGGTTGATCTTCAGCACACTCTCCTTGCAGACACCCACCTTCACATCCTTCATGTTGATGTTCTCGATGATGCCACCGCGACAGGAATTGGTCTTGATGCGCAGCACACGCTCCAGTTCGGGGGAGTCCATCACACAGTCGTGGGCATAGACATTCTTACAGCCACCACTGATCTCACTGCCGATGACCACACCACCATGACCGTTCTTCATCTCACAGTTACGGATGATGATGTTCTGCGAGGGCATGTTACGCTCACGACCATCACGGTTACGACCGCTCTTGATGGCAATACAGTCGTCGCCGGTATTGAAGAAACAGTCTTCAATCAACACACGGTTACAACACTCAGGGTCACAGCCATCACCATTAGGACCGTCGTTGATCATCTTTACCCGACGGACGGTGATATCCGTAGAGTGCAGGGGGTGGATTACCCAGAAGGGCGAACGCAACAGGGTGATATCCTCCAACAGGATACCCTCGCACTTGTTGAAATTGACCAACTGGGGACGCAGACCATCCTGGGGTCCGAAGACACGCTCAGGCGTGCGCTCACCTTTTTCATTATACATGGGGATGCCATCCTCACCATTCTTCAGAAGACGGGCACGGGCGCCTTTGTTCTGGGCAGGACCTTCCTTATAGCCGAAACGCGCATTACCCACCCAGGGCCACCAGGTCTCTCTGGAGCCGCCTCCGTCGATGGTGCCCTTGCCGGTGATGGCGATATCCTTCGCCTTAAAGGCGTAGACACAGGGGGAGATGTTGAAGCACTCCAGTCCCTCCCAGGAGGTCTCTACGATGGGGTAGAGCTCAGGCTCGAAGGCAAACTCCAATACGGCGCCCTCCTGTACTTCGAGGTTCACACCGCTCTTCAACTGGATGGCGGCTGTCAGGAACTTACAACCAGCAGGTACCACCACCTTACCGCCACCTTTCTTCGAACAAAGGTCGATGGTCTTCTGGATGGCCTTCTGGTTCTGTGCAGCTGTAGCGTCGGTCTTCGCACCGTATTTGGTGATCAGATACGTCTTGTCTGCAAACTGAGGCTCACGGATACTCTGTTCAATCTGCTTGTACTGGGCCTGGTCCCAATTCTGGGCATAAGCCATGGCTGGCATCAGCAGACAAAGCATCAAAACTTGAAATAGTCTTTTCGTCATTTGTATTTAGTAATTTAGTCCGTAGTTTCACGATTCGTTTGCAAAGTTACGAATAAAACGTGAAACTACGAACTAAAAAACTAAAAATATTAACGTAAACGTTATCTTTTCAGTGCTTCGAGCAGGTTGTCGAGGGCTTTTTCTGCGTCACCATCTGCCTCGTTGAGGAGGGTGACGAACTTCGAACCGATGATGGCCCCTGCGGCATTGTCCTGGGCGGCCTTCAGTGTTTGGGCGTTGGAAATACCAAAGCCGATCATACGGGGATTACGCAGGTTCATGGCGTTGATCCTACGGAAATAGGCCTGTTTCTGGTCGTCGAAACTCTTCTGGGTACCGGTGATGGAGGCCGATGATACCATATAGATGAAGCCATCGGTATGGTCGTCGATGAAACGGATACGTTCCTCACTGGTCTCCGGTGTGATGAGCATGATGATGCGTAGGTCGTATTTGTCTGCGACGGGCTTGACAAGGTTCAGGTAGTCATCGAAGGGCAGGTCGGGGATGATGGCACCACTGACGCCTGCTTCGACACAACGCTTGCAGAAGTCCTCAATGCCAAAGTGCAGGATGGGGTTCAGATAGCCCATCAGCACCAAGGGGATACTGACCTGGTCCTTGATGGCCTCCAACTGTGCGAAGAGCTTGCCGAGGGTCATCCCGTTCTTCAGAGCCTGGGTGGCAGCACTCTGGATGACAGGACCGTCGGCCAGGGGGTCACTGAAGGGAATACCTACTTCCACCATGGCAATACCCTTGCGCTGCATGGCGAGAATCACGTCGGCAGTACCTTCCAACGTAGGACAGCCTGCACAGAAATAGAGTGAAAGAAGTTTCTTATCCTTGCTATTTTCAAAAAGCTGATTGATCTTGTTCATATTGTAAACTGTAAACTATAAACTGTAAACTATAAACTGTAAACTGTAAACTATAAACTGTATACTACATAATCTTTTGTAAAAACGTCTTGAGTTTCTGAACATCCTTCATGCCCGGCGATAGCTCAAACCGGGAGTTCAGGTCGATGCCGATACACTGTGGATGGAGGAAGGCCTGGATGCGCTCAGCATCCTCAGGTCCGATACCTCCGCTCAATAGGAAAGGAGTACGGCCGTGATAGTGATCCAACACCTGCCAGTCGAACTGTACCCCATTGCCTCCCACTGAGGGTCCCTTCGTGTCGAAGAGGAAACAGTCCACATGTCCTTCGTAGGCGCTGACTTGCGCCAGATCCTCTGCAGTGGCGATGCTGAAGGCCTTGATGATGGAGAGGTGAGAGGTAAGAGGTGAGAGGTGAGAGATTTGTGCTGGCGATTCGTGACCATGTAGCTGAATGAAATCGAGCGCATAGTCATCGGCCACCTTCTTGATGGTCTCCGTATCCTCATCTACGAAGACTCCCACACGCTTGGCCTGTCGCGGGAAATAGTCCGGACGTTCACTGACATAGCGGCTCGAATGGGACCAGAAGATGAAGCCCATTAGGTCGACGCCCAATGCCTCAACCTCGCGGATGTTCTCCGCATCCCTCATGCCGCAAACCTTGATAATCATAAGCGTTGTGGGGTTAGAGGTGATTGATGAACTCTGCAAGTGCCTGACCGGGGTCATCGGTCTTCATGAAGTTCTCGCCAATGAGGAAGCCACGGAAGCCAGCCTCCCGGAGCGCCTTGACAGTGTCGGGGTTGCTGATACCGCTCTCGCTCACTTTCACGGCCTCCTTGGGCAATCGCTCTGCGAGACGGAAACTGTTCTCCACGTCGGTGATAAACGAACCGAGGTTGCGGTTGTTGATACCACAGAGGTCTGGTCCGAAGTCGGCGTATTCGAGCTCAGACTCAGCGTGCATCTCAAGGAGCACCTCGAGACCCAGTGCGTGGGCTTTCTCCATCAGTGCTTTGCACTGTGTCTTCGAGAGACAGGCGGCTATCAGCAGTACTGCGGAGGCACCACAGAGACGGGCCTGGAACAACTGATACTCGTCGATCACGAAGTTCTTATAGAGGATGGGAATCGTCACCCCCTGATGCCGGGCGATGCGGATAAACTCATCACAACCGCCGAAGAAGTGCGCGTCGGTGAGGATGGAGAGGGCGGCAGCCCCATGTTGCTGATAGCTCAGGGGAATCTCCTCGGCCTTGCCTTCCTCCTTGATCCAGCCTTTCGAGGGCGATTTGCGCTTGAACTCGGCGATGATGCCGGAGGCCGACGTGGTGAGGGCCTTCGATAGCGAGGGGGCCCTGAAGTCGAGGATGGGCTCCACCTGACGATGCAGCTGCTGGGGAGGAACCGCCTGTTTGAATTGTTCCACCTCTACACGCTTATGCGCCACAATCTCCTGTAAAATGTCTTTTGCCATGAGGATTAGCTGTTTAACTCCACGAATTTCTTGAAGGTCTTCAAGGCTGCGCCACTGTCGATGCTCTCACGGGCAATCTCGATACACTCCTCAATGCTCTTCTGACCCTTCTCCAGCACCTGAATACCAAAGCCGGCATTGGCCAGGACGATGTTCTTCTGGGCAGGTAAGGCGCGGTTCTCCAGGACGGAGTCGAAGATCTGTGCTGCCTCTTCCTCGGTGGCACCGCCAACCAGCTCCTCTGGCTTGGCGATGGCAAAGCCGAGGTCCTGAGGCTTGAAGATGCGCTCGTAGCTGTTGGTGGTGACCTTGAAGTCACCGGTCAGCGAGATCTCATCATAACCGTCGATGGAGTTCACGATACCATAGTCGATACCCATCTTCTGATACACACTGTTGTAGAGGCGCATCTGGTCGAGGTTGGCCACACCAAGGAGCTGACAACTAGGCTGACTAGGATTGACTAGTGGACCTAGTAAATTAAATATCGTGGGAAACTCCAGGGCCTTGCGGATGGGACCCACGAACTTCATGGCCTTGGCAAACAACTGGGCATGCAGATACACGATACCAGCCTCATCTAAGGAACGGTTCAGTTTGTCGATGTCATCGGTAAACTTGATGCCATGGTGCTGGATGACATTCGAGGCACCACTGACGGAGGTGGCAGCGTAGTTGCCATGCTTGGCCACCTTATAGCCTGCACCTGCGATCACAAAACAGGCGGTAGTCGAGATGTTAAAGGTGTTCTTGCGGTCTCCGCCTGTGCCTACCACGTCAATATAGCGGTCGGCCTTCAGGATAGCCGGCACACCCGTCTCTAGGATACCATCGCGGAAGCCCAGAAGCTCATCGACGGTCACACCCCTCATCTGCAGACAGGTGAGCAGGGCGGTAATCTGTTCATTGGGATACTCACTGTGGGTGATACCAATCAGAATTGTTTTCATCTCTTCACGAGTCAGTTCCTCGTGGTTCAGCAACCTGAACAGGTAGCTTTTCATTGTCTGTTCCATATCGTTTATTATTTATTATTTATTCCGTTATTATTTATCAAAGGTACATCCAGTTCTGTATCATCTTCTTGCCATCAGGGGTGAGCACACTCTCCGGATGGAACTGAATACCCCGCACATTCAGGGTCTTGTGACGCAGGGCCATGATCTGGCCGTCGATCTCTGCAGTGATCTCCAGACAGTCGGGGAAGTCTTCCTTCGAGACCACCCAGGAGTGGTAGCGACCGATAGTGATTGTGCGCTCCAGACCGCTGAAGATGGGGTCGTCGGCCACAATATGACAGGGCGTGGCCACACCGTGGAAGACCTCGGAGAGATTCACCAGCTTACCGCCAAAGGCCTCGCCGATGGCCTGGTGACCTAAGCAGACACCTAAGATCGGCTTCTTGCCGGCATAGGCCTTGATGACATCCAACAGCAGGCCTGCCTCAGAGGGGATGCCAGGACCTGGTGAGAGCACAATTTTATTGTAGGGCTCTAATTCTTCCAACTTAAACTGGTCATTACGCAAGACGGTGACCTCTGCGCCCAGTTCCTTGATCAGATGACTCAGATTATACGTAAACGAGTCATAATTGTCTATGATTACTACTTTCATAATAAATTCGTTTAATCCGTTTAATCCGTTGTTTCAAATCTTTTCTGCTGTCAGAATGGCGCGACGCAGCGCACCGAGCTTGTTGTTCACTTCCTGCAGTTCATATTCCACATCACTCTTAGCGACGATACCGCCTCCTGCCTGGAACCAGAGTTCTCCGTTTCTTGAGACAAACGTACGAATGGTGATGGCCTGGTTCAGGGAACCGTCAAGACCGATCATACCGATACAGCCGCCATAGGCACCACGGTTGTGGGGCTCATATTCTGAGATCAGTTGCATGGCGCGGACTTTTGGGGCTCCGGAAAGCGTACCGGCCGGGAAGGTGTCGATAAAGGCCTTGATGGGATCAGCGCCCTCATCGAGTTCTCCACTGACGCGGGAGACGAGGTGGATCACATGACTGTAATACTGCAGGTCCTTGTAGAAGTCCACCTTCACATGATGACAGTTACGGCTCAGGTCATTACGGGCCAGGTCGACCAGCATCACGTGCTCGGCATTCTCCTTGGGGTCATTGCGCAGGTATTCTGCCCCCTGTTTGTCGGCCTCGATGTCTCCCGTACGCTTCGTGGTACCGGCAATTGGATCAATGTATGCGACATATTTCTCCTGACTCCTAACCACCCGACAATGCGTCTCGGGTGATGAACCGAAGATCCTGAAACCACCGAAGTCGAAGTAGAAGAGGTAAGGTGAGGGATTGATGCTCCTCAGGGCACGATAGAGCTTGAAGTCATCGCCTTCATATTTCTGGATAAACCGTCGGCTGAGGACGATCTGGAAGACATCACCACGCAGACAGTGTTTGATGCCGCGACGGATATTCTCTCTGTGCTCATCATCGGTCAGCGTACTCGACACCTCCCCTACGGGGTGGAAGTCATAGGCCTTCACGTTGGCCTTGTTCATGGCCTTTAGAATATCTGAGATTTCTGAGTTTTCGGAATACTCTGAATTATCTGAGTTCTCTGAGTTCTCCGAGAGTGTCACCACCTTGAGGGTGTTGTTATGATGGTCGAACACGATGACGGTCTTAAAGAGAATATACAATAAGTCGGGTGCATCGTTCTTGGCCTGAGTCTCATCCTTCACGGGGATGTTCTCAAAGTATCTGACGGCATTGAAAGAGGTGTAGCCAAACAGTCCGCAAAGATCTGCGTCTGGACCCTCTACCTGAATGCTTCGAAGCAGGGCATTGATGGCCTTATCAGTCTGGTAGTCTGCACGGATAGTTTCTTCTATGGCACTTCCGTCGGGATAGGTGATGGTGGCTTTTCCGTGTCCAACGGCCACAGAGGCCATGGGCTGGATGCCGATAAACGAGCGGGCATTGCTCTTGTCGTGATAGTCGGAGCTCTCCATCAGCGCGCTCTGCGGATAGAGGTCTCTCAGTCTCATATAGACCCCCACTGGCGTATACAGGTCTGCCAGGATGGTCTGACTGTTTGTGTTATATTCAAATGTCTTCATATTTCGCTGTTGTTAGAAGTTTCCGTATTCGCCAGCCATGGCCTTGTTCTTCAGATAGGTCTCCACATCCTTGTCGCCGCGGCCACTCACTGTGAGTACCACGACATCATCCTTCTTGAACTGGAGTTTCTTCAGGGCTGCGATGGCGTGGGCCGACTCGATGGCAGGGATGATACCCTCCATACGGGTGAGTTCATAACCGCCATAGATGGCCTCGTCGTCGTTGATGCTCAACACCTGCGTACGACCTTGCTTGGCCATGTTACAGTGCATGGGGCCTACACCGGGATAGTCGAGACCGGCACTGATTGTGAAGGCCTCCTCAATCTGACCGTCTTCATCTTGCATGACGAGCATCTTGGCGCCATGCAGGATACCAACGGTTCCCTTATGGATGGTGGCAGCAGTGTGGTTGGTCTCCCAACCATGCCCACCGGCCTCTGCCAGGACAATCTTCACACGGTCATCATCCATATAGTGGTAGATAGTACCAGCAGCATTCGAGCCTCCGCCGATGCAGGCGATGAGGTAGTCGGGATAGTCGCGGCCTTCTTTCTCTGCCAACTGCCATTTGATCTCTTCGGAGATAACACTCTGCATCCTGGCTACCAGGTCGGGGTAGGGGTGCGGTCCCATGGTGGAACCGACGATGTAGAAGGTGTCCTGAGGATGACAGCACCAGTCTCTGATGGCCTCACTGCAGGCATCACTTAGGGTCATGTTACCCGTTCTCACCGGATGTACCTGGGCACCCAGCATCTTCATGCGCTCTACGTTGGTGTGCTGACGCTCCACATCCGTGGCGCCCATAAACACCTCGCATTTCATGTTCATCAGTGCGCAGACGGTGGCTGTGGCGACACCATGCTGACCGGCGCCGGTCTCTGCGATGATACGTGTCTTACCCATCTGCTTGGCCAGGAGGATCTGACCGATGGTGTTGTTGATCTTGTGGGCACCGGTGTGGTTCAGGTCCTCCCGCTTCAGATAGAGCTTGCAGCCATACTGCTCACTCATGCGCTGGGCGAAGTACAGGGGTGAGGGACGTCCCACATAATCCTTCAACAGGGCATGATACTCACGCTTGAAGGCTTCTGACTCGATGATCGGCAGATAGGCTTCCTGCAGGTCATGCACGCACTTGTAAAGAATCTCCGGTACATAAGCACCGCCGAATTCTCCATAAAAACCGTTTTTGTCTACTTGATAACTATTCATTTCTATATATTTTAATTTGTGTTGTTGACTAACTAAAAAAGACTCACCGCTGTCGCGATGAGCCTTTTATATCTTCGTTGAATAACAGATATAGCGATTAGTCTCGCGACGTTTTTGATCTCGAGCACTGCCACCACCAAATGTTAAACAGACAATTCATCTTTCTTATTTTTGTTAAATCTGGGGACAAAGGTATAGAGTTTCTGTCAAACATGCAAATTTTTGACGTGTTTTTTTGGAAAAAACATATAAAAAGTTGGTTTTTATCGACAAAAACATCGAAAATAGTCACTTTTTTGCTAAAAAACTTGCAAGTTATCTAAATTAACCGTATATTTGCCGCCGATAAGATTCTTATCAGCCATTTGCTGATTCACCTTATCT
>CAMJBL010000037.1 GCA_946403845.1 uncultured Prevotella sp. | reverse complement strand
CCTGTAGCTAGCGTTCATCCTGAGCCAGGATCAAACTCTTCATTGTAAATTTTATGTTTCCAACAGAAAATTTACGATTCTCTCTCGCGACTCGGCAATTCAAGCGAGCTTGATTGCTCTCGCTGCTCGGAGAATTGTATAATTTCCGGTCTTGTCTCTGTCTCAGAACGACTATCCAGTATCAAGTTAAAAGCACCTTGTCTATTTTAATAAGGCTGCTTGCGCGGCCTTAAAAATTGACGGTTCGTTTCTTCTACCCAAATACCTATCTTATAATAAGTATTCGCTTCTTGTACTACTTCTGTCTATGTAAATCTTTCAAAGAACTCTTTCTTCACGCAAATCGCCCGAAATTGGGCGAAAGCGGATGCAAAGGTACTACATTTTTCAATACCCTCCAAATTTTTCGCCAACTTTTTTTCGAAAAACACAAAAGTTTTCGGGTTAATTGACAAAACAAAAGACCTACACCTTATTTATATATAAAAGTGCAGGTCTTTTTTGATGGTTTAAAATCAAAAATCACTCTCTCTTCCCCAGAATTCTGAGCAGATAAATAAAGAGGTTGATAAAGTCAAGATAGAGCGACAGCGCGCCCACCAAAGCGAGTTTCTGAGAAGCCTCGCTGGCATCGGGTGCCATCTGCAGCATATTCTTGATTTTCTGAGAATCATAAGCCGTCAGACCCACAAAGATCAGCACGCCAGCATAACTGATAATCAAATCAAAGCCTGTGCTCTTCACTAAAAACACATTCACGAGCGAAGCAATGATCAATCCGATAATAGCCATCATGAGAATCTTACCCATCGATGTCAGGTCAGTCTTCGTGGTATAGCCGATAAAGGCCATGACCGCAAAAGTGCCTGCCGTGATAAAGAACACACTGGCTATCGACGTCATCGTATAGATGAGGAAGATGGAAGAAAGCACCGCGCCGTTGATGACGGAATAGAGAATGAAAAGCATCGTAGCCGTCGTCAGCGAGAGCCGGTTGATGGCTCCGCTGATGGCAAACACCAGTGCCAGTTCGGCGATGATCAGTCCCCAGAAAACGATCTGATTACTAAAAATGGCAGACATGACACCCGGGCTGTTGGCCACGCCAAAGGCAGTAATACCCGTAATGGCCAATGCCAGCGACATCCATACATATACTTTTCGCATTAACACAGGGAAAGCCTGAGACATCGAGAGCTCACGGTCCCGAGTCATGGTCGATCCAAAATCAAGTTCGTTGTTATAATCCATATTCATTTAAATAAATTGGTTTCACACCTATCGAAATACAAATATTGTGCCACAAAGGTACACATTTACTTTTAATAAAACATAAAAACATGATATAAAAAACCCTTTTATTAGTATTTTTGGATATTTTTCACTATATTTGTACCCATGAAATAGCTAAAAACAAATAATACGCGTACAATGAAGATAGGACTATTCATCCCCTGTTATGTTGACGTGGTTTACCCGCAAGTGGGTGTTGCCACGTACAAATTATTGAAGCATTTAGGTCTCGACGTGACCTATCCGCTGAATCAGACCTGCTGCGGTCAGCCTATGGCCAACGCAGGCTTTGAGAAACAGGCCATCCCCCTTGCTGAGAAATTCGAGGATATGTTCAAGGCGTTCGACTATGTCGTCGCCCCCTCCGTCAGTTGCACGGCCTTTATCAAGATCAACTATCCCCGTTTGCTGGAAGGCAAGCACGAATGTGTGACCTCAGGAAAGATCATGGACGTGGTGGAGTTTCTGCACGATGTGATCAAGGTGGATCATCCGCTCGGCACCTTCCCTCACAAGGTCAGCCTGCACAATAGCTGTCATGGTGTCAGAGAGCTTGGACTGAGTTCTCCGAGCGAGGAGCATGTGACGCCATTCAACAAGATCAAGGATCTGCTGAACCTGGTAGAGGGGATACAGGTATTGGAGCCTGAGCGTCCTGATGAGTGCTGCGGATTCGGAGGCATGTTCTCTGTTGAAGAGACGGCCGTGAGTGCGCAGATGGGTCTTGACAAGGTACAGCGCCACATGAAGACCGGTACGAGATTCGTCACGGGTCCCGACTGTTCCTGTCTGATGCACATGGCCGGTGTTGCCAAGAAGCAAGGCCTGAATGTGGAGTTTAAACACGTGGTTGAGATCCTCGCTGCAGGACTTTGAGAAGTGAGAAGTGAGAAGTGAATAGTGAAAAGTGAAAAGTTATGAGTACACAACATAGTAAAGCAGCGAAGGAGTTCTTAAAGAACCAGACCTATGCCAATTGGCATGACGCCACGTTCTGGGCTGTTCGCACGAAGCGTGACAATATGGCATACGGACTCGACGAGTGGGAGCAGTTGCGTGAGAAGGCCTCACAGATCAAGCGCCACACCATCACCCACCTCGACGAATATTTGGACCAGTTTGCGACAAAGGCCGAAGAAAACGGCTGTATCGTCCACTGGGCGAAGGATGCGCACGAATTCAACGAGATTGTCTACGGCATCCTGAAGAACCATAATGTGAAGAAGCTTGTCAAATCGAAGTCGATGCTGACGGAGGAGTGCGAGATGAACCCCTACCTCGAGGCACACGGCATCGAAGTGGTGGAGACCGACCTCGGTGAGCGCATCATCCAGTTGAAGGGCCAGAAACCCAGCCATATCGTGATGCCCGCCATCCATCTGAACCACGACGATGTGGGCGAGCTCTTCGAAGAGAAGCTCGGTAGCGAAAAGGGCAACCACGACCCCACCTATCTGACCTACGTAGCCCGTCTGAGTTTGCGCAACGAATTCCTGACAGCCGATGCCGGCATGACAGGCGGTAACTTCGGAATCGCAGATACAGGCGACATCGTGGTCTGCACCAACGAGGGCAACGCCGATATGTCGACCTCCTGTCCCAAGCTGCACATCGCCGCCATCGGTCTGGAGAAAATCATCCCTAATTACGACTGCCTGGCCGTTTTCCAGCGCATGCTCTGCCGCGCAGGCACTGGTCAGCCGACGACCACCTACACCAGTCATTTCCGCAAGGCCCGCCCGACGGCCAATCCCATGCATATCGTATTGGTCGACAATGGCCGCTCAGAGTGGATCGGCAACCCCGAGCACTGGGAGGCCCTGAAGTGCATCCGCTGTGGCTCGTGCATGAACACCTGCCCCGTCTATCGTCGCTCGGGTGGCTATTCTTACAGTTACTTCATCCCCGGCCCCATCGGCATCAATCTCGGTATGCTCCGCGATACACAGCAGCACTCGGGCAATGTCTCGGCCTGCACGCTCTGCCTGAGCTGTCAGACAGTGTGTCCCGTCAAGGTGAACCTCGGCGACCAGATCTATCAGTGGCGCCAGCAGCTGGATGACTTCGGCACCGCCAACCCACAGAAGAAGCTGATGTGTAAGGGCATGTCGATGGTCTATGGCAGCGAGGGCATCTACAACCTCGGTACCGCCCTTGCCCACTGGGCCAACATCATCCCCTCGCCGCTCATGAACTGCGGCCTGAACCCGTGGGCCGAGGGCCACAAGATGATGACATTCCCGAAAAAGCCTTTCCACAAGATCTTTAAAGAATTGAAGGATTGAAAAATTGAAGAATTGAAGTTATGGCAAACAAAGACGATATACTGAAGAAATACCGGGCGAATGTCAGAGAGAAGTTCGACATGCCTGATTTGAGTGATATTAAGGCCATCACCTACCCTAACCCGCTGGTGCAGTTTGCGAAGATGAGCGAGATGGTTGGCGGACAAGTCATTGAGGTGGATCCTGGCCGAGATGTTAATGTGCTGATTCGCGAGCTCTTCCCCGATGCCAAGGAGATTGCCTCTAACCTGCCCGAGATCACCATCGCCACGCGTAACCCCGACACCGTAGGCCGTGCCCGCGATCTGAACGGCACGGATGTGGGCATCATTCGCGGTAAGTTCGGTGTGGCCGAGAATGCCTGTATCTGGATTCCCCAGACCATGAAGGAGAAGGCCGTGATGTTTATCTCCGAAAACCTCGTCATCCTGCTCCCCAAGAGCCAGATCGTGAACAATATGCACGAGGCCTACAAACGCATCGAGTTCGACAAGGAATACGACGGCTACGGCACCTTTATCAGCGGCCCCTCGAAGACGGCCGACATCGCCCAGGTTCTCGTCATGGGCGCCCAAGCCGCCCGCAGCGCCACCATCCTGCTCCTGCCGGAATAGAAAATGAATACAAAAAAAGGACACAAAAGTGCCAGACCCTTCTGTGTCACAGCGCCCCTATCTGACGGGCTATGATGCCACCGCTATAGATCAGCTTGTCGCAGTCGGGCATCGACATTATCTTCACATGTTTCATACACCTAATAATATATTACTCGCAATGCGTCTGCAAAGATAGTCTATTTTTCTGAGACCACCAAGCATTCGCCATTCATTTTTTCGCGGGTGTTGATGCTTGCTGTTGAAGCGTTGCGGCGTTGCGCGTGTTGCATAAGGTGTATAATAGAAGAAATATAAATTCTTATTTATCATAATATTCAAAACACTATCCAGTAGGTGTTTTTTCCGCATGCATGGATAGTGCTTACGCAACGTTGGCAACGCAGGCAACGTTGACAGCACAAATCTCCCATTTTGCTACTATACTAGGAAAAATTTGCGGCATAGTATAGTAGCAATTATTCCCTGCCTGGGAATCAGAAAGCGCCTTTTCAGCCCCCAAAAGCGTTGCTTATTCAGCCAAAAACGTTGCCTGAAAACCCCTCAAAACAGCCTAAGAAATCACAAAAAAGCCTTCATAATCCCCAAAGCGAGCTGAAACCATCAAATATCGCTGAACCAGCTCATACTCAACGATCCGTATTCTCGATGCCTTCGAGAAGTAATCTCGTGCCCTCGTTGCTTACTTCTCGTCCCCCTCGATCCGTATTCTCATATAAATCTTGCCTTATAAATGTTAAAAAATGCAGTTGAGGTGAAAATATTTACGAAATAATTTGGTTTATAAAATAAACTTCTTTATCTTTGCACCGTGATTCGAACACAAAAGGCCAAATCCGTGTCTTCTGCAGGGGTACGGACGAGGCCAAGATATTAACAAACAAAGTTTAAGTAACTCATTAAAAAGAAAAGAATCATGGAAGAGAACAGCAACATGACTGCCGAGCGCAGTCTTGAGATCATCACGCAACAAATAGAGCAGAGCCGTCAGGTAGTGGCAAAGGACACGGGACTGACACTTTATGTAGCGGGTCTTTGCACGATGGGTATAGCCATACTTATTGGCCTTTGTATCTTCTTTACAGCCAATACGGCTTTCTACCTACTATACATAGCGTTACCTGTTATTATCTACTTTGCCGACCGCTATGCTAAGAGGAATCATCCTAAAGTCCCAGCCAGTTTCGTGGGGACAATGGTGGATAAAACGTGGCAGACATTCGGTATCTTCGTACTCTCATTCTTTGTGTTTGCCTTTCTTTATAATTCCTTTATGGCTCGAACGGAAAGTTATGAAGTCTGTTCGCGTCTCTTGATTGATCCTTTCCGTATCATACTCCTACTCATGGGCATGGCCATTACCATTAATGGCTATACACTCAAGAGCCGTTGGATGGTGTGGTGTGGTATTATTGGCGGCATCGGTGGTTTCATCTGGGAGTCGTTCTATGTGACAGAGACGATAGTAGGCCGACTCTTTCCTATCAGCGATGCCGTAGGGATTGCCAATGGTCTGATTCCTGGCATCGTGATTGCAGTGCTCGCCTTCGTCGGACTGACGCTTCCAGGCATGAAGCTTAAAAACAAGTAAGCCTATGATGTTCCCGACTTTAGATCCCCTACTCCACTCCGAGCTGCGACTGGCGGTGATGTCGCTGCTTGTGAGTGCTGAGGAAGCCGAGTTCCCGTATATCAAGGAGCAGACTGGTGCCACAGCGGGCAATCTCAGCGTACAAATTGACAAACTCTCGGCAGCAGGCTACATTGAGGTGGAAAAGACCTTCAAGGGCAAGAAGCCCTGTACCATCTGCCGCATCACCTCTACAGGTATGAATGCCTTCGAAAACTATGTGACTGCGCTGAAAAGCTATCTCAAGGTATAGGAAGACATTTATCTCAAAGTAACGGTTCTTTCGTTACATCTATAGTTCTGCCGAACAGAAATTCATTGAAAAGTTCCCTGAAAGTTTAGATTTTCGGAAAAATTGCGTATATTTGCAGGCGAATTGTGAGATAAACATTAATCATTATGGAAATAAACATGAAAGGTATGAATCAGAAATTACGTCCGCTGGCCTATATCGGTGGCGCCATCGTTTTAGTATTGTTGTTCTTCGCCATGTGTTGTACGGTGGTCGACTCCGGTGAGGTGGGTATCCGTTTCCACAAGTGGTCGCTCAACGAACAGGACTACGGTGGTGTGGAGGGTACCTGCAAAGGTTGGGTATTCTACAACCCAATCACGACCAACGTGTTTACCTACCCCACGTTTACACAGCGTAAGCAGTACGAGACATTCTCCGTGAACGCCAAAGACGCGTCGCTCTTCGAGATGGATCCCACCATCGCCTATCGCATCAACCCTGACAAGGCCTGCGATATCTTTACGAAGTATCGTGTGGGCGTAAAAGAACTCGAGGAGGGTTATATCCGCACCTGCATCTACGAAGCCTATCGTACGTGTGCCAACCAGTACACCTCTGACTCGCTGATGTCGAATCGAGCCAACTTCGAGCGCGATGTGCGCAGCCGTCTGGAGAAGTCGCTAATGGCCGAGGGCTTCCTTGTTGAGGAGTTTACCTCGAAGATTACCCCGCCATCGTCGCTGCTCTCGATGATCGATGCCAAGAACACCGCCATCCAAAGTGCGCTGAAGGCCGAGAATGAGGTGAAGGAAGCCGAGGCCAACGCTAAGATAGCCGTTGCCAAGGCCGAGGGTAATGCCAAGGCCATGAAGATCAAGGCCGATGCCGAGGCCTACTACAACCGCACCATCGCAGCCTCTCTCTCGCCCATGATTGTGCAGGAGGACATGATCGAAAAGTGGGACGGCAAGATGCCCCAGATCATGACAGGCAACGGTGGCATGCTGATGGATATCTCGAAGATTGTAGGCAAATAAGGTGTAAGACACGTGCTATTTTGACACATTTGCCTTCATCGTTGTTCCGTCTTCCAGCACGATGATATTCAGTCCCTTCTGTGGCTTGTCGAGTTTGATGCCTTTGGGCGTATAGATACGCTTTATGGGCTTTGTCTGCATCAGCTTGACAATGCCAGAAGGATTTTTATAAGTCAGATAGCCTGGATTGTCGGAGCCCTTGTCGATGCGGGCATATTCGACATCTGTATGGTTTTCATCGTAGGTCGTTCCTGCCCCTCCAACCAGACTGAGGCAACCCCAAAACATGTGTTCAGAATACCCTATATTCGACATATTCCATTTTTCACTGACATAGATGGTTGACAAATGCGCGTTCCCATCGAACATTCTCCACGTGTTCTTCACTTTGTCGGTCTTGAAACTGCTTAAGTCAAGACTTGTCAGACTGGAGCACTCAGCGAACATAAAATTCATGTCGGTTACATTATCCGTTTTAAATCCGCTCAAATCAATGCTCGTCAGGCTGGAGCATCTTGAGAACAAATAATTCATGTTCTTTACGTTATCCGTCTTAAATCCGCTTAGGTCAAGACTCGTCAGACTGGAACATTCCCAGAACATGTTGCTCATACTCGTCACCTTATCCGTCCTGAATCCACTCAAATCAAGATGCTTCAGGCTGGAGCAACCACGGAACAGATAGTCCATTTTTGTCACTTTGTCCGTCTTAATGCCGCTTAGGTTCAGGTCTGTCAAACCAGAGCAATGATCAAACATAAAGCTCATGTCCGTCAGGTTATCTGTCGCCAAGCTGCTGAAGTCAAGGCTCTTGAGGCTGGAGCACCAATCGAACATATAACTCATATCCGTCACCTTATCCATTTTCAGACCGTTCACGTTAAGGCTTGTCAGTTCAGAGCAGCCATTGAACATATAACCCATTTTCGTTACGTTATCTGTTCTTAGTCCGCTCAAATCAAGGCTTCTCAGGCTGGAGCAACGACTGAACATATTGCTCATGTCAGTCACCCGTAAGGTGTTCAGATGCTCTAATCCTTTAATGGACCTCATTCTAATAAGGTCAGAAAAGAAACTATTCAGGCTTTTCAATTTAATGTCGGCAAACGACGGGTCAATAATACATTGAGTAACATCATTTCTGCGATCTTTCCATTTTTCTATCCCCGAGCGAGCGGTCATCTCTGAGTCGTAATACAACGTCATCTTGCCTTTGTCGTAAACACCATATTGACGGGGTCTGTCTGGAGAATTAGCCTGAATGCCAATCAAAGCCTTATGGCCATTGGTAAGACCTTCCCACCCTTCAACGCCAGTCATCATCACGTAGGAATAGGATCCACCCCATCCCCAGTTAACATGGAAATAGCCATCCTCATATCCGTCCATCACAAAGGTATGTCCAGATTGATCAGAGCGAGCCGTGTAAAGAACAGGGCGCCGGCTTTTCACTTCATCATAAATGAGTTCCTCCCATTCGTCTAAATCAAAATCATCACGCGAGATGGCTTCAAGCATATCACAATAGTCAAAATACTGGAGAAATGCTTTGTCGACAATAATAGAAAGAGCCGCACTGTTGATTGGAGAATAATCCATCTTGACAGCCGCGCCACATAACAACATCAAAGTAGAGATGGCATTGATTTGTTCATCTTGATAAATTTCTCCCTCATGATATTGATTCAGTATGTTATCCCAGTCGATTGTCGTAATGGGTTGGGCGGGCATGTCAATGTTATAGCTACTGGCTTTATAAGCAGGTATGACAGCAGAAGTCTGTTTGGGCCATTGATAATAATGCATGATTTGAGCCATCGCCGTTGCAACGCATCCCGTCAGACAATGCTCACCATCCACTTCAGGACACTTGTCATTATAATATCTGCCCTGATTAAACCAACAGGTTAGCAGTGGAGGCATGTTTTTTCTTTCTTGAGCAGCTCGTCTTGTCACCTTGGCTTCTGGGTGCTCCCGCAAATAGACCACTTGTTGGACATAGTTCTCCATCCACGCCCGCATGTTGCAGGGAATATTGACGGTATCGAAATAGCCATCATAGGCGTATGCCAACACATCAGGCATCCGCTCTTCACCACTGATGACGACGTAGCCGCCATTAGCTTTGTCATTGAAGACATAGAACTCATCGCGATTGCTGGCAAGTGTCAGCTCAGGTGCTTTGCGAGACGAAATTCTCCTTGCTGCAAGCGTCTGACTTGCCTTTCTAAAGAATTGTTGCGCCTTCACAAGTGCTTCCTGTTCACTGATTGGTTGTGCATCAGCCGACAACAACAACAGCAAAGCTACTGTAAACAAAAAGAGTCTCTTCATCTTCTTCAATCCTTTGTCTCAGAGGTGAATTGGTTCAGGAGGCGGATGATGGTGGAGACTTCGTCATCCGTGAGGACCTGATGGCAGGGGATGGAGAGTTCCTGGGCATGGATGCGCTCGGTGACGGGAAGTTCAAGCGTATTCCACGCCTTATAACATTTCTGCTTGTGGGGCGGAATGGGATAATGAATCTGGGTCTCGATGCCATTGTCTGAGAGATATTGTTGGAGTTCGTCACGACGCTCGCAGAAAACGGGGAAGATATGATAGACGCAGTCGCGTGGAGCGAGAGCTGAACGAGAATACTGCTCAGGGGTGGAGAGAAGTAATCTCACGAGGGGATTGCTTACTTCTCGCTGATAGCGAGCAGCAATCTCCTTGCGACGCTGATTGGCAGCATCGAGATGAGGGAGTTTGGCCAAAAGGATGGCAGCCTGGAGCTCGTCGATGCGGGAGTTATAGCCACAGTAGTCGTGGATGTATTTCTGATGGCTACCGTAGTTGCCTAAAGCACGGACGATGTCGGCCAATTGAGCATCATTGGTAGTAACGGCTCCTGCATCACCTAAAGCGCCAAGATTTTTGCCGGGGTAGAAACTATGGGCGGCGGCATCGCCTAAGGCTCCCGTCTTTGTGTGTTGCTGTGGCACAGCAACAGACGGAACAAAGTGGCAGCCATGGGCTTGGGCATTGTCTTCGATGAGCTTGAGATTATGTTTCAGGCAGAGGTCACCAATAAGGGGCGTATAGGCGCAGCGGCCATAGAGATGGACAATCATGATGGCCTTCGTACGCTCTGTGATGGCCTGCTCGATGAGGGTATCGTCGATTTGAAGGGTATCGGGAGCGGGTTCAACAAGAACAGGATTAAGGCCGCATTCCGTAATGGCGAGGATCGAGGCGATATAGGTATTGGCAGGCACGATGACCTCGTCGCCAACCTGCATCACGCCCATCTCCATATAGGCACGGAAGATGAGTTTCAAGGCATCGAGGCCGTTGCCACAGCCGATGCAATAGTTTGTGCCGATATACGCCGCATAGGCCTCTTCGAAACGTCGCGTAGCCTCACCTTTGAGATACCAGCCGCTGTCGAGCACCTTGTTAACGGCCTCGCGGATCTCAGCATCGTAGCGGGCATTGATGTCACCCAAAGGCAAATACTTTATCATAGCGTCCATTCGTAAGTATCATAACAAACAGCCCTTGCACCAAAGCCTTCCTTCTGGAATATCAGATTCTCATTGAGGTCGGCGCTGTCGCTGCTGGTGGATTTGCCGAAATCGATGTAGCGGTAGTCTGAGTAGACCTGATGGATGAGATGGTCGAACAAGAGGTCGATAGCCCCACAAGCCTTGCCTTCCTGCGTCGCAGAGATGTATTGGGTATGGAGCACCTGAGGCGTCAGAAACAAGACGGTTCCTCCAAGGGGCGTCTCACCATCGAAGACCATATAGAGTTTGATCTGCCCAGGGAATCGGCCATGCAAAAGTTCCAATTCCGCAGCCGAATGCACCGGGCGCACACCATATTTGCTTGTGAGATTGTCGTTGAGTATCTGCCAGAACGTAGCGAAATCCGTACTTTCGCGCACTTCCAAGCCCCTTCTGCGAGCCTTTCGGATGCCAGACAATCGAGATTCCGTGAACGGCATTTTGCAATCACCCATAATCGCAGAGGAAATGTCGCGGATGATGAGTCGTGCCTCACAGATGCTGGTCAGCGCAAACAAATCCTCCTCAGCCGGCTGCTGATGATAAATCCAGGGGACAGCCTTGTAGACAACCCTTTTGACAGCCATCGCACGCAGGCATTCATTGATGGCGGCAAACACCTGCTGAACGCCCTTAGCCGAGCACTTGTCGCTCATGACCAAGCCCCCATAGGTCAGTCCTCCGTGACTGGTTAGGACACCATCCTTGATATTCGCAGGCAGCAAGGCATACAAAGCCCCACAACGGTAGATCATCAGTGAACAATCTTCGAAACGGTCGGCATGATAGTCCATAAAACGGCGATCGAAGAGAAATGTGCCGTTCTTCGACTGCGCCACGGACTGATTCCATTCGTCGGCCTTATCAGGGGTGTATCGCCTTACTTCGAACATCCAACGTATTTCAAGAACTCGTCGTAATCGTAGATATAATCATCCTCCTCATAATGCTCAGAGGCCAGCACGAGGCAGACGGCACCCGATGAGAAATCGTCGAGCGTTCGCCAGGTATTGGTATCGATGAGCAGGCCCTGCCAAGGATGGTTCAGCAGCACCGTCTTCCGCTCTCGGCCATTATCGAGTGTGACATGAAACGAGCCGCTCAGCGCAATGACAAACTGCTTCAGCCGCTTGTGCGCATGCCCTCCCCGACTTTCACCGCCAGGCACATCATATACCCAATAGGCCCGTTTGATGTCGAAAGGTACCATCGCCTGAGCCTCAGCAAACGTCAGGTTGCCACGAGGGTCCATAATCTTGGGCAGGTCGATTATCTTGATTTCCATCGGCGGTAGCAACTTATCTTAACTTCGCGTATGGATCCGTGCCAAGAACGGTCTTTGCCAGACGCTTGGCCTTATCACGGAGCGCGTTGACATCATCGCCCAACTCGCCATAGCAAAGCACCACACCCATGCGACGGCCCTTATGAGCCTCAGGTTTGCCAAAGATGCGGATGCGGGTACGGTCTTCCTTAAGGGCATCCACGAAGTTGTAGTCGAGCAGCGAACGGTCGACAGGTGTCGAAGCCTCCTTTGGTGAGAGTATGACGGCCGAGGCGCCAGCATGCTCCAGATGGATGCCTGCAATCGGCAGACCCATGACTGCACGGAAATGCAATTCGAACTCAGAGAGGTTGGTGGTATGTCCCAGCGTCACCATACCCGTGTCATGCGGACGTGGACTCAGCTCAGAGAAAATCACCTCACCCTGCTTGGTCAGGAAGAACTCAACACCCCAGATGCCAGCACCCGTCAAGGCTTTCGTCACCTTGTCGGCCATCATCTGCGCCTGTTTCAGCGCTTCGTCAGAGATCTTATAGGGCTGCCATGACTCACGATAGTCGCCAGACTTCTGCACGTGTCCGATGGGCGGGCAGAACAATGTCGGCCATCCGTGCTGCTGGGTGACGGTAAGCAACGTAAACTCAGAATCGAAGTCGATAAACTCCTCGATAATCACCTCCTTCACATCACCGCGCGAGCCTTCCATCGCCTCCTTGAAAGCCGTTTCGAGCTCGCTGTCATTGTGGACATAGCTCTGACCATGACCAGAAGATGACATCAGGGGCTTCACCACACAAGGGAAGCCAATCTCGTCGGCAGCGGCCTTGAACTCCTCGAAGGTCTTGGCATAGAAATACTTGGCGGTTCTTAGGCCAAGCTCTTTGGCAGCGAGATCGCGGATAGCACGACGGTTCATCGTGTAGTTGACGGCCCGTGCCGACGGTACCACCTGAATGCCCTGCTCCTCGAACTTAAACAGCCGCTCCGTACGGATGGCCTCGATCTCAGGCACGATGATGTCGGGCTGGTGTTTCTTGACGACAGCCTCGAGGGCATCGCCATCGAGCATGGAAAACACTTCACGCTCATCGGCCACCTGCATGGCCGGAGCATTGTCATAACGGTCGCAGGCAATCACATACTGGCCTGCACGCATGGCGGCTATCACGAACTCTTTGCCGAGTTCTCCGGAGCCTAATAGTAATATCTTCTTCATTTCTTTAGGGTTTGTTTCATCATTTGCCATTCGGGGGTAACTGCGAGCTTACGGACACACTGGTCAATGCGCACCATTGCATCTTCCTGCGACAACGCCAGTTCGGCAGCTATCTCCTGAAGGGAAAGGCGCTGAGAGCCAAAGAGGCCATAATAATGGGTCACAGCCTCCTCTTCCTCAGGCGGGAGCAGATAGAGCAGATGCTCTAAGTAGTGCTCCATCTGAGGGGAGATTGTTGTGGGGTTGAGACCAACACGAACCAGAAATGTATGCAATGACCTGGTAATATTATCCATAGAAAGCGTTGAGGGGTTGTCGTGGCACGACAACAGACTAAACATTAGCGGTTGGCGTACATGTTATCGTAATACTTCTGATAGTCGCCTGAGGTCACATTATCGAGCCACTCCTGATTGTCGAGATACCAGCGGACGGTCTTCTCAATACCCTCCTCAAACTGGAGCGAGGGCTCCCAGCCGAGTTCCTTCTGGAGTTTCGAAGAGTCGATGGCATATCTTAAATCATGACCAGCACGGTCGGTGACGAAGGTGATCAGATCCATATCCTCGCCTTCCTTACGGCCCAGCAGACGATCAACGGTCTTAATCACCACCTTAATGATATCGATGTTCTTCCACTCATTGAAACCACCAATATTGTAGGTATCGGCAATCTTTCCCTCATGGAAAATTACGTCGATGGCACGGGCATGATCCTCGACATAGAGCCAGTCGCGCACGTTCTCACCCTTACCATAAACGGGCAACGGCTTACGATGACGGATGTTGTTGATAAACAGCGGAATCAGCTTCTCAGGGAACTGATAGGGGCCGTAGTTATTCGAGCAATTCGTCACGACGACGGGCATACCATAGGTATCGTGATAGGCTCGCACGAAGTGATCGCTTGATGCCTTTGCAGCGCTATATGGTGAATGAGGATTGTACTTCGTGGTCTCCAGGAAGAACTTATCACCATAGGCCAGATGATGCTCTGAGCTCGATGCGGTCGTGGTGAACGGAGGTTCGATACCCTCAGGATGCGTCAGTTCTAAGGCGCCATATACCTCGTCCGTTGAGATATGATAGAATCGCTTACCCTCATACTTCTCGGGCAGGCTCTCCCAATAGAGTTTCGCAGCCTGGAGCAGACTCAGCGTGCCCATCACATTCGTCTTGGCGAAGGTGAAAGGATCCTTAATCGAACGGTCTACATGACTCTCAGCTGCCAGATGGATAATGCCGTGGACCTTCTTGTCCTGCATCAGCTGGTAGAAGGCATCAAAATCGCAGATGTCCATCTTCACAAACTCGTAGTTGGGCTTGTTCTCGATGTCTTTGAGGTTTGCAAGATTTCCTGCATACGTCAGTTTGTCGAGGTTAATGATGTGATACTCGGGATACTTGTTCACAAACAGGCGCACCACATGGCTTCCAATAAAGCCTGCGCCACCAGTAATGACAATCGTTTTCATATTTGACTATTTTACAATTTTACTATTTCATTATTTAAATGTTACGAGGCTCACCCAGAGTGATGACTTCGAGGTCTTTGAATTCCTTGCCGTCGATGGTCAGGCGGACGAGGGTTCTCTCCTTATGCCAGCCCTGCAAACCTGCGGCCCCAGGATTGATGTGCAGCAGATTCAACGTCTTGTCGTATTTCACCTTCAGGATATGTGAATGACCAGCCACGAACAACTGCGGTGGATTGGCGAAGAGCGTGGAGCGCACCGAGAAATCATAGTTTCCTGGATAGCCCCCGATATGCTTGATGAGCACGTCGACATCCTCGACCTTAAAACGGTTCAACTCACGATACATCAGTCTGAGGTCGCCACCGTCGCAATTACCGCAGACTGCACGGAAAGGACGGAAAGCCGCCAGTTTCTCGGCCACCTCCACACTGCCGATATCCCCTGCGTGCCAGATTTCGTCGCAGGGTTCGAAGTAGTGCAGATACTTCTCGTCCCAATAGCTATGGGTATCACTCAGAATGCCTATTCGCTTCATAAATCAAACCGCTTGCGGATAAACCCGGCAATGATCTTCTCTGTCTCCACCAGTCCGAGGATGCTGGAGTCGATGCAGAGGTCATAGCTCTCAGCCGCGCCCCATTTCTTGCCAGTATAGTAATTATAGTAGGCGGCACGTTTCGACTCCTTCTGCTCGATAAACCTATGAGCCTCCTCTTTATTCAAATGCTGTTTGTTCATTATCTGGGAGACACGATATTCCATCGAGGCCGTGATGAAGATATTCACCGTATTAGGGAAGTCGCGCAGGATATAATCGGCGCAACGGCCCACGAACACACACGAGCCCTCTTTGGCAGCCTTGATGATGGCATCGCTCTGAAACTGGAACAGGCTCTCCTGCGAGAGATCGGGCTTATCGGCTCCTCCGCCAAGGTGGGGCGTCCCGATATTGAGCAGTCCACGGAAAAAGCCCTTCTTCTCGTCGTTCTGCTCGAAGATCTTCTCAGAGAGGCCGCTCTCCTTCGCCGCCAGGTTCAGCAACTCGCGATCGTAATATTTGGCCTGGAAATCAAGGGCGAGCATCCTTCCGATGTCGTGGCCGCCACTTCCCAGCTGTCTTCCTACGTTGATAATAATATGCTTCATACTACTAGTCACTTTTCACTTCTAACTTTTCATTTCTCAACCTCTTCATATACCACATAAGCATTGGAATCGTCATTGCAAACGAGCCGAAGTCGGAGGCCGGCATCGAATACCACACACCGTCGAGATCCCAGAACAACGGAAAGACATACGCCATCGGCAACAGCAGGAACAGCTGGCGCGACAGCGAGAGGAAGATAGACACCTTCACCTTACCGATACACTGGAAGAAATTAGTGATGACGGCTTGCGAACCCACGACGAAGAATACCAGCATATCGATCTTGATACCCTTCGCAGCCAGGTCGAGTAGCGTCTGGTCCGTGGTAAAGATGCGGGCAATTATACGGGGGAAGAGCATCGACAACGCCCATCCCACCAACAGAATCGCTGTAGCACAAGCAATGGTCAGCCACAGACAACGGAACATGCGGTCGTATTTCTCGGCTCCGTAGTTATAGCCCACAATTGGCTGCATACCCTGGTTCATACCCATGACGAACATGAAGAACACCATCACCACCGAGTTGGCAATGGAATAGGCGCCCACAGCCATATCACCACCATAGCGCACAAACTGGTTGTTCATGAAAATCACAATGACACAGCTCGTCACGTTCATCAGGAAGGGTGAGATGCCGATGGCGATGATATTCCTGACCAACTGCGATTTCAGACGATAAATGCCGCGTTTCAGATGCAGCAGTTCCTTTTTGTCGGAGAATATCCACATCTGCCAGCAGAGTGCCAGCGACTGCGAGGTGATGGTAGCCAAAGCAGCACCTCGGATACCCCAACGGAACCACCATACGAAGGCGACGACGAGCACGATATTACAGGCTACGGTAAACAGCGTCGCATACATCGCATGACGGGGCTTGCCAGCAGCGCGCAACACAGCATTCATGCCGAAATACATGTGGGTCACCATATTACCCAACAGGATAACAGTCATGAACTCACGGGCATAAGGCAGCGTCACATCGCTGGCGCCAAAGAAACGCAGAATGGGGTCGAGGAACAGCAACGAAATCACCATGAACACGAATCCGATAATCAGATTCAGCGTCACCGTATTACCCAACAGATGCTCCGCCGTCTGGTAGTCTCTCTGCCCCAGTTTCACACTGATACACGTCGAGGAACCTACACCCACGGCAGCACCAAAAGCCGCGCTCAGGTTCATGAAGGGGAAGGTGATGCCCAGACCCGCAATGGCCTCCGGACCTACAATCTGGCCAATCATGGCACGGTCGATGATATTGTAGAGGCTCGACGCCGTCATGGCCACAATAGCAGGCAGGGCATACTGCCAAAGCAGTTGTCCAACAGGCTTCTGTCCCAATTCAAGGGCGGCTTGCTTATTATCTGTCATGTTTTGTTTTCTTTCGTGATGCAAAGGTACAAAAAATTATCGGGCCAAACAAGGATTTCCAGAAAATATTTGTAACTTTGGCTATGCCGAACTTACTTGGCACTCAGAAAAGCCCAAATTAATTTGGCTTTTCATTCGTTTTTTCGTAACTTTGCAGCCGGAATGGGAACAATCAAGCCATCGAAGGCCATACTTTGTATGATTGCCGTGCTACTCGCCATGACGGTCTCGGCAGCGACAACTGTCTCCAAGATGAAATATCCTGGAGGGAAATACTATATCTGGCGCTATACCCTCAAGGACAAGCAAGGCACATCCTACTCGCTCGACCACCCCGGGCGATGGCTCTCCCATAAGTCCATAGAGCGTCGCAGGCGACAAGGACTGCCACTCGACTCCACAGACCTGCCCGTCAGTCATCAGTACTTGAAAAATATTGAAAAATCCGCCAACGAATTTGCCCATCAGGACAAGAAGAATCCCAAGGAATGGACCCTCATTGGCACCAGCCGATGGCAAAACACGGTCCTTGTACATTCAAACGACACGACCTTATTGCGTCAATTGGCAACACTCGACTTTGTCAAGGCCTCATGCCAGGTGTGGGTATCACCCGATTCCATTGAGCGCGGATTACCAAAGATAAAGGTTCATGACAAATGGAACCCCTGGGACAGTATCCGAGGGGAGCACTATGGCAACGGCAGAGATCAGATCGAGATGCTCAATGGCCACCGTCTGCACAGCATCGGCCACAAAGGCAAGGGCATGACCATCGCCGTGCTCGACGGCGGTTTCCAAAATTGCGACCAGATACCCATCCTCCAAAAAGCCAATATCCTTGGTGAAAAAGACTTCGTCTATCCCAACAGCACCCATTTCTATCGCGAGACGGATCATGGCACAAAGGTGCTCTCGGCGATGGCCGCTAACGAACCGCAGATACTGGTAGGCACGGCCCCAGAAGCCCGTTATTGGCTGCTACGCTGCGAGGATCAGCAAACTGAACAGCCCGTAGAGGAAGACTACTGGACGATGGCGGCAGAATTTGCCGACTCTGCAGGTGTCGACATCATCAGCTCGAGTTTGGGATATAATGAATACGACCGTCATCTGGGCGACTACCGCCTGCGCGACCTTGACGGTCAGAAGGCCCTCATCAGCAGAACGGCATCGATGCTGGCCGGTAAGGGCATCATCCTGATCAATTCGGCAGGTAACCTCGGCATAGGACCATGGAAGAAAATCACCTTCCCAGCCGATGCCAATGACATCCTGACCGTAGGCGCCGTCAATTACGACAAAAGGGTGGCCCCTTTCTGCGGCGTAGGTCCGACACAGGACGGACGTGTGAAGCCCGATGTGATGGCCCTGGGCAGTCCGGCCTCGCTGATATCAGGTCGGGGAACTGTGATCAGAGATATGGGAACCTCGTTCTCAACGCCCGTCGTCGCAGGACTCGTGGCTTGTCTGTGGGAGAGTCTGCCCAACAAGACGGCCCTCGAAATCATCAACCTCGTGCGTCAGACCAGCAGCCAACACGAGGAGCCAGACAATGTCTACGGCTATGGCATCCCCAACTTCTGGCGGGCCTATATGATCGGCAAAGTAGAATAAACTAGCCCGACTAGTCAGACTAGCCAGTCTAGTAATAAGTGATACTAGATAAAGAATGAGCGAAAAGCGATTAACCCTCTACGAACTCAACAGCCTCGTCCGCGAGGTCATCGAGTGCGAGATGCCCAATGAGTATTGGGTAGAGGCGGAATTGTCTGAATGCAGGGAGTCGAAAGGCCACTGCTATATGGAACTCATCGAGAAGGACGAGAAGAATGCGACGCCCATCGCCAAGGCCTCCGCCAGATGCTGGGCCTCGAAATGGATGCTCATCCGTCCTTACTTCGAACGTACCACAGGCCAGCAGCTCCACGCAGGCATGAAGGTATTGCTGAAGGTCTACGCGCAGTTCCACGAGGCCTACGGCTTTTCGTGGATCGTCACAGACATCGACCCCACCTACACCCTTGGCGACATGGCCCGCAAGCGGCAGGAGATCATCCGCCAACTCAAAGCAGAAGGTGTGTTCGATTTGCAGAAAGAGCTGCAACTGCCGCTGTTTTGTCAACGCATTGCCGTCATCAGCAGTGAGACAGCAGCAGGCTATGGCGACTTCTGCAACCAACTCTCCAACAACCCCTACGGCTTTAAGTTCGAGACACAGCTCTTCCCAGCCATCATGCAGGGCGAGGAGGTTGAGCAAAGCATCATCGCCGCCCTTGAGCAAATCTATTCTCTCACCTCTTCATTCGACGTAGTCGTAATCATCCGAGGAGGTGGTGGTGCGGCCGACCTTAGTGGCTTCGACACATTGGCACTGGCCGAAAATGTCGCCAACTTCCCCCTGCCCATCATCACTGGCATCGGCCACGAGCGTGATGAGAGCATCCTCGACTTGATCTCCCACACCAGAGTGAAGACACCCACCGCTGCGGCTGCCTTTCTCATCGACCACCTGAAAACCGTCATGGACAGCCTCAACGACGCACAGGAACAGATTGTGCGTTTTGCGCAACAGAAACTGGCCTGTTACAAGTCACAGTTTGCCACCATAGCCGAACTATTGCCCAGGCTCTTCTCCAATGTCAAGGTGCGTCAGGAGGCCCGACTTGACGACCTCAATAGCAGACTCACTCATCACGCACAGCAGAAAATTCTCAATTCCCAATTATCCATTATCAATTTAGAGAACCGACTGCCCATCCTTCTCGATCGTCGTTTGTTGACAGAGAAACACCGCTTGCAACTCATCGAGGAGAAAGCCAAGAGCCTCGATCCTGCCCTGTTGCTCAGCCGTGGCTACAGCATGACAATGAAAGACGGTAAGATTGTCCGCGACCCTCAGACGCTGCAACATGGCGACGAGATTGAGACCCGTTTAGAAAAAGGAACCATCAAATCAATAGTAAAATGAATCAAGAACAGAAATACGAAGCTGCTTTCGCACAACTCCAGGAGATTGTGCGCAAGATGGAAAGCGACGAATACAGCATTGACGAAATCGCTGTGCAACTCAAGGAAGCACAGCGACTCATCAAGTTCTGCAAGGACAAACTGACCAAGACAGAACAGGAAATCCTGAAGATTCAGGCTGAACGCGAGTAATCGCCTTAGAAGTAGAAGCCGACGGCGAGTGACTTGAAGTCAACACCGCGGTCCTTCTTCAGTATGCTCATTGGAGAATACTTGCAATAAACGGCAAAGTCTCCGAAATGCACCATACCCAGCACATCGACGGTGATGGGGCGCTGGCCGATCTTCTTCACATACTCATCTGTCTCACGGTCACCCTGCTCAAAATAATTATGGGTGCAGGCATAGAAGTTCCAGTTCAGCTGGGCACCCAGTGAAACGGCAAAGCTCTTGCTGAACTTCTGCTTGACGAGCAGAGGCATTGTCAAAGCTGTCGTGTGGATGCTTGATGAGAAATCATCGAGTTGTGTCCCAATCTCATATACCGAAACGAAATCATTGGCCTTGACAAATCCGTTCTTGTGTCCGCTCAACGTATAGAAGCGCCAGTTGAAGCCCAAGCCGGCAGAAAGCGTCGTGTTCGACTTGCCGGGCGTGTAGTCATATTGAGCAATCGTCCAGTTGAACTCCCATGAACGGAAAGGTGCAAACTCCACACCGTCGGGGGCACCCGTGGGGATGTTTACACCCAAGGCGATATGCATCGACCAGCGGTCGTCGTCATCCTTGCCCTTACCTAGTTCCACACCACCTTTATTCTCAATCTGTTCTTCATCGTCGTTGACGATGGTCTCAGCATTGGCTGTCATTCCGACTGCCAGAAATGCCAATAAAAGTAATTTTCTCATCTTTGCTTAGTTATATATAATGTTAAAAACTGCGACAAAGGTACTTGTTTTTCCCTAATCCAACAAGAAAGATGGAGGAAAAGTGCGATTTTTCATGTTTTTTGTTGCTCAAACGCAAGAATTTGATTACTTTTGCAAGCAAATATGCATAAATCACATTAAAAAGATAGAAGCAAATGAAGAATTTGGATTGGGGTAGTCTGTCATTCGGCTACATGAAGACCGACTACAACGTGCGTTGTTATTACCGTGATGGTAAATGGGGTGAAATCGAGGTTTGCTCCGATGAGTATCTGAACCTGCACATGGCCGCTACCTGTCTGCACTACGGACAGGAGGCATTCGAGGGTCTGAAGGCCTATCGTTGTCCTGACGGCAAGGTGCGCGTATTCCGTATGGACGAGAATGCAGCCCGTCTGCAGTCCACCTGTCGTGGTATCATGATGCCCGAGGTGAGCACAGAGCTGTTCTGTGAGATGGTGAAGAAGGTGGTGCGCCTGAACCAGGAGTGGATTCCCACCTACGAGAGCGGTGCCACGCTCTATATCCGTCCGCTGCTCATCGGAACCAGCGCCCAGGTGGGTGTACATCCCGCCAAGGAGTACTGCTTCCTGATCTTCGTCACACCTGTAGGCCCGTACTTCAAGGGTGGTTTCGCTGCCAATCCTTATGTGATTATCCGCGACTACGACCGCAGTGCGCCTCTTGGCACTGGTAAATATAAGGTAGGTGGTAACTACGCTGCCTCTCTGTTCGCCAACAACCTGGCTCACGAGAAAGGCTACGCCTGTGAATTCTACCTCGACGCCAAGGAGAAGAAATACATGGACGAGTGTGGTGCTGCCAACTTCTTCGGTATCAAGGACAACACTTATATCACGCCGAAGTCCAGCTCTATCCTGCCCTCCATCACCAACAAGAGTCTGATGCAGGTCGCTGAGGATCTGGGCATGAAGGTGGAGCGCCGTCCCATTCCTGAGGAGGAGCTCGAGACCTTCGAGGAGGCCGGTGCCTGCGGAACAGCCGCTGTGATCAGCCCCATCTCCTATATCGACGACCTCGACACTGGCAAGCGCTATAGCTTCGGCGAGAAACCAGGCCCCATGTCGAAGAAGCTCTTCGATACCCTGCGCGGTATCCAGTACGGCGAGATCGAGGACAAGCACGGATGGACAACAATCGTAATTGAATAAATATGAAAGCATTACCTCAACTTGGCTTTGTAGAGGCTGTCAAACTGGCCTCCAGCCGCATTTTGGATTTCAAGGGCCGCAGTCGCCGCTCTGAGTTCTGGTGGTGGATACCCATCATTTTGATTCTCAACTGGGTGCTTAGCTCGCTCACCGACAATCTTCTGGTTAACGGCATTATCTCCACCATCGTCATGTTCTTCGGTCTGTCAGCCACCGCGCGCCGTCTGCAGGACGCCGACAAGAGTGCCTGGTGGGTATACATCAGCTATGCATTAGGTATTGTGAACACTGTCGTAGCAGCCACATCGCCCGCCATTAACACATTGATGGAAGATGCCGCGAGCGGTTCATTCGACTCAGACACCATCCTGAAGGTTTGGGGCGGTAATGCAGGCGAGATGCTCTTTTACTCCGCCTCTGGCATCCTATTCGCCATCGTGGCGCTCATCGTCTTCATCATGTGTCTGAAGGACAGCGAACCGCAAACCACCGAGCATGGCGACTCCCCCAAATACGTTGACGAATAAATAGCGCATGGGAAAAGGCAAGCTGGCGAAGTTCGCCGACATGGAGACCTATGAGAACGTGTTCCAGTACCCCTACTCGGTAGTGGAACATGTTCCCTTTGAGATGCAGGGTCACTGGCATGAACAGTATTTCCACAACCAGAACCCCATCGTGCTCGAACTGGGCTGTGGCAAGGGCGAATACACCGTGGAACTGGCCAAGCGCTACCCCGACAAGAACTTCATCGGCGTCGACATCAAGGGTGCCCGCATGTGGACAGGCGCCACCCAGGCCCTCAGCGAAGGCTTGAAGAATGTGGCCTTCCTCCGCACGAACATCGAGATCATCGAGCGATTCTTCGCCGAGGACGAGGTGCAGGAGATCTGGCTCACGTTCAGCGACCCGCAGATGAAGAACCCCCGCAAGCGTCTCACGTCGACCTGGTTCATGGAACGCTATCGCAAGTTCCTCATCGATGGTGGCATCATCCACCTGAAGACCGACTCCAACTTCCTTTTCACCTACACCACTTATATGGTAGGGCACAACAACTTGCCCATTCTCCTGAGGACGACTGATCTTTACGCAGAGGACTTAGATCACTCCGAGTTCTCCGAGGCCGCCTCTATCCAGACCTACTACGAATCCATGTGGATTGCCCGTGGTCTGAACATCAAGTATATGAAATGGCAACTGCCTCGCAACGGCGAGCTCAAAGAGCCTGATGTCGAGATTGAACTCGACGACTACCGCTCCTACCACCGTTCGAAGCGCAGCAGCCTCGATAAAGCAAAATAAAAACCGATTGATTATGAAAAGACTGATTTCCATCGTGCTGGCAGCACTGCCCGTGCTGACCTCTGCACAAGTTTCAAAGAATGTGACGGTGGATGCCGTCGGACAACTCTCGAAGCAGATCCAGAAAGACGAGATGTATAAAATCTCCGAGCTGAAAGTCAGTGGTCCGCTCAACAGCGCCGATATCAAACTGCTACAGCAGATTGTCAACCGCAGCAAGGCCAACGAGAAGAAAGGCGAATGCGTGGTCACCAGTGTCGATATCTCCGAGGCCGTCTTCACGGAGGGCAAGGAGGCCAAGGCCACCAACGAACTGCCCAACGGTCTTTTCTCCGGTGCCAAACAATTGCTGAAAGTCACCCTGCCACAGGGCATCACCAACATCAGCAAGAGCTGTTTCGACGGCTGTGCCGCACTGCCTGGAATCAATATCCCTGAGAGTGTGACCACCATCGAGAACCAAGCCTTCCAGGGTTGTGAGAGTCTGGCGGCTATCAGTATCCCCAGCCATGTCACCGCCATCGGCAACGAGGCCTTCGAGGATTGCAAGGCCCTCACCAGCGTGGAGATTCCTGAGAACGTCAGCGACCTGGGCTCGCAGGTTTTCAACGGCTGCAAGGCCCTCACCAGTGTCAACATCATGGGCGAGGTGAAGAAAATCAGCAGTGCCTCCTTCAAGGGTTGCGAGGCGCTCAAGAGCATCAGCTTCCCTAAGAGCGTGAAAACCATCGACAGCGACGCCTTCCGCGAGTGTAAGAGCCTTGAAGAGGTCGAGCTGCCTGAGGATATCGACGAGATCGGCAATTCCGCCTTCGAGGACTGCGACAACCTCAAGAGCATCGAGATGGCCAAGGTCAGCAAGATCGGCAGCAACGCCTTCGAAGACTGCAAGAACCTCGAGGCCGTCACCCTCGAACAGATCTCCAAGCTGGGCAGCGGCGTGTTCAAGAACTGCACGGCCCTTACCAGCGTCAGCCTCGAAGGCAGCCTCAGCGAGATCGGTTCCAACACTTTCTTTGGCTGTATCAGCCTCAACAGCATCAGCATCCCCGCAACGGTCAAGGCCATCGGCAACAGTGCCTTCGAGCAGTGTCGCAGCCTGGCCGAGATCGACCTGCCCTCAGCGCTTACGAAAATCGGCGATGAGGCCTTTACCGAATGCTCCAGCCTGCGCCAGGCCATCATCCCCAACCTAGTGAAATTCATCGGCAACAGCGCCTTCGAAGGCTGCGCCGTCCTCGATAGTGTGGCCATCAACGGCTTCATTCCCGAAATCGAGAGCAAGACCTTCTATAAGTGCAATGCCCTGCGCATCATCACCCTGCCCAACACCGTCAAGAAGATCGGTACGAAGGCCTTCCAGGAGTGCACCGCCCTCAGGAGCATCGACCTCCCCGTGGCCCTCACCAGCATTGGCGACGACGCTTTCGAGAAGTGTAGCTCGCTGGAGAGCATCAAGATTCCCATCGCCGTCACCAGCATTGGCAGCGACGCCTTCTACGAGTGCACCATGCTTAGCAAGGTTGAACTGCCCGTCGCTCTGAAGAAGATTGGTGGCGAGGCCTTCGCCAAGTGTCCCTCGCTGCGCGACGTCATTGTCAACAGCCCCACCCCGCCAGCCATCTCCAGGAGCACCTTCAAGGATGTGGTAGGTTGCTCTTTCTGGCTCCCCAAGAACACCAAGACGCTCTACATGGCCAACAAGGAGTGGGTGAAGGTTTATGTGCTGAAGGAGAAGGAATAGTTTAGAGTTTAGAGTTTAGAGTTTAGAGTTTAAATGACCCTATATCCCCAAATGATCATCGACGCGCTGGCAACGGTCACGTATGCTGGTACGAAGAAGAACCTCGTCGAGAGCGGCATGGTGGCCGATACGCCAGCCGTCGCCGCTCCCGCAGCAGAGGGCGAACCCTGGCGTGTCAAAGTCGTACTCGAATTCCCCCGCGATACCGACCCCTTCCTGAAGTCTACCATCAAGGCCGCTGAGGCCGCCATCAAGTACCATTGCGGAAAAGATGTCGAAGTCGCAATCGTCACCGAGTTCAAGTCAGCCCCACGCCCTGAGGTCGGCCAGATGCTGCCTGGCGTGAAGAATATCATCGCCGTGAGCAGCGGCAAGGGAGGTGTCGGCAAGTCGACTGTCTCTGCAAACCTCGCCATCGCCCTCGCCCGCCTGGGCTATCGTGTAGGCCTGCTCGATACGGATATCTTCGGCCCGTCGATGCCCAAGATGTTCAACGTCGAGAACGAGCGTCCCTATGCCATTAAGAAAGACGGACGCGACCTCATCTGCCCCATCGAGCAATACGGTGTCAAGCTCCTCAGCATCGGCTTCTTCGTCTCCCCCACCACCGCCACCCTCTGGCGCGGTGGTATGGCCACGAGTGCCCTGAAGCAGCTCATCGCCGATGCCGACTGGGGCGAGCTCGACTATTTCATCCTCGACACCCCGCCAGGCACTTCCGATATCCACCTCACCCTTCTGCAGACGCTCCCCATCACGGGTGCCGTCATTGTCAGCACGCCCCAACAGGTGGCACTGGCCGACGCCCGCAAGGGTATCGACATGTACCGCAACGACAAGGTGAACGTGCCCATCCTCGGCCTCATCGAGAATATGGCGTGGTTCACCCCTGCCGAACTGCCAGAGAACAAATACTATATCTTTGGTAAGGAGGGTTGCAAGCAGCTGGCTGCAGAGATGGATGTGCCCCTGCTGGCGCAGATCCCGCTGGTTCAGAGCATCTGCGACAATGGCGACAACGGCACCCCTGCTGCCCTCAACAGCGATACGGCCACAGGCCTCGCTTTCATCAACCTGGCCCAGGCCGTCGTCACCGTCGTCAACCGCCGCAACAAAGAGCAGCCGCAGACCAAGATCGTCGGCACGAAATAAACAAGCATAATATCTTTGTCCCATGCTGACTGAGAAGACCATGGAGAAATTGCGGATCCTCACTGAGTCGGCGAAGTACGATGTGTCGTGCTCGTCGAGTGGCACTGTGCGCAAGGGCA
>CAMJBL010000036.1 GCA_946403845.1 uncultured Prevotella sp. | reverse complement strand
AGTCCACCAGACGTATCAGAGCCTCGTAGTCAACGGAGCCGTCTTCCTTGAATGGCGTTATAAGGGCGATGCCCAGTCCCTTGAATATATTGTGTACCATAAGTATGAATTTGCGTTGAGAAGCGGCAAAGTGCCGAATTCGGCTGCAAAATTACACAATTTTATTCAGAAACGCATCATTCTGCCCCTATTTTTTGCAAAAAAGTATTATTCTGACTTAAACAGGTCCTTAATACCACCGATTGAACCGAGCAGGTTCGTAGCCTCGTAAGGCAGGTAAACGGTCTTGGTCTTTTCGCCCTCGGCCAGCTCCTGCATCATCTGGATATACTTCTGGGCGAGCAGGTAGTTGGCGGGATTCGTCGACTTACCTACTGCCTCCGAGATCAGTTCGATGGCCTTAGCCTCGGCCTCTGCCTTGCGGATACGGGCCTGGGCCTCACCTTCAGCCTCGAGGATGGCCTGCTCCTTGGCAGCCTCAGCCTTGTTGACGATGGCGGTACGCTCACCCTCAGAAGCGAGGATCTCAGCAGCCTTCTGTCCCTCAGAGGTCAGAATCTGTGCACGCTTGTTACGCTCAGCCTGCATCTGCTTCTCCATGGCGGTCAGCACAGAGTCGGGAGGCGTAATGTCCTGCAGCTCCACACGGTTCACCTTCACACCCCACTTGTCGGTGGCATCGTCGAGCACGGCGCTCAGCTTCTTGTTGATGGTGTCACGTGAGGTCAGCGTCTCGTCGAGCTCCAGCTCACCGATGATGTTACGCAGGGTGGTCTGTGTCAGCTTCTCGATGGCGTTGGGCAGGTTGTTGATCTCGTAGGTAGCCTTGAAGGGATCCACGATCTGAAAGTACAACAGGGCGTTGATCTCCGTCTGCACGTTATCCTTGGTGATCACGTTCTGCTTGGGGAAATCGTACACCTGTTCACGCAGGTCGATGGTCGTCGAATACTGGTATCTGCCATGATTCAGCACCACGATCGACTTGGCACGGTCGATAAACGGGATGATGATGTTGATACCGGGTTTCAGCGTGGCATAGTAGCGTCCGAGGCGCTCCACGATCTTGGTTTCCGACTGCGGGATAATCACAAGGGCCATCTTTGCGAAGAGAATCACGCAAACCACGATGGCAATCAGTACATAACTCATAATGTCCATAATGATAAATAGTTAATGGTTTAAAAACTTCAATTTTTCAATTCTTCAATTCTTCAATTCTTCAATTCTTTATTACTTCTACGGTAATAATGGTGCTCTCGCGGCCTACCACGCGCACGTTCTTGCCTGCGGGGATATCCTCGGGCTCGTTGGTCACGGCCTTCCAGATGTCACCGTCGATCTGTACGCGGCCGAAGCCGTCGGCCTTGACGGTCTCCACCACCCTGCCCTGACGGTCCATCAAGGCATCGGCATTACTCACGCGCTTGTCCTCGCCCTTATGCAGGTAGCGCTGGGCAAAGGGTCGCACCCAGAAGAGGCTGATGAGCGTAAAGATGGCAAACATCAGCAGCTGCAGATAAATACTGCCACCCAAGGCTGCCGTGATGGCAGCAAAGACCGATCCGATGGAGAAGCAGATGATGAAGAAATCGCCTGCCGTGAGCTCCAGGATCAGACAGATCACGGCCACTACGGCCCACATCTGCCACAAGTGTTGTGCTAAATACTCAATCATAACTTCAATATTTAAAAGTAATCATAATGTTCAAAGTTCAAAGCTCAAAGCTCAAAGTTCAAAGTGACAACACAAAGTCGTCCCAATCCTTCGACGAGCCCTTCATGCCGAACACCTTCGAGTAAAGGCGGCTGCGCGTCGATGCCACGCTCTCCTTCGAGTGGGCCGTCAGCAGCGCAATGTCCTTCGGCTGGATTCTCACCTTGATCAACAGACTCACGTGGTAGTCCTGTTCCGACATGCGGTAGAGGCTGTAGAGCTTCTCGGTGAAGCCCGTGTAGATGCCGTTCACCACCTCGGTCAGCTCCGTCCAGTCCTGCTGGGTCAGACTGCGTCCGTGGTTCAGACAGCTCTGAAGGCGCTGATACACATCCGACGAGAAGATCATGGTCTCCGCATGCTCGCGTTTCTCATTCTCCAGGCGCGCCACCTTATTATGATAGTCGAGCGTGGCTTTCTTCTCCTCGAGCTCCAGTCGCAGCAGCGAGTTCTCGTCGCCCAGCTTCTTCAGCAGCGTCTCCAGTTCAGCGATCTTCGCCTCGTTCTGGGCAATGCTCTGCGTGCTCTGTGACTGCTGGGCCTCCTGCAGCGTGCGGATCTTCTCGTGCATGGCCATCATCTTACGGCGGCTGTTCTGTACGGTTACCACGAAGAGCACCGCGTAGACCACCATACCTATTATTAATAGGAACCACTCACGATCGGTGAGGCCGAGGCCGGATGTCATTGTCAACGTTTGAATCATGGCGCAAAGTTACGACTTATAAACGATACTTCCAAATATTTCCGTTCGCAATAGTTTGCATCGCTATTCGCAATAGTTCGCAGCAGAATCAGGCGGTTCGCAAAAGTTTGCAAACCGCCTTTCATCCGCTATTCTTCCATCAGTTTGCGATAGCGTGCCCGCTTGGGTTCTTCCAACCCTAAGCGCTGAGCCTTATTACTCTCATATTCACTATAGTTGCCCTCAAAATAAAACACCTTTCCCTCGCCTTCGAAAGCCAGGATATGGGTACAGATACGGTCGAGGAACCAGCGGTCGTGGCTGATAATGACGGCACAACCGGCAAAGGCCTCAAGACCTTCCTCCAAGGCGCGTAAGGTGTTGACATCTATATCGTTAGTAGGCTCATCTAAAAGTAACACATTACCCTCTTGCTTCAAGGCAATGGCCAGGTGCAGGCGGTTGCGCTCACCACCGGAGAGCACGGCACATTTCTTCTCCTGATCGGCACCGCTGAAGTTAAACCGCGACAGATAGGCGCGCACATTCACATCCTTGCCACCCATGCGGATGGTCTCATTGCCTTGCGACACTACCTCATAGACCGACTTCTCAGGATCGATATCCTTATGCTGCTGATCGACATACGACAGCTTGACCGTCTCGCCCACGGCAAACGAGCCTGCATCCGCCTGCTCCAAACCCATAATCAGTCGGAACAGCGTGGTCTTACCGGCACCGTTAGGACCAATCACACCCACGATGCCATTGGGTGGCAGCATGAAGTTAAGATCGGTGAACAGTGTCTTTTCGGGATACGACTTGGCCACATGCTCGGCCTCGATCACCTTATTACCCAGACGCGGACCGTTGGGGATGAAGATCTCCAGTTTCTCCTCCTTCTGTTTCTGCTCCTCGTTGAGCATCATCTCGTAGGAGTTCAGACGGGCCTTACCCTTGGCATGACGGGCCTTGGGCGCCATGCGCACCCACTCCAGCTCGCGCTCCAGCGTCTTTCTGCGCTTCGAGGCCGTCTTCTCCTCCTGCGCCAGTCGCTGGCTCTTCTGCTCCAGCCATGAAGAGTAGTTGCCTTTCCAGGGGATGCCCTCGCCACGATCCAGCTCGAGAATCCACTCGGCCACATCATCGAGGAAGTAGCGGTCGTGAGTCACGGCGATCACCGTTCCCTCGTATTGCTGCAGATGCTGCTCCAGCCAATCGATCGATTCGGCATCGAGGTGGTTGGTAGGCTCGTCTAGCAACAGCACATCGGGTTTCTGAAGCAACAGGCGGCAAAGCGCCACGCGACGGCGCTCACCACCCGACAGTGTCTGCACGTTCCAGTCGCCTGGCGGACAGTTCAAGGCCGCCATTGCACGGTCGAGCTTCGAGTCCATGTTCCAGGCATCCGTCGCGTCGATGATATCCTGCAGCTCTGCCTGACGCTGCATCAGCTTGTCCATCTTGTCCGGATCCTCGTAATACTCAGGTAATCCGAACTTCACGTTGATCTCGTCGTATTCCGCCAGCGCATCATAGACGTGCTGCACACCCTCCATCACGTTCTCCTTCACCGTCTTCGTTTCGTCGAGCGGCGGGTCTTGTGGCAGATAGCCCACGCTGTAGCCGGGACTCCACACCACATTGCCCTGATACTGCTGGTCAAGGCCTGCGATAATCTTCATGAGGGTCGACTTACCGGCACCGTTCAGTCCGATGATGCCGATCTTGGCCCCGTAGAAGAAACTGAGGTATATATTCTTAAGTACTTGTTTCTGGTTCTGCTGGATGGTCTTGCTCACGCCAACCATCGAGAAGATAATCTTTTTATCGTCAACTGTAGCCATAAATATTATTGTGGTTATTCATTATTCTGTGATTCCATCGGGAAGAGTCCGTAGAGCTTGGCATCAATCATATCCGTCACCTGCTTCAGGTCTTCGGCATTCTCGCCGAACTTACAATGATCGCCATCCACGATAATCAGTTGTCCCTTATAGGTCGATATCCAGTCCTCGTAGCGTTTCTCCAGTCCCTGCAGGTAGTCCAGTCGCATGGTCTGCTCATACTCACGCCCCCGTTTCTGTATCTGCGCCACCAGCGTCGAGATGCTCGAACGGATATAGATCATCAGGTCAGGCAGGCGCACCAGCGACATCATCAGGTCGAAGAGGTCGGAATAGTTCTGGAAGTCGCGGTCGCTCATCATCCCCTGCCCGTGCAGGTTGGGGGCGAAGATGCGGGCATCCTCGAAGATGGTGCGGTCCTGGATGATCACCTCCTTCGACTTCGAGATCTCCACCACCTCCTTGAAGCGCTTGCTCAGGAAGTAGATCTGCAGGTTGAACGACCATCTGGGCATGTCGGCATAGAAATCGGCCAGATAGGGATTGTTGTCAACGGGTTCGAAACGTGGCGTCCAGCCGTAACGGTGGGCGAGCAATTTGGTGAGTGTGGTCTTGCCACTGCCAATGTTTCCTGCTACTGCTATATGCATAATTTTTAGGGTTTAGAGGTGAGAAGTGAGGGGTGAGGGGTGAGTGACGTCTGAGAACAGTCCGTAGAGTTCGGCATCGATGCGGTCGATGATCTGCGCCAGGTCCTTCGGCTGATGGCTGAAGTCGAGGTTGTCTTTCTCAACCGTCATCACACGGCCCTGGTACTTATGGTAGATAAAGTCGTCGTAACGTTCGTTCAGGTTCTGGAGATACTCCAGCTGGATGGTCTGTTCATAGTCGCGCCCACGCATCTGGATGTTACTCACCAGATGGGGCACCGAGGCCCGCAGGTAGATCATCAGGTCGGGCAGCTTCACCAGCGACATCATCTGATTAAACAGTTCCATATAAGTGTCGAAATCGCGATCCGACAGGTTGCCCATCGCATGGTTGTTGGCCATAAACACATACACGCCCTCGAAGATGGTACGGTCCTGTATGATGGTATGGTCGGTCTGCGCAATGGCTATCAGGTCGCGGAAGCGCTCCTTGAGGAAATACACCTCGAGGTTGAACGACCACCGGTGGATGTCGCGGTAGTAGTCCTCCAGGTAGGGATTGCCCTCCACGGCCTCGTAGCGCGGTTCCCAGCCGTAGTGCTTGGCGAGCAACCTGGTGAGCGTCGATTTCCCGCTGCCGATATTTCCTGCTATGGCGATGTGCATCTTAAAAGTAGGTACATTAGTTTTGCAGCGACAAAATTACAAATATAAATCGAGATGACCAAATGTGGCGTGGTAAAAATTCTTAAGATATGAACTAAAAAAACGAGGAATGGCAAGGTTGTCGGAAAAAAACACTATCTTTGCAGTCGATATGAAACGAATGCTAATAGGAATGCTCATGACCATCTGCTGTGCGATGGCGGGGTATGCACAAATCGACCTTGTGCTCAATCTCGACAGGGAAGTCAGTCACCAACCCTACAATTGGGACTTAAACCTGCCCGACGGCAACTACCGCGTGACGGTGACGCTCGGCAACAAGAAAAAAGCCGGACAAACCCTGGTGCGCGCAGAGTCCAGGCGACACTTCGTCGATCTGGTAAAGACGAAGAAGGGCGAGCAGAAGGAGGTATCGTTTGTCGTCAACAAGCGCACCCCCGCGATCGATGGCAACACCCGCGTGAAACTGAAGCCGCGCGAGGTCACCTATAAGAACTGGGACGACTCGCTGAACCTTTCATTCTTAGGTCCAGCCATCGCCGTAGAACGCATTCATATCCAGGCGGTTAATGACGTGACGACCGTATTCCTCTGCGGCAACTCAACGGTGGTCGACCAGGAGGAGGAGCCCTGGGCCTCGTGGGGACAGATGATCACCCGCTGGTTCGGTCCGCAGGTGGCCATCGCCAACTATGCCGAGAGCGGACTGTCGTGCACTTCCTTCCTCGCCCAGCTGCGCCTCGACAAGATCCTTTCGCAATTGAAAAAAGGCGACTATGTCATCGTAGAGTTCGGCCATAACGACGAGAAGGAGAAGAAGGCCGGCGACGGCGCCTGGTACTCGTATTCGCGCAACCTGAAGATCTTCGCCGACCGTGTGAAGGCGGCAGGCGGCAACATCATCTTCTGCACACCCACCGCCCGACGCGCATTCGATGCCGAGGGACACCTCATCAACACCCACGGCGACTACCCCGACGCCATGAAGGCCGTCGCACAGCGGGAACAGGTGCCCGTGATCGACCTGACACAGATGTCAACCACCTTCTTCGAAGCCCTCGGCGTGGAAGGCTCGAAACGCGCGCTGGTGCACTACCCTGCCAACACCTTCGCCAATCAGGACAAGCCCCTGGCCGACAATACCCACTTCAACCCCTACGGCGCCTGGGAAGTGGCCAAGATGGTGGTGATGGGCCTGAAACAGATCAACTCACCCCTCGTGAACTACCTGCGTGACGACTGGCAGGACTTCGACCCCGCACACCCCGACGATCCCGACACCTTCGTGTGGCACATGTCCTCTGGCAGCAACATCACCAAGCCCGACGGCAACTGACAAACACCGTCCCCGGCGTTTGAAGTTATGTTATTTGTAATAGCCGAGGCGGATGTAGTGGCGGGGCTGGGCGAAGGGATTCCAGGAGATATGGAGCCAGGTGGAGGCGGTCAGGAGGCGGTCAGGAGCTGGTCGGTGAGGTCGTGGTGGTGGAGGAAGTCGACCAGGCGCTGGAACTGCTTTGGATCCTTGGGGCGGATGTCGGCGGCCTGGCCGAGAAGGTGCTGGGAATTGCTAACGCCCCCTACCCTGCAATTGACGGTCTCGCAACGGAAGCCCGAATTAACGATGATGGGTCCTACTTCGAGGCGGGCTGGCTCCAGCAGCATCAGGCAGCCATAGGTCAGATTCGCTACCGCCTGCATCGTGGGGATGTTCTCAGGATATTTCTTCAGATTCAGAAACTCGCTCAGCTTAAAGTGCTGGGAAAGCTTTATTTCATTGAGATTCTCTTTCATGGTATTCTTGAGATTTGTGTGACATGTTCTTGATGATTCTAAGATATTGATCGAGGCCGAAGATCGAGCCGGCGAGCAGGAACGACTGCGCCACATAGTAGAGCAGCCCCGAGGCCACATCGTCGATATCGACCACCTGATACGTCACCAGCGCGATACTGCTCACGATGAGCAGCACCGCACAGGCATACTGAGAGATTTTGAAGCCCTTCTGGTTTTCCATGGCGTTCGTACTTTTTTGAAACAAATCAGCACTAATTGGCACTAATTCTATTCACTAATTAGAACTAATTTTATCCACTAATTTGAACAAATTATTTATTTGTGAATAGCCGATTTATCGGCGAAAATTTGTTCTAATTTGTGCCCATTTGTTTCTAAATTCTTAAATTAGTGTGCTGCCACCGGCTGCACCCAAAAGCAGGGTGATGAGATAACTGATCGCCTGAAGGATCGTTCTAACTGTCTTGTTCATAATCTTAATGTTTTAAATGGTGAATTACTAGGGTTATTTCGTGGTCAAAACCACCTCTCTTTTACCCTACAAAGATACAAAAAAAAACCGAGATTACCAAATATTAGGGCGGCAAAATTAGGAGCAAAACAGAAAAATTTGCGTAAATATTTGGGACTTACGATATTTGTTCGTATCTTTGCACCATCGTTAACAATTAACAGATAATAATATGGGAAACAAAAGGTAATGGGAAAAATAAAAGTCTCCCGAAGAAGGAGACCTATAGAAAAGCGATTGATGGCGAGGGGCACGGCGCGGTTGCAGGTAATGCTTCAGCCAAGAATCTGAACAGGAATGGCAGTGAGCGCCTAAACCGTTTTGCACTAACGCAGTCCTATTCTGCTGCAAAATTACAACAAAATACTGAAACTACCAAGAAAAAAGTCCAAAAACTGATTAACAACGGCTATATTATCAAATCGATGGCCTCGGAAGTAGACATTGTGAGGAATCTGAGCAAGGCTTTAAGTATAAGGAAGTCGGACTCCTCGATGAGTTACTATTCCTATTTCCGTGTGGATGAGATGAATATAAAATTCAGGCTATCCACCCATCCTGCCAATGGCGACCGGATGAGCAATGACGAGATGGACTTGGGGATTAGTGTTCTTGTCTACAAAAACGGCAGTCATTCTTCCGATGGAACCATTCCCTGGAAAGAATTTACTTATGATATTAAAACGAGCACTACGGCGAATATCATTAGGTCTATCGTTGACGGCCTGGCCAGTTTACTCGACGGAAAGGGATTCGTTGACAACTTTGGAATAGCGGAGGAAAAAGAGTACAACTTCTTTGGTAAAGACCCTGAAAAGTCGAGATAAATGTGCCACATAAAAAAGATGCAGGAGCTGACTCCCACATCCTTGTTTATGCCTATTGGAACACATCGTTCTGAAGTGACCCCCTGTGCTTAAGAACTTAAAGGGCTACGAAGAAACGACTTTGGCCGAAGAATATTCTGCCAAGTTTATCCTTGATCGAAATGACGAGTCCCATGAATGGGTTGTGCTCGACATCGATTACCTCTCCGTCAATCCAGTCTGGCTGCGCTGTTAATTGCGGACTAACCTTCATTCTGTCTCCAATCTTCGGTTCCATAATTGCAAACTTATTATTTTACGCTGCAAAGATACAACTTTGTTTTCAAATAACAAAGCATTTTAGAAAAAAAGAATCGCACCCATTACAGAAATGCGATTCTTTATCTCAAACCTCACAGCATGCCTGTGAAGTGTGAGCCTTGGATCAAGATATTGCTAAGTATTTCGCTTCTTTTCTTTCTCTTTTCTCTCCCTTTTTGTTTTCTTTGCATATTGGCACTAATGACGAATGCCTGCAAATTCAACGAAAAAGATCTATTTTACGATATTTTCCGGCAAAATATTTGGAAGAAAAGAGATTATTTATTATCTTTGCAGCAAAAATTTAAAACTTATGGCAATAACAATACTCAGTGCAAAGAAATTTGCAACAACTTTGAAAGCAACCATCCACAAAACGGGAAGGCTTGGCTTTACTGACGATACGGCGAAAGCCTTGGATTTTAAGTCTGGAAAGTTTGCAAAATTCGCGCAAGACGATGAAAACGGGTCCTTATACCTTATTATAATTAGTGAGGGCAGTGAGGACGCTTTCTCCGTCAGGGAATCGAGTGGATACTATTACGTGTCCACCAAAGTGATGTTCGATACGCTGGGATTCAACTACGAGAACGGCAATATCATGTTCGACCTGGTTCGCCAGCCCTCTCTTGACAACGACCTTCAGGGTCAGGTATACTTTATGAAACAGCGTCAAATCAAAAACAGGGAAAAGAAGAATGATATAATATCTGAACCATGAAAAAGGCCCCGCATATCAGGGGATATCGCGGGGCGCACACCGGACTGGTCTCTTGTAGCCTAGGAAACTCAAACGAGACCGGTCCTTCTTTACACCAAAACAGGTTATAAAGCGGCTGCAAAGATAATGCTATTTTTGTTATCCGCCAAACAATTTAATAATTAATAGCATGAAAATGGATTATTTCAAGACATTCAGCAGCAAGGAGGCTCAGGACATCAGTTTTGAGCAGCTGGCCGAGATCATTCGCAGCGACGAAGATCTGAAGAAGAACACCATGCTTTACCGCGACCTCATGGCCCAGGGACACGACAAGGCAGCGAAGAATGTGAAGGAATCGACACCGCAGGTGGCCGTCAGCTTCCGCATGGAGGGCGGCAAAGGCAAGGAGAACTGTCGGGAGTGCCACCATCAGGTGCTCATCGACTTCGACGCGAAGAACCCCGACGAGCGCCTTCCCGCCGACGAACTGGAACGGGTGAAGACCTTCCTGCGCACCTCGTATCACGCCCTGTTCGGCTACGAGAGCATCTCGGGCCTGGGCTACCACATCGTCGTGCCCTTCATCCTGCCCGAGGGGATTGATATCGATATGGCCAAAGACCCCAAGCAGGCCGAAGAGATCTACACCCGTGTCTACCGCTGCATCGCCAACCAGTATGCCGTATGGTGCGGCCACGAGATGGACAAGGAGTGCAAGAACATCAACCGCATGATGGGCCTGAGCCACGACCCGATCGTGGCCTACCGCCCGGATGCACGCCCCTTCCGCTTGACGCGCGAGGAACTGGGCATCGATGCCGATGGCAACCTCATCAAGATGAAGACCCCGAAGCGGGCTGTCGACAAGGCGGGCAATCCCGTGAGCGTGCCCCTCGGCGACCACCTGGCACGCGCCGAGAAGATGGTCGAGGAGAGCGGCACGACATTCGCCAAGGGAAGCCGCCACAACTTCATCATGCACGTGTCGTTCATCCTCAACCGTATGGGTGTCAACGAGGACGAGGCGGCCCAGGCACTCGACGACACCTATCTGGGACGTATGGACGGCAAGCCCTCCGACGTGCTCCACAGCTGCTACAAGACGGCCTCCGACGAGTTCGGCGTATGGATGCCACAGCGCTCCAACACCGCCGTGAAGACCGAGATCATCGCAGCCTTCCTCAGGAAGCAGCAGCTGCAGTACGACACCCTCACCCAGAAGACCCGCCAACGCAAGAAGAGCCCTGAGAATTCAGAGTACTCCGATTACTCCGATTCCTGGACCGAGATGAAGGAGCGCGACGAGAACGACCTCTACATGGCCTGCTGCGCCGAGTCGGGCGTGAACCTTACCGAGAAGCTCTTCCACACGGTGCTCAACTCGAGCGTCGTGCCCGAGGTGAACCCCCTGCGCGAATAAGTGCTGTCACGGGCCGCGTGGAGCCCCGACATGCCCGACTACATCGGTCAGGCGGCTGCGATGGTACACATGGACACCGACGAGGAAGACCGGCTCTGGCGCCAGTGCTTCCCAAAGTGGTTCGTGGCCATGGTGGCGGGATGGACCGACGACCAGACGGTCAACCACCAGGTGATCGTGCTCGTAGGCCGGCAGGGCATCTACAAGTCGTCGTGGATCAACCGCCTGCTGCCGCCCGAACTGCAGGCCTACTCCACCGACCATATCGACATCGACCGCCTTGACAGGGATGAGGAACTGCGGGCCGCCGAGTACGGACTCATCAACATCGACGAGCTCGACAAGCTGACCGACCGCCAGCTGAACAAGCTTAAGTCGATGATCACCACCACCAACGTCAACGTGCGCGCTCCCTTCGGCCGCCACAAGGAGAAGCGCGTGCGCGTGGCCAGCTATGCCGCCTCGGGCAACAAGGAGGAGTTTCTGACCGACCAGACCGGCAACCGCCGCTGGCTGCCCTTCCACGTCAAGGCAATCGACTCGCCCTATGCCCACCAGATGCCCTACGACGGCATGTTCGCCCAGGCCCTCTACCTGCTGCGCAACGGCTTCAACTACTGGTTCGACGTCGACGAAATCGACTCGCTCGAGCAGCACGTCGACGCCTTCATGGTGCCCACCAGCGAGGAGGAGCTCATACCCCTCTACTACTCGCCGGCCAAAATGGAGGATGCCGGTTCCACGTTCCTCACCCTGGCCGAGATCTCCGCCAAGATCGTCGCCTTCGGCTGCCTGAAGAAGAATCCCGAGCCCCGCCGCCTCGGCGCCATCATGACCAAGCTCGGGTTTGAGAAGTCTCGTAGTGGGCACAATAGTACACGAGGCTACTACGTACGTGAACACACGCAGTCAGAAATAGATCAGGCACACAATCCGGAAGTCTTCTGATGCCGACATGCCGACAAGCTGACATCAGTTTCCATAGATTTATTAAAAAAGGTATATCGACGTTGATATACCTTTTTCTATTTTATAATATCTCTTAGAAATCGATGTCAGCATGTCGGCATGTCAGCACTCCAACCCCTTTAGTATCACACTAAACACCCTCTACCCTAACACTAGAGCACCTTTAGTGTCATACTAGAGCACCTTTAGTGTTAGGGTAAAAGCGTTAAATGGATATAACTGACAAGACTTAAAAGAATTGTACCCGTTCGGGTGTAATTTTGATAAAAAAATTAAAAATTATACCCGATATGGTATAATATTCGGGATTAATGCTTATCTTTGTACCCGTTAGGGTATAATAACGATGACTTTATCGGACTATATTAAGCAAAAACGGAAAGAAAACGGTCTCTCTCAGGTGGAGTTAGCAGAGAGGGCCGGAGTAGGTCTTAGGTTTGTGAGAGACCTGGAACGGGGTAAGCAGACTTTGCGAATAGACAAGGTCAATGATGTGTTGGCTCTGTTTGGCGAATGTCTCGGGCCTGTAAAAACTGATATCGTATGAAGCAAGCAGGTATTTTCGTCAATGACATCTTCTGTGGTGTCCTGACAGAAGATGAGGAGGGCTATCATTTCTCATACGACGAGACATATCTTGCCCGCGAAGATGCAGCCCCGGTAAGTCCTACTATGCCTCTGACGGAACAGCAGTATGATAAGGAAATGATGTTTCCCGTCTTCGATGGTCTCATTCCTGAGGGCTGGTTGCTCGACATCGCATCCTCGTCGTGGAAGATTGATCCCCGCGACAGGATGTCGCTCTTAATGGCATGTTGCAAAGATTGTATCGGAAATATCAGCGTAAAACCTCTTGGCCATGAGTAAGTGTTTATATTGTTATCAGGAATTGGAAAAAGGTCAGGTGGATTATCATCCCAGTTGTGCCCGAAAGATTTTCGGCACTAACGTGGTGCCCATTCTTCCCTATACACGCGATAACATGTCAGAGTTGGCCCATCAAGTGATCCGCACAAGCGCATCGGTTACGGGCGTACAGGCAAAAATGTCGCTCGACGTGAATCGTGGTGGCAAGAACGAGCCTGCAAAATTTACCATCGTAGGGCTCTGGGGTAAATATATCTTCAAACCTCAAAGCGGGAAATATCCCTGTTTACCAGAGTTGGAAGACCTCACGATGAAGATGGCCGAAGCCGCTCGTATCCGTACTGCTCGACATACACTTATCCGAATGGCCGATGGTGAACTGGGCTATCTGACGTTAAGAATGGACCGTGGACGGAAAGGCGAAAAGATTTCTATGCTGGATATGTGTCAGCTTACCAATCGCCTTACCGAGCATAAGTATTATGGCACCTACCAGCAACTGGCAGAAACCATCAAGAAATACTCTACGGCCCCTATACTCGATGTACAGCGGTATTGGGAAATGGTTTTATTCTCCTGGATGACAGGCAACTCCGATATGCACTGCAAAAACTTTTCTCTGGTAGATACCGGGGGCGGTAAGTACGCTTTGTCTCCTGCCTACGACCTGCTGGCTGTGTTGTTGGCTGACCCAGAGGATACAGAGGAGATGGCGATGAGTTTTACGGTGGGCGGCCAGAAAAACGGCTTCGATCGTAATACCTTTATGACGGCTTTCACCCAGAGTGGTATTCCTGCGACTGTGGCGGAAAAGATGATCAATCGTATGAAGGGCAACCTCCCTGTCTGGGAAGAACTTATCAATAGCTCTTTCCTACCTGATAAGATGAAATCAGACTATCGTCGACTACTGAACAAGCGAATAGATAAATTATCGTAGTCGCGGGGACAGTCCGTCCCATTTCTGATATATATTGTTATTTGGCACTTCCTTTTACGAATACTATATGATATATTAAGGAATCAAAGCCATATTTTCTCCGCAATCATTTGGATTTTTCGGATTTTATGCTTATATTTGCAAAACGAACAAAACCTATGACAATATGAGAAAACCTATTTTACTTTATTTGATGCTGCTCGTACTCAGCGTGAGTGCGCAACCCGTCAGCGAGCAGGAGGCTTTGCAGAAAGCCAGGAAGTTCCTTCAAGGGAAAAACATCGTAGGCACCGCTCCACTCCGTCGAGCGGCAACGGCCAACCCCTACAAGCACCTCTATCTCTTTAATGCCGAGAACAACGGCGGCTTTGTCATCGTGTCAGGCGACAGCCGGGCCCGTGAGATCCTTGCATACAGCGAAGAGGGAAACCTCGACTACGGTCAGATGCCCGACAACATGAAGTGGTGGCTCAGCCTTTACGACGAGAGCATTGCCAATATCCCCGCCGACATGCCTGCCGTCGGGGAAACGACCCTCAGACGGGCCTCGAAAGCCGATGTCGCACCGATGATGAGCTATTCGTGGAACCAGCATTCTCCCTTCAACACCTACTGCCCCCAGAACTGTGTAACGGGATGTGTGCCGCTGGCCATGGCTCAGATGATGGCTTTCCACCGGTATCCGACGACACTGCCTGCGCTGAGTGGCTATTCTGACAACAACGGCCACTACCTCGAGGCACTGGGCAGCCGTAGCATCAACTACTCGAATCTGACCGCCGACGATGCTGCCTGGCTGGTGCGCTACGCCGGACAGTCGCTCAGAGCCAGTTACGGACAGACGAATACAGAAGTCTCGACGGCTTTGGTTCCTGCCGCAATGATGAGACAATTCAACTACGGTCAGGGCTTACAGACCATCTATCGCGAGGCGTATAACTCAACAGACTGGGACGACCTCCTCTATGCTGAGCTGAGCAAAGGCCGCCCGTTTATTCTCGGCGGTCAGGCTGACAACAACGGTAACAACGGCCATACCTTCATCTGCCACGGCTACAGTCAGGGCTACTACGCCGTTAACTGGGGCTGGGGTGGCACCTGCAACGGCTACTTCGCCATGTCGGCCATGATTGGCAACGGTGTGGACTACACCCATGACATGATGGCCTGTATTGGCATTTCTCCTAACGGCGGCGACACCTCACTTGGGTCGCTCTTCTCGATGATCAGGATGGAGGCCATCGGCAGCACACAGGTGTACAGAAGCTCCACGTCGCAGGACTTCAGCAACGTGCAGTTCGCCTGGAAGCTGAGGAACTCGCTGCTCGAGACGGGGCAATACGTTTTTGCACTGGCCATCAATAAGCCTGACAATAGCTGGGATTTGCTGCTGACCTATAACACGAGTACGATTGAGCCTAACTACAACAGCTATCATGAGCCGACGGTCAACATTAGCAGGAAGTACGGCGACGGCACTTATAAAATCACCATACTCTTCAAGCAGCCCAATGAAAATAACTGGCACATCTGCCAAGGCGTCAACTGGCGATACGTGCAGGCCGTCATCAATGGCAACACGCTCACTCTCACCAACTATCCGCTATACGATGATCCCTATCCGACAGGATCATATCCTGACTATCCCGACCCCAACAACCCCGACAACCCGAACAACCCAGATAATCCCAACGTGAACTGGCCCACCAACGACCTCGCCTTCGAGTATCCTGCCGCCGAGAAGCAGTACAAGGGCAAGGTGGTAGGCTTCAACGTCGACTGGACCGCCCTCTCGACCACCATGTTCGGCTACATGAGCATGGATGAGACGAAGTTCTTCGACAACTACTGGGTCGACTGCTTTACGGGAGAGAGTGACGTGCCTGCCGCCGATGCCCGCTACGTGACGCCCCAGGCCTACAATTACAACGAGGACGGCTCCTACGGGGTGAACAACTACGACATGATGATCTTCAACCTCGGCGACGATCTCTTCGGCAACCACGGCAAACTGCCACAGGGCGAGGAGGCTGAAGAGGTGGAGCCGGAGTACGACTACATCGCCATCGCCAGCTTCTATCCGAACTACTACGGCAAGGGCAAGCACATGATAACGTTTGAGATTCCCGCCGAGAATATCGAGTATCTGCTCGACGGCGAAACCAGCCCCGTGACCTTCACCCGCTGGCTCCGCTTTATCGCCAAGGGCGACAGCAATGGCAACAGCACGGCGCCGTTCCGCTACCTTTGGGTGAAAGTGTCGCTGAAGCTCACCTGGGACAGCGACCCGAATGCAGTCCTTTCCGTCAGCACCGACGACACCAATGGCCCTGTCTATGACCTCCGTGGCCGTCAAGTCGGTAAGAACTACAAGGGCATCGTCATCACCAACGGCAAGAAACGCATACAGAAGTAAGGATGCGCCTTGCAGACCTTCTATCGTCATGAACTCACTGGGAACGGTTCCCAGTGAGTTCAAATTTTATGCGAAAAAAGTTGCGGAAATATTTAGCTTATCGCTGATTTTTGGCTGCGGCTCAGCAATATAATAATTTTAACATTATTTATTGCATTCTCCTTGCACAAAATTTGGTAATATCAGATATTTTTTGTATCTTTGTGCCATAAATAAAGCGGGAAGCGGCCACCCGATGCAGCTGGTCGCACTTAGTAGTCCAATACCATAAAACACTTTTGAAAAATGGCTACAAATGAGATTAAGATGGGTATCAACTTGCGCCAGAACAAGAACACGAAGAATTCTGGCTACGGCAAGTACTATCCCGAAGTAGATGTGCAGGAGACGCTCTCGCTGAAGGGCTTCGCCAAGCACATGAGTGACCACGGCTGTATCTACGGCCGCGACCTGATCGAGGGCGTGCTGAAGAAGATCACGCAGTGCCTTCCTGAACTGGTGTCGCAGGGTGTGCCTGTGCGCCTCGACCCGCTGGGAACGTTCCTCCCGACGTGCACCGTCGACAAGCCCCTGGCCGACATCGCAGCTATGGAGGGTGCCGACCCCAACGCAGTGGTGAAGGGTGTCCACATCCGGTTCCTGCCCTACGGTGTGGAGGATGACAACATCACCTCGCGCCGCTTCAAGGAGGAGTACTGCTCGCTCGAGTTCCGCAACATCATCGACACCCAGACCGTCACCATCGACGGCAAGCAGAAGAAGGTGACCACCCTGAAGCCGATCGCAACGGCCATCGCCGAACTGAAGGCCGGTGGCTCCGAGGGCAATGGTGGCAGTCAGGGCAGCAACTCACAGGGCGGTTCGCAGAGTCAGGGTGATTCACAGAACCAGGGCGGCTCCGAGAATCAGGGCTCCGAGAGTCAGGGCTCCGAGAATCAGGGTGGTAGTCAGAACCAGCCGACCACCTTCGCGCTGACCATCAGCAAGATGGGTAGTGGCTCCGCCAACGTGACCAAGGACGGCAATGCCGTGACTTCCGGCGCCTCACTGAACGAGGACGATGAGCTGGAGATCTCTATCATCCCTGCTGAGGGCACGACTCCCAGCGCTACGCTGAATGGCTCCTCTATCGAGCTCACGGAGAGTGACGGTGTCTATACCGGTAACTTCGCCATGCCCGGTCAGGCCTCGACCCTCGTGATCAACACCGGCTCCGCCAGCGGCGACAGCTCTATCTAAGAGTCATCAAGACAACAAGAAAGGCACCCACCCGGATGCCTTTTTTTTTGATTAATTTGTTGTCATGTCGAAAAAAAGCATTACCTTTGCACAAAGAATGATGACGAACTATTATAAAGTGGCGGAGCACGTGTTCAGCGTGACGGCGGCGGAAAGCTGTTTTTCGCTGATGGGCAACTACGAGGTGTTTGCAGTGGCCCGTGGCGAGACGGTCTTCGCCCTGACGATCGACGGCGACACGCCCCCACTCTACACGGAGGAATGGCGCCAGACGGAAGAGGGCCAAGACATCATCTGCGGCAAGACGGCCGAGGGAAAGCCGGTGTTCGCCTATCGCTGGTGGGACGAGACGGCCGGATGGCTGGTCTGCTCGCCCGACTACCGCGAGGGACGGCTCATCCTGACGGGTCAGCACACGAAGATGGCCATCGACAATGCGCTGATGGTGCTCTACGCCCTGGTTACGGCCGACCGGCAGACGGTGCTGATGCATGCGGCGGCGGTGAGTCATGCGGGCAAGGGCTACCTGTTTCTCGGTCCCAGCGGCACGGGCAAGAGTACGCATGCCCGGCTGTGGCTGCAGCATATCGAAGGCACGGCGCTGGTAAACGACGACAACCCGATAGTGCGCGAGGGCGTGGTCTACGGTTCGCCGTGGAGCGGCAAGACGCCGTGCTACCGCAACGTGAGTTATCCCCTGGGGGGCATCGTAGAACTGAGTCAGGCGCCGTATAACAGGATCCGGCCGTTGCGCGGTCTGCAGGCCTATGTGGCCCTGATGGCGAGCATCAGCGGCAAGCGCTGGGACGCACGGATTGCCGACGGGCTGCACCAGACTCAGAACGCGCTGGCCTCGACGGTGCCGGTGTGGCATCTGGAGTGCCTGCCGGACGCAGAAGCCGCGCAGATTTGCTTTGAAGAATGTCACACAGATCTCACTGATCTCACAGATAATTGTCGCAAGCGACAAGAAGTCTCAGAAAAATCCGGAGGATTAGAAAATCTGTGAGATCTGTGAGATCTGTGTGAGAAAGAATTGATGAAGGATGAACTGATTATAGAGGAAGCGGTGAGGCTGGTGAGCGAGGGCGTTTGCGTGACGCTCCCTGTTGACGGGCAGAGCATGCTGCCGTTTATCATCGGCGGCAAGGAGAGCGTGATCCTGCAGAAGCCCGCGCAGCCGAAGGTTGGCGACGTGGTGCTGGCCTGGTGTCGCGACGGCCGCTACGTGGTGCACCGCATCATCGGCATCAACGGCGACGCCATCACGCTGATGGGCGACGGCAACCTCGTGGGCAGGGAATACTGTTCGGTGGGCGACATCAAGGCGCGGGTTTCGCACGTGGTGGATGTCAAGGGCCGTCGGCATGCCATCGACACCCGCTGGCGGCAGAGGGCCGTGAGGCTGTGGTGGTATCTGAGGCCGATACGAAGGTACTTGCTTTTCGCCTGGCGGCTAGTGAAAAGTGAATAGTTTAGAGTTTATAGTTTAGAGATGAAGATTAAGAAAGGATTTGTGCTGCGCGAGGTGTGCGGCGAACATGTGATTGTGGGCGAAGGCCTCGACGCCATCAATTTCGGACGACTGCTGGCCCTGAACGAGACGGCGGCCTGGCTGTGGAAAGAGGCGCAGGGGCTGGGCGATTTCACCGTTGATGCGCTTGCGGAGCGGCTCTGCGAGAACTATGAGGTATCGGCCGACGAGGCCCGCCGCGATGTCGAAGAGATCATCAGCGAGTGGCAGGAGGTCGGAGTAATCTGAGTAGTCGGAGTAATCGGAATAATCGGAGTGATCGGAGAAATGAAGTACGTAGTTTGGCTCTGGAGGAATATGAGGGGCATCCGCTGGCATCTGGCGGGGCGCATCGTGGCCGGCATCTGTCAGGTGGTGCTCGGACTGCTGATGGTATGGCTCAGTAAGCTGTTTATCGACGAGACCATCCGCACAGGCACCGCCGACGACGTGTGGCGGATGGTGGTGCTGCTGGTGCTGACCGTCGTGGGCGGCGTGGCGATGAACCAGGTGGTGTTCTGGCTCGCCACCATCGCCAGCATCCGGCAGACCAACGGCCTGAGGCTCAGGATCTTCGGCCGCCTCTTCCACCGACAGCTCTTCACCGAACAGGAGCTGCACTCCGGCGACGTCACCTCGCGACTGGCGAAGGACATCGACCAGGTAGCCAATACCTGTACCGACACCCTGCCGCAGATGGCCGTTACGATGATACAGCTCTGCGGTGCCTTCCTGCTGATGCGGTGGTTCGACGCCCGGCTGGCGTGGGCCCTGCTGCTGCTCACCCCCTTCGCCATCGTCTTCGGCAAGCTCATCGCCCGACGGCTACGGCAGATGACGCTCAACATCCGACAGGACGAGAGCCGCATTCAGATGCAGGTGCAGGAGGGCATGGAGCATAATGCCGTGCTGCGGTCGCTGGGCAGCGAGCAATGGGTGACCGGTCGCCTCGACTCGATGCAGGAGCGCTTGCGCGGCAATGTGATGCGGCGCACACGGTTTACACTCGTCACGCGGCTCATCATGGGCTGCGCCTTCGGACTGGGCTATCTGCTGGCATTCGTCTGGGGCGGCATCGGCCTGAGAAACGGTACTATCACCTTTGGCGTGATGACCTCGTTTCTGCAACTCGTGGGCATGATACAGCACCCCATCCTGCAGCTGCTGAACATGGTGCCGGCGGTGATTCACGCCACAGCGAGCATCGACCGACTCGAAGAACTCGATAGCTGCCAGCAAGCGGAGGATCGGAGTAATCGGAGTACTCGGAGTAATCAGAGTCATCAGATTGGCATCAGATTTGAGGACGTGACATTCCGCTATGCGACGGGCGACCGCGAGATACTGAGCCATTTCACCCATGACTTCAAACCCGGCACGAAGACCGCCATCATGGGTGAGACGGGCATCGGCAAGACCACCCTCTTCCGGCTGATACTCGGCTTTATCGACCCCACAGCGGGACGTGTCGAGGTGTACGGCGACCTCTGTTTCGTGCCACAGGGCAACACACTGATGAGCGGTACCATCCGCTACAACCTGCAGCTGGCCCGTCCCGAGGCCACCGACGACGAGCTGCAAGAGGCCCTGCATACCGCCTGTGCCGACTTCGTGAACGACCTGCCGCAGGGCATCGACACCGAACTGGGCGAGCGCGGCAGCGGACTCAGCGAGGGTCAGGCACAGCGCATCGCCATCGCCCGCGGACTGCTGCATGACGGCGATATCCTGCTGCTCGACGAGATCAGCAGCTCGCTCGATGAGCCCACGGAGCGCGAACTCTACCGCAGGCTCTTCGCCGCCCATCCGCAGAAGACCATGCTCTTCATCACCCACCGTCCTACCGTCACCGAACAGTGCGACGAGGTGATTCGGCTGTAGATTAAATTAGGCTGGCATCGAAAAGGGTGTCGGCCTTTTTTCGCGAAGCATACTCAATTTATTGAGTAAAAGAATGTAGAAAAGCCCAATTTTATTTGGCTTTTCATTCGTTTTTTTGTAACTTTGCACACTGATTTCAAAAAAGACAAAACAGATTAGATGGAAACAACAGCTATTTTGCTTCTGCATTGCCCTGATAAACAGGGTATTATCTCGGAAGTAACCAAGTTTATAACCGATAATAAGGGTAACATCGTCTACCTCGACCAGTATGTGGATAAGGTGGAAGGCATGTTCTTCATGCGTATCGAATGGGAGCTCGAGGGATTCCTCATCCCCCGCGACAAGCTCTACGACTATATCACCACGCTCTACGCCCAGCGCTATCAGATGAAGTTCTCGCTCTACTACAGCGACAAGCGTCCGAGGATGGCGATCTTCGTGTCGAAGATGAGTCACTGTCTCTACGACCTGCTGGCTCGCTGGAAGGCAGGCGAGTTTAACTGCGACATCCCCTGCATCGTGTCGAACCACGAGGACCTGCGCTATGTGGCCGATCAGTTCGGCATCCCCTATTACGTGTGGAGCATCAAGAAGGACCACTCGAACAAGGCCGAGGTGGAACAGGCCGAAATGGAGTTGCTCAAGAAAGAGGACATCTCGTTTATCGTGCTGGCGCGCTATATGCAGATTATCTCCGACGAGATGATTGCCGAATATCCGCACCACATCATCAACATCCACCACTCGTTCCTGCCCGCTTTCATCGGCGCAAAGCCCTATCATCAGGCCTACGAGCGCGGTGTGAAGATCATCGGCGCCACGAGTCACTATGTGACGGCCGAGCTGGACGCCGGCCCGATTATCGAACAGGATGTGACGCGCATCACGCACAAGGACACGCCGGAGAGTCTGGTGCTGAAGGGCAAGGACCTGGAAAAGATTGTTCTCTCGCACGCTGTCAGCAAACATATCCAAAGAAAGATCCTCACATATAAGAATAAAACGATAATATTTAGTTAAACAACGGATTAAACGGATTAAACGGATAGAATTAACGACTACGAATTAAACGAATTAGACGAATTATTGCACAGAATATAATCCGTGAAATCAGTGTAATCCGTTGTAGAAGAAAAAAGATGAATGTAGCGATTGTAAAATATAATGCAGGGAATGTCTACTCGGTGGTGAATGCGCTGAGGCGGATGGGAATAGAGCCCACGCTGACAGACGATGCAGAACTGCTGAGGAAGGCCGACAAAGTGCTGTTTCCCGGACAAGGCCATGCCGGTGAGGCGATGGATTACCTGAAGGCCCGCAGGCTCGATGAGGTGATCCGCGACCTGAAACAACCCGTGTTCGGCATCTGCGTAGGCCAGCAACTGCTCTGCAAGCATTCGGAGGAGGGCGACACACCATGCATCGGTATCTTCAACGCCGAGGTGAAGCGGTTCCAGCCCCAGCGGCATGAGGACAAAGTGCCCTGTATGGGATGGAACGAATTAGAGGTGAGAAGTGAAGGAGTGAAAAGTGAAAAGTGTAATCCGCTGATGGAAGGACTGGGCGAGAATCCCTACGTCTATTTCGTGCACTCGTATTATGTGCCGGTGTGTGAGGAGACGATCGCGACGGCAGACTATATCCTGCCCTACTCGGCCTCGATGCATAAAGACAATTTCTACACCTGCCAGTTCCACCCGGAGAAGAGCGGAAAGGTGGGTGAACAGGTACTCAGGAATTTTTTGAGTTTATAGTTTATAGTTTAGAGTTTATAGTTTAGAGTTTATAGATGATTACCTGTATAGAATGAAGATAGAACTGATACCTGCCATAGATATTATCGACGGAAAGTGCGTGCGCTTAACGAAGGGCGACTATGACCAGAAGACGGTCTACGGCGAACCGCTGGATATGGCCCTGGAATTCGAGCGCATCGGGTTTAAACGTCTGCATGTGGTGGACCTCGACGGCGCCAAGTCGAAGCATATCGTGAACGACGGCGTGTTGAAGGCCATCACCACCAAGACCAGTCTCACGGTGGATTTCGGCGGTGGCATCAAGACCGACGAGGATCTGGAGAAAGCCTTTGAGGCCGGTGCCTCGATGGTAACGGTAGGCTCTATTGCCGTCACAAATCCAGACCTGTTTATGGGTTGGCTGGAGAAATACGGTGCCGAGCGGATGATTCTCGGCGCTGACGTCAGGCACGGCAAAATCAGCATTAACGGTTGGAAGGAGGATTCGGCTGAAGACCTGCTGCCCTTCCTCAGGAAATATATTGATGCAGGCGTGAGCAACGTGCTTTGTACGGAAATCTCCAAGGACGGCACCCTCGCTGGACCTGCCATCGATCTCTACAAGCAAGTGATGGACACCTACCCCGAGTTGCATCTCATTGCCAGCGGCGGTGTGTCATCCATCGACGACATCAAGGCCCTCGACGCAGCCGGCATTCCTGCCGTCGTGTTCGGGAAGTCGATCTACGAAGGTAAAATTAATCTGAAAGAGCTATGGGACTGGCAAAACGCATAATACCCTGCCTCGACGTCAAGGACGGTGAGACCGTTAAAGGCACGAACTTCGTCAACCTCCGTTCTGCGGGCGACCCCGTGGAGCTGGGTAAGGCCTATAGTGAGCAGGGGGCTGATGAGCTTTGTTTCCTCGACATCACGGCCAGTTTCGAGGGCCGCAAGACGTTCACGGAAATGGTAACGCGCGTGGCCCAGGAGATCAATATCCCCTTCACCGTAGGCGGTGGTATCAACGAACTGGCAGATGTAGAGCGGCTGCTCTATGCCGGTGCCGACAAGGTAAGCGTTAACTCTGCCGCCATCCGCCGGCCTGAGCTCATCGACGAGATCACCAGTCGCTTCGGCTCGCAGGTATGTGTCTGCGCCATCGATGCCCGTCTCGATGAAGACGGTTGGCATTGCTACCTGAAAGGTGGTCGCGAGCGCACAGAGCGCGGACTCTTTGAGTGGGCTCACGAGGCCCAGGAGCGTGGTGCAGGCGAGATTCTCTTCACCTCGATGAACCACGACGGTGTGAAGGAGGGCTATGCCAACGAGGCCCTGCGCGAACTGGCCGACAATCTCTCCATCCCCATCATCGCCAGCGGCGGTGCCGGGTGCAAGGAGCATTTCCGCGACACGTTTATCGAAGGTCATTCGGATGCTGCCTTAGCGGCCAGCGTCTTCCACTTCGGCGAAATCCCCATCCCCGAACTCAAGCAATACCTCCGCAACGAGGGCATAAATGTCAGAATATAGAAAGATTGAAGAATTGAAAGATTGAAGAATTGAAGTTATGAAGATAGATTTTGAAAAGAGCGGCGGGCTGGTGCCTGCAATCGTACAAGATGCTGAGACCAAGAATGTATTGATGCTCGGCTATATGAACAAAGAGGCTTACGAGAAGACCATCGCCTCGAAGAAGGTGACTTTCTGGAGCCGCAGTCGCAACTGTCTCTGGACCAAGGGCGAGACCTCAGGCAACTTCCTGCATCTGGTGGACATCATGGTGGACTGCGACAACGACACCCTGCTGGTGAAGGCCACCCCCGACGGTCCGACCTGTCACACCGGCACCGACACCTGCTGGGGCGAGGAGAACAAGCTGAATCCCCTACTCTTCCTCACCGAGCTGCAGGACTTCATCAACCTGCGCCACGAGGAGATGCCCGAGGGCAGCTACACCACGTCGCTCTTCAAGGACGGCATCAACCGCATCGCCCAGAAAGTGGGCGAAGAGGCCCTGGAGGCTGTGATCGAGGCTACCAACGGCAGTAAGGACAAACTGGTCTATGAGGCCTCGGATTTGATCTACCACCTCATCGTGCTGCTTACCAGCAAGGGGCTGCGCATCGAGGATATCGCTCAGGAGCTCAGAAAACGCCACGATCCCAACTGGGACAAGAAGCGTCGCGAGGCCAAAGCCAAGGGAGAGATGGAATGAGAAGTGAATAGTGAAAAGTGAATAGTGATTATGTTAATAGATTACAGGAAAGCGAATATCTGTCAGACCGAGGGTGAGAACGTGCTCGAAGGCGTTGACTTCAGCGTGAACGAAGGCGACTTCATCTATCTCATCGGGCGTGTTGGTTCCGGCAAGAGCAGTCTGCTGAAGACCATCTACTGCGAACTCGATATCGACGAGGCTGAGAAGGCCGAAGTGTTAGGACAGAATCTGTTGGAGATACGCCGCAAGCACATCCCTGCACTCAGGAAACAGATGGGAATCATCTTCCAGGATTTCCAATTGCTCACCGACCGCAATGTCTACAAAAACCTCCAATTCGTACTGAAGTCGACGGGCTGGAAGGACAAGACGGAGATCGACACCAGAATCCGCGAGGTGCTGAGTGATGTGAAGATGGACGACAAGGCCGACAAGATGCCCCACGAACTGTCGGGCGGCGAGCAACAGCGTATCGCAATCGCAAGGGCTATCCTGAATCATCCCAAGATGATTGTGGCCGATGAGCCTATTGGCAGTCTCGATACAGAAACGGCCGACAACATCCTGCAGCTGCTGAGGGAAATCTCGCAGAAGGGAACGGCCGTGATCATGAGCACTCACAACATGCCTCTGCTCGACAAATACCCAGGCACGGTATATCGCTGTGAAGAGGGCAAAATGGAGAAAATCGACAATTTAATTTACGGATAATTGATAATTAAAAACATAGCAACATGAAAGTAATGAAATTCGGCGGTACGTCCGTCGGCACTCCACAGAGAATGAAAGAGGTGACACAACTCGTCACCAAGTCGGGAGAACCTGTCTTCGTTGTGCTCTCCGCCATGTCGGGCACTACCAACTCGCTTGTAGAAATCTCCGATTATCTCTACAAGAAGAACCCTGACGGCGCCAACGAGGTGATCAACCGTCTGGAGCAGAAGTATCTGAAGCACGTAGAAGAGCTCTACAGCAAGGACGAGACCAAGCAGACCACCCGCGAGTTCCTGAAGGGTGAGTTCGACTACCTGCGCTCGTTCACCAAAGAGCTGTTCACCAGCTTCGAGGAGAAGAGCATCGTGGCACAGGGCGAGATGATGTCGACCAATATGGTAGTGAACTACATGAAGGAGATCGGTATCAATGCCGTGCTGCTGAATGCTCTCGACTTCATGCGCACCGACAAGAACTCAGAGCCCGATCCCGTGTATATCAAGGAGAAGCTGAATGTCATCCTCGAGGAAAACGAAGGGGCACAGGTGTATATCACCCAGGGCTTCATCTGCAGGAATGCCTACGGTGAGATCGACAATCTGCAGCGTGGCGGTTCCGACTACACAGCCTCGCTCGTAGGCGCCGCCATCGGTGCTGAAGAGATTCAGATCTGGACCGATATCGACGGTATGCACAACAACGATCCGCGTATCGTAGATAACACCGAGCCCGTGCATCAGCTGCACTTCGAGGAGGCCGCCGAGCTGGCATACTTTGGTGCGAAGATCCTGCACCCCACGTGTGTGCAGCCTGCAAAATATGCCGGCATCCCCGTACGCCTGCTGAACACGATGGACCCCGATGCCGAGGGAACCACCATCAGCAATGCCACCGAATATGGTAAGATCAAGGCCATCGCCGCCAAAGACAACATTATCGCCATCAAGATCAAGTCGTCGAGAATGCTCCTGGCAACGGGCTTCCTGCGCAAGGTGTTCGAGATCTTCGAGAGCTATCAGACACCGATCGATATGGTGTGCACCTCTGAGGTGGGCGTATCGATGAGTATCGACAATTCCGCCCATCTGGGAGAGATCGTCGACGAGCTGAAGAAATACGGTACCGTCACTGTGGACACGGGCATGTGTATCATCTGTGTGGTGGGTGACCTCGACTGGTCGAACATCGGCTTTGAGACCCTCGCCCTCGATGCCCTTAAGGATATCCCCGTTCGCATGGTAAGCTATGGCGGTTCCAACTATAACATCTCGTTCCTGATCCGTGAGGAAGACAAGAAGCGTGCCCTCCAGAAGCTCAGCGACACTATTTTCAATAAATAACCAATGGGAAAGGGTAAATTTCCGATAGAGAGGCTTCAGGAAATCCAGACGCCTTTCTACTACTATGATAGCGAGGTGCTGCGCCAGACGCTGCGCACCATCAACGAGGAGGCTGGCAAGCACGAGGGCTTCGTGGTGCACTATGCCGTGAAGGCCAATGCCAACCCCAAGATCCTGCGCATTATCCGTGAGGCAGGACTGGGTGCTGACTGTGTGAGCGGCGGTGAGATTGAAGCATCTATCAAGGCCGGATTCCCCGCTTCGAAGATTGTCTATGCCGGTGTAGGAAAGGCTGATTGGGAGATCGACCTCGGCCTCGACAATGACATTTTCTGCTTCAACGTGGAGAGCATCCCCGAGCTGGAGGTCATCAATGAGCTGGCAGCCAGGAAAGGCAAGGTGGCACGTGTCGCCTTCCGCCTGAACCCCAATGTGGGCGCCCATACGCACGCCAACATCACCACAGGACTTGCCGAGAACAAGTTCGGCATCGCCATGCGCGACATGCTGAGCGTGATCGACGAGGCTTCGAAACTGGCGAATGTCAAATTCGTAGGTCTGCACTTCCACATCGGTTCACAGATTCTCGACATGGGCGACTTCCAGGCCCTCTGCAACCGCGTCAACGATCTGCAGGACGAACTGGAGCGTCACCGCATCCGCGTGGAGCATATCAACGTTGGCGGCGGTCTGGGTGTCGACTACGAGCATCCCAACCGGCTGCCTATCCCCGACTTCAAGGCCTACTTCGACACCTATGCCAAACGGCTCAAGCTGCGTAACGGTCAGACCCTGCACTTCGAACTGGGCCGTGCCGTCGTGGCACAATGCGGTTCGCTCATTACGCGTACATTATATATTAAGGAAGGGGCTACAAAGCGCTTCGCCATCGTCGACGCAGG
>CAMJBL010000035.1 GCA_946403845.1 uncultured Prevotella sp. | reverse complement strand
GTCAACCACATCAGGAAAAAGAGCAAAAACTGTCAACCAAAATCAGGAAAAGACAGATTGTGGCTACATGCCGTTTCTGCACAAGTGTGGCTAACGGAGGTCACTGTCAGAAAGGCAGGCACTTTGTCTGAAGTACTCGGCAATCGTCCTGACACGATTATTGCTTTGAAGGTTAATGGCATCATTAATGATAAGGATGCCAAGTTACTTCGAGAAATGGGTGGCTTCAAGCATTTTGACTCGCCAACTTCACTTAGACTCCTTGACTTAAGCGATGCCACTCTTGTGACAGTTGAGGACGCTTATAATGGACAGATAGTTTATGTGAATAATGTGGTTGGATCGTCGATGTTTGGCTACTCTTGGTGTCTGATGTACTTAGCATTGCCCAGGAATATCACACGTATTAGTAGTATCGCTTTTGTGATGTGTACCAATCTTCAAGTTTTGGAAGTGCCTGAGGGGGTTGTTTCTATTGATGATGCAGCTTTTTCCTTTTGTGAAAGTTTAAGGGAGATCAAATTGCCAAATTCGCTACAAAAGTTGGGATCGTGGGCCTTTAATGCATGTGTCAGTTTGGAGGAGGTTGATTTACCTAATTCGATTAAAGAACTGGAAGTGCGTACCTTCAATGGTTGCTCTGCATTGAAGCGGGTGCATCTGCCTTCTTCCGTGAGGAAGATTCCACAGATGTTTTTTGTGGGATGTAATAACCTGGAGGCTGTTGATATGCCGGAAGCATTGACCGAGATCGATGAACAGGCTTTTGCTGATTGCTATAGCCTTGCTAGCCTTAAGCTGCCTTCGTCGCTACGCAGGATCGGCCCAGAGGCATTCTGTGAGTGCCATGCATTGTCTGATATCGATTTGCCTGAAGGATTGGAAAAGATTCAGACTGGCGCTTTTTTTCGTTGCAAGTCGCTTAAACGGATTACTTTACCAGAAAGCCTGACATCATTTGGCACTCGCTTATTTGAGGATTGTGAAAGCTTGTCGGAGGTTCATCTGTCAAAGTCGATTTCGACCATCAAGGAGGGGATGTTCAGAGGCTGTAAAAGCCTGAAAACATTCGAAATACCCTTTTATGTCTCTGCTCTTGAATACCAGGCTTTTGCCTTCAGTGGTCTGGAGAGCATAACGATTCCAACGCAATTCAAGACAATAACAGACAATGCCTTTTCCTTTTGTGAGTCCTTGCGTGAAGTCCGGTTGCCAGAGACTTTAACCAGCATCGGTACTTCGGCTTTCTACCACTGTACGGCTTTGGAGGAAATCACAATTCCTGCAAATGTAAGAGAATTCGGCCAAAATGCATTCCAATATTCTGGCTTGCGTAGCATATCACTGCCCGAAGGATTGTCAGAAATCAGCAGTGGCCTCTTCAGTTATTGTGAACAATTAGTACAAGTTACACTTCCCAGTAGCGTTAAGAAGATAGAGAGTTATGCCTTTGGTGGCTGTAAACGACTGAAGGATATTTCACTACCTGAGGGCTTGCAGGAATTAGGAGGGTGTGCGTTCTGTGATTGCGAAAGCCTGGAAAGTATCAAACTGCCTAGAAATATCAGCGGGCTTGAGTCGATGACTTTCGCACAATGTCGTCAGTTGAATGAGGTAGATATACCAGAAACGATGACGTTCATTAGCAGCAATGCTTTTCAGAACTGTGTAGGACTAAAGCGGATTATCTGCCGTGCGGTTGTTCCGCCAGAAAGTGATTATAATTTGTTTCATTTTTCTTTCCTCAACTATGCCGAATGTACGCTTTATATACCAATCGGAACAACGGAAGCATATAAAGCAAGCCCCAACTTCAAGGATTTTTTGAATATCTGTGAGACAGATTTCCATACGGATATTAATTCTATCCAAATCGATACAAAACAAACTCGTGTCTACAGCCTCGATGGTAAGGCATTACAGCCGACTCGTAAAGGTCTGAACATCCTTCGGCAGAAAGACGGAAAGCATGTAAAGATAATCCGTTAATGCGTGGACATAGAAGATGCGCTATTGTGTCGCTGCCCCTGATGCTCGCCCCAAAGGATCACGGGGTCTCTCCAGTATCACAGTTTTGTCTCAATCCCTCACATAAATCTGCCGGAACCCCTTTAAATAAAGGATTCTTATAGATTTCATCCCTCCCATGATCCCTCACTTTTCCCTCACATATCCCTCACATGGTAGTTTTTCAAGTTGAGTCGCATGTGAGGGTTAAGTGAGGGTTATGTGAGGGATTCAAAACAACCCTCACACGCCACAGCTCCTTTGTACAAAGGCGTTGCCGAAGATTATGGGAGGGATGAGGGTTTTCCTGCGATAAGATGCTTTTATTCATCGTCATCATCCTCTTATCACTCAATAAGACCATCTTATTTTGCCCCCAAGCCTACTATTGATTCCCACTGTGGGAATGAAATGTTCCCACCTTGGGAACAAAACATTCCCAGCCTGGGAATATAACCCCTGCTCTAGTATGATACTAAAGCCCCTTTACCCTAACACTAAACACCCTTTAGTGTCATACTAGAGTACCTTTAGTATTAGGGTAAAGGAAGCACAACGTTCCTGGAACCGTGTGTACTAATCGTGTACACTTAAACTCCTGCATGGGCTTATTGGTCCAGTTCTTCTATAAACTTATCAAAATCCGAAAGGAGAGTCTGGTCTTGTATCCTCCAGAACTTTTCGTATTCTCCTAAAGCCTTCGCCTCTGCTTCTTCATGAGATACAGAGCCGGCATCTGGCAGGATGTCACGTTCTTGAAAATTCAGATAACGTTCCAAGAGTGATTTCCAGTCGGCCATTTTCATAATGAGATGGCGACGAGCGCGATCTTCTGCTGTATCAATAAAGGCTGTTGTCAGTAGGTTCAGACTATCCACCTCTTGTTCCGACAAGTAATTCTTCGCTATCGTCACATCGCTCTTGATGACTCTGCCGTTAGGTGCATTCTTCCACGTCATCAATCCCATGTGGGGTTTCTCTGCATCTGCTCGATCGTAGATGATCTCTGCTGCTGTCTGATGCGTTACGGCATAGTGCATCATGTTCTGCACCGTCTTGTAGAAAGTCTTTGTGATGTCGCTCTTGGGGTCGTAGTCGCTGCTACATTCAGCATAGATATCAGTAATTTTCTGATAGTAGCGACGTTCAGACAGTCGTATCTCACGGATACGGTCCAGCAGTTCCTCAAAGTAATCATCACCAAACGGATTCTTGCCTTTCAACCGCTCGTCATCCATCACAAAGCCCTTAATGATAAACTCTTTCAGCACGCCTCGTGCCCAGATGCGGAATTGGGTGGCCTCATAGCTGTTTACACGATTGCCAACGGCGATAATGGCATCGAGATTATACATCATAACACCCTGTTCATCGCAATTGTCCGATGGAACTAAAAAATTTTTAATTACTGCGGACAATTGCAATTCTCCACTTTCGCTAAGCTGTTTTAAATGGTAGATAATATCGGGAACTGTAACATTAAACAGTTCTGACATTCGCTTCTGTGAAAGCCATACTGTCTTGCCAGAAAACATCACAGACACATTAACCTTACCCGTACTGGAACGATAAATGAGTACATTTCCTTCAAAGCTTGCTGCTAATTCCGTTGATGTCATCTTGCTTGTGAAGAATTCCTTTGCAGCCTTCACGATAGGTTTCTTCTGGTCAGCATTAGAAGCGATGGCGATGCAGGCGGTCCTTGACAACTTGATAGATATCACTTGGCGCCAGCCACCATTGTTCAACTGTGCCATCTCCTCTATCTCCACCATGTGCTCTTTTAGGTCCAGTCCCTTTTCCTGTTGCAGGAAGGTTGCCACCTTATCCATCAGGCGCTCAAAGTTCCAATACTTTTGATAGCCCATGAGACGTGCCAACTTGCGCGAGTTCCACCACTCACGTCCTTCTGCATCCGTCTCCTTGATAGCTTCAAAGGGTGATTGCATCTCCTCGGGAGAAAACATCTCTATTTCTCTTTTATCTGCCATATCAACTGCAAATTTACAACTTTTTCTATTATTATTGTATACAAATCTCGAAAATGTTACATGCTTTTAAAGTAAATTTGCACTAGTGTCACCCCGAAAGACAGGCAGAAATTGTTTATTTCTTAATATTCATTTGTTTCAACAGCCAGTTTTCCCACTCATCCCACTGTTCCTGGAACCAGAAGTGCCACGTGGCCTGATAGGGGGAAATCTCCTTCGGGCCATTTACCGTGTTATAGGTGGCCCATGCCGTCGTGGGGGGCACCACATCATCGTTGTAGCCAAACGAGAACCAGCCTGCCTGATTGTTTGTAATGAGTCGGGCAAAGTTGATGCCATCATAGTAGCGTGACACTTCTATCTGCTTCTCCTGCCCCTTTCCCTTATCCCAATAGAAATAGTGAGGCCAGCCACAGGCAATGCCACGGAGCGAGTTGGTATGGTCGCAGAGGGCTGCGTGGACAGGGGCGTAAAAAGTGATGCGCTTGTCGAGTCCGGCAGTTGCCAGTGTCAGGAAACCACCCTGACTGGAACCCGTCACACCCAGTGACTGCCCATTCCAAGGAGTGTACTGCTCAATGTAGTCGAGTGCACGGATACAGCCTATTACGACACGCTTATAATAATGCTTTTCGCGTGAATCCATATTAAATTCCCAGTATCCGGTCAACGCGCCATTATAAATATCGTCATACACCTTCTGCTCCATTGTCACAGGGATGCCGTGGATGCCAATCTCAAGGGTTATCGCACCCTGGGAGGCTGTCCACACGTCGCCGCCATAAGGACGGACACCGGCACCAGGTACGCGCAGCAAAGCGGGATAACGTCCCTCCTTTACCGGCACGCAGAGGATGGAGTAGGTGCGGTAGTTCTCCTGCATATTCTGGAAACTCACCTCATAGACATTCACGTCCTTGGTGCAACGCTCTGGCAACAGCCGTTTCGTGGGGTTCAGTTCTGTCTGACGCGCCTCGGCAATGGCCTGCTGCCAGAATGCCTCGAAGTCTTTTGGCATGACGGTTGAAGGCTGCAGCCGTTCTGGCGAGAAGGCGGCACCACAAGCACCTTTATAATCCTGACCGTTCACATGAGCCGTCACATCCACACGGTAAAAGCCCGGCTGTTTCATCGTTCCCGTCAGCTTGAGCGTACCGTCTTTCAGCACGAGACTTTTCTTGATATCCTGATACATCTCAGGACCAGAAGCATAGTCAATGCTCACATTGTCGAGCAACGTTCCTGATTTCAGGACACTTACCGTGAACGTTGCCTTCTCACCCGTCTTATACGTCCAGTCCTGATGGTCTGGCTGAACCAGTACCTGAATGTTGTTTCCACGAATCTGCGCCTGTAAGACCAGCGAAGTCACTAAACAGAACAATAAAACAAAAACCTTCTTCATCCTAACGATTCATTTAAATTCGGGTGCAAAGATACGACAAATTCCACACACCTCAGTACTTTTTCTTGCTCAATGCACATACTATTTTGTCACAAATAAATTTGGTTTTTCGCTCACTTATTCGTACCTTTGTCCCCAAATTATAAATAGGTACGCAAGTTATGATACAATCAATGACGGGTTACGGCAATGCTGTCGTGGCTTACAAGGACAAGAAAATTCATGTGGAAATCAAGTCGCTGAACTCGAAGCAGCTCGACTTGCAGACGCGCATCGCCCCCCTCTATCGTGAGAAGGAGATGGAGTGCAGGGCCATGGTGGCAGAGGCCCTGATTCGCGGAAAGGTGGACATGAGTGTGTGGATAGAGAAGGAGAGCACGGTGGATGCCACACCCGTGAATGCCGCCCTCGTGGAGAACTATTATCACCAGCTGAAGGACGTGGCCCAGAAAGTGGGCATCCCTGAGCCCGAAGACTGGTTGTACACCCTGACTCGCATGCCCGATGTGCTGACGAAGACGGATGTGGAGACACTCGAAGAATCGGAGTGGGCCATCGTGAAGGGCGCCATTGAGGATGCCCTGAAGAGTCTGGTGAACTTCCGAAAGCAGGAGGGTGCCGCCCTTGAGAAGAAGTTTGCGGAGAAGATTGACAACATCGCCCAGCTGTTGGCCGACATCGAGCCCTATGAGAAGGGACGCGTGGAGAAGATCAAGGCCAGGATTGAGGGTGGACTGAAGCAGATTCCGGATGTGGAATACGACAAGAACCGTCTGGAGCAGGAGCTGATCTACTACATCGAGAAGCTCGATATCAGCGAGGAGAAGCAGCGCCTGGCCAACCATCTGAAGTATTTCCGTGAGACGATGGCGGAGCCTGCCGGACAGGGTAAGAAGCTGGGGTTCATTGCCCAGGAAATGGGACGCGAGATCAATACGACTGGCTCGAAGAGTAATCAGGCCGAGATGCAGAATATCGTGGTGAAGATGAAGGATGAGCTCGAACAGATTAAGGAACAAGTTTTGAACGCCCTGTAGAGGCGTTATTAGTTTACAGTTGACGGTTTACAGTTTACAGATGATATGCTGGCAAGCCGTTCTGACTATAGAAGTAATCAATTGTAAACCGTAAACTATAAACAGTAAACAAAATATATGAGAGGTAAGTTGATTATAATAAGTGCGCCGAGTGGAACGGGAAAGTCGACGATTATCGGATGGCTGATGAAGGAGCATCCGGAGTTGAACTTAGCCTTCTCGATATCCTGCACGTCGAGACCGCCAAGAGGAACGGAGCAGAATGGTGTGGAATATTTCTTCCTGACACCCGAGGAGTTCCGTCAGAGAATCGAGAACGATGAGTTCCTGGAGTATGAGGAGGTGTATGAGGGTCGCTTCTATGGCACCTTGAAGGCTCAGGTGGAACGTCAGCTGGAAGCCGGACAGAACGTGGTATTCGACGTCGACGTGAAAGGTGGCGTGAACATCAAGAACTATTATGGCGACGAGGCGATGAGCCTGTTTATCCAGCCCCCCTCGATTGCTGAGTTGCGCAAGCGTCTCGAGGGGCGCGCTACGGATGCACCCGAGGTTATCGACCAGCGCATCGCGAGGGCGGAGTTCGAACTGACTTTCGCAGACAAGTTCGATAAGATTGTGGTGAACGACGACCTCGCCACAGCTGAGCAGAATGCGTTGGAGGTTATCCAGGATTTCTTATGATTCGGACGGGGATTTTCGGGGGATCGTTTAATCCCATTCATAAAGGGCATATTATGTTGGTACAGGAACTGCGGAAGCGCGCAGGGCTCGACGAGGTGTGGCTGATGGTGTCACCACAGAACCCTCTGAAACAGTCGGCCGACCTGCTCGACGACAACCTCCGTATGAAGATGGCCCGTCTGGCCCTCAAAGATGTGGAGGGCATCCTTGCCTGTGACTATGAGATGCATCTGCCGAAGCCGTCGTATACGTGGAATACGCTTCAGGCCTTGTCGAGAGACTATCCTGACCGCGAGTTTGTGCTCCTGATGGGTGGCGACAACTGGGCCCTGTTTGACAGGTGGTATCACCACGAAGAGATTGCGGCCAATTATCAGATCTTCGTCTACGACAGAACACCCGGTGAGCCGGGCTATATCGATATGTCGAGTACGGAGATACGGGCGCGGATCAAGGCAGGAAAGGGCTTCCGCAGGCTGGTGCCAAAGGCGGTGGCAGACTTTATAAAGGCCAATGGGCTTTATAAGTGAGGAGTGAGGAGTGTGAAGTGAGGAGTGAAAAGTGAGAAGTGAAAAGTAAGAGGCATATCAATCCCTTGAAGTGGATAGGGTATCTGTTTACGCCTATCCAGAAAAACGGCGCATTCTTTGTGTTTATGTTTGCGTTGGGATGGATCTGCACGCAATACGAAATCATGCCTTATTACCTGAGGAACAAAGGGGCAGAGCCTTATGAATTGTCTTTACCAGAGCTGTTCTTCGATATCTACGTGGTCTGCATCTTCCTCACGCTGATACGTCCTTCTTACGCTTCCAGCGGCAGCAAACTATTCACTATTCACCATTCACTATTCACTACCATCCGGGCGGTGCTCTATGTGTTCTTTTATGGTCTGGCGCTGGTAGACATGTTCTGCTACGAGCGCTTTGAGTCGACCCTCACACCCACGATGCTGATGCTGGCGATGGAGACCACAAGTCAGGAGGCGAGGGAATTCCTCTCGGGCTACCTCTCTTGGGATATCGTCAAGACGGGTGTCGGCTGGATTCTGTTGCTGATGGTCGTCCATATCCTCTGGACCTTTGCCAGAGCCCTTGTCAGGCGCATGCGCAAACGGATGATCCTGCCCAGGTTGCATGAGTCGATGTATACCATTCCGAAACTGGTGATGGGATTGCTCATAGCCTGGTGTCTGTATAGTGCGGTTTCGCTGACCTGGGACAATAAGGTGGCCATGCGCAGACTCTTTGCCTGCAATACCATCGGAGAGGTGGAGCACGAGCTGACCAGGAAAGATAAGGCGAATCTGTATATCCCCGTCTATCGCCTGGCATTCGGACTCTATGCCAATGGGCTGGCTGATACGCAGATAGACCAGTTGAAAGCAGCGAGCGACAAGATCCAGGTGGACAGCTGCTGCTATCGTGTGCCGAATATCGTGCTGGTGATTGGCGAGAGCTATAACAAGCACCATAGTCAGCTGTATGGCTACGACAAGGAAACCACGCCCCGTCAGGTAGCTCTCGAGGCAGAAGGCGGTCTGGTGAAGTTTACGGATGTGGTGTCGACGTGGAACCTGACGAGTTTTGTGTTTAAACACATGCTGTCGCTTTATGCTGTTGGCGACAGGGGCGAGTGGTGCGACGAGCCGCTCTTCCCGGAGGTGTTCCGCAAGGCAGGCTATCACGTCACCTTCGTTACCAATCAGTTTGAGCCCAAGGCCAAGGAGGCGGTTTATGACTTCAGTGGAGGGTTCTTCCTGAACGACCCTGAACTGAGCCAGCGGCAGTTTGATAGTCGCAGCACGCGAACACATCGTTTCGACGATGGCGTATTAAAAGAATACGACGCTCTTCGAGATTCTACCATCAAGCATAACCTGGTGATTCTGCATCTGATGGGATCGCATGTGGACTATCGCGCCCGCTATCCCCAGAAGACAGATACACATTTCACACCACAGATGTACAACCGTCCGGAACTGACTGACCAACAGAAGCAGACCTTGGCGCACTATGACAATTCATTGCGCTACAACGACTCGATTGTGGCAGCTATCACCCAGCGGTTTGCAGATCAGGATGCGGTGGTGATCTATGTGCCTGACCATGGTGAGGAGATCTTCGATGGCGAACCTTATATGTATGGTCGGATGCATAGTGCCAACATTGACTACCGTCTGGCGCGTAACGAGATGGAGATACCCTTCTGGATCTGGGGTTCGCCACAGTATCGCGAGAACCATCCCTATGGCTGGCTGGCGATACAGAACGCCAAGGACCGTCCGCTGATGATCGATGCCCTGCCTCATCTGTTGTTGTACCTCGGTGGCATCTCGACACCCCTCTATCGGGAGGAACTGAATGTGATCAGTCCGGCTTATGATGTGAAGCGTCTCCGTATTCTGAAAGGCGAGATCGATTATAATACGTTGAAGAAATGAAAGAGCTGCTGACAAGAAAAGAATGTACGGCGATGCGGGGAATAGCCATCCTCGCCATCATGCTACATAATTATTGTCACTTCCTGAAGGATATCGTCAGAGAGAACGAATACACCTGGACTTCGGCAAAGTGTGACAAGCTTTTGACGATTATCCAACAGCCCGATGCTTTCTTCCCCATCCATCTGTTCTCGTTCTTCGGCCATTATGGTGTGCCTGTGTTCCTTTTTCTCAGCGGCTTCGGACTGGTGATGAAGTACGAAACCTCACACGACTCCTGTCCCCCTGTGAGCTTTTGGCGATACTTCCGCTATAACTGGCTGAAGCTCTTCCGTATTCTGGTTGTGGGCTTTGTGTGCTTTACGATGATCGACGCCATGACCTATGGCATGCATCGTTACCTGTGGTATGAGGTGATAGGTGTGCTGGGCATGTTTGCGAATGTCTTCGAGAATCCCTCACAAGTCATCTGGCCAGGCCCCTATTGGTACTTCGGACTGACGCTGCAGGTTTATATCCTCTATCGTCTGGTGTTCTGGAAATGGCGGCATTGGGGGGTTGTCGTGGCAACCATCGTTGTCTGTTGGCTCTTGCAGGAGATCTGTCTCGATGATGCCGAGACGCTGGAGCGCCTGCGCTATAATTTCATTGGTGGCATGCTGCCCTTCGGTATGGGCATCCTATTGGCACGAAGTCATGTCAATCTCTCGATACATTGGCGGCTGGCTGGCGGTATTGTGATGCTCTCTGCAGTCTTTGTCACAATCATGAGCATGAACCAGCAGACATGGCTGTTGGTGCCTGTCTTTATCGTCATCGGAACAGTAGCCCTTGTGAAATATCTGCCTCACTTCATCCTGCAACCGTTGGAGTGGGTTGGTGGCATCTCGGCAGCGATTTTCGTTTCGCACCCCATAGTCCGCAAGCTCTTCGTCCGTCCCTATTACCAGGATGATCTCTATGCCGGACTGATACTCTATACGGTTGCCGCCCTCTTGGTGGGCTGGCTGTTGATGCTGGTTATTAACAAGATTCCCAAACCCAAGCTATGAGAAAGATAGTTGCCTTTGACTTCGACGGGACGCTGACCACCAGGGATACGCTATTGGAGTTTATCCGCTATGCCAAAGGTTCTATGAACTTCTGGCTTGGATTCCTGCGCTATGCCCCTCTGCTGGTGTTGATGAAACTGGGGCTCTATCCCAATTACAAGGCTAAGCAGAAGGTGTTTTCACATTTCTTCAAGGGTATGAAGATAGAGGCTTTCAATGATCTCTGCCAGCGATTTGCTCACGACAATCTGCATCTGCTCCGTTCGCAAGGCGTCACGACGCTGATGCAGGCTCAGGACGATGGGGCAGAAGTCGTGATTGTCAGTGCCTCCATCGACAACTGGGTACAGCCGTTCTTTACAGATGTAACCGTTCTTGGCACTCAGATTGAGGTGAAGGATGGTCTTTTGACAGGCCGTTTCCTGACGAACAACTGCTATGGCGAGGAGAAGGTGAAACGTATTCTCGCCCTTTATCCCCATCGTGAGGACTATCATCTGACGGCCTATGGCGACAGTCGGGGCGATAAGGAGCTCTTGGCCTTTGCTGATGAGTCGCATTACCAACCTTTCCGGACATGAATGCGCTGAAGATCTTTAGAATCAAGCCCGAGGAGCGTGTCCAGGCTTTAGTGGCACTGTTGGTCATCGTGGCCCTCAATGCCCTGTTTATCTGGCGTCTGCACGACCTGTTCATGCAACCAGGCTTCGGACCTTACTGGAAGTCCTTCGAACACGAGTATCACCTCTCGGGCTATGATCCGCTGACGTATCTGGCAGTGACCGACTGGGATGTAATCTATCAGGTGTATCGCCATCCGTTGCTGGCCTTTATGATCTGGCCGCTCTATCTGCTGAACGAAGGGCTGACAGCCCTTTTGGGTGTCAACTGTGTGCAGTATGTGGTGGCTGTGCCCATCATCTTCTGCTCCTTCTATTCCTATATCTTCCTCTATCGCATCCATCGCGAGGTGATAGAGCTCGGGCGCTGGGACGCCACACTGCTGACGGCCTATTATTTCTCCTTCGCCTATATCCTCTTGTCGCTCATCGTGCCCGACCACTTTACGGTATCGATGTTCCTGCTGCTGACCACACTCTATATCTCAGGCATCTGCATCAGGAAGGGCAGGGAATTCAAGTGGTGGCAGTCGGCGATACTCTTCTATATCACGGCAGGCGTCACCCTGAGCAATGGCATCAAGGTGTTTCTGTCGGGCTTCTTCGTGAATCTCAAGGATTTCTTCCGACCCAAATATCTGTTTTTGGCTGTTATCCTGCCAGCAGCATTGTTGTGGGGAACAGCCACGTGGGAGTATAACCGGTTTGTGATTCCTCAGGAACGAGCCAAGGAAGCCATCAAGGCGCAAAAGACCAAGGAACAAGAGGCACTTGTGGCCCAGATGACACCCAAGGAGCGACAGCGGTATGAGAAGAAGAAAGCCCAGCGCGAGATCGTCCTGCGTCGTCAGGCAGCGAAATCGGGCAAACCGATGGAGGATCACGGTTTCCTGAAATGGACCGATATCACCACCTCACGCTGGCAGTCGGCCTACGAGAATCTCTTTGGCGAGTCGTTACAGTTCCATCAGGAATTCTTCCTGGAGGACACGCTGGTCCATCGGCCCGTGTTCGTGGCCTATCGCTGGATTCACAATTATATCCTCGAGGGTGTGATGCTGCTGCTCTTTGCCATCGGCATCTGGTGTGGCCGGAAGAGCCGTTTCCTATGGCTCTGTCTGTCGTGTTTCGCCTTCGACCTGCTGATTCATCTGATCCTAGGCTTTGGGCTCAACGAGGTGTTTATCATGGCCCCGCATTTCATGTTCGTGCTGCCCATCGCCACAGCCTATCTGCTGAAAGATCTTCAGACCAAGTGGCTCCGCCTTACTCTTCTCTTGCTAACGCTCTACCTATTTATATATAATGGCTATCTGCTGACGGACTTCCTCCTGTCACCCATCCACGTCGTACTTTAGACATGCTTGTCTGTTCCCAACCATTTGCGAAGGCGACGGGCCAGCGACTGGCTGATATGTGAGAACCGGCCATAGCGCAGGTTCAGGAAGAGTTCCTCGATGGAGTTCTGTACCTTGATCCAGGGATGGTTCCAGGCATTGATGATATAAAGCCTTTCGAGATAGTCGCGGTTTTCCTCCACCTGAACAGGATGCACCAACGGGAAATCCAACTCCAGTCGTTTCATGGTGAACATCTTCCTGATACGATGGGGCGTGGTTTTCAGCTCTGCTGAGAAGTGGGTGGAATCAGCCATCAGTCCGATATTGTTGATCTGGTTCTTCGAAGGCATGATGGCCAGTCCGTCGTGCAGCAGCATATCACTCCAATAGATAGTTTCGAAATATGCCTTGCCGCTCTGGCTGTGGTCGCGGAACATCTGCAGCATGTCTTTCCGCAGGTTGCGCTCCTTAGCGATGGTCTCCAGTTTCTGCATCGCCTGCGGGTCACGGATAAAGCCATAGGTGGGATCCCAGCGCTCGGCCACCCTGCGCCACGACGCCCAGCCCCAGATGCTGAAGGCAGTAGTAAAGAAATAGCTGTCGCTGCAGTCGGGCGACACCTCGTCGATATTAAAGCCGGCTATCATCGTGATGCGCTCGTCGTGCTCATATCGGTCGAGCATCTCCTTGCAGAAGGGGAAGAACGACTGCGAGGGCACCACGTCATCCTCGAGCACGATGACCTTGTCGGCCAGCGAGAAGGCCCATTGGTGGGAGAGGTAGCCGGAGGGGTCGCAGCCCTGGTTCTGGGTCAGATAGTTACGATGCACCTCACATTCCCAGTCGATGTTCTCGTCGCTGACCACCTGTCGACAGGCCTCGATACCCGGCATATCCCGTTCGCCTCGTGGCCCGTCCTGATAGAGGAACAGTTTCGAGGGCCGTGCCTTGCGCACCTCCTCGAACACTTGTCGGAAGGTGTCAGCACGGTTGAAGAACAGCATCAACACAGCGATATCGGTCTTGAACGGATGTTTCATATCCTGTCTTTTCTGCTGCAAAGATATGAAAAATCTACGATAATCTGTGCAATCTGTGGTTTTTTTCGTAATTTTGCACCCGATGAATGATTCCGACCTTCGCCAACGCTTTAATCCTGACGGCTCGCTGTTGCGTCGTCAGCAGATGCGGATGCTCGAGATACTGCTCGAGGTCGACAGGATCTGCAAGCAGCACGACATCCCCTATTGGCTCAGCAGTGGCACGCTGATCGGGGCCATGCGCCATGACGGTTTCATCCCCTGGGACGACGACCTCGACATCGAGATGCTACGCAGCGACTATCTGCGGCTGATGAAGGTATTGCCATCGGAACTGCCTGTGTGGCTGGCGCTGCAGAACGACGAGACCGACCCCAACTATTTCTATTTCTACGCCAAGGTGCGCGACCGCCGTTCACGGATGCTCGAGCAGAACGGCTACGACCGTCTGTGGAAGGAGCAGGGTATCTATATCGACATCTTCCCCATGGAGCAGCACCCCGTCTGGTTGCATAAGCTGACCGAGAAGACCGTAGGTCATATGTATAAGGTATGGCGCACGAGCACCAACGATGCGAAAGCCATCAAGACCGTCCGTCGCATTTTCGACTTCAACAACCGCCTCCTTTTCCCCTGCCTCCGGGGTTTACTCGGTATTCTCTCACCTCTCACTCTTCACTTTTCACTTTTCACTTCTCTCTTTTCACCTCTTATAACTTCCGGCATGGGCATCCCTTTCCACAACCCCCGTTATGCCAAGGAGATCTTCCCCTTGACCACCCATGTGTTCGAAGGTCACCAGCTGCCAGTGCCGCATGATGCCGACGCCCATCTGCGTCACATCTTCGGCGACTACATGCAACTACCCGATCTGGACAAGCTCAAGCTGCACGTGGGCCAGATAGAGATTTACGAATAAAACTTAAGCAGACTTTTTCTTGGTGATAAAGTCAATGCACTCTTTCAGGATGACAGCCCCTGAAAGACGCATCACCGCATAATATAGCAAAGCTGCGATGACGATACGACTGATCAGCAGCACCCACAGCTTCAGGTAATCATCTGTAAACTGTAAACTGTCAACTGTAAACTCCGTCACCACTCCCGTCACCACCATGACGCCTGCTGCCGTAAGGGCAAAGGGCAGGATATCCTTCAGGAATGCCAGCAGGCCATATCCCATCAGTCGACGCGTGAAGAAATGCCATACAAACACCCATAGGATATTCAGGGCCGTAAAGGCAATCACCATCGTGTAGATTCCCTCTCGCCAGAGCCCCACCATCAGGATGACCTGCAGGATGCCCAGGGCCATCGTGCTCCAGAGGTAGATATCGCTGCGCTGGTGACTGATGATGGCATCGGTCAGCAGGGTTGAGAGGGGCATGAAGGCACCACACAGGCAGAGGTAGGGCAGCAGCGAGGCTGAGAACGCCCACTTCTCGCCGATGGCCAGTACGATAAACTCATGCGACACCAGTCCGAGGCCGAACAACAGGGGGAAGGCGATGAAGGCCGTAAAGCGCATCATCTTCCGAAGCACCGTCAGTTGCCGTTCGTGTTCGTCGTGCAAGCCCACCAGCACCGTCTGGTCCACCTGCTTCATCATATTCCCCACCAGCAGGTACCCCTTCGAACTCCATTGGTAGGCCTGGTTATAGTGGCCGGTATTCGTATCGCCATAATAATGCCCCAGCAGCAGGTTCATAATCTGATTGTTGAGTTGCGTGAAGATAGCCGACACCATGATCTTAAAGCTAAACGGGAAAAGTTTCTTAAGAGGTGAGAGGTGAGAGGTAAGAGGTGAGAGATATGTGGGGCGCCAGGGACTGAAATACCATAATAAGATGGTATTGATCACGATATACATCAGATACTGCGTGGCGAGGGCCCAGTAGCCGAAGTCCAGGGCCGCCAGGATCACACTGATGAGGCTCGACAGGAGCGTGGCCGTCATGCCACACTTGGCAATCTGCTTGATCTGCATCTGCTTCGTCATATAGGCTGACTGTGCGATGCCGAAGCTGGAGAACACAAATCCCAGGAACATATACCGGCTCAGGGGGATGAGTTTGGGCTGGTGGTAATAGTCGGCTATCAGGGGCGCACAGAAGAAGAGCACCACGTAGATCACCGCCCCCGCGAGAATGTTAAACCAGAACACGGCATTGTAGTCCTGATGCGTGGGCGCCTTCAGGTTGATCAGTCCCGTCTTGAACCCACTGGCCTGCAGTTCGTTGGCGACGACGGCAAACACGGCCAGCATCGCCGTCATACCGTAGTCGGAAGGATCGAGCAGGCGCCCCAGAATAATACCAAAGGCCAGTCCGAGCAACTGCTGCACGCCATTGTTCATCCCGCCCCAGAAGAGCCCCTTCGCCGTCTTCTCCTTCAAAGTTTCCATATTCCGCTGCAAATTTATGAATTTTCCGCGAAACTTGTGACGGTTTCACAGATTTTTATTATCTTTGTCGCGTAATTATGAATACTGAGACCATCATACTGAAAAACCTGAGCATCGGCTATCGCACGAAAGCCGGCACGCGTGTGGTGGCAGAGGGCCTCCAGGCTGCCGTCTGCAGCGGTGAGCTCACCTGCCTGCTGGGTGCCAACGGCATCGGCAAGTCCACCCTCCTGCGCACCCTCTCCGCGTTCCAGCCAGCCCTGTCGGGGGAGATATTGATTTTGAGGAGTGAGGAGTGTGGAGTGAGGAGTGAGATATCTCTCACCTCTTTAAGCGACAAAGAACTGAGTCGCTTAATCGGTGTGGTGCTGACTGAGAAGCCCGACATCCGCAACATGACGGTGCGCGAGCTGGTGGCCCTGGGGCGCTCGCCCTATACGGGTTTCTGGGGAACCCTACACGACGATGACTGGCAGGTGGTCGACGAGGCCATCGATGCCGTCAGGATCCCTCAGCTGCGCGAGCGGATGGTCCACACCCTCAGCGATGGTGAACGGCAGAAGGTGATGATTGCCAAGGCGCTGGCGCAACAGACGCCCATCATCTTCCTCGACGAGCCGACAGCCTTCCTCGACTTCCCCAGTAAGGTCGAGATGATGCAGCTGCTGCGCCGTCTGGCCAAGGAGGGGCAGAAAACCATCTTCCTCTCCACCCACGACTTCGAGCTGGCCCTTCAGGTGGCCGACCGCCTCTGGCTCATGGAGCCCAGTCGGCTGAATGTCGGCACGCCGCGTGAGCTGGCGCAGAGTGGGGCGCTGGCCCGGTATGTGGAGCGCCCCGGCATCAGCTTTGATGCAGAATCCCTGACGGTAAGAGTGAATAGTGAATAGTTTACAGTTTATAGTTTACAGATGATTTTCGGACACGGTGACGATACCTATCGCTATGGCGACCAAGTGAAGATGAACTTCAGTTCCAACATCTACCAGAAGGCAGATCTCAGCGAACTGGAGGCCTACCTGGCGCAGCACCTCGACGCCATCCGCCACTATCCGGCGCCGGTGGCCCAGGAGCTGGAGACGATGATTGCCGAAAAGCTCGGTATCCCTGCCAACATGGTCATGGTCACCAGCGGTGCCAACGAGGCCATCTACCTCATCGCCCAGCTCTACCGCGGTTGGGCGTCGGTCATCCCGCAGCCCACCTATCATGAATACGAGGATGCCTGTAAGATGTTCGGCCATCTCATCTCCTACGAGCGCACCGACGATCTCAATATCCTGCCCGAAGACCGCATCTACTGGCTTTGCAATCCCGACAATCCCACGGGCAATGTGCTGCTCAAGCCCCTGCTGCTGCGCATCATCAAGCAGCACCCGCGCTATCTGCACGTGCTCGACCAGTCGTATGCCGACTACACCCTGCAGCCTATCATCCGGCCCAAGGAGGTGGTCGACTGCTATAATGCCATGATCATCCGTTCGCTCTCCAAGACCTACTGTATACCCGGTCTCCGTCTGGGCTATCTCACCGCTTCGCCCATCATCATCGACCGTATCCGGCAGATCCGTCAGCCCTGGACGGTGAACACCCTGGCCATCGAGGCAGGCAAATTCCTGATAGCCCACAATCCGAAGGTGCTGCCCGACATGTCCGATTACCTGACAGAGGCCCAGCGGCTGAAAGAAGCATTACAGGAGATTGAGGGACTGATGGTGATGGACACCTTCACCCACTATATGCTGGTGCATATCGAGTGGGCCACGTCGCTCGAGCTGAAGAGCTGGCTCATCGCCAACTACGGCATCCTCATCCGCGATGCCTCCAATTTCCACGGCCTCGATGTCCACTGTTTCCGTGTCGCCGCCCAGTCGCCCGAGGAAAACGACACCCTCATCCGCGCCATCAAGGAATTCCGCGCCACCAAATAACTATTCACTTTTCACTTTTCACTTCTCACTTCTTCATTATCACATAGATAATGACCGGCGCTCCCATAATCGGCGTCACGGCATTCAGCGGTATCACCCCGTTCTCACCCGGCAAGTAGCACACCAGGTTACAGATCAGTGCGATCACGGCGCCGCAGAGGATGGTGGCAGGCAGCAGCGTGCGGTGGTTGTCGGTGCCCAGCAGCAGTCGGGTGATATGGGGCACGGCCAGTCCGATAAAGGCCACCGGTCCGCAGAAGGCGGTGGTGATGGCAGTCAGGATACCCGTCACGACGAGCAGCCAGTTGCGGGTGCGCAGGATGTTGATGCCCAGGTTCTCGGCATACTGGTCGCCCAGCATCAGGGCGTTCAGCGGTTTTATGAGCAGCAGCGCGCCCATCAGTCCGGCGATGGTCACCGTGGCGAACACGGGCATCGTCTGCATCGACACGCCGCCGAATGATCCCATGCCCCATACCATATACGATTTCACGCCCTCGTCGGTGGCGAAGAAGTTCAGCAGCGAGATGGCGGAGTTCGAGAGATAGCCTATCATGATGCCGATGATGAGCAGCATCACGTTGTTGCGCACGATGGTCGAGAAGAAGAAGATGAGTGCCATCACCAGCATGGCGCCCACGAAGGCCGCTGCGAGGATGGCCACGAAGCCCGAGAGGCTCACCGAGCCCGCCGAGATGCTACCCCCCAGCAGCAGCATCACCAGGGCCACGCCCAGTCCGGCGCCGCTGTTGATACCGAAGATGCTCGGACCCGCCAGGGGGTTGCGGAAGGCGGTCTGCAGCATCAGTCCGCTCACGGCGAGCGCTCCGCCGCAGAGCACGGCCGTAATGGTCTGTGGCAGTCGCGATTCCAATATGATGAATCGCCACGAGGGCTTCGCCCCCTCGTCGCCCGTCAGTATGCCGATCACATCCCCCACCGGAATCCTCACCGATCCCATCACCAGGTTCATCGCAAACAGCACCACGATCAGCCCCACCAGCAGAATGATATGTCCCTTTTTCTTCCCCATGTCTATTTTCACACAGATCTCTCAGATCTCACAGATATTTTAATCCTCCGGATTATTCTTGAGGATGATGTCGCTTGCATTTGTCGCTTGCGACAACAATCTGTGAGATCTGAGAGATCTGTGTGACATTATTAATTTGTATCATCTAAAGATATTCCAGGATTTCGCTGAACCGTTCGATCTTCACCATCCTCTCATGGTCGAAGTCCTCCACATGCTCCAGCTGCCATGTCACGTGGAAGGGGATATGGATCGCCCATGCCCCGATGGCCAGCGCCGGAGCGATGTCGCTCTTCAGCGAGTTGCCAATCATCAGCAGTTCCGAGGGGTGTATCCGCTGGTGTTCACAGAGCGCCAGAAACTCCGCCTGTCCCTTGTCCGAGGTAATCTCCACGTCGTCGAAGTATTTCAGCAGCCCCGACCGCTTCAGCTTGTTCTCCTGGTCCTGCAGCTCCCCCTTGGTAAACACCACGAGGTGTTGTTGGGGGGATTTGAGGGCCGTTAGTTTTTGGAGGGTGCTTTCTACACCTGGGAGCGGCACGGCCGGCAGGTGCAGCAGCTGCTTACAATCCTTCAGCAGCTCGCTCAGCGCGGTGATGCTCAGGTCGTTGCCCGCCACGCGCATGGCAGTCTCCAGTATACTGATGGTAAAGGCCTTGCAGCCATAGCCCAGGTCGGCCATGTTGCCCGATTCCGTGTCAAACAGCTCCCGCTTCGGATTCTCGCAATAGGGCGCAATCAGCGAGTAGAGGTGTTCCTCCACCGCCTCGAAATGCGACTGGCAGTCCCACAGCGTGTCATCCGCATCAAACGCAATCACCTTAAACTTTTCACTTTTCACTTTTCACTTCTCTCTGCATTTTTCGCATATTCCTTTTATCATCAAGTTCGCACTCTTTTTCTCAAAGCCCTTGGGCAGCGCGATGTCCGGTATTTCCGTATAGTCCAGGCAATACGTCTGCCCGCACTGTTCGCAATAAAAGTGGGGATGTATATCCTCATCATGCTCATGGTCGTGGCTGTGGCAGAGCTCATAGCGCACGCCCTCGCTGCCGCCCTCTATCACGTGCACCAGCCGCTGCTCCCTGAAGAGTGTCAGCGCGCGGAATATGTTCGACTTGTCGATGGTTTTTATCCTTGCCTCCAGCTCCGCCAGCGTCGCCGGGTGCAGGCATTGTGCCAGCGCCCTTGCTATCACGATGCGGTTCGCCGTCGGCTTGATGCCGTGCGCCTCCAGCAGCTCTGTATAAGTGGCTTCGTTCATACGGTTGCAAAGTTACAAATTATTTGTGATAAAAATAGCGTGATTCGCGATATTTTTATCAAACCCCTCGATCGGCCCAGTCGCCTCTGTCAAGATTACGGTAGCCGATAGCCTCGGCGATATGCTGGCTTTGGATTTTCTCAGAACCTTCGAGGTCGGCAATGGTACGGGCCACTTTAAGAATGCGGCTATAGGCACGGGCAGAGAGCGAAAGGCGCTCCATCGCCATGCGGAGCATGGCGAGACTTGGTTGGTCGGGCTCAGCAAAGAGATGAATCATCCGTTCCGACATTTGGGCGTTGCTGTAGATGCCGGGATAGTCTTTGAATCGCTCTTCTTGTATCAGACGGGCCTTGATTACCCGTTCGCGGATCACGCTACTGGGTTCGCCTGGCTCCATCTGCGACAATTGCTTGAAAGGTACCACCAAAACCTCACAATGAATGTCGATACGGTCGAGAAGCGGCCCAGATATCTTGTTCATATACCGTTGGATCTGTCCTGGGGTGCAGACGCAGTGGTGCGTAGGGTCACCATAATACCCGCAAGGGCACGGATTCATCGAAGCAACGAACATGAACGAACACGGATATTCTACCGTGTATTTTGCACGACTGATAGTAATCTTGCGGTCTTCGAGCGGTTGGCGAAGCACTTCGAGGGTCGTCTTATTGAATTCAGGTAGTTCGTCGAGAAAGAGCACCCCATGATGAGCCATACTCACTTCACCAGGCAGAGCTCTGTTACCGCCACCCGTCATCGCCACCTGTGATACGGTGTGATGCGGACTGCGAAAGGGGCGTTGCGAGATGAGCGACGTACCGCTGGGCAGTTTTCCAGCGACGGAATGTATTTGTGTGGTCTCCAAACTTTCCGCCAACGACAAGGGAGGTAGAATGCTGGGCAGACGCTTCGCCATCATCGATTTTCCGCTACCCGGTGGGCCAATCATAATCATATTGTGTCCTCCAGCCGCAGCCACCTCCAAGGCTCGTTTCACACTCTCCTGACCCTTTACGTCGGCAAAGTCGAGATCGAAGGAATACTGATGCTCATAGAACTCACGACGGGTATCGACGACGGTTGTCTCGTAACTGTTGTTGCCGTTGAGGAAACTGATGACGTCTGCCAGATTCTCCATTCCATAGACCTCGAGTTGATTGACAACAGCCGCCTCGCGGGCGTTGGCCTTTGGCACAATAAGTCCTTTGAATTGCTCTTTCCTGGCTCGAATCGCAACGGGCAATGCACCCGCCACGGGTTTCAGTTGTCCGTCGAGTCCCAATTCTCCTATCATCATGAATTGGGATAGCTTATTGTCGTCCACCTTATTATGTGCCGCCAGAATACCGATGGCCAGAGGCAGGTCATAGCCACTACCTTCCTTTCGGATATCGGCAGGCGACAAGTTGATGGTGATTTCTGCTGTTGGCGGTTTGAAACCGATGTTACCCAAAGCGGCACGGATACGGTCATAACTCTCCTTGACGGCAGTATCAGCCAGTCCAGACAAATGGAATTGTACTCCGCGGGTCATACTAACCTCGACGGTGACTGTCGTTACTTCCAAGCCATTAACGGCTGCGGTAAATGTTTTTACTAGCATGTTTTTTAAAGTTAATGGGTTATTATTGTGTTCTATTTCAGCAGTTCTTCTATTTTCCGGTCCAGCTCGTTGGTTGAGACGGAGTGGGCGAGGATTCGGCCGTTGCTGTCGGTGATGATGTTGTCGGGCACGAAATAGAGGCCCAGCTGGTTGAGGATGGGCGTTTCCCACATACGCCCGTCGCAGATGGTATGCCAGCGGATGGAGTCGCGGTCCATATTACGGCGGCACTCCTGCGGGCTGGCATCGAGACAGATGCTGACGAAGCGTAGCTTGCTGCCATGGTCGTGCTCGAGGCGCTTCAGGCGGCGCTGCGCATTCTGGCTGTCGTAGCTCCACGACGCCCAGGTGCTGATGACATTGACCTTGGCATAGAGATCGGCACTGGAGACGGTGCGGCCGTCGATATCGGTGGCGGTGAACTTGGGGAGCTGGGCCTTGACCTTGAAGCTGCGCAGCCCTTCGAGCTGCTTCTGCACCCTGGCGATGGTATGATTCTCGGGGGAAGCCTCGGCGATGACGGCGGCCAGGCGCGAGGCCTTGTCGTAGTCGGGCGTGGCGGTCTGGATGAACGTGCGGTTGAGGAGGAAGATGCTCGCCGGCGACTGTGGATGGTCGGTGATGAAGGTCTCGGCCTCTTGCGCCACCTCGGGGGGCGTCATCTGGCTGGTCTGCAAGCGGAAGGCGGTGAGGACCTCGTTCTGCTTGGTGCCCTTCACCTCGACCTCCTTCAGATGGGAGGCATCGCCCTCGACGGTGACCTGCTTGCCGGGCTCGCCGATGACGGGCAGCTCGGAGAAGTTGGGGAAGACGATGACATAGGTGCGGGGGGCATCGAGGGTGGCGGTGTATTCGAAACCGCCATTGATGATGGCGATGGTGTCGAGTTTCTGCGAGGGGCCGTCGGCGGCGTAGATATAGAGCTCGCCCTGGTTGAGGCCCTTGAACTTACCGGTGATCTCGAAGTGGTTGCCGTCGGGGCCGCAGGATGTTAGAAGGAAGAGGGAAGAGGTAAGAAGGAAGAGGTAAGAGAAGAGGTGAGAAGCAAGAGGTGAGAGGTGAGAGAATACCTTGCGAAGGATATTGCTCTCACCACTCATCTGTTGACTTTTGCCACAAATACCTCTCATCGGCAGATGCAACAATTAGCGCTTCAGCTCGAGGTCGTTGGCGGCATACTTGGCGTAGAATGCATCCTTGACGGCCTTGGCGAGGGCTTCCTTCGAGTCGTCCTTATTGCCCATGCGGTTGTAAAGGATGGCCTTCAGGTATTCGGTGGTGGCATCGGGGTTCTTCACGTACTTCAGCGTGACGGCTGCCGAGGCGTAGTTCTTGTTGAGGATCTGTGCGAGGGCGGCGCTGTTGGAGTAGATCTCAGAGAAATCCTGCTCGGCCTGTGCGTAGTTGCCCTGGGCCAGGTGCAGGTTGCCGAGAACCTCGTTGAGGCCGTTGGCTCCGGTGGCAGCGGCGATATAGCGCTCGGCGGTGGCGAGGTCGCCCGACTGCAGGGCGAGCATGCCGAGGTTGGCCTGTGCCTCGGGCAGGTTGGCCGACAGGCTCTGGGCCTTCTGGATATACTGCTTGGCTGCCTCGTAGTTGCCACGGGCATACTGGATGGTGGCCAGGTTGTTATAGGCGCGGGCATCGCTGGGATAGACCTCGGCGGCCAGCTTATAGATATCCTCCTGCTCGTTGAGGTTGTCCTTCAGGGCTGCGCCATAGAGGAGCTCCTCGATGCTGAGCTTGGTGGCATCGTCTTTGATCTGGGCGAGGATCTGGTCGTCGGAGCGGCCTACCGTCTCGTAGTTGATGGTGAGGCGGGCGCGGCGCAACTGCGGCAGGATGCCGTCGGCGAGCTCGCGGAAGGCGGAGCTGATGTTCTTAATCTGCTGCTCACGCTCCTCGGGATCCTTATACATGGAGAGCACGCGCAGGATGACGTCCTTGTCCTGGATGTTGCTGGCCTTGACGAGCTCCTGGAAGCCCTCCCAGTCCTGGGCGGTGTACTTGGCATCGACATTGGCCTTCATCTGGATGCGCTTCAGCTCCTGATTGACATACTGCTCGGAGTTCTTCTGACGCTCGGCTGCCAGACGGTCGTTGATGGTGAAACCGCCATCGGGAGAGGCGTAGGCCGATACCTCCACATTGTCGAGGTTGAGGCCTTCGCGGTCGGCATTGATCTTCTGGAGCATCTTCACGAACTCCTGCACGGAATTGTTGGCCAGCTCGCTCTTGCGGAGGTTGGCCTGCTGGATGAGGAACTTGATATTGGCCTCCTGCTTCTGCTTGTTGATGCGCTGGTAGGCATCGGGCGAGATGGCGGCCTGGGCGGTGACCAGCGTCTTCTTATACAGCTCGGAGGTGGCGATGATGCCTTCTGCCACCTTCACCTCGGGCACCTTCATCTGCTTGTTGCCGATGCGGGCCAGGAAGGTGAGGTACATATCGGCCTTGTTGTCGTCGGCATACTTGAAGTTGGTCTTCATCGTGTAGTTGCCGCCCAGACGGTAGGAGATGGTCTGGTCGTTGCCCAGCACTTTCTCGCCCTGGAACGTGGCGCTGTTGCCCTTGACGATGGTGCCGTTGGCATAGCGCAGCTCGGGCATGACGGTGACGACGGCCTTACGCTTCATGTATTTCTCGGGGAAGTGGCCATTGATGGTGGCTGGCACGGTGCCTGCCTGCGTCTCCAGAGGATTGGGGGTCACGTTGAAGTTATCGGCCGACAACGGTCCTAACTTGGAACACGATGTGAAGAGCATCACGGCTGCGGCTGATAAAAGAAAAAGATGTTTGTTCTGCATAAATATAAAAAAATGGGGATTATGTGTGCCGCGAGCGGGACTCGAACCCGCACGACCGTTTCGGGTCAAGGGATTTTAAGTCCCTCGTGTCTACCAATTCCACCATTGCGGCGCGTTTTCAATGTGCAAAGGTACGGCTAATTCCCGAAACCGCCAAATATTTTATCAATTATTTAGGAGCATCAAGATTTTTTTGTTACCTTTGCACCCGAAATTGGTTTACAGTTTAGAGTTTACAGTTTACAGATGAATATTGAAGGATTGATCAGCAAGGCTGCGGGTGAGGCCGTGAAGGCGCTCTATGGCATGGAGGCCTCGGAGAAGATGCTGCAGCTGCAGAAAACGAGAAGTGAGTTTGAGGGTAACCTGACACTCGTGGTGTTCCCATTTGTGAAGGCTGCCAAGAAGAGTCCTGAGCAGACGGCCCAGGAGATTGGCGAATACCTGCAGGCGCATTGTCCGGCAGTGGAGAAGTTTAATGTGGTGAAGGGCTTCCTGAACCTGTGCATCGGCGACGGTGCCTGGGTGGAGCTGCTCGGCGCCATCGATAAGGACGACCGCTTCGGCATGAAGCAGGCTGGGGACGACGCACCCCTCGTGATGATTGAATACTCGTCGCCTAATACGAACAAGCCGCTGCACCTGGGACATGTGCGTAACAACCTGCTCGGCTGGTCGCTGGCGCAGATTATGGCTGCCAACGGCAACAAGGTGGTGAAGACGAACATCGTGAACGACCGCGGTATCCACATTTGTAAGTCGATGCTTGCCTGGCTGAAGTACGGCAACGGGGAGACTCCCGAGTCGAGCGGCAAGAAGGGCGACCACCTGATTGGCGACTATTACGTGGCCTTCGACAAGCACTATCGTGAGGAGGTGAAGGAGTTGGTGGCTCAGGGCATGGACGAGGAGAAGGCCAAGCAGGAGGCCCCCCTCATCAAGGAGGCCCACGAGATGCTGGTGAAGTGGGAGCAGAACGACCCGGAGGTGCGCGCCCTTTGGGAGAAGATGAACAACTGGGTGTATGCCGGCTTCGATGAGACTTACAAGAAGATGGGCGTCTCGTTTGATAAGATCTATTATGAGAGCCAGACCTACCTGAAGGGTAAGGCCAAGGTGGAGGAGGGTCTCGCCAAGGGCCTCTTCGAGCGCCATGAGGACAACAGCGTGTGGGCTGACCTGACCAACGAGGGGCTCGACCAGAAGCTGCTGCTGCGCTCTGACGGTACCAGCGTTTATATGACGCAGGATATCGGTACCGCCGAGATGCGTTTCCAGGATTTCCCCATAGACAAGATGATCTACGTGGTGGGCAATGAGCAGAACTACCACTTCCAGGTGTTGAGTATCCTGCTCGACCGTCTGGGCTTCAAGTGGGGTAAGGAACTGACGCACTTCTCCTATGGTATGGTGGAGCTGCCCAACGGTAAGATGAAGAGCCGCGAGGGAACGGTGGTGGATGCCGACGACCTGATGGCCCTGATGGTGGAAGATGCCTATAAGACCTCGATGGAACTGGGGAAATTCGACGATATGACGGAGGAGGAGCGCCGCGAGATTGCCCGTATCGTGGGTATGGGCGCGCTGAAGTACTTCATCCTGAAGGTCGACGCCAGAAAAAATATGCTCTTCAATCCTGAGGAGAGTATCGACTTTAATGGTAATACCGGGCCGTTTATCCAGTATACCTATGCCCGTATCCGCTCGATTCTGAGAAAGGCTGAGGGCCTGGCTAGCCAATCTAGCCTGACAAGTACTACTAGTCTTAGCGAGAAGGAGGTCGAGCTGATTCAGAAGATGAATGAGTTCGGGGCTGCCGTTGAGCAGGCTGGTAAGGATTATTCGCCCTCGGGCATCGCCAACTACTGCTACGAGCTGACGAAGGTGTTCAACCAGTTCTATCATGACTATTCGATCCTCAACGAGCCCGATGAGCAGAAGAAGCTCTTCCGACTGGTGCTGGCCAAGAACGTGGCGAAGATCATCAAGAATGGTATGGGCCTGCTGGGCATCGAAGTACCAGAGAGGATGTAAGAAGTGAAAAGTGAAGAGTGAAGAGTGAAGAATTTGCTACCGCCAGAGATTAGTGAGTAAAGAAATCAATCCGCCAGATTACCGCAATGATACGGTGCTGCCGCTGCCGATGGAGGTGAGGGCAGATGCTTGGGCTGTGGATGCTGCCTGTAGCGGCAATCCCGGACCGATGGAGTATCAGGCGATAGACCTGGCGACGGGTTATCAGGTGTTTCACTTCGGCCCGATTCACGGCACGAACAATATCGGGGAGTTCCTGGCGATTGTCCATGCCCTCGCCCTCTGCTGGAACCAGGGCCTGCACGACAAGACCATCTACTCGGACTCCTACAACGCCATTCTCTGGGTTCAGAAGCGTAAGTGCAAGACCAAGCTCGAGCGTACGCCCCAGACGGAGAAGCTCTACCAGATTATCCTGCGCGCCGAACAATGGCTCAATACCCACAATTTCCGCAACCCCATCATCAAGTGGGAGACGTCGAAATGGGGCGAAGTCCCTGCAGACTTTGGCAGGAAATAGAAAAAACGACAACGGATTTTACGGATTAAACGGATTAAATTCACTTGATATAAAAATCCGCGAAATCTGTGAAATCCGTTGTTTATAAAAAAAGTAATTCGTAGTTTAAAAAGAAAAGAGGCTATGTCGTTTATGACACAGCCTCTTGTTGTTATCGTGAGCTAAGTATTAGTCAGCTACGAGTGTGAAGCGCTTGAAGGCAACGATCTTCAGATCCTTGTCCTGCTTGGCGAGCCACTGAGCAACAGTAGCCTTGTCGCCGTCGCCGAACTGGAACTCCTGGTCAACCAGACAGCTCTCCTTCAGGAACTTCTGAACACGACCCTTGGCGATGTTCTCAATCATAGGCATCTTCAGCTGAGCCTCACCCTCGACCTTTGCCTCAGCAATGATCTTACGGGCCTCGTCAGCCTGCTCCTTGGTGAGCCAACCCTTAGCGGTGTTGCTCTCGATGTGATCCTCAGAGTCAACGAGGTTGGGGTTGATGCCAGCCTTCTTGAGCTTCATCTCAACGAACTTCTCAACCTGCTCGAGCTTGGTCTTCTCGAAAGAGGTCTTGTACTCCTCGTCGAGGATCTTCTGCTCAACGCTCTGGGCGTCGAGAGCCACGGGCTTCATGGCAGCTACCTGCATGGCCAGGAGGTGACCCTGCTCAGCAGCGGGCTTGTTGGTCTGAACCATGGTGCAGAGGGTGTGCTTACCCATGTGGTCGTA
>CAMJBL010000034.1 GCA_946403845.1 uncultured Prevotella sp. | reverse complement strand
CGCAGAATTACAACTCGACAATCAGATTTGCTTCCGTCTTTACACGGCAGCACGACTGGTGACACAGGCCTACACGCCGATGCTCACGGCACTGGGCATCACCTATCCGCAGTACCTGGTGCTGATGGTGCTTTGGGAAAAGGACGAACAGCCGGTTAATGACATCGCCCATCGCCTGTTGTTAGAGACGAACACCGTAACCCCCTTGCTTCAGCGCATGGAGAAACTCGGACTCGTCAGCCGCAAAAAGGGTGAGCAGGACAAGCGCCAGCAGATTGTCAGCCTGACGAAGAAAGGCAAGCAGCTGGAGGAAGAGGCATTTGCTACGATTCCCTCGGGCTGGGACCAGCAGCTGTCAGCCTGTCCGCTGAAGCAGGAAGACTATCCGCGTCTGGAACAGGAACTGGACGCTATCATCGATACATTAAAGAAATAAATATGGCAACAAGTGAGACACTTGATCTGGGGGCTTACATGAGCAACAGCATTCGCAACATCATGGCGAAGGCCTATAAGAGTGTGCTGTCAAATCCCCGTGAGGCAAAGTTTGCCTACCGCATGCAGACGCTCTTCCAGAAGTCGGAGAAAAGACGCAGGAAGATGCTGGAGCAGGAGGGATTGGAGGTACCGCCATTCCTGATCAGCAGCATCTCTACCACCTGCAACCTGCATTGCAAAGGCTGTTATGCACGCAGCAACGGTATAGCTGAGGATGTGGCTGCCAACCAGAAAGCGACACTGGCTCCTGAACAGTGGCAGGCCATCTTTACCGAGGCCGCCGACATGGGCATCAACTTCTCGCTGATTGCCGGTGGTGAGCCATTCATGCGAAAAGACATCTTGGAGAAAATCGCTGAAGTAAAGGACATGATCTTCCCCATTTTCACCAACGGTACACTTATCGGCCCTTCCTATATCAAGTTCCTGAAGGCGCATCTCAACATGGTGCCCATCATCAGCATCGAGGGTACGGCTATGGGAACTGACGAGCGCCGAGGTCAGGGCGTGTTCAAGCGTGCCATCCAGTCGATGGCGTTGCTGAAGGAGGAAGACCTGTTTTTCGGCACTAGCATCACGGTAACCACCGAGAACTACCACCTTGTCACTTCGCCCGAGTTCATTGACACCCTGCGGGGGTATGGCTGCAAGATCGTCTTCTATGTGGAGTATGTACCCACGGAGGCAGGTACAGAACACCTGGCCTTCGGTGACGAAGAGGTGGCAGAGATGGAAGCCCTGCTGGAGGAGCGTCGCAACGCCTACAGCGACATCATCTTCCTGTCGTTCCCAGGCGACGAGAAAGCTCTCGGCGGATGTCTCGCTTCAGGACGTGGTTTCTTCCATATCGGTCCTGACGGTTCGGCTGAACCCTGTCCGTTCTCACCTTTCAGCGACAGCAATGTGGCTACGATGGGTGTTCGCAAGGCCCTGCAGTCACCCCTGTTCCGTAAGATCCGTGCAGCCAAGGCCCTCGGTTGGGAGCACACTGGAGGCTGTACACTCTTCGAGCACCGGGAAGAAATAGAGAAAATGGTAATTTAAAACATACAATAATGAAAACAGCAATCCGTTATTACAGCAAGTTTGGCCATACGACAAAGATGGCAAACATCGTTGGTGAGCTCACCAACACCCGTCCAGAACTGGCAACTGTCCGCCTGACAGAACCCGTTGATACACTCTATTTAGGCGCGGGTGTGTTCTTGGGAAAAGTTGACAACAGCATCGTGGAGTTCATCAAGACGCTGACCCCCGATATGGTGAAGCAGGTTGTCTGCTTCGGTTCGAGTGCCATCATTAAGTCGCCTGTGCCGCAGATGCGCAAACTGCTTCAGGCACGTGGCATCACGGTCTCGGAGAAGGAGTTTACATGTAAAGGTTCGATGGGACCTGTTCACATGGGACATCCCAATCAAAAAGACCTCGACGATTTCCGTCAGTTTATTCTTACGACATTTTAATAAACAATAATTATTCACTAAAAACAAAAGTATTATGGACAAGCAGAAATCAATTGAGTCATTACAGTTTTTCGTAACTCATCTGGCAGAAGGTGCCATCGTTCACAAGCAGCAGGGTATGATTTTTAAGGCCCAGGGCTTTAGCAAACTCGGAGAGAAGTACATCGGCCACTTTAGTGAGGAGATGGGCTGGGTTGAGAAGTTCACAGAGCGCATTCTCGACCTGGGCGGAGACGTTAAGTTCGAAGGCATGAAGAGCCGCGACCTTATTTGCGACCCCGTTGAGTATGTCAAGGCCGACCTCGCTATCCAGGAGCCGGGTGTTGAGATGCTGATGAAGTGCATGGAGGGTGTGAAGGACGATCCCACCACCTACGACCTGCTGAAGGACTATCTGAAGGACGAGGAGGAAGACCTCTATTGGAGCCAGGGTGCAGTGGAGCTCATCGAGAAGATTGGCATCCAGAACTGGCTGCTGTTGCAATTGTAAATCAGAATAGTAATCAATAATAAGGCCCGCTTCAAGCGGGCTTTTTTATTGAAAGTCTTGTCGTCACTATTCGAGGAGTTCTGCGATCACCCCTTCCTATATTCCTTTGGGCTCATGCCGCTAAGGCGCGAGAAGAACTTGCTGAACGACGGGGTGTCGGCGAAGTGGAGGTGGTCGGCAATCTGGGTGATGCTTAGTTGGGAGGTTTGCAACAGGAAAGAGGCTTCCATTAGCAGCATCTGATTGATATAATCGACAACGGTGCGGCCAGTGACCTGACGGACCACGCGGGAGAGATAGACTGTAGAGATATGGAGCTGGTCGGCGTAGAACGGGATGTCGTGGTGTTCTACAAAGTAACGGGGCAGCAGACGGATGAAGTCAATGAAGATTTCCTCGACGCGCTGGGGCGTCTGGCGGTCTACGATGGCACGGTTCTGGGCATTTTGCAGGTCGAGCAGGAAGATGGAATAGAGCATGCGCAACACCTCACCTTTATAGATATGGTCAGAGTGAAGATAGCCAATAATTTCTTGCATTTTTGCTATCAGATGCTGCGCGGCATCTGAGGATAGTGTCTGTTTCGGCTCATGCATCTGTACGATGGGCAGGTAGGCCAGATGTACGAGGTCGTGGACGGATGGGGCCTCGATAGTAACATGTTCATCGGCCATCAGACAGTAGCCGTGGAAATCGTCGGAAGTGGCGATGACATCCACCGGGAGGCCCGGCGAATAGGTGTACAGGTCGTTGGGATGCAGCGTCAGTTCACGGCCACTGTAGTAAATCGTCATCCACCCTTTGTCAACCAGCATAAAGGCGAAGCAGGCAACAAATCCCCGCTGCAGGTTGCTACGAAGGATCTTCACCGCATCTGTTTCAAAGCAGTACATTCCTGTGTCCCAGCCTTTTTCGGGCAAGTCGTCGCCTATAAATGTTGGCAAATATTCATTCAGCGTGTACATATCGGGGGCAAAGGTACGAATATTTTCTTATACTTGTATCGTTTCAGACAAATTTTGTATTGTTTCAGATTTGGATTTGTGGAAAAAACTATGTAATTTTGCAACTGAAATAGTAAACATATAACAAATCGTTTAACAACAAAAAAGCAAAAGTATTATGGACAAGCAGAAATCTATTGAGTCATTACAGTTTTTTGTAACTCATCTGGCAGAAGGTGCCATCGTTCACAAGCAGCAGGGTATGATCTTCAAGGCACAGGGTTTATCCAAGCTCGGAGAGAAGTACATCGGCCATTATGGTGAGGAAATGGGCTGGGTTGAGAAGTTCACAGAGCGCATCCTCGACCTGGGTGGAGACGTTAAGTTCGAGGGCATGAAGAGCCGCGACCTCATCTGTGACCCCATCGAGTATGTGAAGGCTGACCTCGCCATTCAGGTTCCTGGCGTAGAGTTGCTGATGAAGTGCATGGAGGGTGTGAAGGACGATCCCATCACCTACGACCTGCTGAAGGACTACCTCAAGGACGAAGAGGAAGACCTCTTCTGGAGCCAGGGCGCAGTGGAGCTCATCGAGAAGATTGGCACGCAGAACTGGCTGCTGCTGCAGCTGTAAAACTTATGACACTCGCGTTTCATCCTTTGACGTTGTTTGACCGCGAGGCGATGCAAGCAGTTACGCTTCCCTCTGGGAGGCGTAACTGCAACTACACCTTTGCCAACCTGATGGGATGGCAGTTCTGGTACTACACCGAGGTGTGCGTGCTTGAAAACACCGTGGCGCTGCGCTATACCTTCGATGGCCAGCGAGCGTATATGGTTTGTACGTCAGAAGCGTTGTCGCCTGAACTTATTGAGGCTTTATTTGATGATAGCAATGGAGATTTGACATTGATTGGGCTTGAAGACTCACAAGTTGAGCAATTGTCAATGTTCAATGGTCAATGGTCTATCTCCGTTGAGCCGCTTCGCGACCAATACGATTACATCTATCGTCGCTCTGATCTTGCAACGCTTCATGGAAGACATCTGGACGCCAAGCGTAACCACATCCATCGTTTCCGTGCGGAGCATCCCGATTTTGAATATCGTCCTCTTACGCCAGAATTCTTTGACGAATGTCGCCGACTGACGGAAATATGGCAGGAGTTCAAGGCTGCCAGCGACACTATCGATGCCGAGCATCGCGTGATGGAGACCATATTTTCGAATTGGGACGCTCTCGGTATGATAGGCGGAAGTATCTTCGTGGACGGTCGTATGGTGGCTTTCACATACGGCTCTGCTGTTACAACCGACACTTTTGATGTTTGTGTGGAGAAGGCCGATCGTCATGTGGAGGGTGCCTTTACCATCATCAACCAGCAGTTCGCCGAGCATCTGCCAGAGCAATATATCTATTTGAACCGCGAAGAAGATATGGGAATCCCAGGTCTTCGCCAAGCAAAATTGTCGTATCACCCAGAAATACTGTTGACCTACAATGTCGTGCATATTACAAAGATTGACTGAAGATGACGCGCCGCTGACCATTGACTGGATGGTGCGACAGTACGGTTTTGACCGCGCTGAGGTGGAATCGTGGGTGCAAGACCTGCATTTCAAATGGCCGTTGAGTGTCAAGGCCTTAGATGAAAACGGGCATGTAATAGGTCTGCTCAATATGAGTGATTATCGAATTGAGGATGAGACACCGCAAATCCTGAAAGACGAGCCGGAGCTGATAAAAAGTCTGAACGCTCGGCGTTATATAGCTGTCTTTTCGTTCATCGTGGCTGAAAAATATCGTGGTACCCGGTTGAACTACGAGATGCTGATGTCCATCATGCCCGAGTTGAAAGCCAACTATGATTTCATCTTCATTCCTGTGCTGTATCGCCTCAAAACGCATCAATACTGGCAACGTTGGGGTGCAAAAGAGTTTTATCACGATGAGGATTGTGTGTGTTACAAATTGGATATTTAATATCTTTACACCCTAAATAATGTAATAAGAGATGACAACATTAATCATAGGATTATTGATTCCCTTGCTTGGCACCATGCTCGGCTCTGCCTTCGTCTTTTTCATGAAGAAAGACATGTCGCCAAGGCTGCAGAAGTCGCTGCTTGGCTTTGCATCGGGCGTGATGGTGGCGGCATCGGTATGGTCGCTGCTGATCCCGTCGATGGAGATGGTAGAAGACAGCGGACGGTGGTCGGTAGTGCCTGCTGCCGTGGGATTCCTGTTGGGTATGGGCTTCCTGCTGATGATTGACGAGTTGACGCCTCATCTGCATATCGGAACCGATAAACCAGAGGGCCCTCGCTCCCGACTTTCCAAGACAGCGATGCTGGCCCTCGCTGTTACCATTCACAATTTGCCTGAAGGAATGGCTGTGGGTGTGGTCTTTGCAGGAGCCGAGAGCGGCATCTCGAATATCTCGCTGGCCAGTGCCGTTGCAGTAGCATTGGGTATCGCCATTCAGAATGTGCCAGAAGGTGCCATTATCTCCATGCCCATGCGGGCAGCAGGCAATTCCAAGTGGAAGTCATTCATTATCGGCTCATTGAGTGGTGCCGTAGAACCCGTTGGAGCTCTGGCCGTATTGCTGTTGGCCTCGCTGCTGATGCCCATCCTGCCTTACATGCTCGCTTTCGCCGCAGGTGCCATGTTCTATGTGGTTGTCGAGGAACTCATTCCAGAAGCCAACGAGGGCGAGCACTCCAATCTCAGCACCATCGGTTTCGCTATCGGCTTCGTCCTGATGATGGTACTTGACGTAGTACTTGGTTAATGATGTGCTAATCAGACTTCTGGCCACGGCTGTCTGAGATCACGGCAGGATTAGAGTTTTTCTATCGAATGAAATTGGTTCTCATAGGACTCTCCAGCTCTGGATGACCATCCTCGCTGACGTTTAGCTTGCGAATCATCCAGGCCATGTTTCGGGCAAGTGTCCGCATGGTCTGCATACCTTCCTCATCCTGTGCTGCTTGTCCTGGCGTCTGACCATAGGCCATATTCCAGTACTGCGAACTGACGAGGGGCATGTTCGACATCGTGAAGTACTTGTTCAAACGGTCGAAGGCTGCCGATGCCCCTCCTCTACGACAAACCACCACACTGGCTGCTGGCTTGAAGCGCAGTTCGGTGCTCAGCGAGTAGAAGACACGGTCGAGCAAGGCACATAGCGAACCATTCGGGCCTCCATAGTAGACGGGCGAACCAACAACAAGTCCGTCAATGCCATCTTTTACGGCCCTCCATACCTTATAATATAAGTCATCATGGAACGTACATCTTGCCCCGTTCCTTCCACACATGCCACAGGCGATACACCCCTGGACGGCCTGCTTGCCGATGCTGATAATCTCAGTTTCAATGCCCTCGCTGTTCAGGGTATTAGCCACTTCTGAGAGCGCCGTGAACGTGTTGCCATTCTCGCGTGGGCTTCCGTTGATCAATAGAACTTTCATAAATAATTATAATTTTGGGTGCAAATTTAGCGAAAAATCCCTGATTATCAAAATCCATTCATCACATTTTCACGCAGAATATCCCAGAAATTTGGAGGGTTGGCTAATTCGTCATAACTTTGCGGCGTGCCGATAATTTTCTGGGCGGTGTTGATATCAAGAATTAAATTTTTTAGTATCTTTGCAGCATCAAACGATATTGTTCATGTATACAACTAAAAATTTACCCAACACACGCATTGACGTGGCCGATGCCCTGCGAGGCATTGCTGTGGCAGGTATCATCCTGTATCACTCCGTTGAGCATTTCAACATCTTCACGCAGGAGACCATCCTCCACGCATTGCCTTCTGACCAGACGGTAGCTGACGTGCTCGCCTGGCTGTTGTCTGGCAAGATGTATGGCATCTTCGCCATGCTCTTCGGATTGAGTTTCTTCATCATGAACGACAACCAACAGCAGAAGGGCAAATGCTTCTCCGGACGCTTTGCCTGGCGCATGTGTCTGCTATTCATCTTCGGTATCATCAATGTTGCGTTTTACGATGGTGACATCCTGATGCTCTATGCCTGCTATGGTCTGTTACTCATTCCCATCAGCTATCTGCCGTCGAAGGCGGTGTGGTGTATCATCGGCCTGCTGGCCATCCAGCCCGTAGAGCTGTATTGTCTGCTGACGGGCTTTGAGATCGACCATACCCGTTTTTACGAACTCTCTGGGATTATCAATAGCGCACATGAGCACGGCACGTTCTGGGAGAATACCCTCACTAACCTACGATACGGCTTTGAGGTGAATTTCCGCTTCAATGTGTTCAGTGGTCGCCTGACGCAGTTGCTTTGCCTATTCATCCTCGGCATGCAGTTAGGACGCGAGCGGTTATTCTACAACGAAGGGCGCAATCTGCAGATCTGGCATCAGATTCTTATAAGATCGGCTGTGGTTGTCATCGTCTTGAGTTTTGTGGACTTTGGCGCAGTCGAGATGTGGCTCAAGCCCATCTACAATCTCATCATCCTCCTGATGATTGTGTCGGCAGTGGTCTCAGCATGGTATGCCTTCGAGGGCGTGCGTCGTGTGCTCCATCACCTCTGCATCTTCGGACGCATGAGTCTCACCAACTATCTGTTGCAGTCTGTCATCGGCTGCGCTATCTTCTGTGGCTATGGCCTGGCCTGCTATTACAAGCTGGGCATCACCTACGCCGTGATGGTAGGTATTGGCATGGTTATCACGCAATACCTCTTTGCCCGATTCTGGTTCTTTGCAAAGCAAAGCGGCAAAGCCGAGCGCTCCAGCCATCAGCGTGGTCCGTTAGAGGGCTTGTGGCGAAAACTCACTTGGATAAATATATGAAGCAGTTAAGAGACATATTGGGCTATCTTTTAGGCTTGGTGCTCTTTGTGGGACTGATGCCGGCATTGATGTGGCTGGCATCAGGAAGACCGGCTTTCTGGTCAGAAGTGGCAGCTAAGGATGTGGTGGGCTGGGGTGTGATGCTTTGCGGACTGCTACTGAGCATCTGGACCATCGTTTATATGAAGCTTCGTGGTAAGGGCAACCCCATGGATGCCTTTGGACATGAAGTGGCACCACGAACACAACATCTGATGACAGACGGGCCTTATCGTCTGAATCGCAATCCTATGCTGACGGGTACGCTCATTTACCTCATCGGCTTTGCCATTTGGCTGTTTACTTGGCAGTCTGTCATCGTCTGGCTACTCTTTTTTGCCATCATGTATATTCAGGTTCTCAGCGAAGAGCGCCGGCTACGTCGTGACTTTGGCAATGCGTATGATTCGTATTGCCGTCATACTCGCAGGTTTTAAAAAAAGTCGTACTTTTGCTTAGGAAAACGGCGTGCTCGATTGTATTAAGAGAAAAGACTGAAAAAACAGATGACAGACAAACGTGAATTCGAAAAGGTTTTCAGGCATCATTACGATGGGATGTTCCGACTTGCCATGAAGATGCTGGGCGACGATGCAGAAAGCAAGGACGTGGTAAGCGACGTGTTCGCCCATCTGCTGAAGAGTCATACCGACTTGAAATCGGATACGCTCCAGGCCTTCCTGCTGACAAGTGTTCGCAATCGCTGCATCAATCTGCTCGTGCACAAGCAGAAAGAACAGCAGATGCAGAAAGCTGTGGTCGTAGAGATGATTACACCAGAACAGACAGCAGAACAGGAACAACTGCAGATGCTTCACCACTACATCGACTCCCAACTGCCTAAGCTCTCGCAGCAGATACTCCGTCTGCGTTATCAGCAGGGGTTGAAGTATCGCGAGATAGCCAATGTGCTACAGGTCAGCGAAGTAACCGTTCACAACCATCTGTCACAGTCGCTCAAACAATTAAAGGACCATTTTAAATCATTAGGTTATGGAATCAAATGACAAATTGGAGCAACTCCTCAAGCAGATGTATACACAGGAAGCCCTTCATGACGAGGATATCGATACATCGGATATCATCGATGAAGAGTGGGTGAAGTTCGAGGCAGAGCACTTTGGAGATCAGAGGTCAGAGCGAAAAGGTAAGAAATTGCCATTTCATAAGATTGCAGCGATGTTTGTTGGTTTGCTGATGCTCTCTGGAATTGCCTATGCTACCGTACACATTATCAGGAGTCAGCAGACAGCAAACAGCAGACAGGAGACCGTTGCGACCACAAACACTCAGCGCTCGACACTCGACGCTCGACCTGAAGCAAAGGACAGCGCCCTGATGAAACCGATCGTATATGAAGATGCCGAACTGACAACCATCCTCGATGATATTGCAACTTTCTATCAGGTGGAACCCGTCTATAGGAATGAGGCCACGAAGCACATCCGCCTCTACTTTACGTGGGACAAGAAGCAAACCATAGACAATATCATCGATACGTTCAACAAGTTCGAACGCATCAACATCACTCGATACGACAAGATACTGATTGTAGAATAAGCCCAAGCCCCAACCATTATGAAGAAATATATATTCACAGCCTTGTTCTGTGCACTGGCCTTGTGTGCCCAGGCACAACGTGTAACCAGACAATATCAGAACGAGTCATTATCAAAAGTGCTCGAAGATCTGAACGCTGCCGTCAGCGACCAAACCATCTATTTCATCTACGACGAACTGGAGGACTTTACCGTTACCTGCCATTTCAACAACCTGCCTGTCAACGAGGCTATTCGTGAAGTGATCGGCTTCTATCCGATGAAGGTGACCTATGACGACCATAAAATCTTCGTCGAGTGCACCCAGAAAGAAGACACAAAAGTGATCGGACACGTCGTGGATGAAAGCGGGAATCCCATAGAATTCGCCAATATCTCATTGCATAGCGCCACAGAAACACCAAATAATGATAAAAATTCCACATACTTTATAAATGGTGGCGTGAGCAATGGGAATGGCGACTTCGTGATTCCCTGTAAGGCCCAGCGCATCATCTTGAATGTGTCGTATATCGGCTATAAGACCGTAACCCGGAATGTCGGTGTGGGAAACATCGGCACCATCACCTTGCAGCCAGAGACCTATATGGTAAAAGGCGTGGAAGTTAAAGGCGAAATACCGCAGTATAAGATGGTCAATGGCGGTATGACGGTGGATGTGCAGCATTCGTTGCTCCACGATATCGGCAATGCCGACGACCTGCTGTCGATGATTCCGCTGGTGAAAGGCAAAGACGGCAAGTTTGAGGTGCTGGCCAAGGGCGAACCCGAAATCTATATCAACAATAAGAAAGTACGCAATATGAATGACTTGAAGCAGCTGAAGTCGACTGATGTCAAGAGTGTCGATGTGATCACTGCCCCTGGTGCCAAATACAATGCAGAGGTCAATGCTGTAATCTGCATCAAAACCCTTAAACCTCAAGGCGACGGACTGAGTCTGATGGCTACCAGTCAGACGTGGCGCAACAACCAGTGGAACAACTACGACGATTTGACGCTGAAGTATCGCACTGGCGGTCTGGAAGCGTTTGCCAACGTGGCCTTCGACTGGGCACACTACAGCAATGACCAGAATCTGGATCAGGAGCTGCACATCAGCAAGGATAAGTTTGACATTCATGCGGAGGTACCCGTCAGAAGCCGATGGGCAGAGATTCATTATACGGCAGGACTGAGTTACGACTTCAGCGCTGACCATTCGGTCGGACTCAGCTTCTCGTCTGAAAAGCGCCTGTTTCAGCATGCCACCTACGACATGATGCAACACTATCTGAAAAACGGTGCCTTCTACGGCGACATCCTTCTGAAAACGCAGGCCGAAGAGACCATCAAGCCGACATGGGAACTGAATACCTATTATACGGGAAAGGTAGGAAAAATAGGTATTGATCTGAATGCCACCTTGCTTCGTCACGAATCGGAGGACCAACTCCATCAGCAGGAGTATAGTCTGGAATTGGACGATCGTATCATCACCACTACAAACCATGAGAAAAGAACGATGGCAGCTGGTAAACTGGTATTGACATATCCCATCTGGAAAGGTTCGTTGAGCGCCGGATCGGAGGTTACCTCCACACAGAGCCACGGTAACAACTACAACGTAGAGAACATCATACCTGAGGCTGACAACGAAATGAAGGAGAAGAATATCGCCGGCTTTGCAGAATACGGACTGCTACTGGGCCAATGGCACCTGAATGCCGGTCTGCGATATGAGCATGTAAAGACGGATTACACGTCGTTTGACATCTGGCAGTCAGAGCCCAGTCGCACTTATAACGACTGGTTTCCCAACCTGTCGGCAGCCTGGCAGAAAGGCAAGTGGAGCGCACAGCTGAGTTATAGCAAACGCATCACTCGTCCACCCTATAGTATACTGAGTTCTCAGATAGTATACGACAGCCGTATGTTCTACGAGGGCGGCAACCCGCTGCTGCGCCCTTCCGTACGTCAGAGCATTGACCTGAACGTGACCTATTCGTGGCTGACATTCGTATCAGGATTTACTCGCGAAAACGACCTCTTCAGCCACATCGGACAAATATATGATGAGGAACAGGAAATCGCCATCTTCCGGATGATGAACTTCGACCATCAGGACCGCGTTTATGCCACCCTTGTTGCCTCGCCCAAACTGGGTTTCTGGCAACCCTCAGCCACCCTGCATTACTATCAGCAGATGTTTGATGCTGAAGCCTATGGTGGTGCACCGAAGAAACTGAATAAGCCCGAATTCAGCTTCGACCTGAAGAGTTGGTTCGTCATCAATCCCACCACCAAAGCACTGCTGCAAGCCAGCTATACAGGCAGCAACCACTGGGCATTCATGTACCGCAACAGCAACTTCATCATGAATGCCCGTATACAAAAGTCCTTCTTGGAGGGAAGACTGAACGCTACGCTCTTTGCCAACGATATCTTCCGTACGAATAGGACGAAACTAACCACCTACTATGCGATAGGTTCAACTACTCAGGATGACTACGGCTATACGCAGCAAGTTGGTCTCACGCTGAGCTACAACTTCAACGCCACAAATTCGAAGTATAAAGGCACTGGTGCAGGAAACGAAGAGAAGAACCGACTGTAAAAGTCCTGGTATTCACAATGCTGCCTCACTCTGATATATGGGGAATTTTCCTAAAACGTTTTAGGAAAAATCCCCCTTCAGATTAGGTAAAATCCTTTTGAAATGCCATGAAAAATGCCGTACTTTGCACCGTGAACAAGAAACAGAATGTCGAACTAAAATTATAGGAGGCAAAGTTATGAAGAAGATGATGATCCTGGCAATGATGATGGTCATGACTATCTCGGCCAACGCAATGAGCTATACAGCAGCAAAGAATGAGGCTCTTTTCCTTTCGGACAAGATGGCCTATGAGTTGAACCTGACGGATGCCCAGTATGATGCCGTCTACGAGATCAATCTGGACTACCTGATGAGTGTTAACGGACATGCTGACATGTTTGGCATCTGGTGGGATCGCCGCAATGCTGACCTCCGCTTCGTGCTGACACCATGGCAGTATGAGAAGTATGTGGCTCTGAACTACTTCTATCGTCCTATCAGCTGGCACAAGGGCGCTTTGACAATTCATGTGTACAGCCACTACGACAGAGGCAGGTTCTTCAAGCACCACCCAACGGTGTTTGTGAGCTACAAGGGCGGTCATAACAAGGTTCATGGCTCACACTATGCTCACATGCACAAGCCCGCACCTGCTCCGGCAAAGGTACACCATAACGCTCCGATGCCTGATAAGGGTGCAAGAGTGATGCACGACAAGGGCCACAATATGGGTAACCACAACAATGCTCACAAGGCTCCGAATCGCGAAGTCGTTATGAACACTCGTACCAATCGCAGTGGTTCCGGCCACTTTGGAGGTCGCCGCTAAGTGTTGTTTCATCTACTATATGCCTCGAAAGAGGACTCCGGGGAATCTCAATCATTTGAGGTTCCCTTTTTCTGCTGTAAATAGAGTCTTGGGCTTATTCTTTAGTTAATTTTGGTGCAAATATAACGATAATTCCGTTATTATCACTATCTTTGCAAATAAAAATCGCGTAAAATTATCTGTTCTTATGTCACCTTTTGTCTTTCTGACTTGTTATATAAGTGACCAAGGTCGAAAGAAACAGAAGTCTAACAATAAAAAAGAAAAGAAAAATGGATAGTATTGTTGCATTATTAGTTCCCATCGCATGTGGATGCATTCTCCCGATCTTTGCCATCTGGATGGGCGTTCGTAGGAAAATCAATGAGACAAACCAGCGTACACAGATTGTGCTGGCAGCCATCGAGAAGAATCCTGATATGGATCTCGAGGAGTTGATGAAGAAGATTTCACCCCAAAAGAAGCTACTGAAGGAGAGGCTGTTGTCGAAACTGCAAGCGGGATGTATTACGACCTTTATCGGTATTGGTTTCTTGATATGTGCCATCCAAGTTGATTTAGTTGGCGGAATGAATTCAAATGATCTTAGGATGCTCTATCTGGCAGGTGCTATCTTATTGGCTGTAGGCATTGCTTTCCTTATTAGCTACTCCAAAGGAAAGAAGATGCTCGCTAAGGAGATTGAGGCAGAAGAAAAGAAACTGATAGCTGAAGCAAACTCGTGACACGAGACGCATTTATCACCCATGTAGAGCGTGAGCAGGAGGCACTTCGAGGCTTCTTGCTCGCCCTCTGTTGCGGTAAGAAAGATGATGCTGACGACTTGGCGCAGGATGCGTTGGTGAAGGCTTATCTTTCCTGTACAGGTTATCAGGACCAGGGGAAATTCCGCTCATGGCTCTTCAGGATAGCCTACAACACCTTCCTCAACCACAAAGCGAGCCTGCGCTGTACGGAGAGCATCGATGAGGCGCGGACACTCGTCAGTAGTACCCGTGCTGATTCTGAGTTCGAACATCAGGACCTCTATCTGGCTCTGCGCACCCTTCCGCCAAAAGAACGCTCTGCCATCACCCTGTTCTATCTCACCGGCTATAACATCAAGGAGATAGCCGTGATTACAGAGACCTCAGAGGATGCCGTCAAGAAGCAACTCTCACGAGGACGTGACAAGCTCCGAGAGCAATTGAAAATGGATAATGGATAATTGAATGGATATGATGAAAGATAAAGCTATTGAGGACCTCTTCCTCGCACAGAAACCCCATTTCTCGGACCAGCCAGACTTCATGGCAGCGCTTACCAAACGTCTGGATGCCGTGGAATACATCAAACAGCGTCAGGAGGCAGTTATCCGTCGCTACAAGATGATGATGGTGGCAGCCTTCGTGGTGGGCATCATCAGTGGCGCCGTTGCTATTGCCTATGTGCTGTCCATGCCTGCCGATGTGCCACTTTTCACTTTCAAAGTTCAGACAGGCTTCCTGCTATGGTTGGCAGAGAATTCCCGCCTGATGGCAGCCACAGGTCTCTCATTGTTGATGACGATGGGAATCATCAGCATCATCAGCAATGTTCAGGACATTCTGCGTATGCGTTCAGCTTTAGTGAATAGGATTTAATTACTGATACAAATAGCGCTTGATACTCATTTTGGGCGTCTTTTCAAAAGGCTCGTCAACAAATGTCACTTCGTTGATCTTACTGTAGACAGGAAGTGACTTGTTGGCGGTAGTGCGGATGAGTTCTGGGATCTCGGAACGTTTGTCCATGTCCAGGTCTTCGGGGATTTCAGGATATACCAGCGCCACCAATCTTCCCTTACGCTCCACGACCAGCGATTCATTCACGTATGGACAGCCTGACAATACGGCCTCCAGCTCCTCAGGATAGATATTCTGGCCGGAAGAGTTCAGAATCATCGACTTGATACGGCCGCGAATGAAAATGTTGTTTTCTTTGTCCAACAGGCCTAAGTCGCCTGTGCGGAACCATCCGTCGTCGGTAAATGCGGCAGCATTGGCTTCGGGATTCTTGTAATAGCCGATGGTGAGGTTGTCGCCCCGTACCTGTATTTCCCCAGGGACGTTCATCGGATCGTCGGAATTGATGCGAAGCTCGTGGACGGGCTTGCCGCAGGAACCAGGAACGTACTCCGTACACCATTCCCAACCCAGCAGCGGACAGGCTTCCGTCATGCCATAGCCCACCGTATAAGGCAGGCGTATCTTGGTGAAACACTCCTCCACCTCGGGTTTCAGGGCAGCACCACCCATGATGAAGCCCCGCACCTGACCGCCAAAGGCGGCAAGGACTTTCTTGCGGACTATCTTATAAATCGTTTTTCGGGCCTGGGGTATGGCCGTCAGCCATTTCATCTTGTCGAGAGCAGGCTTGATTGAATTGGCATACACCTTTTCCATCACCAGCGGTACCGTGACCACCATATAGGGCTTCACCTCCCGCATGGCTCGCAGCAGCGTCGTTGGCGAGGGCGTCTTGCCCAGGAAATACACCGTCACACCGTCTACATTGGGATGGATGAACTCGATGGCCAGTCCGTACATGTGGGCCATGGGGAGCATGGAGACGATGGTCTCACCGGGCTCGTTGGGGAAATGGCTGTTGCTGAAGGCGTCGGTATCCGAAATAGCGCCGTAAGTGAGCATCACGCCTTTGGGATTGCCGGTCGTTCCAGAGGTGTAGTTGATGATGGCCAGCTTGTCCATATTGTCCGAAGGATAGGATATTTGTTCCTTCGTAAAACCTGCGGGATGAGTCTGTGCAAAGGCTTTCTCGCGGTTCTCCCAGACTTCTGCCACCTGCTCGTCGCGATGCCAGAGCATCGAGCCGTCCTTCACGTTGATGGCAGCCCTGAGGTTAGGCATCTGAACGGGATTAAGCGCTTCCCAGATCTCCTTGTCGGTGAAAAGCAACACGCTGTCGGAGTGGTAGGTGAGCGTGGAGATACTGTTGGGGTGGAAATCGGCAAGGAGGGGTACTGCCACACATTCGTTGACATTGATGTCCCAGAACGTCATAGCCCAGCGGGCACAGTTCCGGGCGCAGATGGCTATCTTGCTACGCTTTGGAATACCTGCCTTGCTGAGGAAAATCCGAAACTGCTCAATGCTCTTTGCCACATCTGCATACGTAAAGGCATCGCCCTCGAAGTCGCAGAGCGCTTTCTGATTCCAATGTTGGCGGACGGTCTCCTCCAATGTCTTCAGATAGTGTTTTACCGTTAATAGTTCTTTTGCCATAGGTTGCATTCGCTTTTATCCAAGGAGTTCCTTCAGTTTATTGATATTGCTGCGCGAAACGGGGATCGCATCGTGACTGTGACGTATCGCGTGCTGATGGTTTCTCTATGAGCTTTGTTCATACCGTTGGCAAAGGTACAAAAAAGAAGTGAAAAGTGAAGAATGAAAAGTGAAAAAATTGCTTCCGCTCATCACTTTATGCTCATTTCATCCCATTTTCATACCCGTTTATCACTAAACCGTGCAGAATATCCCAAATATTTGGAGTGATCAATCAGACTGCCTAACTTTGCAGCAGAGTTTTTAAATGTTTAATCTTTCGAACTGAAAGACCGTTGCAACTTTTTTCAGGTGATGCGACGTCCAACAGACGAATAAACTTTAATTATTACGGATATGAAAAAGATTGTTTTTAGGATGACAGCCCTTATGGCTTTAATGATGATAACGATGACAGCCTATTCCAAGACACAGGACTGGGGCGGACGCGTCATCGATGAGAAGGGCGAGCCAATGCCATTTGTAAATGTAGTCTTGCTGTCGCTGCCCGATTCTGCCTTCGTGCAGGGCGGTATGACCGACGAGCAGGGTGTATTTAAGATTGTGACAGACGTGAACGAGGGTCTGTTCAAAGTGACCAGCGTGGGATATGAGACTTTATTTATTAAGGCAGGTCAGGACCTGACCATCCAGATGAAGGAAGACACCCAACTGCTGAAGGAAGTGGTGGTGAAAGGTCAGTTGCCAAAGACGCATGTGAAGGGTGACGCCATGCGTACCACCGTTGCAGGAACCATCTTGGAAAAGGCAGGAACGCTGAGCGATGCCCTCTCGAAGATCCCATCGCTTGAGACGAAGGGCGAGGGTGGCGTCAAGGTGCTGGGCCGTGGCGATGCCGAGATCTACATCAATGGTCGCAAGCTGCAGGATGTCAGCGAGTTGGGACGTATCAATGCCGATCAGATACAGCATGTAGATGTGGTTCAGAATCCTGGCGCACGCTATGCCGCCTCGACCAAGGCCGTGGTGCGCATCACGCTGAAGAAGGCGCAGGGCGAGGGTGTCAGTTTCCAGGAGAAAGCTCAGGGTATGTATCAGTATGGCTGGTCGGCAAACAACCTGCTCGATGTGAACTATCGTACGGGAGGACTCGACCTCACAGCCTCATTCTGGGCAGGTAGCTATGCCCACGCCAAGAGCCTGCAGACAGACGATATGTACTACCTGGTGGGCAATGACGAGATTACCGGCTGTTCAAAGCAGGAGACCAGAGATAAGTGGAAGGGTCTGCTGCCACAGTTGCAGGTTAACTACATGATCGACGAGAATCACAGCCTGGGTGCTTTCTATAAGTACGACTATCACCCCAGTGGCACCCTGACCAGCCAGTTTAATACCGACGAATACAAGAATGGCATCTTCACAGAGCGTTCGGAGAGTGAGGTATGCCAGGACGAGAAGTTCAAGAAGCACATTTTCAATGCCTATTATAATGGTAAGGTGGGAAATCTGGGCATCGACCTGAACATCGACGGACTCTTCGACGATACCGAGGCGCCAGGCAACACCAGGGAAGTGGCTTGGGCAGATGGTGCGAAGACCGGTAATAGCACAGTTCGTAATATCGAGAGCAACACCAAGAGTGCCAACAACTTCTGGGCTTCAAAGCTTATCTTCAGCTATCCGTTGCTGAAGGGTAACCTCTCCGTTGGTGGCGAGTACTCGTACAACCATCGTACGGATGCCTACTCGTTTGAGGCTTCCGAGGCGGTGCCTGTAACTACGACCGATACAGAGATCAACGAGAAGAGCGCAGCTGGATTCGTGGAGTACGGCCGTCAGTTCGGAAAGGTGTTTGTTCAGGCTGGTCTGCGCTATGAGCACCTGCAGAACGACTACTTTAACTTTGGCAAGCGCGATGACGAGGTGTGCCGTGACTATGGTGACTGGTTTCCGACAATAGTCATCTCTGCGCCAATAGGTAAGGTTCAGACATCGCTCTCGTATCGTCAGGACATCCAGCGCCCTTCATACGGCAATTTAACCAGCTCGACGATCTATCTGAACCGTTATGCCTATCAGAGTGGTAACCCATACCTGAAGCCAATGTATACCAACAGCATTGTACTGACTGCAGCCTATAAGTGGATGGGTATCAATATTGATTACAGTCTGGTGAAGGATGCAACAACCATGTCGACAGAGCCATATCCCGGTGCCGACGATCCGCTGATCTGCCTGGTACGTCCCATCAATACAAAGGATAATTATAACCAGCTGAGCTTCAATCCATACGCCAGTCCGACGATTGGCCGCTGGCACCCGACCTGGTTTGTTTATCTGCTCTTCCAGAACTACAAGGCGCCCACAGCCCATGGCACGACCATCACGCTCGATCATCCTTACATGCAAACGGGTTGGGATAACACCATCGAACTGCCAAAGAACTGGCGCATCAATGCCGGTGCACGCTTCAGTCCGAAGGGCGATGTAGGCAACTTCCGTCTGCTGAAGGCTCAGGGCCGTCTCGACCTCGGCATACAGCACGACATCGACCTGCGCCGTCTGGGTTCGTTGACACTCGACGTGCGTTGCAACGACGTGTTCAATAGCGACGAGACCAAGGCCACGCTGTATGGTCCGCGCGAGTTGACCATACTTAATCCTACGCGTCGCACCTTCATTCTCAATCTGACATGGAAGTTCAACGAGGCCCGCTCGAAGTATCGCGGCTCAGGTGCCGGCGAAAAGCAGAAGGCAAGAATGTAGCTACCTTATAACGAGCACGAAGCCGCCACGAGGCTGACATACCATCTCTGAGGGCCGTTGCTTCGTAGAACTTATCTGCCACTGACCTGAGGCATCATCGACAAACATCTGGATGTTCTTCCATTTCTTGCCAATGAAACTGAGGTCGGTGGCAAGTGTTTGAGGATCATCCTTACCGTTGATGCCGGCCACATACCACGTGTTGCCGCTTCTGCGGGCCAGTACGGCACTCTCGCCGGGATAGCCGCTCACAAAGCGTGTCTCATCCCAAACGGTGGGCAGTTGGCCTAAGAAGTCTTGCACCTGCTGAGGCTGAGCCAGGAAACTCTCCGGACGGTCGGCCAGATGCTGCAGACCACTCTCGAAGAGCACGGTGAGCGCCAGCTCGTGGGCCAGCGAAGTGATATGCGGATGCTGCGAGTCGCTGAAGGCACAAGGCGTGTAATCCATCGGACCAATCACGTTGCGGGTATAGGGTAGGGTGGCATTATGACTGGCGGCCTTCTTCGTGAAGTGAGGCACATTGTTGTACCACTCGGCACCATACACACCCTCCGTCGACAGCAGGTTGGGGTAGGTGCGCTGCCAGCCGCGGGGGATGGGGGCACCATGGAAGTTCACCAGCAGATGATGACGGGCAGCACTCTCCAAGAGGTCCTGACAGTAGTCCATGTTCGTCTGGTTGTCGCCACTGAAGAAGTCGATCTTCACACCGGCCACACCGATCTTCTCGCACCAGGCAAACTCCTTCTCGCGGTCCTCGGGCTTGTTCAGACGGTACTTCGGTCCTGGGGCGCCGTTCACCCAGCCGATCGAAGAATTATACCATATCAGCGGCTTGATGCCCTTGGAGATAGCATATTTCACGGCGTCCTCGATGGTCTTTCCCTCGTTCGACGCCAGCTTGTCCATCTCGTCCCACTCGGCATCGATGAGCACGTAGGGCAACTTCAGCGTGACGGCCATATCCACATATTTCCTGATGATATTGTAGTCGTTGGAGCCATGATTGTTAGCCCAATAGATCCACGATACCACACCCGGTTTAATCCAGCTGACATCAGCAAGCTTCGACGGTTCGCTGACGTCGGTCACCAGTGTCGACTGCACAATATCAGCCAGTGTGCCGATGATGACCACGCGCCAAGGGGTATGCCAGTCGCCTGAGAGCTTCAGGTCGTTCTGGTCTTGCCTGACGCTGAACTTCTCGCCCTGATTAAACAGACTCGACGCACTCTGCCTGCGCTCGATATTGGCTTCTGTGATTAAAGCAAATACAGACTCACCTCTCACCTCTAACAATAGAGGATAGCCCCAGTGGGTGTTGATGGTCTTTTGCTCCATCGCGCCGCCAAAACCGCCTAGGGTTTTTACCTCGGCTGTGGTCGAAAGCGGAAAGAAGCCCTCGTAGCCGTCGCTCCACTGCTGCATCCAGCGCTTCATGCCTTCGGGGATGAGGTAGGTGGTGTGCTCCTCGGGCACCTTGCTGTCCTGAAGCCCCGTGTATTCATAGCGGAAGGCGATGCCGTCGTTGTAGAGGCGCATCACGATCTTCGCATTGCTGCCGATGGGGGCCTGATACTCGTTGGCATTGTTGGTGCAATGCAGCCGTTTGCCCTCCAGCATCTGGTAGTCGTCTTTCACTTTTCTGACGAATGAAAGATTGCTGAATGGGATATCAGCCAGTTCCAGAGCTTTCTGGTTCTTGTAGTTGATAACAAGCTTCTGGCCGGTCATCTCAGCCTTCAGGTTTCCGTTGGGCGATGTAACCTTTTGAGCGCTGATGGCCAATGATACAGCGCAGAGCATGATAGTTGAAATAAGTTTGTTCATATTCGTTTGATGTTGAATTCCTTAGAGTTGTTTTCTTGCGGTCGCAAAGTTACTCATTTTCTCTGACATGACAAACAATCTGACCGAAAATAATCAAACTGCGCCTGTCAGATTAAACCATTCGGCCTGAAATCAGTCAAAATGATAGCGTTTTTTATTCAACCAAATAATTAATTCAACAAATGAAAAGAGTTTTTTTAGCAGCATTGCTTTCCGTCACGATGATGACGGCCAATGCACAGGAGCCGAATATCCCGAGGGGCATGTTCGGCGGTCAGCAGCAAATCGACGTGAAGTTTGATGCCTATCAGGCAGCGCCTCAGGGCTTCGACCAGGAGCGTCAGGGCATCGCAAAGGGCACCGTGAAGCTCATCGAGTATCAGTCAGAGTCCGTAGGCACCACCCGCAAGGCCAATGTCTATCTGCCTCCGAAGTACGACGCCAAGAAGAAGTACAGCGTGCTCTACCTGTTGCACGGCATCGGTGGCGACGAGAACGAGTGGTATAAGGACGGTGGCAAGCCCGATATCATCATGGACAACCTCTATGCCGACGGCAAGGTGGCCGACATGATCGTGGTGATGCCTAATGGCCGCGCCCAGAAGGACGACTCGCGTGCCGGCGGTATGGGCTCGTTCCGCGCATTTGGCGATTTCGACAAGGACCTCATCGGCAGCCTCATTCCCTATATCGAGAAGAACTTCAGCGTGTATGCCGACCGTGAGCACCGCGCCATCGCAGGTTTGTCGATGGGTGGCGGACAGTCGCTTAACTTCGGCCTCGGCCACATGGATGTGTTTGCCTATGTAGGCGGCTTCTCTTCAGCCCCCAACACCATGCGTGCCGCACAGCTCATTCCTGATGTCGACAAGGTGAAGAAGGAGAACAAGCTCCTGTGGATGGTCTGCGGCGGTGCCGACGGTCTGATGAACAACAGCGCTCAGCTCAAGGCCTTCTGCGATGAGAAGGGCATCCCCTGCACCCTCATCAACTATCCTGACGAAGGCCACAACTTCGTGGTGTGGAAGTACGGCCTCTACAACTTCGCCCAGCTGATTTTCAAATAATCATCAACTGATAACTAAGCGGGCTGACATCCTTTCGATGCCAGCCCGCTTTTGTTGAAAGAAACAGAAGGTTCGCCGAAAAGTCGGTTATTTCGTTTTTTTATTGTACCTTTGCAGCAAAATAATAAATAAGCGAATGAAATCATGAAACAAGCAAAACTATGGATGATAGTCGCCATACTCACCATCTGCGGTGTAGCGATGGTGTCCTGTTTTTCGCGCAGCAAAAAGAGTACGGCTGATGTTCCCGTTGCGCCTGACTATCAAGACTCTACCCAGTGGTATATCACCAACCGTCAGGCCGCAGCCGACATATTTTACATTATCTCCACCGAAACAGGTGACTATTCGCTGCCCAGCGGTGAGATATGCCATTATGCCGACACATATAGTGACAGCCTTCGCGCGCCGCTCTACGGTGAGATGCTGGGCGTGGATACATTGGTGAGTGGAAGGCTGAACTTCTTTTCGCCTTACTACAGGCAGTGCTCTCTGCAAAGTTTCGAAAGCGACAGTCTGACGTCAGCCCGAATGCCGTTAGCTTTGGATGATGTGCGGCGTGCTTTTCAGTATTATCTGGAACACATGAATGACAGGAGACCCTTCATCCTGGCAGGATTCAGTCAGGGTGCCCACATCATGCTGGAACTGCTAAAGGAGATGGACGACGTCACTTTCCAACGGATGATTGCCGCCTACGCCATCGGCATCACGATACCAGAAACAGGTCCTCACATCGTGCCTGCCAAAGGGGCCGACGACACGGGTGTCACCATCTGTTACAATTCTGTCCGCGATACAGGCTGTGCCATGCCGGGATGGACCAGAAGCAGTATAGCCATCAATCCCGTCAACTGGAGGACAGACGGCACTTATGCCACACTAATCACCGAGCCGTCGCCACTACTGCCCGTATCCGAACAAAAGAAGGACACGATGACTGTCCACCTTGATACAGCATCAGGACTACTCATCGTGGATGGCTACACTGCTCAGGACTATGTGCTACCATTGTTGGGCGTGGAGGGTAACTATCACACCCGCGAAATCTGGCTCTATCGTGACCAGCTTCGCGAAAACATGGCTCTCAGAGCTCTCACCTACCATTAGCATGTATGAACTACAACATCTCACAACGACTCCTGTCCCCCTGTGCGTGTTTTTAGGTCTGCTCATCAGGCACTACAACCACAGGTCATAGCAGAAACTTATCTCTTCCTCGCCCTGAAATACAGCATGGCTCCTTCAACATGGAAATAGAGGATGTCGTAATATGGTTCCAGCTTGGTCACGACATACAGGATGGCAAAGCCCAAAATTGGTAAACAGTTGATTTTTCTCATGACATGATTCTTTTAAAATTTGGTGCTTACCTCACGGCAAGCACCTTTGAATAACTAAACTAAACAAAGCTGCGTAAACAGCTCCGACCAAAGGTCGAATACTCTTATGAATTTCTTTTCTTACAACGTTCACAATAGCGCTCACATTGTGCACACAGATCGTAGCCCAGCATCGCACCGAGGATAAAGTCCTCTTCAGGCGACAACTCGTTTAATGGCCGGGTTACGATCAGCCTGATGGCACTGAGACATTCCTTGCGACCAATGTAGAAGTTCAGGTTGTTTTTACCTGCAGGCTGCAGAACGAAGTCCATGTTCTGACTGCAGAGGCGTTTCTTAGCACAGTCTTCATATTGCTTTGGACAAGTGAACAGCACCATCTGACGTACCCCCTTCTGGAGTTCGTAGATATGGTTCGAAAGCACCTTTAACTCTAATGGCATCATCTCAGTCTGTCTCATAGCGCTGTATATTAAAAATTAGGTGAAATCTCGGCAATCCACGCATCGATACGTGTGTCCGTCTTGTCATCCTCGTTCACGTCGTCGAGGGGCAGGCCCACGAACTTACCATCAACGACGGCCTCGGAGTCATCGAAGGTATAACCGTCGGTATCTACGGTTCCCACGAAACGGGCTCCGCTGGACTTGATACCGTTATACAACTCACCGATGCCACCCACGAAGGTGTCGCTATAGCTCTCGCAGTCGCCACAGCCGAAGAGGGCGATAATCTTGCCTGAGAGGTCAGCACCCTGCAACACCTTCAGTCCGTCGTACCAGTCATCCTGCAACTCGCCAGCGCCCCATGTCGAGGTGCCGAGGATCAGGTTCTGGTTGGCGTTCACCACATCGGCTGTGAGATCCTGCACGTTGATGGCCTCACAACCCAATTTCTGGGCTATCTTCTCTGCGATAGCCTCGCATGTTCCTGTCGAGGAACCGTAAATTACAATAGTTTTATTCATTTCTATCTTATCTAAATGGCTTAAAAATTAACTATTCAAAATCACGCTGCAAAGGTACGACGAAAATCCCGATGGCACAATACCCAAAACTGAGTGTTTTGCTGTCGGGATACACAGGGGCTCTAATGAAACGCGATTAGCAAAAAGTAGGTATTTGCAACATCTCACGCGACTCCTGTCCCCCTGTGCGCTTGTCCCCCTGTGCGCGAGAAAAATACAAAAATATTTGGAAAAACCGAAAATAATCCTTATCTTTGCAAAATAATACTAACCAAATAGCTACAATTATGAAACAGTTGATACAAAATTTCCAGTTAAAGGCAGCTGCACTCTGCTGCCTGGTGATGTTGTCAGCATGTGCTGCGAATGACCTTCCTGTCTACAAAGAAGTGACTGACGACAAGCCCTTCACGGGCGACCAGAACATTGACAATTCTTATCGCCCAGGCGACAATTATTATTGGTATGCCGTCGGCTCATGGCTCAACGACGCAAACAGAGGGCCCAATCAGTTTCAGCAAGTGGCTACACTGCTTAACGATGCTTACGATAATAACTTGATGACTTCCAACGACCCCGTCATCAGCCACATACGCAACTTGGCAGAGCAGGCCATGACCGACGACAGCAAGATGGTTGAGACGTTGAAGAATAGCCTGGCCATCATTGACGCCATCAAGACGGCAGATAATCGCGACCAGATCTTTAATCAATTACATCTGTTGGGCTATCAACCGCTGTTCAGAATGAATGTCATTTGTTACGAAGGAAAATATTTCGGCGTAGTGAGCAGCGGTGGAAAACCCCGCATTATCGACAGAATCATGAACGCGGCTATAGCCCAGTCGGAAAAAATTAAATATCTGGAAAAATGGATTAGTGAGATCGCCGGAGGGCTCTCGAATATGGGATTCAGCGAGGAGCGTGTCAATGAGATCAAGGAACATGCCTTGGAAATTGAGAAGATGGAACTGCTCATTCATATCAGCGCATACGACGCATGCCGCAAGATCTGGCGCATAGACGATAAAGCCCGCAGGAGAGCCTCTGAGCAGGAGAGTCAGTTATATTCGTATCTGGTATTAGGTCTCATGGGCATTCCCGAGGCGTATGCAAGAGTCATAGCTCCTTTTGATTGGGAGGATCAAATCTTTGATGGTGAAGCCCCGTTCACGTCGCTTTTCAACCTGTTCTTCTCAGAGGCTCCGGAAGATATAGCGAAAGTACGCGACTATCTGATCTACAACACCTATGCCCAGGATGCCGCCTATTTGCCGTCACTCAGCCCGAAATCCACTTTGAAAGATATCATTCATGATGCCACTTACGCCCTGAAATACCACATGTTCAAGACCTGCGTTGAGAGTTTCGGCCCGGAGAATATCCATAAGGAGAAATGTTCGCGCATCATGGATGATATGCGTAACCTGTTTGACCAGCATATCTCAAAACTCGACTGGATGAGCGACGCCACCAAGCAGGCCGCCAGACAGAAGCTCGCTGCCATGACATTCTTCATCGGCTATCCCGACCAGTGGAACGAGGCGTTCTCGCCGGATGTCAAAGGCAATGACCTGATGGAGGCAGTGGGCTATCTGCGCATCTTCCAGGCAGGGTGCACCCAGAAACTACTGGGTAGGAAAGTCCGTGATTTCGCATGGGAATATTTCACGTCGACCATACCATTCAATTTTGACAATGCATTCTATAATCCCGAAGGTAACATACTCGTCATACTCCCTGCATGGCTTACAGATGTGCGCTTCAACACGGAGGAAAGCGATGCCATGTGCTTTGCCACCTCTTTCTGTTTCGGTCATGAGATGAGTCACGGATTCGACGCCATCGGCAGCCAGTATGATGGTGACGGAGTAAAGAGAGACTGGTGGGCACCCGTGGACAAGACCAAGTTCCTGGAGAAACAGCAGGAGATGATCGACCTGTATAGCGAGCTTGAAATCTATGACGGCCTGCACGTGGATGGTGCCCAGTCGCTGACAGAGAATATGGCCGACCTCGGCGGTGTCACCCTGTCATTAGAACTCTACAAGAAGCAGTTGCAGGAACAGGGCTATTCACAAAAAAACATCAACGAACAGCTGAAGAAGTACTTCCTCTCGTATGCACAAATCTGGAAGAGCACCAATGTATTGAACAAAGAGTATCTGGACATGCATTTCGCTATGAAGGATGAGCCGCATGCCGATGACCATATCCGCATCAATGGTATCTCCCGACTGATGGACGACTGGTACCGCATCTACAATGTGACACAAGGCCAAAAACTCTACGTAGCTCCTGATAAGAGAGTGAAGATTTGGTAATTAAATATTATCTACCCTTTAAACAATACTTATTATGAGAAAGATTTTTGTAATGGCAGTATTTGCTTGCTTCGCTGCAATGAATGTGAACGCGCAGACGACAGAGACGGAAAGCAAGAACGAGAAGATGCTTCGCTTGACGAAAGCGGCAGACGAGAACCCTGCGGACTGGAAGGCCCAGTTCGAGGCGGGTCATTTCTTGATGGAAAAGGAGAACGAAACGTATAACCCGGTGCAGGCTGAGAAGTACTACGAGCGTATCTTTCACCTTGCCACAGACTTTAACAAGGCAATCCCCGACTCGGTGATTCGTGAAACGGGGTTCGCGCTGACGATGTTGACGCAGTATCCCGGGAAGGAAGACTTGGATCGCGGCTTGTTCTACATAGACGCGATGAGGCATGCCGACAAGATGGGCGTAGACATGAGTGATGGCTTCACATTAGCGTTCGAAATGTTTGGCATGTTATTCAGCAAGGCGATGGACGAGGAGCAAAGGTCGCTGTATTACATGACGGAACTTCGCAATCACCTGACCAAGGACAAGAAGTCGGGAATAGAGTATACGGACGCTATGACGGCTATGCTGTACGACGGGCTGATGTCGAAATACAAGGATATGTTCGGCGACAAACTCATGGAAGTGACCTACGACGGCAAGAAGTACATCGCGCTTTCCATGGGCGAGTGGAACATCGAGAAGCCTTTCGCGGGGTGGACGAAGGAAGCGGAAGAAGGCCTGCTAGGCTATTGTTGTGACGACGGCAAGGTCTATGACAACCTGCACGGCGAGATGCACATGTCTTTCTATGCTAACCAAGACGGCGTCAGGCCGCAGGACAACACAAATGTACGGCTGATAACCGTCACGCCCGAGCTCCGCCAGCAGCTGGTCGAGGCATACCGCAAATACATGAAGCAGTCAAAGAAGAACAAGTAAATCAACGGTGATGGCCGTTGAGCCGAAGTAATCATTATGAACGTGAAATTCAAGATGCCCAAGTTCGGGCGCAAACTGACTGGTGGCAGCATGATGAAGGAGCTGCTGCTGACCGTCCTCGGTACCACCATCTCCATCGTGCTCACCTTTGGCACGGCGCACTTCGTGGAGCAGCGCCAGACCGAACAGGCCCAACGACAAACGGCCATGATGTTGATTCACGACATTGATGCAAGCATTGCTATTGTGGAATATTTGGCAGAAAGTGAAGAGAAACAAAAGGCAGCCATCCAGTATGTTATAGACCATTTGGACCAGATTGACTCGTTGCCTGAGGATACACTTTACACGGCGGTGACTATGTTGGGCCTCATCTTTACTGACGGAAAATTTTTTGATGACTCCAAGGAGAAGGTTTTCAATAGCAGTCAAGATTCCTGGAAGAATCTGGACGATGTGCCTTTCGTTGACAATATGGAAAGATTCTATAAGTCCAGGCGCTATTTGGAAACCATGACGACTCAATCACCTCAATGGAAATATCCTATGTCTCAGGAGGAGTATTATGACTGGCTGGTGCAAACCGAAAGCAACAACCAGTCACCACGGGTATCTTGCGCTGCCATCCTTAAAGAGAAGCTCAGCGATCCGAAGATTAAGTATTACATTGATTTTTCTTCTGAAAGGGAGAGAATCCTTCGTCAAAATGCGCAATTCTGGAAACGCCTCAGTGACAGGAACAAGTTCACCATGAATATCAATGACGAAGAGTTGGCTGAATATGTCAAAAAGAGCCAACAGAGCGGACGGACAGTCAGAAACAGTGACATCATCGGTCAATGGGAATACGAAATGTCAGGCAAAGACATGCGGTACTACGATTTCACGAAGTCAGGTACTTTCAGCATCAAGGCTGTAAAATATTATGCTAATGCTTTCTATAGCGGCGATATCATCGTGACATTCCTCTTCGGAGGAAAATGGGATATCAATGGAGACTCGCTTACGCTGAACTATTTACCAGAAACAGCAAAGGCTGAGATTGACTGGTCGGGCATTTCTTATAGAGCCGAGATGCGCGACTCCGTTGAGACATTCATTAACAATCACTTCCAAGAAAAGGCATTAACGGAAGTGGGAAGAAAACAATGTGAATCGTTGAAGAAATCTACTTACGGGATAAGCATCAACAAGACTGGCGACAAGATAGAATTTGTTCAAGGACGAAGTGGGGATTCTGAGAATGCAAACTATTATTATATAAAACGTTTAAACAGCCAACGATAATGAGAAAGATTCTGATGGCGGCATGATGCGCCTTCAGGACGACTGGATCGCCTCTATGACGTCAAGCCGACAGACAAACTCTACCTCGCGCCAGAGGACAGAGTGAAAATATGGTAATGATTCAATCATAATAAAAATCCCCCGCTCAACAGAGTGGGGGGATTTTATTAGAAGGGGCCGTAGCCCATACAACTCGTGGTCGTGATGGCCGTCAGAAATGCCGTGAGCGCGGCTACTATCACCTTCACCGCAATCTCAATCACTCTCTTTTTCATAACTCCTTGATAGTTTTAACTCACACAGATCTTCACAGATCCCACAGATTTTTTTTATTCCTTCGGAATGACAAGATCTCATTTTCCCTCCTGCTTCCGCAAGGAAGCTTATCTGTGAGATCTGAGAGATCTGTGTGACATTACTAAATTGAGCTGTCGCCAGAGGCAGAGCCCGTGTTGATCACCAGCGAGCTGGCCTGACCAGGCATCGCGAAGTTACCGGTGTAGACACCATCGCTCTCGGTGAGCTCGATAGAGGAGCCGTTCAGCGTAGCGCTGGGAGTCGTGCCCTCAGCCGGCGTGATGCTGATCTCCACCTCGTCGTCCTCGTTCAGGCTTGCGCCCGAAGTCACGGCATTACCGTCCTTGGTGACGCTGGCCGAACCACTACCCATCTTACTGATGGTCAGCGCATAGCCCGATGCAGCCTGCGAACCGCCCTGATTCTGGTCGCCCTGACTCTGTGAGCCACCCTGGTTCTGGGTGTTACCGCCACCATTGTTGTCACCGCCCTCGGGATCTTCCACATCGTTGGTATCGGCGCTGGTGACGCGTTTCACGATATTGCCGTCCTTGTCGTAGCAGGTGATGGCGATCTTGGTGTTCTGCAGCTCGTCCT
>CAMJBL010000033.1 GCA_946403845.1 uncultured Prevotella sp. | reverse complement strand
TTGGGCACGTAAAGGAAGGTCTCAAAGCCGTCGAACACCGAACGGAAGGCATGCAGCTTGCCACCCTCCTCGAAATTCGGCTTAATCTTATTCAAATAATTCCTTAAAAAACTCATAGTTTCATTTGACTATTTGACAATTTCACAATTTACGCATTCTCCTTACGGAGGATGTTGAGACCTTCACGCACGATGCGTTGCAATTCAAGCTTAGAAGAGTCGACGAACTCGGCCAGAGCAAAGTCCTCAGGAGAGACCTCGTAGATACCCAGGGCCTCCTGACGGTCGATATCGCCAGCGATGATGGCCTTGATGAGGTATTCACCGTAGATGTCCATCGGCAGTACCTTATCGTACTCGCCGCTCATGATCATGTGGCGCTCACCACCCTTGACACGGGCATCGAGCGCATAGCTCTTCTTGCCACAGAGCCAGGAGAAATAGCTGCGACTCACGGAGAACTGCTTAAAGCGCGGCAGAATCCAGCCCAGCATCTCGTCGGCATCATTACCTTCTGGGATGACGGTGATTTCAGAACTGTGAGCACCGAGGAAGCCTTCCTTTGTAGTGGGCTTGCCGGTGAGCACATTGCCATTGATGATGCGCACGCTCTTAGAGGCATCGTAGCTGTTGGAGAGCAGCGTTGAGAGCTCCTCACCCACGAGCATATCCACGTAGGCAGGACTCGTGATCTCGCTACCGCAGAGGGCTACGGTACGCTTCAGATCGACCTTACCCGTGTTCAGCAGACGACCAATGAAGAGCACCACAGTCGGATCGCCGATGGTCCACACCACCTCACCCTTGTTCACTGGGTCGATGTGGTTCACCTGAACACCTACATTGCCTGCAGGACATTTACCGTCGAAGATGTTCACCTCGACATTCTTCATGCCCTTCAAAGCAGAATCGACACCGACGCCGAGATAGGTCTTGGCAATCTTAGAGAGGGCTGTGAGACCGGTCTGGAAATCGGCTTCCTGACCCTTGACCTCGAACTCGAAATCGGCAGCAAGGGGCTTGTCCCTGAGGGCGGAAACAAAAATTGCCTTCGGCTGGACACTTGGATTAGTGGACACAGCATAAGGCAACTGATTGATGTAACCAAACAAGCCTGCTTCCAACAGCGCATTTATCACCTGCTCGCCACTCAGGCTGCCGACATCGCGCTTACCGAAGTCCGTAAACTCCTGCTGCGCATCGGCATCAACCTTGATGCAGAGCACTTTCCTGCGTTCGCCACGCACCACCTCGCGGACTGTGCCGCTCACTGGCGAGGCAAACTTCACATCGGGATACTGCTTGTTGACAAACAAGGCATCCCCGGCTTTGACCTTATCGCCCTCCTTGACTACAACCTTCGGAGTAACCCCTTCGAAATCGTCAGGCACCAATGCATATCTGCCATTCGACTTCAACTGGATCTTTTTCTCCTCAGCCTTGCCTTGAAGATGAATGTCCAAGCCTTTGCTTAATTTAATTAAGTTACCTTCCATTTATATAAATGTTTGTGAATAGTTGTACCAAGATGGATGCAAAATTAATAAAAAATATGTATAGTCCGTGGATTTCTTTCCGAAAATTGCAGAAATCACAACTTTTTATCGTACATTTGCGGAAAAATTCACGGATGGATGCATTTTATTGTAATCCGTAACTAACAGAAATTGCCAAATTGAAGACAGTGAAGCACATTATCAACTGGGTTGTATGGAGCCTGCTGGCACTATACCTCTTGCTGATAGGTGCCACCCGTCTGCCCTTCTGTCAGGCATTCATCGGCAATAAAGTGGCGCAGGCCGTTGGCGACAAGCTGGGTACCCAGGTGAACGTGGGCCGTGTGGACATCGGACTGCTGAACCGTATCATCCTCGATGACGTGAGCATCCTGGACCAGCAGAACAAGCGAATGCTGAATATCTCCCGTCTTTCGGCCAGCATCGACCTGCTGCCCTTGACGGATGGGAAAATCCGCATTTCATCGGCACAATTGTTCGGTGCCCATGCGCAATTCTATCAGAAAGATTCGCTGTCGAAGCCCAATTTCCAGTTTGTCATCGATTCCCTGGCCTCGAAGGACACCACCAGTCATACCCCACTCGACCTGCGTGTGAACACCTTTATCGTGAGACACTCGAGTGTAAGTTTCGACCGTCAGGATGTCAGCAAGACCCCAGGAAAGTTCAACCCGCAGCATCTGCACGTATCGGATATCAGCGCCCATATCCTGTTGAAAGCTCTGACCGATGACTCCCTGAATGTTCAGATCAAACGACTGGGTTTTCAGGAACAGTCTGGCATTTCCGTTAACCGGCTGGCCCTCCGTCTGCATGCAGACAAACGGCAGGCAAAGCTGCGGGATTTCGTGTTGGAGATGCCCAGTTCGCGCTTGCAGATTGACTCCCTCGACGCATCGTATCAATGGGATGAGAAAGGACTCGCCAAATCGTCACTCATCTATGGTGGTGCTATCGACAACTCATTCATAACGCCCTCAGACCTAAGAGCTTTCCATTCGTCGTTAAAGAATTTTCAAAGGCAGATATCGCTCTCAACTCACTTTAACGGCACCTATCGGCATATCGATATTCCACAGTTGGAAATCTTCTCACAGGCAGGGGATATCAATATCGCTGCCAATGGTTTCGTCGACGGATTCCAGGATCAGACGCCGGCATGGAAACTGAACCTGAACGAGCTGTCATTGTCGGAAACGATCATCGATTTCCTTCATAAAAATATCGAGGCCATCCCCGAAGAACTGACCAGAATAGGTTCATTGAAACTCAGCGGACTATTCAGTGGAGAACATAACGGTGCAATGATGGCCAATGGTATGATTGCTACAGGCATCGGTGAAGCCGATATTAACTTTCATAAGAATGGTAATGACCAGTTTGAGGGCACCATCAAGACGTCAGCATTCGACTTGAAGCAACTGACCGATAACGACAGCTTTGGCAAACTGGTTGCCGACCTGGCGCTCTCAGGACAATTGCATTCAGACGGGAAACCAGATCTGAAAGTGACGGGTAAGGTGCCACAGTTTGACTATAACGGCTATTCATTCAGCAACATCGACCTCGATGGCCATTACGCACCTCTGGGCTATAACGGAAGTCTGCAGATTGACGACAACAATATCAAGGCTTCGTTGGAGGGTGAGTTCCTTACAGGGAACAGAGGTCAGCAGAACCACCTGACGCTTTCTGGAGCCATCGAGCGCTTGGTGCCCCAGGCTATAGGGCTTAGCGACCAATGGGGAGAAGCCGTTTTTGCAGGCAATATACAAGCAGATATTTCCGCCACGAAACTGAAGGACGCTATCGGAACCCTGAGAATCAGTCATTTCTCGATGGTAGAAGAGAATAATCCTCCATATCGCCTCGACAACCTGCTCCTCACGTCGGAGATCACAGAGGGACGGCGCTCGCTCTCGCTCGTCAGCGATTTCGCAAAAATCGATCTGAAGGGTGATTTCGAATTTGCCACCCTACCCCAGAGCTTCATCAATATGATCGGATCGAAGTTGCCCACACTACCGGGGTTGCCGAAACTTTCGGACAATGTCCACAACAACTTCATGGCCAGGTGTCAAGTGTATAAGTCAGACTGGTTGAAACGCCTGTTGAACGTGGATATCGGTATTTCCCAGACAGCCATTCTGGAAATGAGGGTGAATGACAATAACCGTACCTTCAACCTCGACGGTTATCTGCCGGCTTTTGCCTATAACGGCTCTGTCTATTCCAACGGCGAGGTACATCTCTCAGCACCCACCGACACGCTGCTCTGTCATGTGAACGTCACCCAGGGCGGTGATCATGACAGACTGCACCTCAACCTTCTGGCAAAAGCCATCGACAACAACCTCGATACCCGTCTGAGTTGGAATGATGGAAAGTCAGTACACAGCATGAGTGGTGAGCTGAACGCCATCACCACGCTTTACCGCAATCTGGCAGAGAAAGCGGAGGCACATGTCCGTATACAACCGTCGCACATTATTCTGAATGATACCATTTGGAACGTGGAGCCTTCGGATGTGCTCTATTCCGAGAATAATCTGCTCGTCGACCACTTCAATGTTCACCACCAACAGCAGCACATCACCATCGACGGCAGAGCCAGCAAGAACCATCAGGATTCACTGACGGTGGATCTGAATGAAGTAGAGGTTTCATACATTCTGGATCTTGTGGATTTCGATGCTGTGGAATTCAGCGGAAGAGCGACAGGCCAAGCCATAGTGAAGTCGCTCTTCGACGATTTTGACGCCCATGCCAAACTGGATGTCAACAACTTCAAATTCGAGCGTGGACGGATGGGAACGCTCCATGCACTTGTATTCTGGAACAAGGAAAAACAACAGATTGACATCAATGCCCAAGCCAACGACGGGCCTGGTATCTTTACGGATATCTACGGCTTCGTCTCGCCTACCCATAATACGATTGCACTGAATATCGACGCTCATCAGACCTATGTCGACTTCATGCATAATTTCACCCACTCCTTCCTCAGTCATATCACAGGTCATGCAGACGGTAGTCTGCTGCTTGCAGGCACACTCGACGAAATGAATCTGACGGGAGAGCTGGCCGTGGAAGGCGAAGCGAGTGTCACAGCGCTGAACACCACCTATCAGATGCATCGTGACACCGTGGTGTTCATTCCCGACGAGATAGAGCTAAGAGGACTGCCGCTTACCGACCGTTATGGTCATCGTGCTACGCTCAGCGGCGGCATCCATCATAAGCATCTGACCAGCCTGACCTTCGATCTGTTTGTCAATGCAGACAATCTCTTGGCTTACGATTTCAAGGATTTCGGAGAGAGCAACTTCTATGGCACCGTCTTCGCAACAGGAGATGTCAGCATCAAGGGCAGACCTGGCGAGGTGACCATCGACTGTAATGTCACACCCCAGGAAAATACGGTATTTGTTTACAATGCCTCCTCGCCTGACGCCATCTCCAATCAGGAGTTCATCCAATGGGGCTCGGGCTCTTTGCAGAAGGTATCAGGAAACATCGCTTCGACAAACAGCGAGGAAGAGGAGATTGACATCCCTACTGACATCCACATCAACTTCCTCGTGAACTGCACACCAGCGGCTACCATGCGTCTGCTGATGGATATGAATACCAACGATTACATCAATCTGAATGGCAACGGCACGATTCGTGCTACATTCTATAATAAGGGGCCCTTCAATATGTTCGGTACTTACACCGTTGATCACGGCACCTACGGCGTAACCATTCAGAACATCATCAAGAAGAACTTCACCTTTAACCAGGGAGGCACCATTGTGTTCGGAGGTGATCCCTATCAGGCAGCTCTCAATCTGCAGGCCCTTCACACCGTCAGTGGCGTGTCGCTCTCAGATCTGAGCATCGGCAACTCGTTTGCCACAAACACCATCCGAGTGAATTGTCTGATGAATATCACCGGTCAGCCAGAATCGCCACAGGTGGACTTCGACCTGGAGATGCCGACGGTGAATGCCGACGAGCAGCAAATGATACGTTCAGTGATCAACGGTCAGCAGGAGATGAACCAGCAGGTGCTCTATCTCCTGGGAATCGGACGTTTTTATAATCGAGGACAGAATAACGCCACGACCCAACAGGATCAAACGAGTCTTGCCATGCAAAGTCTGCTCTCAGGAACGCTTTCTGCACAAATCAACACGCTGTTGAATACCGTCATCACAAACGACAACTGGAACTTCGGCGCCAATATCTCTACGGGTAATGAGGGTTGGCATAATGCGGAATACGAGGGACTCATTAGCGGACGCATGCTCAACAACCGTTTGTTGCTGAACGGACAGTTTGGCTATCGCGACAATGCTACCCGTGCCACCAAGTCGTTTATCGGTGACTTCGACATTCAGTATCTGCTGTTCCCCAATGGCAACCTCTCGGTGAAAATGTATAACATGACCAACGACCGCTATTTCACCAAGTCGTCACTCAACACCCAAGGTATCGGTCTGATCATGAAGAAAGACTTCAACGGCCTTGGTGATCTTTTCCTAAGTGAGAAAAAGAAACGCAAGAAGAAAAACTAACGTAATTTGAGACCTTGTCCTACATGGAGGTCATCATCTGGCGACATGTGGTTCATCTTGTAGAGACTCTTCAGACGAATACCATATGACTGGGCGATGGAATACATCGACTCCCCCTGGCGGACATAGTGCAGACGGCCTTTGTAGTCCTTGGGGGCTTTCTTCTGCTTCTTCTTCAGCCAGATAACCTCGCCTTCAGTAAGACGGTCGTTCTTGTTGCGCTCGTTGTATTTGGCGATCTTCCGGTAGCTGATATCAACTTCCTCGCCAATCGACTTGAACGTATCACCACGACGCGCTATCAGATAGTAATTCTTGTTGAAGATCTTGATGGGATGCAAGGCTGCACCACCCACATTGTGATCCTTCGTGTGCTCTACCATAAAGCGGTCAGCACTCCTGGCTGTGTCGTATTCGTAGAGTTTGTATAGCTGGATAATCTCAATCAGTTTGTCGGCATACTGCGGATTAGTGGCATAACCGGCAGCCTTCAACCCACGAGCCCAGCCTTTATAATCGGTGGTCTTAAGATTGAACAAACTGCGATAACGCTGACCATTGGCCAAGAAACGCGAATGATCTTCAAACGACTCATAGGCAGAATTATAGGCCCGGAAACATTCGTTGCGGGAATCATCATCATGGTAGACCTTGCGCCCTTCCCATCCATTACACTTGATGCCAAAATGGTTATTGCCCTTAATGGCAAGTTCGCTCTGTCCTGCCCCACTCTCAAAAAGACCTTGTGCAAGGGTGATACTGGCGGGGATTTTCCAACGGTGCATCTCCTCGATGGCGATGTCCTTATATTGGTCAATATACTGCTGATAGCGCTCATTCCAACGAATCTGCGCTTGAACAGTGAATAGTGAACAGTGAATAGTGAATAGTATAAATAGGGCTTTCTTCATGATTTCATTGTTTTTTCGGTGCAAATATACTTATTAAATATGAAAATTTGTCATGCGGCAGCATATTTTTCACTTTTCACTCTTCACTTTTCACTTCTTTTTTGTATCTTTGCCGAAAATATCAGCAATATATGGAAAAACTGGAACTAAAATCCGTCATCAAGGTCTGTCAGACCGAAGAACTCTCAGAAGAAGAGCGTCACTTGATTGAACTGGCTATCGAAGCCACCGACCGTAGCTATTCACCTTATTCTCATTTCAAGGTAGGCGCAGCCATACGTCTCGACAATGGTGAGGAACTGTCGGGTAGTAATCAGGAGAATGCTGCCTATCCATCAGGTATCTGCGCCGAGCGCACCACGCTGTTTTATGCAGGCGCACAATTTCCGGATACCCCCATCAGGATGCTGGCTATTGCTGCCCGTGGTACAGATGGTGAGCTGACAGAGGAGCCCACGGGTCCATGTGGGGCATGCAGGCAAGTGATTCTTGAGTCGGAAACAAGGGCTGGTGCGCCTATTCGTATCCTCCTCTATGGTCGTAAGCATACCTATGTGATGGATGGCATCGAGACACTGATGCCACTTTGCTTCTCGGAGTTTTAGTAGCAGCCGAGACCTTTGGCCGTAGAGAGACTGTCAAGGTGGAAGTCATAAATGAAGTTCTCTTCATCGATGAGATGGAAGTGACGGGTGCCTTGGATGCTGTCTTTCGGCGATTCCCAGATAATATCTGAAAAACGGACCGTATCGGCTGTCTCTACCCTTGGTGTGCGGAGCAGAGAGTGCATGAACCGATACTCGAACACCTGTGCCGTATCCGATTGAATGCCCATAACGACATCGCTGTCATAGCCCGTGATGATGGAACTATCGCACAACAGGTTTTGTAGCGGCAAGGTATTGGAAAACAGCAATGCTGCCCCCCTATTGGCATCGAAAGGATAGAACTGGGCTAGTGTGCAGCGATGTATCTGCGCCTGTCCCCCCTCGATGGCCACACAATCACCAGCCATATTTGATATCTGACATGCATGCAGCCTGACATTGGCATTACGGCAAGACAGACCAGTTCCCTCACCATTGTGGATGATACAACGCAACAGATCCAAACGCAGCTCGCTGGCATCGAAAGCAGCAGAATCACACAGGATGCCATATGCTCCTGAGTTGCGGATCTCGGTATCAGTCAGTTTGTTCTTTGTAGAGTTCTCAAAGAAATGAATACCACCCCACTGTCCGCTAATGCGATCGTAAGGCAGATAGGAGAACATCCTATCAAGGCGGTCGCCTCGCAGCAGACAACTATCAGCCACCAACGTGCCATACACGTCGATACCGCTCTGATCATGGAAATAGAGCGTGGTATTTTTCAGCGTGAGTGTTACACCACTTGCAATGGTCAGAGGCCCGAAAACAATGATGGGACGGGCTGAGGAAATCGTCGTATCCCGTTGCAAGGTGAGATGATCCCATCGCTCCGCATCCCAAGCCCAGGACCGAAGGTTCACTTTCTGAACAGTGCCACTCTCGAGCGAGAATACGAGATCATCTTCTACCAGTCGCGGTTCTAATTGTCGGGCATCCGAGGGTGTCAGCTCCACAAACACAAGAATAGAATCCTTGCGACGAATTTCCAGATCGTTCACCAATGAGCCATTTGAATTATCGAGATATGAGCCGTCGACATTCACTCGAAAACCCGTCTGATTCCCTTTAGACAGTCTGACGCTGGAAATCCTCAAACCTTCTGTATTATGATTATATACCCAGAAACTATAGGTAGACGATGAAGACCTTGAGAACACAGTATCCATCTTGAGCGTATCGGTTCCGAAAGTCAGCATCAACCCACCTGACGAAGAAAAGTTGTCATCGTCTTCACAGGCCATCAGGGCAGAAAGGAGCAGTAGAAAATAAAAAATCCGCTTCATCAATTGATAAAACGGATTTTCTATGGTTTTATTGTATGCTTACTTACCAAAGTAGCGCTTCAGCAAGCCAGCGAAGCCAGCGCCATGACGTGCCTCGTCCTTAGCCATCTCATGAACGGTGTCGTGGATAGCATCAAAACCGGCAGCCTTGGCATTCTTGGCAATACGGAACTTATCCTCGCAGGCACCAGCCTCGGCAGCTGCGCGCTTCTCAAGGTTAGTCTTGGTGTCCCAAACGCACTCACCCAGCAACTCTGCGAAACGAGAGGCGTGATCGGCCTCCTCGAAAGCATAGCGCTTGAAGGCCTCGGCAATCTCGGGATAACCCTCACGATCGGCCTGACGAGCCATAGCCAAATACATACCAACCTCGCTACACTCACCATTGAAGTGGTTGCGAAGGTCATCGATCATTTCCTGTGACACACCCTCGGGCTTGCCATCGCCAATGCGGTGAACAGTTGCATAGGTTGTCTCACCCTCGTCTTTGAGTTCAGAGAACTTAGAGGCAGGCGCCTTACAGATAGGGCACTTCTCGGGAGCAGCATCGCCTTCATAGATATATCCACAAACGGCGCAGATAAACTTCTTCTTCATAATCGTAATTGTTTTGTTTAGTTATTAATAATAATGTGTATCGTTTGCAAATATACGAATAAAAAACAAATCCTGCAAATGTTTTGCAGGATTTGTTGCTAATTTATACAGTTTCTAAAATATACTTAGAAGAAGAGGTAGCGGTTGTCGACCACATTAGCCTTCTGATAAAGCTCAGAGACGAAGCGGCTGGCAGCCTGGGCAGCCTGTTGCTGCAGGCGCATCTCAACAGCCTTTGCATCAAACTTCTCACCCTCGCGTGCAGCCTTACGGTTGACCTGGAAGAGATAAGCACCGGCATTACCTTTCACGATAGCGGGACTGAACGTTCCCTGCTTCACACCTGCCACAGCACCTGACAGAGCAGGCTCGCTGGCACCAGTAGACTGAACGTAGACAGGAGCACCGAAGGTAACCTGGTTCACAGAGTCAATTTTGGCACCAGCCTTCTGGGCATCGGCCAGGCTCTTCACATTGGCATACTTCGTCTTGATCTGCTCGAACTTCTTATCGTTCAGCACTTCAGTCTTCAGCATGTCCTTCACGCTCTCGAAATCGCGATAGCCGACGGGATGAACCTTGGTCAGAGCCAGAACGAGCAGGTGGTCGTTGTTACCACACTCATACAACGGGCTGACGTCACCCTCCTTGGCATCGAAGAGCCACTTCATAGCCTCACGGGTAGAACGCAGACCAATCACATTGTGCTCAGAGTTGAACATATCCTTACGCTCCAGAACCTTGAAACCGAACTTACCGGCATTCTTCTCCAAGTCTGCCAGAGTCTTGTTCTCGCTGACATACTGGCTGAACTTGTTGTAGGCATCAGAATAGGTACCCTTCGAGAAATCGATGACGTGCTTGATCACTGCGATATCATACTTGTCAACCATAGCCTTACGGCTCAGAACCTGCATCACGATATTACCCTGAGAGAACTCAAGATTCTTCACTTCGTTCACACCAAGGCTGTTGATGCTGGCCAGATAGTTCTTCGACTCCTCATCCATAGAGGTAGAAGTCTCATACATGGCAGAGGTCAGCCACTGAGACTTACCTTCCTGACCATATTTCTTGGCGAGTTCCTCAAAGTTGGCACCAGCCTTCAGAGCTGTAGTGATGCTATCGGCTGTCTTGCGGATAGCCTCCAGTGTTGCACCAGTAACCTGAATCTGACGATACTCGATAGAATCAGGAGCCTGTGTCTTTGCAATCAGCTTCACCACATTCAGGGTGTTATCGGAAGTGGTCTCAAACGGACGGCTGGTCTGTCCTACTGAAATAGAGTCGAGCTGAGCGACGATATCGCGAGGATAAGCATTCTTCGTTGCAGCCATTCCCAAGTAAGGGAACTGTGATTGAGCCTTGCGGACAACCTCTGCAGGATTAGCACCACTCTGAAGCTTCTCATAAGCATCGTTCATGGTCTTCATCAAGGCATCACGGTCGGCTGCAGAAGCAACTACCTGGAAATCAACATACTTGAAGTCACGGGTTTCCATGGTCTGCTTGTACATCTCCTTCTCTGAATCATACTTGGCCTTGATGTCGGCGTCGCTCACCTGCACGTCATTGTCATTGATAGAGGTGTAAGGAATGCTGGCAAGCAGAATGTCGTTCTCCTGGTTCTGAGCCTCGAAAGCCATCTTGGCAGAAACAGGATTTGACAACAGTGAGCCAACCACAAGTCCCTGGAACTTCTGTGCCAGTGTCTGTGAGCGCAACTGCTTCTCGATGAACTGCCAATACTTATAGATGCGGTCATAAGATTCAGCAATCTGAGGATTACCGGCGTTCTTCTTATAATCGGCCAGGAACTTCGTAAGCTGGGTGACGTCAAAACGACCCGTCTGCTGATTCACGAAAGGAGACTGTCTCAACATGGGGTTGGTGCCTTCCTTCAGAATGTTCTGCATTTCCTCGTCGGTAACGGTCAAACCAAGTTTCTTTGCCTCGCTTGAGATGATCTGGTCGTTGATGAACTGATTCCAGACCTGATCCTTCACCTGATTCATTTCCTCCTCAGAGAGGTTATCACGACCCTGAGTGAGCTTGATGACTTCCTGATACTCATCTACGAGAGTCTGGAACTCCTGAACATTGATTTTGTTTCCTAACACCTCGCCTACCTGCTGACGCTGCTGGTTCTTTGTAGCTTCACAAGAACGGAAAGCCTCTTCAGCAATGAAGGCGAACAGGCCGAGTCCGATGATAATCACCAGAGTCACGCCTCTTTTTCTGATTTTTCCTAATGCTGCCATTTTGTTTTAATTTTTTATTTTTTGTTTTCTTAATCTACAAATTGTTATTTGTGCGCAATGCGCAATTCAGTCGGCAAAATTACTAAAATTGTCGGAAATAGCGAAATTTTTCAGCAAAAAAAAGCACACACTAACAAAAAACAATGGTTAAAAATGCTTATTCCATCACTTTTAATCGTACAAGCTCTATTTTTGTAGCTGTATTCTTTAGAATTTTGAACTCATAGGATTTAATGCGTATCACCTCATTGAGCTTCGGGAAAGACTGATATTCATGAAGAATAAGACCGCCAATTGTCATATATTCGTCACTTTCCGGCAACTCCAGAGAGAACAGTTCGTTGACCTTTTCAATCTCCAGACGTGCAGATAGCACATACTCTCCTTCTGCTACCTGTTTCGCGACATGACTCTTGTTGTCGTGCTCATCTTCAATCTCGCCCGTTATTTCCTCCATGATGTCCTCAAGTGATACCAGACCACTGGTGCCGCCAAACTCGTCAACGACAATGGCCAGCGACCTTTTCTGTTGCATCAGAGCCTTCATGAGCTTAGAAGCAAACATCGTCTCTGGCACAAAACTGATCTCGCGGATGATTTGTGACTTGAGGTCTGAGATCTGCATATTATCGGATGCTGTCAGACGGAACATATCGGAAGAGTGAATATAGCCTATCACATGATCGATGTCCTCATGATAGACGACAATTTTGGAATGCCCACTCTCGGTGAAAACCTGCTTCAGCACAGAAATGGTATCTGTGTCCTCTACGGAATCGATCTCCGTACGAGGAACCATACAGTCCCTGACCTTGATCTCGGAGAAATCGAGGGCGTTCTGGAAGATTCTGACTTCCTCACCGATCTCTTCATCGTCCTTTGCATTGTCAATACTGGATTGCACAAGATAGTCCAAATCGACTTTCGTGAATTCCTTATCCCCGCTCTTTTTGTTCATCCTGACGCCAAAGATACGAAGGATGCCTTTGGAAAGCAGGGTCGCGATGCGACTGATAGGATACAGAATCACATAGCAGAGCCAAGCGGGAATAGCGAAAATCGTCAGCATCATATTCGGATTGCTCTTGAAGATCGTCTTTGGCAGGAATTCGCCTGTAAAAAGAACAATCAGTGTCGACAGCAACGTGTCACACGTCACCCGCATACCATCGTCAAACGGATAGAATAATGTCTGGTCGAAAATCTGGGCAAACAGGATGCCGTATATGACCAGCGAGATATTGTTACCCACCAGCATCGTCGATACAAAATTGTTGGGATGCTGATAGAAAACGCTGATTGCTTTTTGAGACAATCCACCCTTCTCGCGATCCATCTCTGCCAACATTCTGTTACTCGACACGAAGGCGATTTCCATACCTGAGAAGAAGGCAGAAAAAAGCATCGAGATGAGTAATCCTATAATGAGTGTCGACATGTCTGTAAAGTGTTATTGTGAAGTCTTGGCATGTTTCTGTGCCTGTGGACGAAGGATGGGTTCCACCTGTTGCTGTGCGGTATCAGCAGGAGTTGATTCCTGATTCTTGTTCTCACCCGTCATATCCTCAGCCATGAAAGAGCCTTTGGAATTGCTGACCGTATAATGGCGCATTTGCTCGTCGCTACGGAAATAGGTTCCCTGGAGGGTTCGCTCAGGTGTAGTCACCTTGGAGAATACATTCGAATAGAGTTCATGTTTGAGACCATCCCAGAACAGTTCTTCGCTTTGGTATATCAAACCATTGGAGTTCCTGATACGCACCCGACCACGCAGATGCCAAAGTTTCATTTGGTCAAAATACCAGGCGGTATCTGCCTGGACATAGGCCTCGACATGGAAATTCTGGTCGAACTGTTCGAAAAAGACACCTTTCTCAAAGGTCCAGCGTGACGGCTGCTTGATGACATTCACATCCCAGCGCTCGGTTACAATCTTATATTTGATGACACCCGAGTCACTGATCAGGGTGTTGACGCCATAGGATACCATCATCGACACCGAATCCCTGTCATAGATGGCAGCGGCTGTATGCTCCTGAGCTTCCTCGCAGGAAGAAATGAGAAATGAGAAGTGAAAAGTGAAAAGTATTGGCAGCATCATCCGACACCACTTCCTACGATTCATCAAGCAATCCTTCTCCCCCATCACTATTCACTTTTCACTATTCACTTCTTATTCCACCTTCCACTTGGCAAACCATCGTTCATTGAAGGTAACACCCAGATTTATACGGAAGGTATTCTCCTTCAACAAACCGTCAACCGATTGGTTCACCCACTGGGCACTGATATTCAGATAAGAACGCGCATTAATCTGATTCTGGATGGGAATGCCAAAACCGGCACTCACACTGTATTGCTTCGGACCGTCTATATTACCTATTTTATAATATGGCGTCATGTAACTGGCTCCGATTCTGTATTTAATGCGATCTATCAGACGACGACTGTTATAGCGGGGCACCCATTCCGTACCGACTGTTACTTTATACGCATCCTTCAACATGTCTGAAGCCAACTGATACTGTCCGTCTGTTTCCTTGGGAAACTTCAGATCCCCCCAACGCTGCAGCGTTCCATCAACGCCGATGGTCAGTGTATTCAGATGAGAATAAGCCAAGCCTGCACCAAACGTATGAGGCAGTTCCAAGGCATCACCAATCACCCAATGCGTGGTATCCGCCTTACTGATGGTGGAGTTGGAGTTGATGATGTCACATGTAGCATCAGCATTCAACTTATGACCGAGTCCATAAGTGGCGCCAACGGTTACTCTGTCTTTCTTGCTCAGACGGAGATTATACTGAAGACCGAAATCCAGCACGTAACTGGAAACGTCTGACTGGTATTTCTTCGACAGGCTATTCACAGCGGTGGAACTCGACAAGGCGATGTTGTGCGTATAGCCACCCCAGAGATAACCTACGTTGAATCCTCCAGAGAGGTTACCCACACGTGCACCCAGTCCAATGAATAGTTTCTGTAAACCGCCATCGCCTGAATACGATGTCATCATAGTCGACTGGGCATCAGCGATATATCTGGTACTGGAATAGCTATAACCCACATTCGTTACAGGCAGAATACCAAACGTAGCACCCACATTCTTCAAGAGGCGGAATGAACCGATGGCATATTCAAAATTACCCGTTCGGGCATTCTTCTTCACACCGTTTTCCTCAAAATGAGTAAGCGAAGCCGAAAGACCCATATCGAAGAGCATCGTCAACGAGTCGACATAAGCATAAGAAGCAGGGTTTGCAGTATTCACCTGGTTGCCACTATGAAGGGCGATGCCAAGACCATCCATCCCTCTGTTCTGACTGCTTCCCTGTTGGGCTATCTCTCCTAAGCCGAACTGACTATAAGGAGAGTTTGTTGCGCCTTGGGCGAACGCTGTCATCGCAGATGATGCGATCAGAAAACTGACCAGAATTCTATTCATATTTATAACTTACTATCTGTTGAAATTTATTTCAGCGTGCAAAATTATTGAAAAAAATCGAAAATATCGCTTTTTACTGAAAAATATAAGTTATTTTTGCATCGTGAAACATTTAGAAATGACATTTAAGACATCTTTAATATCATCTATCCTGCTGATTTTCAGTAGTATAATGCCGATTTCGGCTAAAAATGAGTCTACATTGGACTTAGACTCCATCGACATTAGTCTTCTCACCTGCTCGCCTCATGAGGAAATTTACAGCCTCTATGGCCATTCTGCCCTCCGCTATCATGACCTCAGGACCGGCGAGGATGTGGTTTTCAATTGGGGGCTCTTCAATTTCAAGGCGCCACATTTCGTACTCCGTTTCGTTTTCGGATTGACAGATTATGAATTAGGCACTACCCCCATGCCCTATTTCTGCAACTACTACCGCAAATGGGGCAGCAGTGTGACCGAGCAGAAACTCAACCTGACTTCCGAAGAGAAGAAGGCCATTATACAAGCGCTGAATGAAAACCTGATGCCCGACAACCGCATCTACCGGTACAATTTCTTCAACGACAACTGTTCTACCCGTCCGCGTGATATTGTTCTGAGAAGCATCAATGGGAAAATAGAATACCAGCTGCGTGAAGATTTCTTCCCCACCTATCGCGAGATGGTACACGAATGTGTCAGAAACCACCCTTGGGCGAAGTTTGGCAACGACATCCTCTTAGGTCTCAAAGCCGATCAGCCCACCAACCACGAACAACAGGAGTTCCTGCCCCAAAACCTGATGTATGACTTCGACCATGCCCAGATCTATAAGGATGGGGAGTATCGTCCTCTGATCGTTCAGCGAGATATGCTGGTACCACCAGGTGTGCAGATCATAGAGTCTGACTTCCCCGTTTCACCCCTCACCGCATTTCTGATATTACTGGTCATCTCCCTCTGTGTAATGATTCTGGAATGGCGCAGACGTAAGACCTATAAATACTGGGATGCCCTGCTGATGTTGTTGCAGGGTTTGGCAGGCTGCGTGCTCTTTGTGATGCTCTTCTCCGAGCACCCGACAACCAGCACCAATCTCCAGATTCTACTGCTGAATCCCCTACCCCTGTTCTATTTACCTGCTATCCTGAAACGCAAGAAGAATACCCATTGGTGGAACATTCTCCTCGTCATGATTATATTGTTCTTCATTGGACGGTGTTTTCAGGTGTATGCAGAAGGTATGATCATTCTGGCATTATGTTTGCTGATTAGATATTGGAGTCATTATAAAAATGCATAAAAACAGATACATATACATCACATTGCTCGCCGTATTGGGATTCAATATGGAGAGCATCCATGCCCAAGAGAAAATCATATATGCACCACGCCTGGTGGTCAATATTACCATCGACCAGTTGCGTAGCGACTACCTGGAAGCCTTCACACCACTTTACGGCCAAGGCGGATTCAAGCGGTTGTTGGCCGAAGGATTGGTTTACGATAATGCTTCCTATCCCTTTGCCAATATTGACCGTGCTTCTGCCATCTCGTCAGTTTTTACAGGCGTCTCACCTTATTATCATAGTATAGTCGGTGAGAAATGGCTCGACAAGGAGACCTTGCGCTCCGTGCTCTGCACAGACGACAAGCACAAGCCCGGACAAGACTCTCCAGTTCAGATGCAGGTGTCATCCATCTGCGACGAATTGAAGGTTGCTACTGAGGGACAGGCAAAAATTTTCGCTATCGCGCCACAGAAAGATGCAGCCATCCTGTCGGCTGGTCATGCCGCTGATGCTGCCTATTGGCTGGACGACTTCAGCGGACAATGGAGCACCTCAGAGTATTACTCTAAGTCACTGCCTTCATGGGTATTGTATATTAACGAGTTACAATCTCCGAAAGCAAAAATACAAACGCAATCCTGGGAACCCGTTTTTGCCCTTGCAGGCACCTTTAACTATTACCAGCACGTCGGGGATCAGAAACCCTTTAAACACACTTTTAAAAACGAAAGAAAATTCATCGAATATAAAGCCAGCGGATTGGTCAATACAGATGTCACGGATCTGGCTACTCAATGTGTCACGAACAATGGTTTAGGCTATGATCGTGTTACCGACATGCTCTGCCTCACATATTATGCCGGCACCTACGACCATAAGCCTGTGTCAGAATGTCAGATGGAGCTTCAGGACACCTATGTCCGCATCGACCGTGAACTGTCGCGCCTGATCACTGCCCTTGAACAGCGCCTGGGTGCCGAGCATGTCATGTTCATACTCACCAGCACAGGCTATAGCGATGTGGAGAGTGCCGATTACGAAAAGTACCGTATTCCCTCAGGCATCTTCTACATCAATCGCACCGCTAATTTGCTGAACATGTACTTTGGTGCCATTTGGGGACAAGGACACTATGTCGAAACCTGTTTCAGCAATGAGATCTACCTGAATCATAAGCTGTTGGAGTCGAAGCGCATCAGTCTGACCGATGCCACCCAGCGGGCCCAGGAGTTCATTTCTCAGATGTCGGGCGTACGCAATGTCTATACGTCTTTACAATTGCTTAGCGGCAATAACCTGCAAATCAGCAAGATCCGCAACGGCTTTAATCCGGAGCGCAACGGTGACATTCTCATCGAAGTATCGCCAGGCTGGCAACTGCAGAATGAGAATACCAAGGAAGACTATCTTTCAAGAGCCTCATTTGTACAATTTCCTATCATTATCTTCGGAGCCGGTACGAAGGCCGAGCGCGTGAAAACGCCTGTCACCATCGACCGCATCGCTCCTACCATTGCGAAAACCATCCGTATAAGGGCACCGAATGCCTGCTCGTCAGAACCGTTGTTCTGACACTCAGAACCATTGTTCTGGCATTTTCTTTGGTGGTTACAAATTATTTTTGTAACTTTGCACCCGTTTTCGTATTTTTAGTAGCAAATAATAAAAAAAGGATATAAAAAACATGAATTTTAACAAGATCTTAAAGTCATTGTTTGGCGACAAGTCGTCACGCGATATGAAACTGATTCAGCCGCTCGTAGAGAAGGCAAAGGCCATTTCGCCAAAGATTGAAGCCATGAGCAATGACGAACTCCGTCAGCGTACAAAGGAACTACAGCAACAGGTACAGTCGTCTGCCACAGCGCAGAAGGACAAGATTGCCGAACTCAAAGCCACCATCGAGAACACGCCTATCGATGAGCGCGCAGATATCTTTGCACAGATCGACAAGATAGAGAAGGAAGTGCTGGAAATCTACGAGAAGGCCCTCGACGAAGTGATGTACGAGGTGTTTGCCATCGTCAAGGAGACGGCCCGTCGCTTCGCAGAAAATGAGGAGACCATCGTCACGGCCACCGACTTTGACCGTGAACTGGCAGCCGATCCCAGCAAGGACTTCATCACCATCGATGGCGACAAGGCTATCTATCATAACCACTGGACGGCCGGTGGCAACGACCTGAAATGGGAGATGATCCACTACGACGTACAGTTGTTCGGTGGTTTCGTCCTCCATCAGGGAAAGATTGCCGAGATGGCCACTGGTGAAGGTAAGACCCTCGTGGCTACCCTCCCCGTATTCTTGAATGCCCTCACAGGTAATGGTGTTCATGTGGTAACGGTGAACGACTATCTGGCCAAGCGTGACTCCGAATGGATGGGACCGCTCTATATGTTCCATGGTCTGAGCGTCGACTGTATCGACAAGCACCAGCCTAACTCCGAGGCCCGTCGTAAGGCTTATCAGGCTGATATCACCTTCGGAACCAACAATGAGTTCGGTTTCGACTATCTTCGTGACAATATGGCCATCTCGCCTGCCGACCTCGTGCAGCGCTCCCATAACTACGCCATCGTCGACGAGGTCGACTCCGTGTTGATCGACGATGCCCGTACACCGCTGATCATCTCTGGTCCTATCCCCAAGGGCGACGATCAGATGTTCGAGGAATATCAGCCGTTGGTAGAGCGACTGGTAGGTGTTCAGAAACAACTGGCCACCCAGTATCTGGCTGATGCCAAGACGCTGATTACCGCTGGTAACCAGCTCATGGAGGCCGGCAACAAGAAGGATGGTCAGGAGAAGCTTGATGCAGGTTTCCTCTCCCTCTACCGTTCGCATAAGGCCATGCCGAAGAACAAGCCCCTCATCAAATACCTCTCTGAAGAAGGTATCAAGGCCGGTATGCTGAAGACGGAGGAAATCTACATGGAGAACAACAACCGTCGAATGCCGGAATGCGTAGAGCCTCTTTACTTCGTGGTCGATGAGAAACTGAACTCCTGCGACCTCACCGATAAGGGAACCGCCTGGCTGGCCAAGCAGGTGAACGATGCCGAACTCTTCGTGCTGCCCGATATCACATCCGAGCTCTCCGCCCTTGAGGCAGAAACGGGTCTGAGCGATCAGGAACGCGTCGACAAGAAGGACGAGCTGATGAGCCATTACGCTGTACAGAGCGAGCGCGTGCATACCCTCCAGCAGTTGCTGAAGGCCTACTGTATGTTTAATAAGGATGATGAATATGTCGTCATCGATGGCGAGGTCAAGATCGTCGACGAGCAGACAGGCCGTATCATGGAAGGTCGTCGCTGGAGCGATGGCCTGCACCAGGCTGTCGAGGCTAAGGAGCATGTAAAGGTGGAGGCTGCCACGCAGACCTTTGCCACCATCACCTTGCAGAACTACTTCCGTATGTACCACAAGCTTGCAGGTATGACCGGTACAGCTTCTACCGAGGCCGGTGAATTCTGGGACATCTACAAGCTCGATGTGGTGGAGATTCCGACTAATCGTCCTGTGATCCGTAACGACCAGGACGACCGTGTCTATAAGACCGCCCGTGAGAAGTATAAGGCTGTCATCGAGGAGATTGTGAAGATGCGCAACCAGGGCCGTCCAACGCTGATTGGTACCACCTCGGTGGAGATCTCAGAGTTGCTCAGCCGTATGCTCGATATGTATGTGAATCCCGAAACCGGCAAGCGCGAGGGTATCCCCCATCAGGTGCTGAATGCCAAGCTCCACCAGAAGGAGGCTGACATCGTGGCTCTCGCAGGTCAGAGCACCAACGGCAAGGGTGCCGTTACCATCGCCACCAACATGGCAGGTCGTGGTACCGATATCAAGCTCTCGCCCGAGGTGAAGGCAGCCGGTGGTCTCGCCATCATCGGTACCGAGCGTCATGAGAGCCGTCGTGTCGACCGTCAGTTGCGTGGTCGTGCCGGTCGTCAGGGTGACCCGGGTTCTTCAGTGTTCTATGTCTCTCTCGAAGACAAACTGATGCGACTCTTCGCCTCCGAGCGTATCGCCAGTGTGATGGACCGCCTGGGCTTCAAGGATGGAGAGATGATCGAATCGCCGATGATCTCAAAGAGCATCGAGCGCGCCCAGAAGAAAGTCGAGGAAAATAACTTCGGTATCCGTAAGCGCCTGATCGAGTACGACGATGTAATGAACAAGCAGCGTACCGTGATCTACGAGAAGCGCCGCCACGCCCTTATGGGTGAGCGTATCGGCATGGATATCGCCAACATCATCTGGGACCGTGTGGTCAACATCATCGAGAACAACGATTACAACGGCTGTAAGGAAGAGTTCCTGCACATTTTATCGATGGAGGTGCCGTTCACCAGCGACGAGTTTATCAATCAGCCCCGTGAGGTACTCACCGAGAATGCCTTCCAGGCTGCTGTTGGCAACTTCAACCGTCGCACCGAGCGTATCCAGGCCGTTGCACAGCCCATCATCCAGCAGGTCTACGAAAATCAGGGCCACATGTACGAGCGCATCATGGTACCCATTACCGATGGTCGCCGTATGTTCAATATCCCCTGTAACCTCAAGGAGGCCTACGAAACAGAGTCGAAGTCAGTGGTCAAGGAGTTTGAGAAAGCCATCCTGCTCCATATCATCGATGACTCCTGGAAGGAGAACCTCCGCCAGCTCGACGAACTGAAGCACTCCGTACAGAATGCCTCTTACGAGCAGAAAGACCCGTTGCTCATCTTCAAACTGGAGAGTGCGAAGGTATGGGATGCGATGATCAACGAGATGTACAACCGCATCACCTCAATCCTCACCCGCGCTCAGATTCCAGAGATGCAGCAGGTGCAGGAGGCCGCTCCCGAGCAGCGCACCCAGCGCCAGCAGTACACCGAGTCGAAGCAGGACATCGGCGAGGAGCAGCTCGTCGACCGCAATCAGCAGGCAGCCGCCCAGCACGATACCCGTGCCCAGCAGCCCCGCACGCCGATTATCAAGGATAAGCTCCCCGGCCGTAATGATCCCTGTCCATGTGGCTCTGGCAAGAAGTTCAAAAACTGCCACGGCAAGGGCATTGTCTAATCACTCCGATTACTTCGATTATTCAGTTTACTCCGATTACTCAGAACACTCCGATTATGATCAAGATTGAGAATATCAAAAAAGCCTTTGGCAAAACGATTGCCAGCGATATCCCCTCTTTTATCATCAACGACGGTGATATCCTTGGCCTGGTAGGTAACAATGGCGCTGGCAAAACCACGCTGTTCCGTATGATCCTCGACCTGCTGAAGCCCGATGAAGGCGAGGTGTCGCTCACCTTCCCATCTGACTCCCGATTCAGCAAGAGTGAGGAACCCATCGTCATTAACCCCGCCGAGTCGGAGGCCTGGAAAGACCATACCGGTGCTTATGTCGACGATTCCTTCCTCGTAGACTTCCTCACCCCCGAGGAGTTCTTTGCCTTCCTGGGAAAGATCAACGATATTCCCCAGGCTGAGATCGATGAGCGTCTGAAGGCCTACGAGCGTCTGGCTGGTGGTGAGATATTCGGACAGAAGAAGCTCATCCGCAACCTCTCTGCCGGTAACAAGCAGAAAGTGGGCATCATATCGGCCTTAATCATGCGGCCTCAGTTGGTCATTCTCGACGAACCTTTCAACTTCCTTGATCCCTCGTCACAAAACATCCTGAAGCATCTTCTGACGGATTATAACCGTGAAACGGGAGCCACTATTCTCATCTCCAGTCATAATCTGGCCCATACCATCGACATCTCCACGCGCATTGCCCTGCTGGAGAAAGGTCAGATAATCCGCGACCTGCCCAATGCTGAAGGCAGCGCCCGCTCAGAACTCGAGAACTATTTTGAGACCGCCGCAGAAAGTTAGATACTTAAGAATCCCCGCCCAAATGCAGAGCGGGGATTTTTTTACTTGCAGTCAAAGAGAATCTTCCTGCGATTATCCTTCGGTCGCACCGCAAAGTGGATCCAATAGGTGGTGCCACGCTTCTCGAGGATTAACTCATCAAAGTCGCGCTTAGTCCCATCCGCGATATCCAGCAATATCCCCGCCATCCTTATCATCTGCTCCGGCCCATAGCAGTGGATATCCACCGCGCATCCCGTCAGGTGATTCGAGCCCTTGGCTCCCCCACAAAGGCGATTCACCTCTTCAGATCGATATCCGGAGGATATAATAATCGGAATCTCTGCTTTCTGAGTATTCTCACTCCTCACTCCGCACTCCTCACTCCTCGAAACATCGCCATACAGCGCATTATAGCTATACCTGAGGTCTTCCAACCAATTCTCGCAGAGATTCTTCATGTTCTTATTAACTTCTACATTATTCATAAACTTCAAATTTAAAAAATTAAAAACCAAAATGTTACTTGTTACCTGTTACCATCGCTAAATCACCGTCGACACCTTTTTATACTTACCTTTCGAGGCTCTTTCTACTAACCTGTCTTTGATAAAGCGGCCTACGATCACCTTCGCATTGTTGTAATTGACGTTGAAACAGGCCTCCACATCATTCAGCACGAACGATTCTGGCAGCGCATTGAAAGAGGCTCTTGTTTTGCTGTGTTTGTGACTGGCATTAGCGACAGCATCACGCTCCTTATTATCATAGTAGGCGCGCGCATATTCCCCGAAGAAATAATGCTGGCAGCCGTACTGGATGTCCATGATAAGCTCCGACAGTTGCTTGTCGGTCTCATCGATATTGAGTGTGTGATCTTTCTGCCACTCATCCCAGTGTCGCATCAGGATAAAAGGTGCTGCCACGCAGACACCGTAGTAGCTGACGCGCAGCGTAAGCATATAGTCGGCATCATCTTCGTTCAGCTCAGCAATCAGGAAGTGGTCGTTCGTCCACTCCCACGTGGTTTCCACAATCGGCCAAAGCGGCAGTTCACCACTCACCTTGTCAAGCCTGTAAGCCCATGTCTTCATCAGTTCATCACCCTCATGGTCTGTGGGCGAATATCTGCGGCATTCCACCATCTTTCGGTTTGGCGGGAAGGGGATACAGGCCAGTCGTGTTGCCAAGCCGCTGCCGAAATTATTGAGGGTCACCTTCTTATGAAGGGCCATCGGGGTGCCGGTGTAGATGTAGTTCCAGAACACATCGAAGGGGCCTGTCCACGATTCGGCATTTTTATACTGCTGCGAATCCTCCTCGTTGTGGAAGGCTTTCAACTCCATCGTGCTCTTGTCAATCCACTGACCACCCTTGGCAGCCGCCATGTTAGAATCCAACTCAGCATCGAAGGTCAGCATGTGCAGATGAATCTCCTTGTCACCGACCACATCCAAGGCTGTGTTCATATCCTCGATAAACACGCCGTTGGCGGTTCTTGGACCATGACAGCGCACAATCACCTCCGGCTGTTTCAGCGGTTCCTTCTTCTGCTCCTTGGTACTGGTCTGGCGGGCTTTCAAGTCCTTCTTATAGCGGTTGATGGCGTCGTTGCTCATCTTGTCGCTGCTGATAATAGGCGCTGCCAGCAGTTTATACAGACGGCCGGCAAACGACTTACCGCTACCGGGGTCGCCAATAATATAGATGCAGTAGTTCAAGCGTCGCTCCTTGCCTGGCTCGTAATAGTGATACCACCAGCAGCGTGTCAAGTCCGTACCCAGGAAGGCGGCGGCTGTAAACATCGCAGCAGGGAAGGTGGCGTGCTTCAAGCCGTGACAGATCTCACGCAGACAGGGGTACACATCAAACAGCTTCTCAATCTCCTGACCCCAGGCGTCTAACTGATGCATGATGGTATTCTCGCTCCTCACTCCACACTCCTCACTCCCCGATTTTACCAGCTCCTGATACGTCTTACCTGTCACCGTCTTGACCGCATCGAGCATGGTCTTGGATGGCAGCGAAGATGCATACTTGTTTTCCTTTTCCTTGACCTGCGCCAGGGCTGACTCCACCGTCTGCGCCACGTTCTCATTGCGCACTTTGACGATTTCCTGCACCCAGCTTTGAGATGATACGATACGCAGCACAAGCTGGGCATCATCGTCGAGCATGAGAAGCAAGTCTGTGGCGAGTTTGAGACTCTCTTTATGCCGGTTGTGGTCTTTTTCGCAAGGCAGCTTAGCAGCATAACGAGCATCAATAATTTTATGAATATCATACCCACACCATTTTACGTCCAACGGGCTATCATCCACTGTCCCGACAGCTTCAAGCCCTTGTCCAGCAGTCTGAGTGGCTTTAGAGCCAGTCTTAGTACCACCACTATTGCCAGCCCGATAAACAGGCTCAAACTGATTAATAAATGCTTCATCCGGTTCATCTTCATACAATTCTTTTAAGTTGTCAAACAAAAAATTCTCTTCTGAGGTCAGGAAGTACCCGCGGCTGGCATCCTTGCAGCTCTCGTCGGGCTCTACCCCCAGCTTCTCACACATCCACATCTGGTTATCGATCAGGTTGCCCCTCGCAGCCTCGCAGCGGAACACAACCCTCAAGCCTCCCCTCGGTGTGATATAGATGATATAGATCTTCAGTGCCTTGAAGTCAAGTTCCTTCTGCCAGCGCTCAAAAATTTCCCTGGCATTCTCCACCCCATCGAGGTCGATGGCCACGAGCCCCGACAGAAGTACATACTTCTGCTTGCGCCAAGGGCCTTTCTTCTTATTGCCGGTCTTCTTATCCGTAATCTCCGACTCGTCGTAGCCACGGGCACAGAAGTTGATAAAGGGGTGTTCGCCCTTCTCATACTCCGAAAACAGCAGCAGTTTCTCTTGGTTGGTCTTCTGCTGGAAGTCCTGCCCCATCAGCTTTGTCTGATCCTTCAGGAATTTCATGTACCTTTTGGAAAACCAGTCGGGCATCACGGCAGGCTCTTCCTTGGCATACTGAATGGCCAGGCGGCAGCAGTCTGTCAGCAGCTTCGTTTCGGGAGCGGCGGCCAGTGCCCTGAGGGTTTCCTCAGGGCAGGCCTCCGTGTAAATAATCTGTTTCTTCTTCTGAAAACAAATCTCCATACTTACAGGGTTTGAATGTCGGTAATATAGAAGGCGTTCTCATGGCGGTCGTTGTTATCCCCCCAGGTTCGCGTCTTCCAGAAACCCTTCACGATGTATGGCACCTGCTGGTCATACTGCGTGTCGCGGTTCTTACTGGCAGCCTCGCCCGTGAGCTCACCATAGAAGATGTCGCCACCACGCTTGAGTGTAAAACCACGGCTCTTGAAATACTCCGTTGAGCCGTCCTGCTTCTGATACTGGCGCTCAGAGTATGCGCCTACCTCTGTAATCGTTACTAATAATTCCATATAACTTCAATTTTTCAATTCTTCAACTCTTTAATTCTTCAATTCTTCATTTAGAATTTGGTAGAATCAATCACTTTATTAACTTCTGCGGCCAGGGCGAAGAGTTTCGAGCTCATGCGCTCCTTTGGCATGGTGGAGTCGATAGTCAGCAGCGCCAAAAGCTGACCATTCTTCTTCAGATTCCAGACCTTCAAACCGTCTTGCTCAGCCAAGGTCTTCGAGGTAGGCTGTTCCGGCTCTCCCTTCACCATGTCCTTGGTGAGGGTGGTCAGCTGCTCAAACAACTCCGCGGCAGGGTCTTCACAACCCTTCTCCACCTTCAGGTGAGCCACGATTGACTGTTGCTTCTCGCCAGTCGTCTCATAGATCATGGCATCGCCACGCTTCTTGATGACGTTCTTTTTCCAGCCACTACCCTCTTCTGGGAATCTGAATTCAAAACTGTGGTCGCTGTAGAGTGTGCCGTTGCCTTTTCCCTGCCACACCTTCTTGCGTTTGCCCTTGGCGGCCTGATCGCCACCGTTCTTTGTTTCCACTTCATCGACGCTAATAGCGCCAGTGATCTGTCTTTGCTCATTCTTACTCATAATCTGTAAACCGTAAACTGTAAACTGTAAACTGTAAACCGTAAACTAAAAAAGTCCGTATTTCTGTATCAATCTTACCATCAGCGAGTGAGCTGGCAGCGTAATAGCATCCTCGTCAATCTTCTCACAAATCACCCTGAAGTGCCAGGCCTCTACCTCACGCCCGAATTGAGGTTTCTTGCCGAACAACAAATAGCAGAGCAACGCATTCATCATCCGCGTCTGAGCCAGATTATCATAGAAACGGAGCATACGCTTCACGCGAGCCGCATTCTTCGTCGAGAGGAAGCAGAACAAAAAGTCCTTCATCATCTGCGTACAGTTTTCAGTTGCCTCTACCTGTCGCTGCTGTTCATCCAGTGCATCGTCGAGGTCAGCCTGAGCCATCGCGAGCTTTCGACGGAGGTGCTGGTTCTCAGCTTTCACATCATTACACTCCTTACGTTTCTCTGCCAGGGTATTGTCGGTGACGACCTCCACCAGCAGCAGGCGTTCAATCTCATCGATCAGTTGAGTACGCGTCAACTTATCGTAGTCAACTACGCCTTTCTTCTCCTGGTTTTCTTCTTTTGTCTTACTCATTTTTTCCAAGTGTTTGTGAGATGTTTTGAGATGACGCGCGTTTTATTTCCTAGGAAACATCTCACAACAACTCGGGTTCTACAATGACTTCATTTCTTCCAGATCGAGCAATTCTTTAAAGTTCGTCTTGTGACCCTTGTTGGGCTTCATTTTAATTTTCTTTGCCATAAAAACAAATTTTAAATTAATAATAATGTTAACTGTTGAAACCGTCTTTGGGGTTTATAGCGCCCGCAGATTCTTGATTTCGATGACAAAGTTAGGCACAAAAAAAAGGCGACGGAAGTAATCTTCCATCGCCCAAGAGTTTTTCAGAGTTTTTCTTGGAGTTTTCAGAGTTTTGGTCTTTTTTCGACAAAAACTCTTAAAAAAATCGGCTTTCTTTCAGAGTTTTTTCAGAGTTTTTGAAACTCCGCCTCACTCATTGTCAGCAACGTGGTAGCCTTTTCAGCCAAAGCCCTATAGGTCTTGAAACGCTTTCCTTTTACAGGGGCTCTTCTCTCTTCCCATCTGCTGACGGGTTTCGCAAAGCTCTCCACCGCCATCGTCTGCATCTCGGCTACCTTAGGCAAATGCTGATGGTTAGGGAGCACTTTCTTCACCATCTCGCAAAACGATTCAAAATCATCCTCGTCATATATCAGTTCGTCCATCATGCTTCTGCATACGGCATACCATTGTCTGGCCACCTTGATTTCCAATCCGAGAATCTTAATCACACTTCTTACGCGCTCCACGCTGATGCGAGGTTCCTCCTCAAGGCTCGCCTTAGCTTCGCTCACCAGACTCCTCAAGTTCTTAACAGGAACTCTGGGCAGGGGCTTGCTCAGCTCTGTCACCACGCCGCAAAGATACACGAAGTCAAGATCCTCATCCAGCCTGATGGGTTTATACAGCTCTTTCTCAGCCTCGTTTTGTGACAGCAGCCAACGCGTGCCGTCATCGTCCTCGTAGTAACACTTTAAAGTGCACTCCGAGCCGATGGCCACCACCACAATATCCCCATCGCGGGGCTGTTGGCCATACGACATCCTCACCCAGTCTCCATCCTCGATACCCCTGTCGAGCATCGAGTTCCCAATCACTTTTATCATCGCCTCCTTATATATTCTAAGGAACGCCTTAGGCACCAGCTCCATACCTGGCGGAATCTGTCCCGGATCATTAAGGCTGCCTGCATGCACCGACTCATACGCAGGTATCGGCGTATCGCACAAATGAGGTTGCCACCCCGCATCCTCCAGTATCTTCGTAATCTCTTCTATTTCTTTCTCAGTCATAATTTATATTATTAGTTTTGATTGGTGCAAAATTAAATAAAAACTTTCTATTATCCAAAATATTTCGTATCTTTGCACCCGATAAGCATCAAGAGCAGTCATCTTCGGATGGACTCGCCAACCGAGTTTCTAACTTAGCCACGGTGGTCAGTACGATGCGGGAGGATTATAAACTTCAAAAAATTAAAGTTATGCAACAAAACATTTATTACATCCGCTTTGCCCTGCAGTTCGCAGACAAGCAAATCCCAGAGTTAGTTAACATCTTCAATTCCGAGGTGCAGAGCCGAGGCTGGACATCTATGCGCGCCTATCACGACCAGGCCCTCATCGATGAATTCATCAATCGAGGCATCAACATCTCTGCAATCAGCGATGGCAATAGCATCAGCTTCGTCCACCCCATCGCTTACAATCTCTTTGAGAATAAGCTAGTCCTCATCAGCTAGCGTCCTATATTATATAATAATGTAATCCGCCTTTGCAGTCTGCTCTTGCAAAGGCGGATTATCTTTCTTCCGCTGCCATCAGCATTCCATCCTCTTCTTCTAGTTTCGGATAAGGCTTCTTGACTGCATGGTCATCCAGCCATATCTTATTCAGGGTGAATGCCAGCGACTTCAGGGTTTCCTCGCGCTTCGAAGGCTTTAGCTCACACTCCCAAACGGTGATGCAATGCCAGCCCATTTTCGCCAAACGACCCTGCTCCTCAATATCCCTTTCCTGATTCCTACGGATCTTCGCCACCCAGAACTCCCGCCTTGTTTTCGGAATCTTGCAGCACTCAGAATTAATAATGTTCAATGTTCCATTTTCAATGTTCAATGACACATCATGTCCATGCCAAAAGCACCCGTTCACAAACACACACGTCCTGTATTTCCTCAGTACCAGATCCGGATGCCCTGGCAGTTTCTTCGAATTCAACCTATATCGGAATCCCATACTCCACAGCCCCCTGCGCACAATCATCTCAGGCTTCGTGTCCTTCGAATGGACAGCAGCCATATTCTTATGCCGTTGTTCTGCAGAGAGTCTGTCCATGAATACTGATTTTTATTTCTTATGTATGGCCTTGTATAACAAATAACCAATCAGTCCTCCAAATGCTCCACACAGCCAACCCTGCCATGGAACAATGCATATCGCAATAATTATAATAAGGATACACAATATATAAACTCCAATCAACCACATATTATTTCAATTCAATTAGTAGTTCTTCAATTGAGCAACAAATCTTACTGAATAGCTTGTACATCAGTTCAGGCTCCTGTTTCGCAGGGATATACGCCAGAACCTTTTTACCTTTGCCAGCAAACCATCCTGCTTCTGTGTGAGCGCTGCGACCACAAGGCAGAACCAATACGCATACATCACAAGCCTCCATAGCCTCGATGTCATTATGGAATTGGCGTTCAGCCTTGGGATGACTTAACATATCACGATACTGCTGAGGCGTCCAATCCATATAATCCTCTCTCACGCAGCTCCACTTAAATCCAGGATCCCCCGATGGTGGATTTCGGAAGTCATAAACCTCATGCCCAGCCTTTCTCAGAGCCTTCACCACCTCTGGATAATATTCATTCCTCCAGCTGCTGGCTACGTATATGCGGTGATTTGATATTGCCATGCTAATAGTTTTACTCGACGCAAAGATAAAGAAAATCAAAGAGAAAAGCAAGTTTTTTCGAAAAAAGTTTGGAATTATCAGAAATAGTTCTTATCTTTGCAGCGTCAGAATGAAAGTTTTGACTACGCCGCTGAGTGCGGGGAGTAAGACCTTATCGCCCCTGCTCCA
>CAMJBL010000032.1 GCA_946403845.1 uncultured Prevotella sp. | reverse complement strand
TTGTAGAGATTGCGGTGAAGGTGATAGTAGCCGCGCTCACGGCATTTCTGACGGCCATCACGACCACGAGCTGCATGGGCTACGGCCCATTCTAAACGAAATAACCCGCCAACCGGCGGGTTATTGTTTTGTCTACGAAACACTCTGGGACGATTCTTTTAACTACTCCCTCACAAACACAGGAATATGGGCTTTGTCGACTTTGGTGTCAATCCCGTCGGATTTTCCGACAGGTTGTATCACGCCGTGCCTGGCACCCTATGACGTATCAAAACACCAAATAAAAAGTGGTAAACTTACCACCTTTGGGGCCTGTTTTTATGTCGACGGGGTGATGAAGACGCGCCAGGAGCCGTCTTTCTCACCGCGCTCTACGTATTTCTTATCCGTCAGTTGGGTGATCAGCTTCTGGATGGCCGACTTGTTGATGCCTAGCTCTTCCTGCATGTCGGATAGTGTCAACGTAGGCTGGCTGAGCATAGCCCTGAGCATCTTGCCATAGTTGGGCGAGCGGAATGCTATGCGCTCGCCGTCGTACCACCACACGTTTTCATCTTTCTCAGTCACGAAGAGTACATCGTTGTAAACCTCCGTCATCACCATCTCAGTGAAATATTTCATGAAGGGAGCGATGTCTTTCAGTTGGGCATGGGCTCCATCACAAGGCACTGGCCCCACGGTGAGATCAGACTGGTGGAGTGCCTCAAGATAGGCCCGTTTGTTGCGACTGCGCACCACCACCATGGGATAATCGTGGCGCGAAAGGATGAAGTTTACTAGGAGACGGGCGATACGGCCGTTGCCGTCCTCAAACGGGTGGATACGGATATAGCGGTAATGGAACAGGGCTGCAAGTTCGATAGGCGACAGCTTACCCCGTTTCTCTTCCTCATTATACCAATCAATCAAGTCGGTCATCAGCGAAGGTGTCTCTTCAGGTGAGGCATATTCAAAACGATCGCCATAGCGGGTGATCACACTGTTGGGACGCGTCTTGTACTGACCGGCATGGATGACGTAGCTGGTCTGTTGTCCGCCAGGCAGATTGCGATATACTGTGTAATCCTCACGTAAAAGCGTTTTGTGAAGTGTACGGATGAAGTGCTGTGACAAGGGCATTTCTTTCATCTTTGCCTCGTCGCTCATCATCTGCAGACCAACGTTGCTGGCTGTCATCTCATGCACATCGCGCACTTCAGCCTCACCAATCACCTTGCCAAAGAGCAGCAGCAATTCCGTCTGGCCATACGTCAGCGTATTGCCCTCGATGTGGTTGTTGTTGTAGTTGAAATCTACTGTAAACCGTCTGCTGAGCCTATTGCGGTCACGCTCTGATAGCGGTTGGATGGCCTGCCACGCTGCCAATGCTTTCTTTAGAGTCAGATATTTCATAACGACGCTTTTATTGAGATTTTACCAAATGGTGGTAAGTTTACCACCTTTTCGGCGACAAAATTACATTTTTTCTTGCAAATCACCAAATATTTTAGAAAAAAAGTACCATAAAAGGCATTCAACCTATGGCAGGGTTAAAGTAAAAACCATTCAACTTTTTCAAGGGAAGTACAGATTGTAGAGATTGCGGTGAAGGTGATAGTAGCCGCGCTCACGGCATTTCTGACGGCCATCACGACCACGAGCTGCATGGGCTACGGCCCATTCTAAACGAAATAACCCGCCAACCGGCGGGTTATTGTTTTGTCTACGAAACACTCTGGGACGATTCTTTTAACTACTCCCTCACAAACACAGGAATATGGGCTTTGTCGACTTTGGTGGTGACGGTCTGGCCGCCGGCGTAATGCTGACCTGTGCGATAGTCGCGCCAGCCGCCTTTGTTCTTGGGCAGGTAGGTCTGCCACTCTGTGACGCCAGATTCCGTGACCGGACTGATGAGTAGCTCCGGACCGAACATATACTCGTATTTCTGCTGCAGGGCCTCGGGGTCGTCGGCAAAGTCGAAGACCAGCGGTCGCATCAGGGTATAGCCTTCCTTCGACACCCGCTCTGCACATTTCTTAATATATGGCAGCAGGCGGTAGCGCTCTTTCAGACACGCGGTGATGATGGCCTGTGCCTCGGGACCGTAGTTCCAGGGCTCCGTGTTGCTCATATAGCCGTGCACACGCATCAGGGGCAGATAGACACTCGTCTCTATCCAGCGCAGCATGCGTTCGATGTAATCCTGATTGGTATATTGGTCGTTAGGACGGAAGAAGCCGCCGGCATCATACGTCCACCAGGGGATACCGGCCGCCTGCATGCCCAGGCCGGCAGTGATCTGACGACGGAAGGTCTCCCAGTCGTTGCCCACATCGCCGCTCCACATGGCTGAGCCGTAGCGCTGGATGCCCGGGAAGCCGCAACGGGTGAGGATCATGGGCTCCTTGCCTGCCTTGACCAGACCTTCGTAGACGGTCTTGTTGACTAACAACGGATAGACATTGCGCACGAGTTCACCCGACCATTTGCCGTTGTTGACGCAGCGCCCTACCAGGTCGTCGTTCTCCGGCTCCGTGGCATCCTGCCACCAGGCATCGATGCCTAAGGGCACCAGGCGCTCGTTGAAGTTCTTCCAATAGGCGGCGGCCGCCTCGGGGTTGAAGAAGTCGATCCAGTCGGTTTCAGGAATGTAGTAGCCATCCTGCAACATCTGACGGCCAACGGTGGAGTTCTTGTCGATTTTCGACCACACACTCACCATCAGGCGGATATCCATCTTGTGCAGGCTGTCGGTCAGCGCCTTAGGATCAGGATAAAACTGCTCGTCGAACTGCATGGAGTTCCAGCCGTACTTGCCCCAATACTGCCAGTCTTGCACAATCATGCTGATGGGCATATCCTCCTTCTTGAAACGGTTGGCCGTCTGGAGAATCTCATCTGAGGAGTGGAAACGTTCGCGACAATGGATATAGCCGAGGGCCCATTCCGGCATGGGGGGACATGGGCCTGTGAGTTCCCTGTAGGTGGCGATGATCTCATCGGGCGTGCCCACGAATACGGTATAGTCGACGGCTTCTGCCAGCGGTGAAGAGAAGGTGGTCTCATCGCGTACCTTACCATAGGCGAATTTCGGCTCGTCGCCTCTGGTGAGCTCAGCCGTGACATGATGCCAACCTTTCTCCAAATGCACGATGGCAGACGCCGTAGGCGGCAGCCACATGTTCTGCATCTCGATGACCGTCTGACCGTCGATGGCCAGGTTATGTCGGCGGGCCATCTTCTGGCCGACATCCAGCATGACTCTGTAATCCCCCGTCTCATTAACCGAGAAATCCACCTCGTAGAGATGTCGCTGTCGCACCTCACGTCGGCCACCTTCGGTCGTGGTGACATTCACCACCTCGCTGGTGCCTGCTGCTTCCTGCACTCTGTCGAGTGTGAACCCGCTGACATCGCAGGGATTGAAGTCTGTCAATCCGTAGTTGTTCCACAGGATGCCGTAGCCCTTGCTCGAGATGAGCATGGGGATGGAAATCTGCGTGTTCACCTGTGTCAGGCGGCGACAGAGGCCGCGCACATTGCTATAGCCGTCCTGGAACTGACCGAGGCCAAAGAGATATTCATCCTTGGGCGACTCAAAGGTCAGCGTGGCTTCATGATAACCAGGGTTCTCGCTGTATTTGGAGTTATTAAATCGTCTCAGCCCATGTCTGGTGGCTGTGAAGACCACCTTGCCCTTTTTGTCTTTAATGCGAAGGATACCGTTAATGGTGTCATTCTCGACGGTCAGTTCGCAGTTCCTGACCTCTTCATTTTTCACATACAGCCAGTCGGGCAGTTCGCTCTTCCTCTGAGCCCTCGGGGCATAGCGGATTCTGACGGCATTCTTAGCGACAGGCTTGATGATGAACTGGCCTTTCGTATAGGTGGTGACATCTCTGAAACCTTGGGCATGGACAGTCAGACTCATGGCTACGAACAGTAGCAGGCAAATGGTAGATAGGATGGTTTTCTTCATAAAAATGGTTTGTGTTTAGTAAGCGATTGCGTTCGTTTCGGATGCAAAGATACGAAAAAAAGTGAATAGTGAGGCGTGAAAAGTGAAAAATAATTTGGTTTTTCGCCGGTTTATTCGTATCTTTGTACCCAAGAAGATAACTAACAATACAAAAGACAATGAAAAAAGTACTGATTTCGATGGTTATGGCTTGTGTCTCCATGACCGTGATGGCACAGGTGAAGCCAGCGATTCCCCGTGATGCCGCCTTAGAGGCAAAGATAGAGAAAACGCTCGCCAAGATGACGTTGGACGAGAAGATCGGGCAGATGCTCGAACTGAACCTCGACGTGATGGGTAAGACGACAGTTGAGAATGCAAAGGTAGACCGCGAAAAGGTGCGCTCTGTGCTCCAGCAGTATGGCCGTTCTGCCGAGGAAGTCGACAAAATGGTGAAGCTGACAGATCAGGAGATCATCGACAGGCTCGGCAACTTCCCAGTGGATATCTATCAGGGCGAGACCAAACGCGTGTGGAAACTCAACGAGGTGATGCTCGACACACTGATCTCGAAGTGGAAGGTGGGCTCTATCCTCAATGCCCCAGGCACCCGTGCGCCCAGCGTCGAGGAGTGGCAGAAGTGGATCCGTCTGATTCAGGAGAAGTCGATGAAGTATCTGGGTATTCCCGATATCTATGGTCTCGACCATAACCACGGTGTGACCTATACAGCGGGGGGTACGCTCTTCCCGCAGCCCATCAACCTCGGAGCCTCTTTCAATACGGACCTGGCCTTCAGAGGTGCAGAGATTACGGCCTATGAAAGTCGAGCCGCCAACTGTCCGTGGGTATATAACCCCGTGGTAGACTTGAGCCGCGATCCCCGTTGGCCGCGTGTCTATGAGAGCTTCGGCGAGGATGCCATCGTGAACTCGAAGATGGTGGCTGCCGAGATCAAGGGCTATCAGGGTAAGGACAACAACCACATTGACCGTTTCCATGTGGGCACCAGCACCAAGCACTACTTCGGCTATGGCGCGCCCTGGACGGGTAAGGACCGTACACCGGCCTATATCTCGCCACAGATGTTGCGTGAGAAGTATTTCGAGCCCTTCAAGGCGGCTGCCCTTGCAGGCACGCTGACCATGATGGTCAATTCGGCCTCGATCAATGGTGTGCCTGTGCATGCCAGCTACGAGTACCTGACGAAGTGGTTGAAGGAAGACCTGCAGTGGGACGGCTTCCTCGTCACCGACTGGGCCGACATCAACAACCTCTTCTCGCGCGAGCATGTGGCCAAGGATAAGAAAGATGCCATCCGCATCGCCATCAATGCGGGTATCGATATGTCGATGGACCCCTATAGCGTGGAGTTCTGTATCCTGTTGAAGGAGCTTGTGAATGAAGGTCAGGTGAAGATGTCGCGTATCGACGATGCCGTGCGCCGCATCCTCCGTGCCAAGTATCGCCTCGGACTCTTCGATGAGCCGAATACGGGTGGCAAGGGCTTCGAGAAGTTTGGCTGCGACGAGTTTGCCAAAGCCTCTCTCCAGGCCGCCGAGGAATCTATGGTCCTCCTCAAAAACGATGGCAATATTCTGCCATTGGATATCACAAAGTTCAAAGCTCAAAGTTCAAAGTTCAAAGTCTTATTGACAGGCCCGAACGCCAATCAGATGCGCTGTCTGCATGGCGGCTGGAGCTATACCTGGCAGGGCTCGAAGGCTGAGGATCTTTCTGATAAATACAATACCATCTATGAGGCGCTTTGCAATAAGTATGGTAAGGAGAATATCATCCTCGAGCAGGGTGTGACCTATAATGAGAATGGTGCCTACTACGAAGAGAACAAGCCTGAGATCGACAAGGCCGTAGCCGCTGCTGCCCAGGCAGATATTATCATCGCCGCCATTGGTGAGAACTCGTATACAGAAACGCCAGGCAACCTGACGGACCTCTGGCTCTCTGAGAACCAGCGTAACCTCGTGAAGGCTTTGGCCAAGACGGGCAAACCCATCATCCTCGTGCTCAACGAGGGCCGTCCGCGCCTGATTGCCGACATCGAGCCCCTGGCTAAGGCCGTGGTGGATATCCTGATTCCTGGCAACTACGGTGGCGATGCGCTCGCAAACCTCCTGGCTGGCGATGCCAATTTCTCGGCAAAGATGCCCTATACCTATCCGCGTGAGATCAACTCGCTCAATACCTATGACTATAAGGTGAGCGAGGAGGTGGGCACGATGGCCGGCGCGTATAACTACGATGCGAAAGTCAGTCTGCAATGGCCCTTCGGCTATGGCATGAGCTATACCACCTTCGAGTATGCCAACCTGAAGGTTGATAAATCCGCTTTCACCGCCGAGGATATCCTGACCGTCAGTGTCGACGTGAAGAATACGGGCAGCCGTGCCGGTAAGGAAGCCGTTCTGCTCTATAGCAGTGACCTGGTGGCCTCGATCGTGCCTGATAACAAGCGTTTGCGTGACTTTACGAAGATCGAACTGCAGCCTGGTGAGACCAAGACCGTCACCTTCCAGCTTCCTGCCAAGAACCTCGCTTTCGTGAATGCCGAGGGGCGCTGGATGCTCGAAGAGGGTGAGTTCGTGATCAAGATCGAAAAGCTCACACAGAAGGTTTTGTGTACCAAGACTAAGGTCTGGGAGAGCCCGAATATCTAAAAAGAGTTTTTATTATCGCGCAGAGTTAAAACTATCAATTTGTAACAGATTTTAAAGTTTTTCTGTCTTTTTGTCGTTTGTTTGAAAGAAATGTTGTAATTTTGCATCCGCATAAACTTAACATTTCAACTTCAAACAAATGACAAAATGAGAAAACAAAGTTTTATGTGGCGAACGCTGGCAGTGGCACTGGCAGTGTTCAGTAGTGTGGCTGCAATGGGCCAACAAAAGAGTTCTGAAACAGACTGGATGAAAGATTTCACAAGTCGTATCACACTTAACGGTTATGCACAGGGAGGCTGGAGCTATCAGGATCCCAACGGAAAAGCAACCAACAGTTATAACCTTAAACGCACACTGCTCTGGGCTAAGGCCCGCATCACTGACCGCTGGTCGTTTATGTTTATGCATGATTTCTCCAGCGTGGTTCAGGAGTATTACACAGATTATCGCATCTCCAACGACAAGTCCTTGACCGTCCGCCTCGGACAGTTCAAGCATTCCTACACCATGGAGAATCCCCTGTCGCCGACACAGCTCGAACTGATCGACGTCTATTCGCAGGCCGTGCTCTATCTGGCTGGCGAAGGTCCCGATCCGCTGAATGGCGTGAACTATGGCCGTGACATGGGTCTTGAGATCTACGGCGACCTGTTTAAGGGTGCCCTGAAATATAACCTCGCACTGATGAGCGGACAGGGTATCAACCGTAAGGATCAGAACAATCAGAAAGACTTTATCGCCAAACTCGAGGTGAAGCCCTTCGACGGCTTCCGTATCGTGGGTTCCGGCTATCTCGGCACAGGCTGTGCTGTGGGAAAGGCCGCTTGGAACCCTGATATCCAGGTAGGCGACAACTATAAGCGCAACCGCTACAGCGTGGGTGCGGAATATAAGACACAACCCTATTCGCCTGGTCAGTACAAGGAGGCTCGTCCTGCCAGCATCCGTGCCGAGTGGCTCGGCGGTGAGGATGGTGAGGTAGGCTCGCGTGGTGGTTATGTTACCACCAGTATTCCTGTGGCTGGTGCCCTCGACCTTGTGGCCTCTGGTGAGACCTATGATCGCAACACCTCTGTCGACGGCTGGGATCAGACGAATCTTACCGTGGGTCTGCAGTACTGGTTCTATAAGAAGTGCCGTGTGCAGCTGCAGTACACCCGTTGCCTCTGTGGTGAGAAAATCAGCAGCGAGGATTACAACTGGCTCCAAGCCCAAGTCCAAGTGGCTTTCTAGTTTATAGTTTAAAGTTTATAGTTTATAGATGATATGATAATCAAAGTATTACTAACGATAATTTTCCTGGTCGTGATGGTAGGTGTGGGTGTGTACTCACGCAAACAGGCCAGAAGTGTTGACGGTTTTGTGTTAGGCGGACGTGCCGTAGGTCCCTGGCTCACGGCCTTTGCCTTTGGTACTTCCTATTTCTCGGCCGTGGTCTACGTAGGCTACGCCGGACAGTTCGGATGGAAATACGGTTTGTCGAGTGCCTGGATTGGCATCGGCAATGCCGTCATCGGCTCCCTCCTGGCCTGGCTTATCTTAGGTCGTCGCACCAAGTTGATGACGCAGCATATCGAGTCGCGTACGATGCCTGATTTCTTCGGCACCCGTTTCAGCGACCAGGGCCTGCGTGTCGTGGCTTCCGTCATTGCCTTCGTGTTCCTCATTCCTTACACAGCAGGCGTTTACAGCGGTATCTCCCGTCTGTTTGAGATGGGCTTCGATATTCCTTATGAGTATTGTGTCATTATCATGTCCATCCTGACGGCCGTCTATGTCATCATCGGCGGCTATAAGGCAACGGCTATGAACGACTTTATCCAAGGTATCATCATGCTCTTCGGCATTGTGGCTGTGATTCTCGCTGTGCTGAATGCACAAGGAGGACTGGCAACGGCTGTCGAGAAACTCGCTGCGATTCCTTCTGATGCCGACCCCTCTGTGAATGGCGGCTTTGCCTCGTGGTTCGGACCTGATCCGTGGGGATTGCTGGGCGTGGTCGTCTTGACGTCGCTGGGTACGATGGGCTTGCCACAGATGGTGGGTAAGTTCTACTCGATTACCGACGAGAATGCCATCAAGCGTGGCACCGTCATTTCTACCATCTTCGCCTTCATCGTGGCTGGTGGCTGTTATTTCCTTGGCGGTTTCGGACGTCTCTATGATCCCGTGATCGGCGCTAACGGTAAGATTGCCTTCGACTCTATTGTGCCTGCTATGCTCGTCACCTTGCCCGATGTGCTGATTGCCCTCGTGGTGCTGTTGGTGCTTTCAGCCTCCATGTCGACCCTGGCCTCGCTGGTGCTCACCTCTTCATCGACGATGACACTCGACCTGATCTATCGTGACAAGAAGTCGTTGCCTGGTGAGGTGGAGGATGGAACCATCGATGATATCGTGGCCGAGAAGATCGAGCGTCGTAAGGTGGTGGTGATGCGTGTGCTGATCATGTTCTTCATCGTCATTTCCCTGCTCATCGCCCTCAATCCGCCGACATTCATCGCCCAGCTCATGGGTATCTCGTGGGGTGCGCTGGCTGGTGCCTTCCTGGCTCCGTTCATGCTGGGTCTCTACTGGCGTGGTGTCACCACAGCCTCTGTCTGGGCCTGCTTCATCTGGGGCGTAGGACTGACGGTTATCAACATGCTCGCTGGTAACCCCATTAACCCCATTAACTGCGGTGCCATCGCCATGGTGGGTGGCTTCCCGGTAGTATGGCTTGTCAGCCTTCTGACGAAGAAGCTTCCTAAGCAGACCGTCGACACGATTTTCGAGTGTTATAAGTAGTTTGCAACCAAGTTGCAGAAAATGTGCCGTATCTTTGCAGCGTGAAATAAAAGAAATAGCAAAGATATGGCACATTCTCATGAACATCATCATTGTGACAGCTGCTCGCACGAACACGAGCATGCGCATCATCACGAGCATTCGCTAAAGAAACAGCTTTGGCTTATCATCGCCACTATTGTATTATTGATAATTGCTGTCCTCATCGAGCACGGTGGCATTTTTCACTTTTCATTTTTCACTTTTCACTTAAACAAGTGGCAACTGCTGCTTGTTTACCTCGTACCTTATTTATTAATAGGCCACGAGACGCTGCACGAGGCTTGGGAGGGCATTATGAAGGGCGAGGCCTTCAACGAGCATTTCCTCATGTCTGTCGCCACCATCGGCGCCTTCTGCATCGGCTTCCTTCCTGGGGCAGAGACGGAGTTCCCTGAGGCGGTCTTCGTCATGCTCTTCTTCCAGATTGGTGAACTCTTCGAGGGCTATGCCGAGGGCAAGAGCCGCGACAGCATCGCCCACCTGATGGACATAAGGCCAGATGTGGCGCACGTGGAAGAAAAAACAACGGATTTCACGGATGAAACGGATTTAGGGAACCACTCAGTGCCGCAAGAATCCGTAAAATCCGTGCAATCCGTTGTGAAAACAAAAGATCTCAGTCCTGAGGCTGTCGGAGTAGGGGAGACCATTGTCATTCGTCCGGGTGAGAAGGTGCCGTTGGATGGTGTGATCATCGAGGGCAGTAGTGCCTTGAATACCGTGGCCTTGACGGGCGAGTCGTTGCCGCGCGATGTTAACGAGGGCGACGAGGTCATCTCTGGCTGCGTCAACCTCTCTGGTGTTATTCGTGTGCGCACTACCAAGGCCTTTGGCGAGAGCACCGTGTCGAAGATCATCAACCTTGTGGAGAATGCCGGTGAGCGCAAGTCGCAGAGCGAAACCTTCATCACTCGCTTTGCCCGTATTTATACGCCCATCGTGGTGTTCCTCGCCCTGGCCATTGCTATCCTCCCGCCACTGTACATATCTCTCACCTCTCACCTCTCACCTCTTACCTCTTTCTCAACTTGGTTGTATAGGGCTCTGATGTTCTTGGTAGTATCCTGCCCTTGTGCCTTGGTAATCAGTGTGCCGCTCACGTTCTTTGGGGGCATTGGTGGGGCCTCGCGCAAGGGAATCCTTATCAAGGGTGCCAACTATATGGATGTGCTGGCGAAGGTCGATACCGTTGTTTTTGACAAGACAGGTACTTTGACCCATGGTCAGTTTGCTGTGACTGCCGTGCATCCTGATACTGGCGAATGTACCACTGAGGCAAATGTATCCTCTCACCTCTCACCTCTCACCTCTCACCTCTTACATATGGCTGCTCATGTCGAGCACTTCTCTACCCATCCCATTGGCGCCGCCCTGCGCGATGCCTTCCCTGATGAGGCGACAGATGGCTGTCAAGTTTCCGAGGTCGAGGAAATAGCAGGTCACGGCATCCGTGCGAGGGTAGGGGATCAGATCGTCTGCGTGGGCAATACGAAGATGATGGACAGCATTGGCGCCAAGTGGCATGACTGTCATCACACAGGCACCATCATCCACGTCGCCATCGACGGCCAGTATGCCGGCCATATCGTCATCAACGACCAGATCAAGTCTGATAGTGCTGAGGCTATCGCTGCCCTTCAGCAGTTGGGCGTGAAAAAGACCGTTATGCTTACGGGTGACCGCAAGGAGGTAGCCGACCACGTGGCCCAGACTTTAGGCCTCTCTGAGTATCATGCGGAGTTACTCCCAGCCGACAAAGTGAAATACATCGAACAACTCACGGGAACAGACACATCTCTCACCTCTCCGCTCGAGCTCAGCTCGCTTGCTACCGAAGGGACGCAAGAACTCTCACCTCTCACCTCTAAAGTCGCCTTCGTGGGTGATGGCATCAACGACGCCCCTGTCCTGGCCCGTGCCGATGTCGGTATTGCCATGGGAGGTCTGGGTTCCGATGCCGCTATCGAGGCTGCTGATGTGGTGCTCATGGACGACAAACCCTCGAAGATCGCCCTCGCTATCCGTATTGCCCGTCGTACCCTTGCCATTGCCCGTCAGAACGTCTGGTTCGCCATTGGCGTCAAGGTGGCCGTGCTGATCCTGGCTACCTTTGGCCTCGCTACGTTGTGGCTGGCCGTCTTTGCCGATGTAGGCGTTACCGTGCTTGCCGTCCTTAATGCAATGAGAGCTTTAAAGATATGATAGTTAGATTAGACGATAAACTCTGGTTCCCTGATCCTCACTATGGTGAGGACGACGGCCTGGCGGCTGTGGGTGGCGACCTCTCCGTCGACCGTCTGCTGCTGGCCTATTCCTACGGTTTCTTCCCTTGGTTCTCGTTCCGCAATAGCGATGAGCCCTATTGGTATTGTCCCATGAAGCGCTTCGTGATCTTCCCTAAGGAGATCCATGTCAGCCACTCCATGCAGCAGCTCATCAAGCAGAATCGCTATACGGTCACCATCAACCAGGATTTCGAGGGTGTCATCAAGGGTTGTGCCACTGCCCAGAACCGCAATACTGAGGATGGCGCCTGGCTCGGGCCTGACATCATCAAGGCCTATACCGAACTCCATCGCCAGGGCTTTGCGGCGAGTGTCGAGGTGTGGGAGAAACAAGAAAAAGGCCACCGCTTGGTGGGTGGCCTTTATGGTGTCAACCTTGGCAGGTGTTTCTTCGGAGAGAGCATGTTCTCGCTGGTTCCCAGTGCCTCGAAACTGGCCCTCATCCATCTGGCTCGCATGCTTGAGGTGCTTGGGGGGCTGATGATCGACTGTCAGCTTGAAACACCCCATCTCCGCAGTATGGGTGGACGGTATATCTCCTACGAAGAATACCTGGCCATCGTCCGACAGAAATAATACGATGTTATTTCTGACTTCTGTAGCATTTCTCGAGGGTGCGATAGGCATTCTCCCTTTCTGGGGACGCCACCTCTTTTGATTCTACGTCAATCTTCATGACAGGTGCACTGTCGAGATTATCCTTGGTGATGGCTGTCCACTGCGGCAGGCCCTCGCCATTGGGATTTCCCGTCTTACAGAAGTTGGCATAGTAGGAGAGGAACAGCTTGGAGATGGCATAGTCCTCCTTTTGCCAGTCGTAGAACTCGTTGGTGTCGAGGGTGCCCATGGCATACTCGATGTCGGCGGAATGTACGGCACCTGGGGCGATGGCAGGCTGCTGGGCTGAGGCTTTCTTCTCTTCAGCAGTCTTCTCGCGCACACCACCGGCCAAACCACCCGTCATGTCGCCCATCTTCTCAGAAACCTGCGGGCGCGGGTGCATGTAATGATAGCGGTAAACGGGCTGGGTAGTGGTGCGAGCGTGGTAGTCGCAGACCTTCCAGGTGGGGAAGCCGGTGAAGAGGTCGGAGACAAGGTCGAAGCCTTTCTGACTCATGACATCCTCGTCGGTCGTGATGCCGTAGGCCGTGAAGATCTCATCAGTCATATCGCCGAACTGTCCCTTCAGGGCGTTCTTGTAGTTAGCAACAGTAGGAGCCTGACCCTGAAGTGCCTGCATGGGGTGGGCTTCAAGAGAGTTCCAGCCTGCGAGGAGTGGTACCTGGGCCTGCTCGCCTTTCTCGAATACGGCATCGGCACTCTCGCTCATGAAGTAGCCGTCGAGTACCAGTCTTGCCATACCTCTGGGAGGCAGAATCTTCTGGAGGGAGTCGGCATCTATTGCCATGGCATCTGCCAGACTGGCGATGCCCGCATTCTTGAGGGTCGCAGCACCTGCGGAGTCGGCTTCGGCCTGTGTGGCAGGCTTATTCGGCATCACCTCTGCACCTGAGGAGAGCATGGCGCCAGCAATGAGATTCTTTGAGAGGGGTGAGCACATGAGGAGGGAGACGGAGAAGGAACCTGCCGATTCGCCGACGATGGTGATGCGGTCAGGATTGCCGCCAAAGGCCGCTATGTTCTCCTTCACCCACTGGATGGCTGCCACCTGATCGAGGAAACCGTAGTTGCCGCTTCCCTTATAGTCGGATGCTGCCGTCAGATCGGGGTGTGCAAAGAATCCGAACACGCCCTCACGGTAGTTGGCCGTGACGCCGATGACGCCTTCCTTGGCAATGGCGGAACCGTCGTAGCGGGGCTCACTGCCGGAACCTGCCATAAGACCGCCACCATTGAAATAGATCAGTACAGGCAGGGCATCTGCCGTAGAAGTGGCGGTGGTCCAGATGTTGAGGTAGAGACAGTCTTCACTGCGGCCAGCACCACGGAACTGCATATCGCCGAAGACATCGAGTTGCATGGGGTCGTTGCCGAAAGCCTTGGCTTCACGGACGCCCTCCCAGGGCTGGAGGGGCTGCGGCGCCTTCCAGCGGAGCTCGCCCACAGGGGCCTGTGCGAAGGGCACACCCAGGAATTTCTTAACACCGTTTTCTTCAAATCCCTCAAGGATACCATACTTGGTCTCTACCTGCAGGTTGACTTCCTTGGCCTGCTTCTGTGTGCAGGCACTCATGATGGCCAGACCGGCAATGGCCAGTATCGCCAATGTTCTGAAATTTTTGTTCATAAATAGAGTATCATGTTTGTGTTAGTAAGCGTGATCGTTTTGTATCTCGTCTTTGTCGAGTTTCTTGGCGTCGATGGCGCGCCAGGCATAGACGATGTAAGCCAGCACGAAGGGCACGAGCAGCGAAACGTAGAACATCGTGGTGAGTGTGAACTCACTCGAGCAGGAGTTCTGGAGCGTCAGCGATGACTGCAGGTCGGCCGTAGAGGGGTAGTAGGCCGTGTTGTTCCAGGCGGAGCAGAGCAGCAGGGCGAGCACGGTGAGCACAGTGCCGATGCCTGCGGGCCAGATGCCTTTATTTTGGAACTTTGAACTTTGAGCTTTGAACTTTATGATTTCTACTGCTATGCCGAAGAGCACCAGCACGACACCTATTAATAATATAATAAGGAGATACCACATCTCGATGAAATTATGGAGGTACTTATAGGGCTCCATGTAGATGCGTCCCATGTCGTCGACAGCGAAGCCGTCTTTCAGTAGCAGGTGGACGAGGTAGGCCACGAAGAGTACCACGAAAGGTACAGCGGAGCCGATGAGGCGCACACTGCCACGCGAACGGATATCCTCGTCGTTCACATTATTCATCACATAGAGGATGCCGAGTACACGGGCCAGGAAGACGACGGCGAAGCCGAAAATGAGTACCCAGGGGTTGAGCAGGGCGTCGAGGCCGTGAGAGGCATTGGCCCAGCGGCTGATGATAGGCGTGAGGGCACCCATGTCGACGAGGTTGTTCTTCTCGATGATGAAGTTCGAGCCCTCGAAGAAGGTAGCCACAGCACCGCCCAGGAGCAGCGGACCCACGATACCGTTCAACGTGAGGAAGAACTGGAAGGTCTTCGGACCAAGGAAGTTGCCGATCTTGTTCTGGAACTCATAGCTGACGGCCTGGAGAACGAAGGTGAAGAGGATGATCATCCACAACCAGTAGGCCCCGCCGAAGCTGGTGGAGTAGAAGAGGGGGAAGGAGGCGAAGAAGGCACCTCCGAAGGTGACGAGGGTGGTGAAGGTGAACTCCCATTTACGGCCTGTGGAGTTGTAGACGAGGCGTTTGCCCTCTTCTGTCCAGCCCAGACTGCTGGCTACGGAGTTGGCACCCTGCACGAACAACAGAAAAACTAATATCGCACCTAAAAGTGATACAACGAAACACCAATAGTGCTGTAAGAATTCATATGTCATATACTTTGATTTTAATCTTTTCTTTTACTACGAATTCCGCGAATTACACTAATTATGTTGTGCAAAGATTAATTCGTAAAATTCGTTTAATTCGTAGTTGTTAATTCTATTCGTGTTCCGGGCCTTTGGCAATCTGCTTCAGGAGGATGTTGATCTCTACTGCCAGCATTGTGGTGAAGAGAATGAGGAAGAGGATGAACGTCAGGGCGACACTACCTGCGTTGAGGTCGGAGACAGCTGCCCATGTGGGTAGCATATCCTGGATGGTCCATGGCTGACGTCCAAACTCGGCCACAAGCCAGCCACATTCCGAGGCGATATAGGCCAGGGGTACGAGGACAATGGCTGCCCAATAATGCCACGATGGCAGGCCCGTCAGACGACGGGGGGCATCAGCCAAGGTTTCAGGCAGCAAGCCGATGGATGCCAGCAAGCGACGTGTGAAGACTGACAGGAACGGTATGTCGTAGATGAGCAGCAGCAATACGAGGAAATAGAGGATGAACACGCAACCCAGACCCACCATGATGCGGAAAGCCCAGAAGTTAACGGGGATATATGGCACGATGTCGTTCTTGTCCTTGATATAGCCGTATCCGAAATATTTCATATTCTCCTTCAGGATACCCAGCTGTTCGGCGGCTGTCGAACCGTCATCGCTGGAATTGAACTTCGCCTGACGATAGATCGACAGGGCCTCGATGGCTTTCTTGCCCCTGGCAATCTTCTCGTCGATGGAGGGCTCCACCGTGCCGTCGGGTTTGGTATAGCCGTTGAGGATGTCGTTGATGCCCGGCACGTAGCCATGGATATCGTTGGTAGCCATGAACGAGAGGGCGTAGGGCATCTCGATTTTCAGCGGGGCCGAATCCTCATTGGCGTAGTCAGGCTGGCAGAAGGGGTTCACCCAGGCGATGGCTGTGAGACCTTGGTCTGTGCCGCCATTGTAGAGGGCTTCCATGGCAGCGAGCTTCATGGGCTGTACCTCGCCCACACTCTGGGCTGACTTATGACCAGTGGCACCGGCGAGCACGGCAGCAATAAGACCTACCCATACCCCAATCTTCATGCTCTCTGTAGCAAGTTTCGTGTTGCGGTTCTTCATGAGATACCAGCAGCAGACGGCCACGCAGAAGATGGCGCCAATGATCCACGAGGAGATGACGGTGTGACAGAATTTGTCGACAGCAAAGGGCGAGAGGGCCACCTCAGCAAAGGATACCATCTCGTTGCGCATGGTGTCAGGATTGAACTCACAGCCTACGGGATACTGCATCCACGCGTTAGCCACAAGGATCCACCAGGCGGAGATGGTGGCGCCTATGCCTGTGAGCCAGGTGGAGGCCAGGTGGAAGCCTGGCGACACTTTCTTCCAGCCGAAGAACATGACGGCCACGAAGGTCGACTCCATGAAGAAGGCTACGATACCCTCGACGGCCAATGGGGCTCCGAAGATATCGCCCACGAACCAGGAATAGTTACTCCAGTTGGTGCCAAACTCGAATTCGAGGATGATGCCTGTGGCCACACCCATGGCGAAGTTGACGCCGAAGAGCTTCTGCCAGAATTTGGCAGTCGTCTTCCAGAATTCATCTTTTGTTCGATAATACTTGGTCTCAGCGATACCCATGATAACTGCCAGTCCCAGCGTCAGGGGTACGAAGAGCCAGTGATAGATTGCCGTGAGGGCAAATTGCGCTCGTGACCAGTCGATGGTGCCGGCATCAATGTTTAGAAAGAGTTGTTGTAGCATAAATTATTGGTTTTTAATCTGAGTAATCGGAGTATTCGGAGTCATCTGATGTTAAGGCGAGGCCCGCTCGACAAGTTCGGTGGCTACGAACGATGATTCGTCGCCCTCGGCGTGCTGCTTCAGGAAATTGGGAAAGAAGAAGATCTTCAGGATGACAAAGATGATAAACAGCTTGATGAGGATAATGGCCCATAGCGTCCTGCCCAGGCGCATGTGCCTGAAACCATCGACGTAGAGGTCGTAGACCCGATAGAGAAAGCTGTCCTTTCGCATAGGCTGTAGTCATCTTTGATTTTGCAAATATAGGAAAAAAGAATAGAACTACCAAACAAAATGCAAAAATTCTTGGGCGGTTCTATTCTTTTTTGTATCTTTGCAGCGGAATCAGAAGAAGTTGACGTGCAAAGTAGATGACAACAAAGAATCTCACATTGCCCAATGACGTTCAGGAGGTGCCTCAGTTGGCTGCCTTCGTCGACGAGATCTGTGAGGCCGCGGGTATGGATATGGCCACGACCATGCAGATGAATCTGGCTATTGAGGAGGCGGTGGTCAATGTGATGACCTATGCCTATCCTGCTGGCATGAAAGGTGAAGTGCGCATCAAGGCCCAGACCCACGACAACTATGTGGAATTCGTGATCAGCGACGACGGCAAGCCCTTCGACCCGACGGAGGTGAAGGATGTGGATACCTCACTTTCTGCCGAAGAACGCAATATCGGCGGTTTGGGGGTTTTCCTGGTAAAGCACTATATGGATAAGGTGAAATATAAATATGTAGACGGACAGAATGTCCTGCAACTACGCAAGAACCTGAAATAAAAAAATATCCCCCGCCGGTTGGCGAGGGATTTTTGTTTTGTCTGATTGAAATTACTTCAGAAGTTGTGCACGGGCTGCGGCGATGTTCTCCTTAGCCTCTTCCAACTGAGCCTTCAGCTGGTCAACAGAGATGGCGTTCAGCGGAGCGAGTGCCTCAACGGCTTTAGCCACGGGCTCTACCTCAGGATCATACTGAGCCAGACGAGCGATGGCGTCAGACAGCAGCACGATACGGAAGGTGACGTTGGCAGCAGCGTCATCGTCGAAAGCGGTGATGAACTTCTCGGTGTTCTGAGAGAGCACATAGGTCTCCTCCACGAGTGAAGAAGCCATCAGCTGCCAGAAGTAGTTGATACGGCCGTTCTCGTTCATGGCGTCATAGAGCTTCTGACCGGTCTCAAAGATGGTTGTGGCATCCTCGATAGCCTTGAACGAAGGATCGTTGATGTCGGCAGCCAGCTTGCTGATGGCCTGGTCATACTCCTCTGTCGGCATGTCATAGAGGGCGGCAATCTTCTTGTCAACGCTCAGGGCGCTCAGGATACGATACTTCTCAGCCAGTGTGGCAGCATCCTCAGCCACAGCGGGAGCCAGCAGGAAGTCGGGCTTCACCTGCTTCTCTTCAGCCGTCAGCTGAATGCCGTTGTCTGACTGTACGATAGGCAGACTCTTCAACTTACCGACTTCAGCAGCGAGGCTGTCGAGCTCGATCTTGATCTTAGCCTCTACCTGCTCCTGCTCGAAGCTCTTGATAGAATCAGTCTCTTCAGCGGTTTGTGCACTCTTGTTTCCTCCACATGCGGTGAATGCCAATGCTGCAATTGCTACAGCGAAAAATGTAATTTTCTTCATTTTGTTTTGATTTTTGATGTTATTAATAAAAATATATAATGTTCATTGTTCTTTTCTCATATATCTCCCAGGACAGTCTGTCAGAAGCAGGATGATGGCGATGATGCTCATCAGGAGGATGACGCCCAGGTTGAACCAGAGGGTCTTGATATGCCAGCTGCCCAGGATCTTCTCACTACTATAAAACGGCGCGCGCCCGCATTTGTTGTGTGGCGTCAGATAAATGATGCCGCTACGTGGTACGAGATGGTCGTCGACGATGTCGATCATCCGCCGCTGGTCGGCGCCTGTTACGAACTCCTCCAACTTGATGTTGTAGTTGTCCTTCTTCAGCTCCAGGAAGGCGTCCTTACCCTGTTGCCTGACGGTGGCGGAGATCATGGCGTCTTTTTTAAGCGTCAGGTCGTTGCCGCGTTGGGCCAGGGTCTTCTCAGCCTCTTTCATATAGTCGTACAACGACTGATAGGAGCCGTCGCCGGCATAGGGCGCCATTTCGCAGAACGCAGAGAGCATGGGCAGGTTGGTGTTGATGACATTGAGATGGGAAGGATTCACGGGCTTGCCGTGCTCCTTCTCGTCGTTCATCGTCTCCAGCTGCGATTGCAACTCGTAGAGGAATCCGAGGTTATAGAACTGGTTCTCCTGTCGGGCCTTGTCAAGTTCGAAGAAAGGCTTCTCGTAGGCATTGTCCGTGAACGATGTCACAGCCAGGGCCTCGTAGCTCCATCGCGAGGGTATCAGGTCGCCAATCAGCGGCACGTTGCCCGTAGTGCTCTTGGGCGTGAGGTCGGAGAAACTTACCACCAGTCCGCAGAGCAGGATCTGCGGAATCAGCAGAATGGGGATGCTGATATAGATGGACACGATCGAACTGAGGCATTGCGACAGGATCAGACCGGTGAGGTTGGCCAGGAAGGCCGTGGCAAAGAGGATGAGCCACCAGGTGCCGAACAGGCCGTGGAGTCCCATGATGGTATTGCCAATTAGAATGAACAGGAAGGTCTGGATGAGCGACACACCTGCCATAAAGATGATTTTCGACCAGATATAGGAGCCGTAGGAGAGCTGGAGGAATTTTTCGCGTTTCAGCAGGGCACGGTCCTTGATGATTTCCTCAGCGCTGCCGCTCATGCCGATGAAGGTTGCCACGATGACAGCCATGAAGAAATAGCTCACCAGGTTTTTGTTGTCCATGACGGTATAGCCCTCAGGTGGTGCATAGCGGGTGAGCAGGGCGCAGATCACGGCGAGGACAGGTGCCTCGAGCAGGGCGATACAGAGGTATTGTACATTGGTGATCTTCGTCCTGAAGTTACGGCGCAGGAAGATGATAAACTGATTAAGCTTGTTCGGCTTCTTCAGGTCGGAGGCAGGCACTTCGCTGACCTCTGGCTTTGAGAATGCCGGCTGATGCTTCAGATACAGCTCGTGCCACTCCTGGGGCGTCATCTTCCGCGCATCAGAGGTCTCACCTGTATTGTTGATGGCCTTTTCGTCGATGATGTTCAGCACGATCTCCGGATTGACATTGCCACAGGTGGGACAGGCGCTGGTCTCTGCGTCGGCATAGTTGGCTGCGCCCTTGAAATAGGTGATAGCATCGATGGGGTTACCGTCGAAGACGGGATAGCCGCCTTTGTCCAGGAGCCACAGCCTGTCGAAGAGCTTGTAGACATCGCTCGATGGCTGGTGGATATTCACCACCACCAGCTTGCCCTTGTAGGTCTGCTCCTTCAGCAGGTTGATAACCTTCTCGGTATCTGCCGACGACAGGCCCGATGTAGGCTCGTCGAGGAACAGCACAGCTGGCTCGCGGATCAGCTCCAGGGCGATGTTGAGGCGCTTGCGCTGGCCGCCGGAGATATATTTGTTGATGGCCGATCCTACCTTGAGGTCCTTGGAACTGTCGAGGCCGAGGTCTTTGAGGATCTTCATGACACGACGGTCGATCTCCTCCTCCGTCAGACTGTCAAAGCAGAGCTTGGCCGTATAGTACAGGTTCTGGTAAACCGTCAGCTCCTCTATCAACAGGTCGTCCTGAGGCACGAAGCCGATCAGGTCCTTGGCCTTCTGCTCAGAAATATCGTGGCCGTTGATGGTGATATGTCCCTCCTGGGGAATCAGACTGCCGTTGAGGATGGAGAGTAGCGTGGTCTTGCCTGTGCCTGAGCCACCCATAATGGCCAGCAGCTCACCGCTGTGCAGGGTGAAGTTCAGGTTGTGCATGCCATTGTCGCTGTTGGGGAAGCGGAAATTGATGTCCCTTCCGCAGAAGGCCACCTGCCGACCGTCTTCCTCACCCTTACCGCTCTTCTTATTGTATTCGGCCAGGATGGTGGAGTAGTAGACGGGATGTCCGTTCTTGCCCTTCAGCACACTGCTCTGCAACCATACCTGATAGGCACCCGGGAGCACTGGTACATCGTTGAGCAGCACCTTGTCGTCGCCGTTATAGGTGAAGATCAGCGTACCTGTCGTGGGCATCAGCAAAGTCTTCAGCTGACCGCCGAAACCTTCGGGCTGGAGCAGCATCACATGGTCGGAAGCCTTGTTGCTGACAAAATCGATGAAGTCGTTGAACAACGGCTCCGGCACATTGAACTTCTCGGCCATGACCCTGAACATGGGATGGATCTTGCTGTCTTTGACACCACAGAACTCCATGATACGCAACAGCAGCATCGACTCCTCCGTGGCACGGATCTTACCATGCAGATTGTCGCAGATCGAAGACACGATAGTCTCCGTGTCCAGGTCGTCGCTCATCTCGTAGACGCCCCGCATATCAAGGTATAAGCCGAGGTAGGTGTTGATTTTCCGGATACCGAAATGATGACGAAGATAATCCTCGAGCAGATTCCTTGCCCGAGCCTCATCGACCTTTTCCTCCTTGCCAAACAATGCGAACAGGCTAAGGAAACTGGAAAGAATGATGTCTGTCATCTTCGCTTAAATTGGTTGCAAAGATACGAAATAAATCGAAAGTTGTTCTTAAATGTAAGTTAAAAAACAATAATTGTTTTTGAACTATAGACTAAGATGATGTATTTTTTCTATCTTTGCAGAAAAAATAGAAGAAAATAATTGTAAAAAGATGATGAAAACTACGATTTTGGAGCAGGACGGCAACATAGTTGCCGTATTGGAGGGACGTCTCGATACGGCCGCTGCTGCAGTAACGGAAAAAGAGTTGCTGCCTCTTTACGATTGCGATGGTAAGAACATTGTTTTCGACTGTTCGAAGCTGGAGTTTATCTCCTCGAGTGGTCTGCGCCTGTTCTTGGGCGTTCTGAAGGCTGCCAAGCCCAAAGGAAGCAAGGTTTGTATTACTGGTATGAGCAATGAGTTGAAGGACGTGTTTACGATTACCGGATTCACCAGCCTCTTCGAATTCAAATAAATACCCTCCGATAGTTTCCTTGTTTTTGTCTTGGTGGCGATGATCGGCATCGGGACAAATTATGTATGTTAATTGGCTTGTAGCATGAAAAAGAAGATATTGATACCGCTGATTGTCGTGATTCTGGCTCTACTGGGCGGATTGGCCTACCTCTTTAAGACCCTTGAGGAACAGAAACAGGTGAACCGTGATATGCAGGAACTGGCTGAGCTCGACAAGCAGGAGATGGAAAACGAATACGAGCGTTTCGCCTTGCAGTATAGTGAGATGAAGACGCAGATCAACAACGACTCGATTGTGGAGCAGTTGACGCAGGAGCAGATGAAGACGCAGAAACTTCTTGAAGAATTGAAGAAGGTGAAGGCCGATGATGCCCGCGAGATTACACGTCTGAAGAAAGAACTCGCCACCGTGCGCGAGGTGCTCCGTAGCTATATTATCCAGGTCGACTCCCTGAACCGTCTGAATGAGAGCCTGAAACAGGAGAACAGCCGTGTGAATGCGGTTCTCCAGGAGCGTAACTCCCAGATTGCCGGCCTGAGCAATGAGAAGGCTTCACTTTCGGAGAAGGTGGCTATTGCCGCCCAGCTCGATGCCACGAACATCAGTCTGTCGCTCCTGAACAAGCGCGACAAACCGACTAAGAAATTAAAGGACACCAAGAAGATGCAGGTGAACTTCACCATCACGAAGAATGTGACGGCCTCGAATGGCAATCGTACCGTCTACGTGCGCATCCAGAATCCTGGTGGCAACACCCTCAGCGGCGGTGGCTCGTTCGCCTACGAGAACCGCAACCTGGAGTATTCCATGAAGAAGACCATCGAGTATACGGGCGAGGAGGTGAGCGTGGCTACCTTCTGGAACGTGTCGCAGATGCTCGAGGGCGGTCAGTATCGCGTGTCGATCTTCGCCGATGGCAACATGATTGGCTCAAGAACGTTTAATTTTGAGTAAGGAGAGAAGGAGTAAGGAGAGAAGGAGAATAGTAGAAATGAAAGGAAATAGAATTTTTCAGAGTGTGAGGGTGACCTGGTGGGTGAAAGTAATGCTAATACTTTTCACTTTTCACTGTTCACTTTTCACTGCTTCCGCGCAGCGGTTGCTGACACTCGACAGTTGTCGGGCAATGGCCTTGCGCAACAATAAGCAGATGGGCATCTCGAAGGTGAAGCAGGAGGTGGCGATGAACGTCAGGAAGTCGGCACGCACCAAATACCTGCCTCACGTGAGCGCGCTCGGTACCTATCAATTCACAAGTAAGCAACTGGAACTCCTCAGCGACGACCAGAAGTCGACTTTGAACAATCTGGGTACCTCGACGGTAACCGACATTCAGTCCGGGCTTAACACCATCACCAGTTCCGAGCCCATGCAGCACATTACAGCGGTGCTGGGTGCCTTGGGCCTGAACTTCGACGGACTTCATCAGATGACGGGACAGGGGCTCCAGAACATCGCCGCCAAACTCAATGGCCTGGGTGAAAATCTGGTGGATGCCCTCGATACCGACACGCGTAACCTCTTTGCAGGCACGGTGATGGTGGTGCAGCCTGTCTATATGGGTGGAAGCCTGATTGCGCTGAACAAGATGGCCGACATCAACGAGGAGATGCAACAGCACTCCGCCGATGTCCGCAGACAGGCCACGATCTATTCCATCGACAAGGCCTACTGGCAGGTGGTCTCGCTGAAGCACAAGCAGAAACTGGCCGCAGGCTATCTCGACCTTATCAAAAAACTCAGTACCGATGTCCACAAGATGATCGACGAAGGTGTGGCCACCAGAAGCGACGGCCTGAGTGTTGACGTGAAGCTCAACGAGGCCGAGATGACGCTGCAGAAGGTCGACGACGGCCTGGTGCTTTCGAAGATGCTGCTTTGCCAAACTATCGGCCTGCCCATTACCGAGGAGATCACCCTGGTCGACGAGGATGCGGAGAACATCGCTGTGGTGGAACTCTCGCCAAAGCTGGATGTGGAGACAGCCGTCGGCAACCGTCCTGAGCTGAAGATGCTCGAGAATGGGGTGCAGCTCTCCCGTCAGCTGACGAATGTGCTGAAGGCGGGCAATCTGCCGATGGTGGCCCTCACGGGTGGCTATGTGGTCAGCAATCCCAATGTGCTCAACGGCTTCCAGCGTAAGTTCGGCGGTTTCTGGAATGTGGGTGTCCTCGTCCGCGTGCCCATCTGGAACTGGGGCGACGTGATGTATAAGGTGCGTGCCTCGAAAGGGGCTACGACCATCGCCAGTCTGGAATTGGCTGAGGCCCGTGAGCTGATCGAGTTGCAGGTGAACCAAAACACCTTCCGTGTGAATGAGGCCAATAAGAAGCTCACTATGGCCCAGAGCAATATCGCCCGTGCCGAGGAGAACCTCCGTACGGCCAATCTCGGTTTCCAGGAGGGTGTCATCACGCCTACCACCGTGATGGAGGCCCAGACAGCCTGGTTGCAGGCCCAGTCGCAGAAGATCGATGCTGAGATCGATGTGAAACTCTCTCAGGTCGACCTCCAGAAATCGCTTGGTACCCTTACAGAGTAATCATAAAGTTTAAAGTTCAAACTTCAAAGTTTATAGATATGAGTGCAAAAAGTCAACATAACAACATTCTGCTTGCCATAGCAGGATTTGTCGCAGTAGTCATTATCGTAGCTCTGATCGGTTTCTTGGCCCTTGACCGTGAGCCCAATGTGATACAGGGTCAGGTAGAGGTCTCCGAGTATCGTGTGTCGAGCAAGGTGCCTGGTCGCATCCTCGAACTGCGTGTCAAGGAGGGTGACTATGTGAAGGCTGGCGATACCGTCGCCATCCTCGATGCCCCTGAGGTGCGTGCCAAGATGGAGCAGGCCCGTAGTGCGGAGAATGCCGCTGCCGCCCTCGAGCTGAAGGCGCAGAACGGTGCCCGTAAGGAGCAAATCCAGGGCGCTTTCTCCGTGTTGCAGCAGGCTAAGGCTGGCTTCGAGATTGCCGAGAAGTCGTACAATCGTATCCAGCGTCTGTATGACGAGGGTGTGGTTTCTGCCCAGAAGCGCGACGAGGTGTATGCGAACTACCGTGCCATGGAGGCGCAGATGAAGGCCGCCCAGAGTCAGTATGACATGGCGGTGAACGGTGCCCGCATGGAGGACAAGCTGGCCGCAGCCGCCCAGGTGGGCCGCGCCAGGGGTGCCGTGCAGGAAGTCAACTCGTATATCCACGAGACGGTTCAGATTGCCCAGAAGGAGGGTGAGGTGGCCGATGTCTATCCGAAGGTCGGCGAGCTCGTGGGCACAGGCTCTCCCATCATGTCGATTGCCGTGATGGACGATATGTGGGGCACGTTTAATGTGCGCGAGGACCAATTGAACGATATGAAGGTCGGTTCTGAGTTCACCGCTTTCGTGCCTGCCTTCAACAAAGAGGTCAAGATGAAGGTCTACTACCTGAAGGATCAGGGCTCGTATGCCGTCTGGAAGGCCACGAAGGCCAACGGTCAGTACGACCTGAAGACCTTCGAGGTAAAGGCCCGTCCTATTGAGAAGCTCGATGGCCTCCGTCCTGGCATGTCGTTGATAATAAAGAAGTGAGAGGTAAGAGGTAAGAAGTGAAGTACCTTAGGAATATCTGGCTGATTGCAGGGCGCGAGCGTAAGATTCTCTTGAAGAATCCCATCTATATGTGTTGTATGCTCGTGTTCCCGATCCTGACGCTGCTGTTCTTCACCACGATGCTGGATGAAGGGGTGCCTCAGGAGTTGCCAGTGGGTGTGGTCGACCTTGATAACACCTCCACGTCGCGAGCCTTGGTGCGTCGTCTCGACGGTTTCCAGAATTCCCAGGTGGTGGCGCATTATGCCTCCGTGGCTGAGGCCCGCCATGCCATGCAGGAGAACGAGATCTACGGCTTCCTGTATTTCCCCAAGGGCACAACCGATAATCTGCTCTCCGCCCGTCGTCCGAAGGTGTCTTTCTATTATAGTAATATATCGCTGGCGGCAGGATCGATGGTGATGAAGGATCTGAAGACCGTCGCCACACTCGGTTCAGCAGCGGTGGGACAGGCCACGATGCGTGCCAAGGGCTTTACGCCTCAGCAGATCCAGACCTTCCTGCAGCCTGTGCGCATCGACCTGCATCAGGTGGCCAATCCCTGGAGCAACTATAATATCTACCTCTCCACCGTGTTCGTGCCGGGTGTGATGATGCTCTTCATGTTCCTCATCTCGGCCTATTCCTTAGGTATGGAACTGAAGTTCGATCGTGGCAAGGAGTGGATTGCGAAGGCCGACGGCAATATCGTCGTGGCGATATTGGGCAAATTCCTGCCGCAGGCCTTGATATTCCTCGTGCTGATATTCTTCTATGAGTTCTATATCTATCATGTGCTCCACTTTGCCCACGAGGGTGGTTGGGGGGCTATCGTGCTGCTGGCCGTGCTCGAGGTGTTTGCCTCCATCGGCTTCGGCATTTTCATCTTCGGCCTGATGCCGTCGCTGCGAATGTCCATGAGTATCTGTTCGCTGTGGGGCGTGCTCGGCTTCTCACTGGCAGGTTCCGCCTTCCCCATGATGGGCATGGACGCGCCGATACAGGCGCTGACATGGCTCTTCCCCCTGCGCCATTATTATATGTTGTATCAGATTACGGTGTTCAATGACTTCCCGCTCATCGACTCCTGGTTCCACCTGGTGGCGCTTGTCGGCTTCACGCTGCTGCCGTGGTTCGTCATCCATAAGATCAAAAATGCAATGCTCACGTATGTCTATATTCCGTAAAATCATAAAATGGCTTGACGATGCTGCTTATGTGTGGCGTTTCGAACTGCGGCAGGTGCTCCGCGACGAGGGTGTGCTGCTGTTCTGTATCGTGGTACCGCTCGTCTATCCCTTGCTCTATTCGTGGATTTACAACAATGAGCATATCCATGAGGTGCCTGTGGTGGTGGTCGACAGGTCGCACTCCCAGCAGTCGCGTGAGTTCATACGGATGTGCGACGCCTCGGCCGATGTGCATGTGGCCTACTATGCCGAGGATCTCGACGATGCGCAGTCGTTGGTGAGCCGTCAGGTGGTGAAGGGCATCTACTATATCCCCGAGGACTTCGGCACTCATCTCAACCGCATGGAGCAGGGCACTGTCAGCGTGTATTGCGACATGGCGCTGATGCTCACCTATAAAGCCATTTACCAGACGGCGATGGCGGTCAGTCAGAAGATGGCCGCCCAGATACAGACCAGATTGTCGGGTAACTATACGGTCCGTGAAGACGTCATAACAGCCAGTCCCCTCGATGTCGAGGAGGTGGCGATGTTCAATCCGCAGGGCGGCTATGGTACGGCCGTGCTGCCTGCCGTGCTGATGCTGATCATCCAGCAGACCCTTGCCCTCGGCATCGGTCTTGCGGCGGGTACGGCCCGTGAGCGCAACCGCTATGGCGACCTGATACCGGTTCATCCCTGTTACCAGGGCATCGGGCGGGTGATCAGCGGTAAGGCCGTCTGCTATCTCATGATCTATGCCGTCATGAGCACCTACCTCACCATGGTGGTACCAAAGCTATTTCATTTCATCCATATCGCGCCCTGGCAGAACATGCTGGCCCTGATGGTGCCTTATCTCCTGGCCTGCGTGTTCTTCGGCATGACGGTGTCATGCCTGGTGCGTTATCGTGAGAACGTCATCCTGCTGATGGTGTTCGTATCCCTGCCGCTGCTGTTCCTGACGGGTGTCTCCTGGCCGCAGGCGTCCATCCCCGGCTATCTGCAGGGTGTGTCGTGGCTCTTCCCGAGCACCTTTGGCGTCAGGGCCTACCTCCGTCTCAACAGCATGGGCGCCTCGATAGGCGACGTATCGTTCGAGCTGCGCTGCCTGTGGATTCAGGTGGCAGCCTACCTGGGTGCCACCGGCCTCGTCTATGGCCACCAGCTGCGCACATCCCAGTATCATGCCCGTGAACGCCTCGCCTACCTCCGCAAGAAGCGTGAGGTGCGCCTCGCTCTGAAGAAACACGCGAAAAACTGATCAGATTTTATGTTAGGAACCATTGTCAATACCTGTACCATTATCGCCGGCAGCCTTATTGGTGCACTGCTCAACCGTGGCATCAAGGATAAGTACAAGGAAGCATTATACACCGGCCTGGGCCTTGCCTCACTGGCCATTGGCCTGAATGCCACCATCACCAACCTGCCCAAGAGCCAGTATCCCGTGCTCTTCATCGTGGCCCTGGCCGTTGGCGGTGTCATTGGCACGGCCCTCGATATCGACGGACGGTTCAAACGTGTGGTTAATAAACGTTCGAAGGGTAAGGGAGAAGCTCGTCTCGGCGATGGCCTCAGCACCGCCATCCTGCTTTATTGCATCGGCCCCCTCTCTATGCTGGGACCTGTCATTGCGGCGTTGAAGTCCGACCATACCTTCCTCTTTACCAATGCCACGCTCGATTTCGTCAGCAGCACCATCTTCGCCTCCACCTACGGCATCGGCATGGTTTTGGCAGCGCCTGTGCTGTTCCTCTGGCAAGGTATGTTCTATGTCATTGCCCAGATCTCCAGCACCGCCATCAGCGAGGCTCTCATGGCAGAGCTCCTCATCGTCGGCGGCCTGATGATCACCGGCAGCGGCCTCGGCCTCCTCAACCTCAAGGATTGCAAAACCCTCAATCTCCTGCCCGCACTCCTCGTCTCCGTCGTCTGGTTCCTCCTCCGTAGCCTCTGGACATAAAAAAGTGTCTTATTGTTTCTCTGTCATGTATTTCCAATAGCGACGGGGCATGTCGCTGAGTTGTTTGCGGGGATTCATGCGCTCACGGATGCAGATGGCCTTGAAATAGGTGCGCCAGAGGTTCTGAAGGAGCTGGTCGTCGCTGCTGAGAACCTCTTCGTTGAGTTTGCCATTGGCCAGGTTGAAGGGCACGGCAGCCTCATCCTCGAAGGTGATGCGGATGACCGTCTTCCCATCGTAATAGAAGCCGTAATGCCGCTTGGCATCGTAGATGAGCCAGGACTGGTCGTTGAAGCGGTCGCTGAAATGGTCGGTGATAATGGGCAGCACATCGTGGTCGGGACTGACGACAGCCAGGTAGGTGCCGTCCTTCGCCTTCTGAAAACGGATAAACTGCTTCATGCGTAGCTGTTCGTGCAACACGCGACGGGCGATATTGGTGACCGCAAGCACGTCGGGGTCGGCGAAATTCTTGGAGATATCTCCCTGACGGAATACCTTACAGACATATTGGAACAATGGCGTGGGGAGTTCCGGCAATTCTGACAGCCAACTGACGGAGATGAGTTTCATGGCCTCACGTGGCAGGTGTTTCTCCAGGCCCGTCCAGACACGGCGGGCCTTCTCGTCGTCAGCAGTCACTTGGTAGGTGTGGTCGCAGAACAGGGGCAGGGCATCGCCCGATTTGAGCAACTGCTCAGGCTGCTCGTGCAGGGCGAAGGCATCGAACACGGCCGTCAGAAGCCCATCCATCGTTCCGTCAAACGTATAGACTGTCATTCGCCGAAATCAAGTTCGAGTTGCAGCTCCTCGGCAGCTCGCTTCTGTTGAGCCTTGGAGATCAACAGGGGACGGAGGCGCTCCGGGTGGAGTTCGTTGATGCCGATGATGGGTGTGGAATAGGTAGAGGCCAGTTCATGACAGGTGATGAAATACTTCGCCTTCTTCATGACCACTCCCATCTTCTTGAGGTCATAGGAAGTGAGACGGCTGAAGCGTCGCGAGTTGACGATGAGCCATGCCGACTTCGTGCCCAGACCCGGCACGCGTAGCAGCTGCTCGTAGTCGGCGGTGTTGATATCCACGGGGAAGGCCTCGGGATGGCGCAGGGCCCAGGCCAGCTTGGGATCGACCTCGAGGTCGAGGTTGGCATGCTGGTCGTCGACAATCTCCTCGACCTTGAACTGATAGAAGCGCAGGAGCCAGTCGGCCTGGTAGAGACGGTTCTCACGCACCAGGGGCGGCTGCTTGAGCACCGGCAATCGCGGGTCGTAGGTATTGACACTGACATAGCCGGAGTAATAGACGCGTCGCATGGTGGGCTGGCCGTAGAGCATCGACGACATGGTGAGGATGTCCTTGTCCGTCTCTTTCGTCGCGCCTACAATCATCTGCGTGGACTGTCCGGCAGGCACGAAACGGGGTGCATCGCGGTATTTACGGCGGTCCTCCTTGTTTTCCAACACGCCCTGCTGGATGAGTTTCATGGGCTGGAACACGCTCTTGTG
>CAMJBL010000031.1 GCA_946403845.1 uncultured Prevotella sp. | reverse complement strand
ACGTGTTCGATATTAAGGGCAACAACTACCGTATAGTGGCCATTGTGTTGTTCATTAACCAGAAAGTATATATGCGTTTCGTCGGCACGTATGAAGAGTATGAAAGAATTAAGGATATTAAAAACATATAGGATATGGCACAGATTAAGACAGAGAAGCAGTACAAGGCAGCTTGCGACCGCATCAATGAGCTCCTGAAAGTTGTCGGCAACGATACGCCTGCCGATGACAAGAACATGCTGGAGTTGGATTTGATTTCCGACCTTGTGGCAGACTATGAGGAAGAGCATTACCCTGTGGCGGCTCCAACGCTGGTGGAGACCATCAAGCTCCGCATGTATGAGATGGGACTGACCCAGACGAAACTTGCCGAAATGCTGGGACTCAGTACTGCCCGTATCAGTGAGATTATTACTGGCAAGGGTGAACCGTCATTGAAGACGGGAAGGGAAATCAGCCGAAAGCTGAACATCGACCCGGCTATTGTCCTCGGAGTTTAGAACATGATCGTATAGAAACTAAAAAACGGTAAATGAAACCTTGCTGTCACCTCGACTACATAAAGAATCCCCTCGCATGATACAGGGGTTGGAGGGTTCCAAAGCTCCTAATTTGTGCATATTTCTTGTTTCTTGTTCTTTTTCTCACGCTTTTTTCTTATCTCTGCACTCGTAAATAATAAACTATAAGTCAAATTGTTATGAACAAGAAATTCCCATACGGTTACGATGTGAATGCCTATATCGACAAGGCGTTCTATATGAAGAGATTGTTTTTTGCCCTGATGATGCTTTGTGCTGGGATGTTGACGCAGGCACAGACAATCCATGTTAATCATCATTTTTGGGATGGTTACAGTCTTTACACGGTAAAGGAGATTCGGATGGGGAAGTATTTCTATATGACCACCAGCCAGGGCAATGAGCTGACCTTGGAGAAGGTTGATGGCAAACAGGGTGAGTATAAGCTCATTCCTAGCCGTCAGGCAGAAGAGTGCCCCTTTGGCGCTCAGTACGGATGGAGAGTGCAGCACATCACTCAGGAGAGTCAGAATTTTCTGGCTATCCGTAAACCAAACGGAGATGTGATGTGGGTTCTGGATCATACCACTAAAGACGAAGAAAAATGTGAATATCTACAGCAGATGATGGGGCAAGAGGAACCTTGTAACGCTGTGAACAGTATACTGTTGAACCGGGCCTACTTGCGTAGCAACGTGGCAACGAATGCTGAGTTACGCCTACTGCGCAATAAAATTCTGGCTTATCATGGCTATCGATTCCAGTCGAAGGATCTGCAGGAACATTTCGGCAAGATGGCTTGGTATAAGCCCGTCGATGACAACAGTACCATCAAACTGGGCATCATCGAGCAGACAAACATTCAGCTTATCAAGAGCGAGGAGGCAGAAAGAGAAGAGAACCAAACAGGAGATTTATTGGGAGATGAGCCCTATTGGGAAACGGAGGAAGGTGTTGCAGAATGTATCCAGGAGTATTTCGATGCTGTCAACAAGACTTTTGCAGAGGGGTCGGGCATGAATCCCTATGACTTAGACAAGAAATATTATTCTGCATACTGGAACGAAGTTATGGCGCATCAGCAACTGGCTCGAAAAGAGTCATGATACCTCGGGAAGTATATTGGTTCGGATGGAAAAATATATTGGTCATAAATAATGTTATGAGAAGGATTATTATTGTGATTTCCGCCTTGATGATGCTTATGGCATGCGGAGGGAAGAAGGCACAGGGTGAAAGCGATAATGCTGTTTCTGACAGCATAACCGAGCGCCAACAGTACCGTTTTGAATGTCAGTTCATCAAGACCGAGAACGAAGAGTATGACAGCATCGTCGTTAAGGGATATAAAGACGGTAAGGTAGCCTTCGAATGTCGCCATCAGTTGATAGACTATGTGCCTGCTGAGCATGCAGCGGGTATGCCATGGATAAACGATACTGTGGACATCAACTTCGACGGCATCCCCGACCTGCAGGTTTACCTTGGGTGCTATACCAGAGGACAGGTCGCAGAATTGTATGCCGGTTATGTCTGGACTCCCCAGCAGAAGTTTGAGGAGGTGGAAGAGTGGAAGGACTTATTCAACCCCGAGATCCATCCAGAAGACAAGACCGTCACAGCCAACTATCGCAGCGATGCCAACGAAAGAACGTATGATACCTACAAGTGGACTGATGAAAACAAGCTTGAACTTATCAGTACCCGTAAAGAACCCTTCTTTTGTGTCGATCCTCAGGAACAGGAGATGGTTGCCGTCAGTGCTTTCGTGGAAGAATTTTACAAGGAATGGGACAAAAAAGACCTGCTTGATTACGGCTATGTTAAACAGTACATTACCCCCAATCTCCTGAAATATCTGGCCGATGAGTACGACTACGATTGTGAGGGTGAGTGCCTGGCTACATGGAAGTTCTTCTATGAGGGTGGCGGCGATGTCAGTGGGTTGAAGTCACGCCAGATAACCGCTCGCGATGGGAACCACGTTCTTGTTGAAAACAACTATGAAAACTATGAGTATGACGTGCTTCTTACGTTGGTTAAGGATGGCGATACCTTCAAGATCGATAGCCTGAAGCAAGAAAAATCTGAGTATAAATAAATAGAGATAACAATGAAAAGACTATCATTAGCTATTATTCTTGCCTGCTGTACGCTGGCAGTAGCTGCACAGGAAGATGGCTTCCGTGTGAACTATCAGGGCGCAAAACCCATTATCAAGGACTTTGCTTGTGCATATCTTGCCTCACTCTTTGTTGATGTGGAAGAGTGTGATTTAGAGGGACTTGGCCTGTATGCTGACTTGCAGGAATCCATCAAGTGTCAGGACAAGGGGCTGCCGCTTGAAGAAAACAGGACACTCACCATCGATCAGAAGAACGGCTTCCTCGTCTATGAACATAAACATAGTGAATACCTCAGCAGGATAGAGATGTGCTACTGGAACGAGGCCGACGGCAAGCACAAATTGTTTGCCTGTAACAGATGGAGTTTCGAGAATGGCAAACCCATGACAGGACAGTTTGACGTTCTTAACTTCTATCGCTATGATAATGCCACGAAGAAGATGAGCTGGTGTGAAACCCCTGGTTTCGATGTGGAATACTTAGACAAAGCCTATGCCCTGCCACGGACGGGCAAGGATATCACCGTCACGACATGGGACAAAAACGGAAAGAAGACACAGAAGACCCTGAAGTGGAACGGATACGGATTCAGTTATTGAACGGCATCCAAAAAAATAAGGGGCGACATCCACGATGGATGCCGACCCTTTAAAGATATTCAAGATAGCCTTTCATTACGAGACCTCGATGGCCTTGGAGACCTTCTGCTTCGGCTCCATCTTCGGCATGGTGACGGTCAGGATGCCGTCCTCCACCTTGGCAGAGATCTGGTCGCGAATCAGAGCCACTCTGTCCTTTAATCCGTAATCTACCATATCTCTTATTTGTTTATGAAATATATGAGGGCTATTTGAGCTAACAGAATCATAGGAAGACCATACTTGAACTTCTTGTGCATCGTTTTGTGGTGCCAGACTTGCATACCCAACAATGCACCGATACTTCCTCCGACAACTGCGAGTGTAAGCAAAGTGGCCTCAGATATGCGCCAGCTGCCCTGCTTGGCCTTCTTGCGTCCCGTTGGTAGCAAGCGACCAGAGGTCGAGCGCCACTTATCAATGCCATAGACAACGAAGGTCACTACATTAATGCAAATGAGGATATATATTACTGTCTGTGTCATTTCAGATACTCGTCATCGCGTACCAGCACCTTCTCGATCTTTCCGACGTACATGGTATGGAAGTCGCGCTGTGGATAGTTCTCGTCGATGGTATCCTGATAGAGGAAGCCACTTTCCTGAAGTTCTGAAGCATACAGTTTCTTGCAGACTAGTACCAACTTGGCTTCCTGGAAATAGACGGAGTTGTCGGTATAGACGGGAGTGAGACCAGTCTTGGCTATCTTATCCTCGTCACGTCCTGAAACGCTGCCGAGATAGGCCATCTGCTTCTTGAACGACTTATCCATGACGCAGAGCGTGAAATACGGCTCTTCATCCACGAACTTCTTGGTGTATCTCGAAGGGCGCAAGTATATGACGGCTGTCGGGTCATTGTGTCCCCACAGGCATCCGAGGTGTCCCCAAGAGGCTGTCATCGTGTTACAACCCGACTGCTCATTACCAGCAGTCACCAGCATCCATTCATCACCAATCAGGTTGAACGGATTGAACTTCATTTCCTTATAACTAATCTCTTTCATATACTTATCGATTCAAATTATTCTTTATTTCACTTGCTTCTTGAACAGCTGTAGACCATAGTATCTGACATTTGTAACGACTGTGTCTTCAATGCAGACACCTTCAAGTACCAGCATGAGCGAGTCGTTGCGATAGGTGAGCAGCTGCTCAGGATGATGCAGGAGCATCGTGTCTTGTCTGATAACCTGTTGGATTGGATAGCTGAGAACAACGTTATTCTCACCCTGGGTGATCGTGACTGTCTGGTGATTGAAGTTGTATTGGTAAGCTTTCTGAGGTAGCATGATCGTATATTCGCCCAACTCCACAGGCTTCTTCCTGAAATAGAAGTTGTCGCCTGCATTGACATTGACAGAGTCTTTAATGTAGTTGAAGCTATATTCCGAGTGCGACCATTCACCATATTGCTTCTTGAACTCGTCGGTTCCCATTTCATGACGGACATAGTCAATAACGCTGGTCACATCCTTGTATTGCTCGCACAACAGACTGTCCTGCCTAATGCGTCTCATGTCTTCTATCTCATCGTTCAGCTTGCCCGTCTTGGCATCTGCTAGCTTCATGTCGTTGATGAGCTGGGATAGTCGCTGCTTCTGGCAACTCAGTCCGATGCTCTTGGCAGAAATGCCTGGTATGTATGTAAAGAGGATGATGGCTGCGCCGAAGATGAGTGCCATAAGCTGGTACTTACGTGTACGTTTCTTCCATAGCATCAGCACGAAGAGCGTCATCAGCGCACCTGCCACCATTAAGTAGAAACGGCTTTCGGTGAAGCTATAAAGACGGATGCGATAGATGGAACCGATCCAATACATGATAAGCGGTGGAATGGCTATCAGCGTGAAACGGTTGTAGAACCAATCGTAGTAACGCTGACTGAGAATAGACTGTGCCACACGTCCAACCAGTGCTACTGTGATGAATCCCATCACCATCCATGCTACACCGCCCTTAGGCAAGTCCCACTGGAAGACTATCTTAATAAAATAGGTATAGAGGATGACGGTGTAGATGATAACGGCAGGCGAGAGGATGAAGTTGAGGATAAGCCTGAGCACCTTGAAAGGTTCGGTGACTTCGTCCTCGTTCTGACGAATCAAGGTGCAACATACCTGCGGAGCCAGCACAAACCAGATAAATTGGATGATATGCTCATAGAGATGCTTGGGTTCTTCAATGCCGAAGATGTAGAAGAATGAGGCCACGATGGCCATCACAGCCAAGTTGAGGATACCCGTAATGAGCAGACCAAAGAACAACTGAGTGACCACATGCAGGGCATGGGCCGCAAACGGCCGGTTGTCCATTCTCTTGTTGCCCACGACAAGCAGAATGCCTGCCAGAACGTAGGTGAACCCAAAACCGTAAGTCCACAGGAACGGTTTCAGGTCGAGGGCCATCAGTGGCAGGAATAGGAAGAACGAGGCGAAGTAAGCCCAACGGTTAACTCGATGGAGCCAGAATGTCAGCACCATCAACGGGACGAAGAACCACAAGATGTCGCTGTTTACTACGCTCTCCATCCGTACCGATGTCTCATTCCATGTGGATGACTCACTGTCCCACACTGCTATGATAAAGAACACTATTCCCAAGGCGAACTCAACAGGAAAGCGCCGTGGACTTTGCAATAACTGCTGCAGCAATGATTTCAGTTTCGTATTCATCTTAATTCTTTATATTTGGTTGCCATATAGCCAATCCCTCAGAATCAGCCAAAGAGCCTATTAACTCCAACACTTCCTCTGTCGGATTATAGAGATACCCGTGAGTTTCATCATCAAGGTGACAAATCCTTTTCATACCTTTAATTGATATCTTGTAAATCGGAAAAACCTAAATTCGCATAATTATGCGCAAATTTAGCAAGAATTGCTGAATTATTGCTATCTTTGCGGAGTATTTTGAGAAATATTAGGATTTATGGATATTGCAAAGGCATTTGAAGTGGCGTTCAACCGCAAGATTGAGAAGAATTGGGAGAAGATCTACGTCGTGGTGGATATTCACGACACAATCATTCGGGCTTGTTATGAGAATGAGGAGACCTATAACTACTATCCTTATTCAAGGGAGGCCCTACAGCTGATGACCGCTCGCGAAGACATTTGCCTGATTCTCTGGAGCGGATGCTATGCTGAGAAGATGAACGAGTATAGGGAGCATTTTGCAGAAGAGGGTATCCACTTTGATTATGCCAACGAAAATCCTGAAGTGGGCAACACGAGTTTCCAGAACTTTGAGGTGAAGCTCTATTTCAATGTGGGGATAGACGACAAGTTTGGCTTCGAGCCAGAAGCGGACTGGATTAAGGTGATTGAAGTATTAGGGAGGTTCTGAAATCATACTGTTATCGTTATGCCACAGCTGCATTCATTGCTCAACTTGCTTTTCTCATTCTTATAATCTTATTGTCATTTTAATATGTGGAATGCCGTCGAGCATGAAGATCTCGGAGGATTGCTTGAATCCTACGCTTTCATAGAACCCTTTGGCATACTCCTGTGCCTCAATGTCTATATGTGTTGCGTGGAAATGCATCTTCGCAGCCTCAATGGCATAAAGCATGATCTGTTTGCCATAGCCTTTGCCTCGCTCAGTGGTGATAACCCTCCCGATGGAGATTTCCTGCATGTGGGTACCTGCAGGACATACACGAGCCAAAGCAACCACCTTGTCTGCTATTGTTAGCCACAGGTGTATGGACTTTTGATCATCGCTGTCTAAATCCTGATAGACGCAGTCCTGCTCAACCACAAACACTTCGCTACGCACTCTCAGAAGTTCGTAAAGTTCATCTACCGTCAATTCCTGGAATGATTTCTGATGAAGTACAGAATCGTTATTAAGCTTTTGATAAGCCATGCGCTCATCTCCGTTAGCAAGATAGATGATGCCGCAATAGGAAAAGCCGTGCTTCTCGATGTTGTGCTGCATGATACGGTTATCCTTATGGGTATCGATACGAATGTTTGCATCATGCGAGAAACAGAAGTCCATGACATCGCTAAAGATGCCATGAACATCTGGATAACTGGCTATACGATGAATGACATGATAGGATTGTACATCGTCCAACCACTTGCCGTTGTATAACTTCGAGTAGGTAGGCTCAGGAGAGAGCAAGAAGGCGAAATAGCCGATGATTCGACCTGCATCCTCGATGACATAGCCACCATGCTTTACCATATCGCTGAAGATGACAGTCTCCGACGGATAGCCGTCTCCCCATTGGTGCATGTTGCCTGAAGACCGCATGATCTTTTTTGCAGCCTCCATCACCTGCATGATATCGGTGATGTCTGTAGGCTTTGCTTCCCTGATAATCCTATTCATTTTACTCTTTTCTCTTTCGCCTGTCGTGCAAACTCAAACAGCGACAATGGCAGATGGCAGTAGCCGTCAGGATTCTTGTCGAGATAGTCTTGATGATACTCTTCTGCCGTATAGTAGTTTTCCAAAGGAAGTTTTTCTACTGCCAGAGGCTGCTGATAGTGCTTCTGTTCCTCGGCAAACACCTTTTCGATGATAGGCAAATCCTCAGAATCGGTATAATAGATGCCTGTACGATAGCGGGTGCCCTCATCATGGCCCTGCTTGTTGAGACTTGTCGGGTCGATGGCTTTAAAGAACATCTGCAACAGGAATTCAAGGCTTACTACATCAGGGTCGTATTTAACATGTACTGTCTCTGCATACCCAGTTGTGTCGGTATAGACCTCCTTGTATGTCGGGCTGGCGGTATGCCCGTTGGCAAATCCAACAGACGTTTCCACCACACCCTCAATCTGTTTGAAGTAGTGCTCTGTTCCCCAAAAGCACCCTCCGGCAAGATAGATGTCCTTACCGTTACTAATCAGTTGCTCGTCTATTACCTTCATATCAATTCATCTTTGTCATGTGGTAGCCCATTCGTTTCAGTTGCATGGCGGCTCCCATCAAATAGAGCTGGTGCAGGCATGCGACGTAGCCATTGAATGCCTCTTTCGTGCTAGGCTCCAGATGCTGGTGCATCAGGGCATTATATACTCGGGATGCACACTCGCCAGTTACCTTCTCCAGAACGGTATAGTCTATGCCTTGCAGCGAAAGCACTTCCTCACGGATGTATTCATCCATGCTGTCATAGCCCCGTTTGTCGCGCATATAGGCATAGAGGTCTTCAATCTTTGAATAGATTTCCCATTCGGTGTCCCACATCTTGGCAACAGCCATGCCGATATACATCATCCAGCCGAGGGATGCAGACGGGAAGTCCTGAAACTCCCTGATGCCATCGGGTATATAAGCCTTAGCTATCTCTTCCCATTTCTCTTCGACATCGGGACATTCCGGCAACCGTTCATCCACTTCCTTCATCGACAGCAGGAACTGGTGCAGGTCTTTTCTCAATATCTCTTCAAAATTCTCCATATATCTTCTATAACTTTTGCTCTAATCTTTCAACGGCCAGAGTGATGTCCTCTCCAAACCGTTTGTGGTCTCTCAGGAAATCAGCCCTGCCGTCGGATATGGCCTCATAGAGTTCCTGGCTCATATCGTCCACATAGTTGCCAATGGCCAGCTCGATGTCATCTTTCTGCCAGTCAAGGGTAGAATGGATATAGACGTTCCGCTTCTGATGCAGGAAGCTATATGCGGTCTCTATGCTGTCCTTCGTAATCATTGGTCGTAGCCGATGGGCCTGAATTGTTTCTGTTGCTCACTCCAGACAAAACCTCTCCTGTTGAGGTAGTCTTTGATATCTTTTGGCTCCTTGTTAAAGGCAAAGCATAGTGATTCCAACGTATCAAACTCCTCGTCACGAAGAAGCATATTCACGCTCGAAACCAATATTGCAGGGTCTTTGGGCAGATAATCCATTTCACAAATACTATTAAATCCAAGTGCAAAGGTACTTATAATTCCCCGTTTTTTCGTAAATTTGCAGCCATATTTTAGATTGTTTAGTAAGTAATGATAGAAATAGGATTGAAATATACGAGTGAATTGACGGTTACGGAAGCCGTGACCGCTATTGCAGTCGGTTCTGGTGATATGCCTGTTCTCGCCACCCCGATGATGATGGCTTTGATGGAGAATGCGGCCATGCTTGCCGTCAAGAATGAACTGCCGGAAGGTTGTACGACTGTTGGCGGTCATATTGAGTCTTCTCACCTGAAACCCTCGAAGATTGGTGATGTAGTTAAAGCAACTGCTGAGGTAACGAAGGTAGATGGAAAGAAGATAGAATTCAGGGTGTCGGCCTATTCTGGCGACACCCTGCTTGGAGAAGGCACACACCTGAGATTTATTGTAGATAAAGAGAAATTTTTATCAAGATAAATCTCTTCTGTCCATTGCGTTATTATTTGATGAACTTCACTTTCGTGGCATCGCGAGGCTTGGCTTCGGGCTGTTCGTCGGGATAGCCGATGGCGATGATATAGTTCAGCTTGTAGTCGGCAGGGATATCGAGACGGTCGAGGAAGAACTTGCACTTCTCGTTAGACAGCAGGAAGCGTACGGGACCTCCCAGACAGCAGGTGCCAAGACCCATTGACTGCGCTGCCAACATGATGTTCTCGCCCAGCAGACCGGCATCCAACTCGCCACCGCCATTCGCAGGGGTGCAGACGCAAATCAGGTTCGGCGCATTGCGGAACATGTTCTTGAAGTCCTTGTCGCGCTTCACTTGTTCGGCATTTGCTTGCTTATAGACCTCTGTCACGTCGGCAATCAGCTTCTGGTCTTCCACCACGCGAACTACCCACGGCTGACGGTTCATGCCACTGGGCGCATTGATGCCACACTTCACGATGACCTCCATCTTCTCGTGCTCCACAGGTTTGTCAAGGTACTTGCGGATAGAGCGACGGGCCATGATACTGCTCAGCACAGGATTCACCTCTAACTGAATGTCGGCTTCAATATCACTGATTTTATCTCTCGGCTCGTAGCGCTTCAGAATCTTTCCATCACGCGATACGAGGAACTTTGTGAAGTTCCACTTGATGTCGTTGCCCGCCTTCAGCCACGTATAGAGCGGATGAGCATTGTCACCGTTCACCTCGATCTTATCGAACTGCGGGAACTGGATGTCGAAGTTGGCCGTGCAGAACTGGTGAATCTCCTGAATAGTGCCAGGAGCCTGCTGCCCGAACTGGTTGCAGGGGAAATCCAGAATCTCCAGTCCCTCGCTACGGTACTTCTCATAGAGCGCCTCCAGTTCCTTGTACTGAGGCGTGAATCCGCAGCGGGTGGCGGTGTTCACGATGAGCAGCATCTTACCCTTATAGTCAGCAAGTGACACATCCTTGCCTAAATCGTCCTTTACCTTAAAATCATAGATACTCTGTGCCGAAAGCGTCAGCACACAAACCATTGCCATGAGGCTAAAAAGCATTCTTTTGAACTTCGTTCGAGAATTTTCACTCTCGGCAAAGCAAATACATTCGCTTTGCTCTCGCTTAATCAAATTCTTCATATCAGTCTAATTTATTTCTGTTTTAACATTACCTGATAAAGTTCATAAACTGGGGACGCTCGTCGCGTTTAGGAGCAGAATCACCATCGGCATGAATCTTCTGAAGCAAGAAGGCCATATTGTTGGCCAGGGTGCGCATGGTCTGCATGCCCTCGGTATCGCGTTTCACCTCTCCCTTGCCAGCACCATAGGCGATGTTCCAATATTGCGAAGTGACCACGGGCATGTTCATCATCTCAAACATCATGTTCATGGTCTGGAGCGTGGCTGTAGCACCGCCTCGTCTGCACACTGCCAAGGCAGCAGCAGGCTTGTTTTGTACCAGATGGCCTGCGGAGAAGAACAGACGCTGCATGAGTGAGAGGATTCCACCGTTAGGCTGACCGTAGTAAACGGGAGTGCCTACAACGAGTGCATCTGCTGTTGCCATTTTTTCGGTGATGACAGCGCAGAGGTCATCATCAAACACACATCCCTTACCGCCGTTTTGATGGCAGCCGCCACAATTGATGCACATACGGACGGGGTTCCGTCCAATCTGAACGATTTCTGTTTCAATGCCGTGCTTCTGCAACGTCGCTTCAATTTCTTGTAAGCAGCAGAACGTGTTGCCGTCGGTTCTTGGGCTGCCATTAATCAGGAGTACTTTGCACTGCTTGCCTGTCACCGTATTTATCATAGCTGATAGGGGCGATACAACAGCTGCAGTTGCTGCCGCCATAGTAACTTTCTTGATAAAATCTCTTCTGTCCATAGCGTGATATTCGTAATTATTTGGCGAAGATACAAAAAATCCTCCATATCATCGCGATATGGAGGATTCTTTTGTGATTTTTTAGGAGAATCGTTTCCTTTCTTACAATCCTTTTATCCTTAAAAGTCAGTCTACCTTTATCTGTTTGCCATTCACAAACAGCCGATGGCCATTGGCTTTGATACATGATGCGTCACCCTTCAGCGATGTGATGTAGGTATCGGCTGTAAGAGTCCATGTGCAGTCATCGCCTAACGTTACATTTACAGTTCCTGTCTCAGTAGATACGCTATTGCCTTCAGCATTGGTGATGTTACCGTTGATACAGCCGTTGAATGTGGAACCGTCTGCCAGCGTCAGTGTCAGTTCTGAGTCATTGCCCACGAGGATAGTGCCTTCCAACTGCTGACGACTCACGTTGACTGTAGCCTTATTGCCAGCTCCCTGCCATCCGTCAGCACATACTGACAGCAACACCTTAGCAGGGTCTTCATTCACCAAGTTGACATTGTTCAGCGTGATGATAGCGTTGGTGTTGGTCACATGGAACAGATGGCCCTTTTTGTTTGTCAGCGAACCGCCGTTCATCGTGAAATGTGAGTTGCCTTCAGCGGCATCGCCTGAGAACGACTGGTAAATCATGATGGCATCAAGGAACTGGGCATGACCATTTCGTTGTGTGTTGCTGACCGTCATTTGACAGTTGTTCAGCGTGATGCTGTTCTTGCCCTCAATGACTGCACCTTCTGACATATTGGACGTGAGCGTGGCATCAGATACGGTGATGTCGGCTGTGGAATAAATCACTGGCGAGCCCTGACCGTTACTGGTATAGCTGCCGCCTTCCACCGTCACAATGCCACCACCACGATCACTGCGTATGGGAGCCGACGAACGGCCGCTGGTATTGATGGTGAGATTCTTGGCTTTCATTATACCACCGCCTGTAGTCATGATGCCACCAGAGCCACCACCCGTCGTGGTGATCTTGGTATCCTCAATGACGACGGTGGTACCGTCATTCTGGCCACCATTCCTGCCTCCGTTACCTCCGTATGAGAATACACCATTGGCACCATCAGCGTCGCTGGTGATAGTGCCACCCTTGATGGTTGTGGTGCTGCCACCTTTTACAAGCAGAGCTGCATTGACACCGTAGAAGCTACAGTTGTCGCCGCCATTTGAGCTACCCGTCTTGTTGATTGTTGGCTGAGAAATGGTTAAGGCCTCCTTGGTGGAAACCAACAAGGCATTCTCGTCGGTCTTTTCACTCTTGTAAGTTTTGCCTGTCTCAGTTGACCCTGCCTTCAGCTCCGTGGCTCCAGCGAAGGTGATATTCGTATTACGTGAACCGGGCCCACCAGGACGCCCCATGCCACCTGGTCTATGTTGACCACTTTGCCCCATTTCCAACTGTCCACCCAGCAAGAATTCCCTGACCCTGCGCTGTGAGGCAAACTGCGGTTTGATTTTCAGATAACTCTCATACTGTTGTTCAGATAGGATCTTACCGATGGACTTGTCGTACTTTTGCTGCTGCTTGTCGTAGTCGTATGACTTTTCTTGTGACTGTTCTCTGGGCATACCGCCTCTCGGACCTCCAGGCATCCCACCGCCACGACCACCAAAGCCACCGCCAGGCATGCCACCTCCGAAACCTCCGGGCATTCCTACGCAAGGCCCACCCATGCCGCCACTTGGCCTGCCGCTGGGTCTGCCACTGGGGCGTTCACCCATTGGTGGACGCTGACCTTGTGGACGTTCCACTTGCTCGCCCTCAATCAGTGTCTTGTATTTCTTGTTCAGCTTTGCCACTTTCTTCTGCTGTTTTTCGTTCAGCTGGAGTTCTTTTACCATCTGTTCAGTCATCTGCTCATAGGTGACTCTCTTCTGTCTTCTCGGCATATCCTCTTGTGCCGCCAGAGAGACTGACAGCATCAAGGCACCGATTAAGCAAGCGCAAAACCATGCTCGCATGGATTTTGTCGAGCGTGATGTGGCTCGACCATAGGTCAAAATGCTGAATAGCATTAAAATTGTCTTTCTCATTTCTTTCAATTCAAAATTTCAGGTGCAAAAGTACACTTTCCATCAGAACTAAAGAAATATAATCAGCGAATCCCCGGATTCTTTCAGCAAAACAAAGGGGAACCCCATTGCTGAGATTCCCCGGAGTCCTCTTGCGAGGCATATGATAGAGGCAAGTAAACAACCTTAGCGGCGACCTCCGAAGTGGCCGGAACCACTATTCTTGGTAGTATTCTGGGCAATATGACGGTTGTTGTCATTGGGCTTTGCAGTCTTATTGCCTTTCTTACTGTTGCTGTTGCCAGCCATGTTCTTTCCGTTATTGCTATGGCCGTTCTTTGCAGTCGGTGTCGAAGTGGGCTTGTTCACCTTCTTGTCGGCATAGTAGCGGTCAGACTTCTTGTTATTGCCACCCTTGTAGCTTGCATAAGCCTTGGGGCGAGCCTTATAGAAGTGGCTCTTGTTGGAATAGTGGCTGTAGACGTTGAATGTCCAGCTACCGTTCTTCCAAGTCAGTGGGCGATAGAAGTAGCTCATATCCATGTACTTCTCATACTGCCAGGCAGTCAGCACGTACTTCAGGTCGGTGTTACGGCGGTTCCACCAGGTGCCGTAAGCATCGTTGCGTCCGTTCACACTCATCAGGTAGTCCAGATTGATCTCGTAGACGGCATCATACTGAGTATCCGTCAGGTTCAGCTCATAGGCCATCTTGTCTGAGAGGAAGAGTGCCTCGTTCTTTGCTGCTGTATAGCTCATTGCGTTGGCCGTGATAGTCATTGCCATCATCATTGCCATGATCATCATCTTCTTCATAACTTAGTCTCCTTTTTCTTAAATTGTTATTAATCCCTGCATTATAGCCGCCCCTTATCAAGAGGCTCTAAATGTTTCTTATTCTCACCTCTTTGACGTAAAGTAGGGGGCGAAAGATCTTGGATTATTCCTATAATTATGGGGTATTTTCCCTAAATAGCAATAGGGGAAACCCATCGTGAGATACTTAAAGATTGGAAATACGACCAAGTTTACAGAACTTTGAGGTGAAACTCTATTTCAATGTGGGGATAGATGACAAGTTCGGCTTTGAGCCAGAAACGGACTGGGTTAAGGTGATAGAGGTCTTAGGGAGATTCGGTGCTATTCCTTAATAAAATGTGGAAAATCCGGCTCACCAAGAGTTGGCTCGTAGGCAAAGCCATCGTAGCTGAAGGCACAAAGATTTTCCGGCTTGTCGATTCGGTTTTCGATGATGAATCGCGTCATGGCTCCCCGGCATGTCTTTGCCCATACGGCTTGGATCTTCAGGTCGTTTCCCTTGTGGATATAAAATAGAGGTTGAATGATGCGAACCTCCTTACGGATACGCTGCCAATCAAATAGGTGCTGGTATTCCTCAGTAGCAAGGTGAATCAGGATGCCGTCATCTGCTTTCACGGCATCAATCAGGACATCCGTCAGGCGGCTTTTCCAGAAACCGAACATATTCTGTCCCGCTCCGCTTGGCAATTCCACATGGCCTTCCATCCGATAAGGAAGAATACTATCCAAAGGACGAAGCAGACCGTATAGGAATGAGGTAATCCATAACTTCCTTTGGGAATAATTGAGCTCATCCGCGTTCAGCGTCTCGGCCTTTAGGTGCTTGTAAGCCTGACCATGATAGGCAAGGATGGCTGGCAGCTTTGGTTTCTCATCGAAGAATTGCATGAACCTGAGCCTGTTCTGTACAGCAATCTGCTGACTACAGCCCAGCATTTCGGCTATCGTCTCAGCGGAATACTGAGCCATGTCCCTTGCAAAGGATTCTGCCTCATTCAGGAAACGAGGTGTTGACAGGCTAATGTCTGTTACAGACTTTAGTTTGTCATTCATGATTTTTGCGGAAGCGAGTATTATCTGCATGTTGTGCTATTTAATGGGGTCTGAACAATACTCACGTCGGCCACAGTCCTTGCATTTATGCTTGATCCTGACGGTTGAACGTCAGATGACTGATGCCTGCAAAGGTCATAAATGCTCCTAACGGCAGACGAAAGTTCAGTTTTACGTACTTCATATATCTTCAAAATTCTCCGTAGTTCTTGTTAATACGCGTATACTAATCCGTACTTCTCATGCAAGCTACGAAGGGTGCCATCAGACTTCATCAGTCGGATAGTATTATTGACCACCTGTAGCAGATCGTCCTGACCCTTGCGCATCAGCACACCTATCTCTCCATGGGTGAAGGGAGCATTCAAAAGCGGTGCAGCGAGGCGCGAGTCATTCTGTATATACCACGGAGCCTCAGTGATTTCGGTTATCATCACGTCGGCATGGCCCTCGGCCACCTGATTGGGGATTTCCTCGTTCTTCTGATAGACGATGATGGTGGCATGGGTCAGGTTCTCATTGGCGAATTTCTCGTTCAGCCCACCGGGGTTCACCATCACGCGCACTTCTGGTTTGTCGATGTCGGCCAACGACTGGTAGCGGTCGGCATCGGCGGCACGGCAGAGGATGGTCTTGCCATTGGCTAAATAGCCGTCACTCATCAGCATCGTCTCCTTTCGTGTGTCGGTAATCGTGATGCCACCGATGGCGAGGTCAAAAGTCTGTGGTTCTGTCAGCACGTCAGCAGTCAACGTTGGCCACGAGGTTTGTACATATTCGATACCTACACCAATACGCTCGGCTATCTTCTGTGCCATCTCAATGCCGAAGCCCCAATAGTTTCCGCCGACCTCGCGGTATGACAGTGGGCGATAGTCGCCCGTGGTGCCCACCAGCAGTTTGCCTCGCTCAGTAATGCGTTGTATGGTGGGCTGTTGTATCTCAACAACAGGATTATCGTTACTGCTGCAGCAGCAAGTCGTTATGCAAGCGCCGCTAATGCAAAAGACGGCGGCAAGCAGCCAAATCCATGTTTTTCTCTTTTTCATTTCTTTTGCTCTAAGTAATCGAATAATTCTATAGTCCCTGCATCACTTCTGACACTCGCTTTATGCCGAGGTGCAGCCTGTTTTCGCAAATTTTATTTGCAAAGATAGTGATAATTACGGAATTATCGTTATATTTGCACCAAGAATTAGCATTGTTTATCAAGAAATGATAGAAATAGGACAGAAATATACGAGTGAATTGACGGTTACGGATGCCCTAACCGCTATTAAAGTTGGTTCTGGTGACTTGCCCGTTCTCGCCACTCCGATGATGATGGCACTGATGGAGAATGCGGCCATGCTTGCCGTCAAGAATGAACTGCCAGACGGTTGTACGACTGTTGACGGTCATATTGAGTATTCTCACCTGAGATTCATTGTGGATAAGGAGAAATTCATGTCAAGACTATAGGAATATGGCATACACAGGAAGATTTGGACAATCCGACGATTTCCGTAGAGAGGAGCTGATTAGGGTAATAGAGCATTCCGTGGAGAATCTGACTTTGCAGGAATTGGAAGCCCTATATTACGATATGTCGACGAAAAACTACATCAACGAATGAAACTGAAGAAACGAAAAATCAAATATGCAGCTATATGGACGCAAGAATGCATCATGAATCTGGCCTATTATTCTGCATAATCAGATAAATTACGTTTTACATCATCACGGTATTTGAAGTAGCCCTTGCGGAGCGTGAGTGGGCCATCGTAATTTCTGCTGGCTAACGGATGCCTGATACGGCAGTCACCTGTCAGATCTCCGTTCTTGTCCATGTGGGCGCTGAAGTGGAACTCTTGGTTAAGCTTCTCGGCCTGCTCGTCGTAATCCATTTCCTCGACAGTAAGGTAGGTGCCATTGAAGGTGGCTTTGGCCTTGTCGAAGCCATAGAGGCGATAGATGTTACACTCGGTGACCTCCAGCCCCTTGCCGTTCATCTCCAGCCGCAGCAGCAATTCAGGGCCTTCATCGCCAACCCATCCCCAATAGCCTACAAGGGCTTTGGCCTGCTCGCGAATCTTCAGCCCCTGACGGATGGTCTTACGCAGGTATTCCTTGTCGTCTGATTCGGGCGTGAAGTCATCGATGTACCAGTCGTAGCGCTCAAAGCGGAGGGCGATGGTGGTCTCTATATCGTCGAAGTTGTGGATCATCAGATCTACGAGGGCCGTGGAGTCTGTGATTTCATAGACCTTGGTCACCTTGCAGCTCCAGTCGTCAGAGAAATCCTGTCCGCGCACCCAGTAATCGTAGTCGTACAAGATCTCGCCCGTCTCGCTACATATCTCCAGGGCCTCCTTCATCAGGGCGTAGTATCGCTCGGAACAGTAGGCGCTGTCGCGGTTAAAGGGGCTGTGAATATAATCAATCTCACGGCCTTCGCTGTCGTAGGTTGACTTGCCGACACCCTTATAAATGGTGTCGATCCGTTGGCGGATATAGGCCTCGGAATGTTTGTCGATTCCGGCATCAGCCACCGTAGAATCCACTGCCAACGAGTCCGTGTCACTGACGGTTTTTCCCGTCTTGTTGCCGCAATTCAGCATCAAAGCTGCGGCGAGAAATAAAAGAATCTGTTTTTTCATTTGGTTTACTCTGCCTTTCCGCCATATTCGTTATACGACACGTTTTCGGGCTTCCACTTGTCTTTGGGTTGTGGATGTTCTGCAGGATGGCCGATAACGATGGTGCATAGGGGGATGAAAGCCTGAGGCAGCAATCTTCTTCATAAACATTATTAAATATAATTCTTGTGATAATTTTGAATGTACAGCCTGTTTTCGATAATTTTATTTGCAAAGATAGTGATAATTTCGGAATTATCGTTATATTTGCACCAAAATTAACAATATCCGCAAAATAATTACCGCCAACTTCAGTAGCCGGTCTGGAATGAAATAACCGCAAAAAGAAAGATCAAGTATAAAACATGTATAAAATTGTATCAATCGTCACTATGCTCCTCTTTTACATCGGAGCATCTGCACAAGGATATAAAAACCCAGTGCTTCCGGGTTTTCATGCCGATCCAAGCGTCTGCCGTGTCGTCGATGACTTCTATTTGGTGAACAGTACCTTCCAGTACTTCCCTGGTGTACCTGTATTCCATAGTAAAGACCTTATACATTGGGAGCAGATAGGCAACTGTCTGACACGTCCTTCACAACTTGATTTGTCAGGACTATACACTCAAGCAAACCCTGAACTTGGATGGACAAATGCCGGTGTGTACGCAACCACCATACGCGAGCATAACGGACGGCTGTATATGGTAACTACTGTATTCCCATCACGTCGTCATTTCTATGTATGGACCGATGATCCTGCCGGTGAATGGTCAGAACCTGTCGTCATAGATTTCGCTATCGGTTGCGACCCGACACTCTACTTTGAAGGCGACAAGTGCTATTTCCTATGGAAGGAGGGCGACATCAAGATCTGTGAGATTGATGTGGAAACAGGCAAGCAGTTGGGTGATATACACCATTTGGGTACAGGCTTGGGAGGAAGATATCCTGAAGGTCCACATATCTACAAGAAAGACGGCTATTACTATCTGCTGCTGGCAGAAGGCGGCACAGAGCAGGGCCATCACGTCAACATATTCCGCAGCAAGAATCTCTTCGGCCCCTACGAGCCAAATCGTTCCAATCCCATCCTCTCGCACTTTAACATGGAGATGCAAGGAAGTGAGATACAGGGATTGGGTCATGCCGACCTGGTACAAGCTCCTGATTCCAGTTGGTGGATGATATGCCTGGGATATCGCACCAGTGGGTATCTACTCCATGTGATGGGCCGAGAGACCATGCTTGCTCCTGTGCGCTGGGACAAAAACGCATGGCCGGTGGTGAACGGAAACGGTACCATTCAGGTAAACATGGATTGTCCGACGCTGCCACAAGTGCAGATGCCTGCCGATCCTATACGTGAGGAGTTCAACTTCGTGAAACGCAATGTGCCTGCCGACAGTTACGCCTCTCTGGGTCTCGCGATGGGATGGCATAGTATCGGCAATCCTGACCTCTCGCGCTACTCACTGACAGAACGCAAAGGCTGGCTTCGACTGAAACCAACCACTACCACGCTTGACCGAGCCACCTCCCCAACCTTTGTGGCTCGCAGACAGACAGAGAAGCGTTTTACGGCCACCACACTCTTAGATGCCTCTCGCCTGAATGAAGGTATGCAGGCAGGTATTACGGCCTATGCAGCACCTCTTAACCATTATGATGTCTTGGTAGAAAAGAAAGACGGACATCTCGTTGTACGCCCCAATATCCGTCTGGGAGAACTTGCACATTCAGCAAAGGAGATGACGCTCATGGGCAACAAGGCATATCTGCGTATCAGTTCGGATGGTGCCTATTACTACATGCAAGTCTCTGCCGACGGCAAGACCTTCGAGACATTGGCAAAGATGGATTTCCGCTATCTCTCTACAGAAGTGATCGGTGGATTTACAGGTGTTATGCTCGGCGTGTTTACACAGGGTGAAAGCACGAATGGATTCGCCGATTTTGATTGGTTTGAATATTTATGAAGTTGTTATGATTCAGCAAATAGAAATACTCCTTAAACCGAAGTCTCGCGGTTTCCATCTGGTGAGCAGTGAGATAATGAGTCAGTTACCCAAATTACCTAAGACTGGCATCATCAACATTTTCTGTAAGCATACGAGTTGCGGACTGAGCATCAATGAGAATGCTGATCCAGATGTGCGTGTAGATATGGAAACTATCTTCAACCGTTTGGTGCCAGAAAATCGCCCTGAATATGAGCATACTTTGGAGGGTGCAGATGATATGCCTGCTCACGCCAAGTCGACATTGAGTGGCGTTAGCCTGACGATACCCATTACCAACGGTCGTTTGAACATGGGAACCTGGCAAGGAATCTACTTCTGCGAGTACCGCAACTATGGTGGGGCAAGAAAACTGGTTGTAACAATTATAGGAGAGTAATTATTGGATACAAGCTTAGCATCAGATACGGTGATGTCGGCTGTAGAATAAAAATCTATGTTGCCTCTGGAATGTCGCTCCAACGTGTTGTATAACAGGGGCTTCTGAAATCATGCTTAATGCTGTCCTTGAAGACGCCTGCCTCGACCTTCTTCCCAGCGCCCAAATCCTCTTTTTGGACGTATTGCTGGGAACCAAGTACAATCGTTTCTGAGCCGTATTCACGGTTGATCTTATCCAGTGCCTCATCGAGTCGTTTCATCTTCTCATGCCGCTCTGCGTCGTAGTCGATGAAGTTCGTCTGTACGCCGTTGTCAGGACTGATACCCATCACGATGACACCAGCACGCTTGTAGTGGTAGCCCTGACGGAAAATACGTTCTATGCATCTGGTAGCGGTCTGAACTATCTGCTGGGTGGAATTGGTGGGGGTGAGAAGTCTTTCCTCGGCCATGTTCCAGTATTGGGGTAGGTCTTCACGGAAATGGTTGGTGTCGATGAACACGCAGACAGTTTGGGCTACCGACTCCTGCTTTCTCAGCTTCTCGGCACATCGGGCAGCGAAGTTGGAGATGCTGGTGCGCAGGGCATCCATATCCGTCACCATGCCAGGGAATGAGCGGGAGGTACAGATGCTCTTTTTCTTCGACATGTCCTCCATGGGGATGCAGTCCTCGCCGTTCAGCTCCTTCCAGGTTCTGATGGCCACCACGTTATTCAAGGTAGCACGAACCCATGAATCCGCATGGCTGGCGAAGTCGAGGGCGGTCTTGATGCCCAAGGCCTGCAGACGGGCTGCATAGCGTCGTCCGATGCCCCATACTTCGTCAATCTCATATTTCTCCAAGGCCTTGATACGTCGCTCGTCGGTGTCAATGAAGCAGCAGTGGTTATAGCCCTTGTAGTGCTTGGCATAGTGGCTGGCCATCTTTGCTAGTGTCTTCGTGGGTGCAATGCCGATGCTCACAGGCATTCGTGTGGCCTTCCAGATGTAGGCCGAAAGGTCTTCACCCCAGCGTTTCAAGTCGTAGTTCTGCATGCCTGACAGGTCGCAGAATCCTTCATCGATGCTATAGCGATAGAATGTTGGTGCAGCCTTGCGAACGAGCGACATCACGCGGTCTGTTATGTCTCCATAGAGTTCATAGTTTGATGAGAAGACCGTTATCTCATTATTGGGGAACCGCTCTTTTAGCTGATAATAGGGTAGGCCAGCCTTGATTCCCAATGCCTTTGCCTCATTGCTACGAGCCACGACGCAGCCATCGTTATTCGACAATACAACAACCGGTTTCCCGTTCAAATCTGGACGGAAGACACGTTCGCATGAAACGTAGCAGTTATCGCAGTCAATGATGGCGTACATATCAGTATTTTCTTGTATCTCGATGAACGGAGGTCACCTTGCCCTGAAGGATGAACTGGTCGTTGGCATCGATGATAATAGGCTTAAACTCAGGATTTGCAGGCATTAGACGCAGATAACCTTTGTCGCGAGTGGAGAGGTCGATCTGCTTCACCGTCAGCCCTCCGTTAACGAAGGCCACCACGATATTGCCATCCGTAATCTCCTCCGAACGGTCTGCCAGGCAGATGTCACCGTCAAAGAGTCCAAGACCAATCATCGACTCTCCCTTGATACGGACAAAGTACGAAGCCTCAGGGTTATGAACGAATTTCTCGTTCAGGTCCAGACTTTCGTGCTGATAGTCACCGGCAGGCGACGGGAATCCTGCTGCCAGTCCTTCGAAATAGGGCAGCTTCAACCGCTTGGCATCTTCCAGAGAAATGTACTCGGCACCGTCTATGATGGGTTTGTTATCTTCCATCTGTATTTTTATTTGCAAAGATAGTGATAATCAGGGAATTTTTGTTAAATTTGCAGCCGAATTTAACAAAAGTTATTTATGGCATACCTTCAGGTTCGATGCGGATGCCGGGAGGTAAACATCGGCGACCACGTGTCTTATATCCAAAAACTCCATTTGTTCATATATTAAAATCATCTTCTTTTGGAAGTTCTAGATTGTCATATTCGTTTTTTGTGTAGATCTGTCGGAACTGCATGAGAAGCTTCTTGCCCTCAATAGATGCGCTACACGTAACAAGGTGAGGCTTGCCTATAGAGTCAATTCCGGCTGTGATGTTGGCATCATAAGGCTTATTGTCATATGCGGCGAGCTCAATCTGTCCGTTACACGAAATTGCTGTACTATCAGCATTATAGATAACGTCATCAGAGTAGAACCTGGCAAAGTTATTAATATTAACCACTAAGCCATATCCAAACAAGAACTCTCTCTCTTCGCCATCAATGGTGCGATAGCGAGCAGTACGCTTTACATATTTAGTATAGCCTTCGATGATGCTGTCATTATCAAAATAGCCAAGTACCTTGATGTCACCATTCATAAAGAATCCTTTTTCAGAATAATCGTAGTACTGAACTTCCTTATCCTCATTTGAAGCGATAGGGTCATCATCGTCTTTGTCGCACGAGGCGAACGAACCACATAAAACCACGGCTGCAAGAGCCAAAAACATTTCCTTTTTCATCTTTTTACCTTTTTTTAAAATTAATCGACTGCAAAGGTATTGCAAGATAAGTATATGACCAAATTTCTGGGATAAACTGTACGGAAATGTGACAGATGGTCTATTTGCTACGAATAAAATGCCCTTCCTGTATGGCTGCAAAGAGGGCGATGCATGCAATCATCCATGCAACTGGGACGAAATATGACTGTCCGATGGTCATCATGCCGACAAAAAGTAGGAAGCCTGTCAATTTGTTGGCCTTGGTGTGTAGGAATGGGCTTTGCCCTTGCCTGTGTTTCATCACAAAGGAGCTAATTGCATTGACCATTTTCACCAGCGCAATAAGCCCTATCATCATCCACAACGCAGCAGGCAGTTTCAGATACGGAAATAACTTGTCTCCTACCGCAATGACAAACACGAAGTCTGCCAAACTATCCAATCTGGCCCCTAATTTACTCTCTACTCCCCATCTCCTTGCCAGAAAGCCGTCAAGTATGTCAGTTAAGCCTGCTATCACGTAAAGCGTCCAAAAGGGTACAGTCATTGCATCCACCAAGAGCAAAGGCAGACACAACACAATCCGCGACATAGACAGGAGATTCGGAACTCGCTTCATCGATTTTTGAGGCCGGGATAATAGCACCACGCTATAAAAGCTGGGATGACGGATGAAATAAATTGCAACCAACGAAAATCCATCACACAAGCCCAGCCTCCCACCAAGGCTCGAAGACTGTAGAGCACAATGATAGCGATAACGGCCATTCGAGTCAATGGGAGCCTTCGGATATCACCAGAGGCTGAGAGAGCATAGAGTCCTGCCAAAGCAAAGGCTAAGGCGAGGCCGATGGTCAGCGCATAAAGCATCCAGACTTGACCAAACACTATGTTATGCATGATGTCTTTGATGCCGTAAGCCTCGAAGGCTTCATCTAAAGCAAAAAGACAGCCGAGATGGCCTATGGCTATGATAAAATGGAGAATCGCTCCGAGTCGTAATCTTTTCATTGTTTCTTATTTCATTTTTCCATTTAGAATTTTGCTTCGGACTCCTTTCACGGCGGGTTTGTAATAGTCTATCTCCATCGCTTCGAGGGTGCGTTTCAGTTCGTCCATCAGTTCTGGGTAGAAGCTACACATACGGAAGGCGAGTTTCATGCAAACGGACTGAATGCCTGGATACTCCTCAACATCCATCATGTGATCAAAGCAGAAATCAAGGAAGTCCGTCCGTAGGTCTTCTTCTGCAATTAGTAGTCTTTCAATGACGTTCAGCGACAGTCGCCTGATGGAAGAATTTTCTGTCTGCATGGCCTGATCTATAATTTCGTTCAGTATCACCTGTAATTGCGCTAGTTCTTCTTTACTGGCCTTAGTTAGTCCCCACAAGACACTCCTTGCCACACGATGATCCTGACTGAATGCATACTGACGAGCGAAATCAAGGAAATCGCCATTAGCCTTGACTTCCAAATAGATTTCCTGTGCACCTCCCTCGCTGAATGTCTGTCTGAGTCTTTCTTCAGTTATCATTTCATTCTATTGGACACTAGTGATAGTTCATTTAAAGTAATCATTTCGCAACCTTGCTTGGCGTAGTAGGCGAGCATCTCTGGCAACTTTTTTAGGTCGTAGCTGGTGACACAGTCAGAGAAAACATGCACCGAATAGCCTGCTTTTCGCATGTTGAAACAAGTGGACTTCACACAAGCGGTAGCATCGGCACCAGCGATATAGAACTCTGTGATTCCATTTTCGGCAATGTACGTGGCAAACGCCTCGCTCGTCAATGCGTTACTCTTTGTCTTCACAAAGACGTTATCCGATACCACCTTCAGTTCTGGTACCAACTCCTCGCCACGAGTGCCGGGCTTAAAGGTGCGAGTGTTGGCTGTGATGTTGTTGTGCTTGATATAGACAACGTGCATCCCCTCAGACATTGCCCAATCGATAGCAGCATTGATATTCTCAACAATGTCGCGGTAGTGCTTCGTGATGTCATTCTGGATGTCGATAACGACAAGTGCTTTTGCGTTCATAATCTTTTCATTGTTATTGTTTCTACTTTCAAATATAGTATGTCCCTTCTATTTTTTTGTAGCTTTGCCACCGAATAAGAGCTTTCCATCCTGGTATTTAAGCTTTACGGAATTATAAATGCGATCATTGCCGCCTTGCTCTATGGTGATTGGCTCGCCTTTCCAAAGTCCTTCGCTTAGCAGGTAGTTGGCAAAAGCACTATTACCAGAACCTGTAGCAGGGTCTTCCAGATAGCCAAACTTGGGAGCGAACACGCGAGTGTGGGCAAAGGCCGATGCGTCAGCCGTCTGCTTGGAGAAGACAAGGATAATATCGATATCATTGCTCTCGCAGAACGTCTTCAGGCTCTGCTCGTTGGGATAGACAGAAATCTCAGTTTCGAGGTCTTTAATGGGAACGAGGAGCGTACGCAAACCTGCATCGATAATACGGATTGGAAGATCCTTGCAGATGGCACCATGAGGCAGACTAAGCGCATCCTCAATTTGTGCGACTAAAAGATTCATAGGATGCTCAATGGGATCAGGAGCAGTGATATACACGGCATCCTCATCCTCTATGGCATTGAACACTTCGATGATTCCCTTACGGTTAGTCTCGGCAGTAATGACCGGCTTTGCCATCAGTTCTGGTGTTTCCTTTACCATCGTGTACATGGTGGCAATGGTTCCATGTCCGCAGAACTCCACCTCGCACTCCGATGAATAATAGGTGAGCTTGCAGTCGGCCTTATCGGACTGACCACAGAACACAACTTCCATAACAAATCCCTTGTGCTCGGCAGCTATTGCCTGCATCTGCTCAGGCGTCAGTTCTTCTTGCCCTGTGAAAATGCATGCCGCTGGATTGCCTAATGAAAGGCTACGGGTAGGCGAGCTTTGCTCGGGAATTGAGCCTGATGTAAAGGCGTTACTCTTTACGTATCTATACTGTTTCATATCTAAACATTTTATATTTTGACGCTGCAAAAATACGAAGAGTTGCGAATTATACCAAATATTTGGGATATTCTGCTTAAAAATGTGATAGATGGTCTTGTTACATTCTTGCTTTCTGCTTGTCGCCGGCACCAGAGCCACGATACTTTGATTGGGCCTCGTTGAACTTCCAAGTGAGGTCGAGGGAGAAGGTGCGTCGGGCAGGATTGTAGACGGTCAACTCGCGGATGCCATAGATGATGCCACCGTTCTTGTTGGTATTGAATATATCGTAGCAGCGCAGGTCGGCTGTCAGGGTGCCGAGGCGGCGCAGGTTGAAGTCACGCTGCACGCCGAAGTCGCACCTGAAGCAGTTGCGGATGAGGCGGGTGTTGTCTATGTCGCCTTTCGTCGCCAGACGCATACCTGCGCTCAAACGCCAGCCATGAGGCAGCTCCACAGTGTTGTCCCATCCAATGTTGACATACGGGCGGCTGAGGGTGATCTCGCTTCCGTTGGCACATAGCGACTTATAGTTCTGGAACTGAGCATAGACGAACCATGTGGGATGCCAGCAGCCGATGGCGGGTCTGGCGTAGGGATTGAGGCTCAGCTTGTTGTAGCCTTCGCTGCCGTTGATGTAACGGACGAGGCTTACCATAGGATCGTCAGCGCCTGGGAAGGGCTCGGTGTCCATCGTCACAATGTCTTTGGTGCGCGAATAGGTCACGACCATGCCTGCCCATTTGTAGGCTGCGTTGAGCGAGAGGTTGTGCGTATAGGTGGGTCGCAGGTAGGGGTTGCCGCTCTGGTAGGTGTAGCGGTTGATATAAACCGTCGAACTGGTGAGGTAAGAGTAGCTGGGGCGCTCGATGTCCTTGCGATAGGAGAGCGAGAACTGCACCTTGCCCACAGGCATGGAGAGCGTGGCAGTGGGGAACCAGTCGCTATAGTCGCGGCAGACTTCATCCTCCCGCACGCCAAAGTTGAAGTAGTCGTTGGTGAGGTGTTCGTAGCGCAAGCCTACTTGGGCATAAAGCTTGCCGAACTGTCGCCCGTACTCCACGAAGGCGGCAGCCGACTTCTCGTTGATTTCCGTGTCGGTGGCCTTCACGGGCAGCGTCTCGGCAGAGTTGAAGGAGTAGGCATCGGTGCGGTGGTTGTAGCTGTATTCTCCGCCGACGCTGAGATTACCTTTCAACACTGGATAGCTGAAGATGAGTTTCGTAGCCCAGAAGTTGTTGCTGCTCTTGGTGCAGTTTTTCACGTCGTGGTAAGAGAGGACGTTGTTGGCGTCTATGGTTGTCTCCTCCGTACTGTTCTCCTCAAAGGTCTTGTCGAAGAGACCGTCCACGTTCAAGTCGATGCCCAGCTTGCCCACCTTGCCGTTGTAATAGGCATTGAAGATGTGCTTGCGGATGTCGTCGACGCCGCCGCTGATGTGGCTCTCCGAGCGTTCGCTGAAGGTGCCATTGACGTAGTTGTCGGTATAGAAAAATGCGTCGGAATCACCGCCCGGATGGCGGTCGTACTTATAGAAGGCACCAAAACTGTGGTTCTCGTTCAGCATATAGTTCACCTGCAACTGTGGCGACCATCCCTTCCGCACACTCTCCCTCTCCTGATTGCTGCGACTGAGGTAGAAGTCGGGACCAACGTAATAGGTAAGCTCGTGCTCCTGCAGCGACTTGTAGTGACCGAAGCGGCCAGCCCAGAACGAGGCGGTGACATCGAGGCCGCCCGTGCGGTAGTTCACGTCGAGGTTGTTGGTCAGCGTGTGGCCATATTGGTAGATGCCTCCCAGATTGTCTTGAAAGCTGATGCCCTCGCCCTGTGCCTTCTTCAGCGTGATGCGAACGACGGCCTTCACCGAGGCTGCATAACGGGCACCGGGATTTTGCACCACATCCACATGCTGTATCTGGTCAGAGCGAAGTCTTGAGAGTTCGCTCATATCCTGCACCTTGCGGCCATTGATATAAACCTCAGCCTCACCACGACCCAGCACCTTTACAGCTGCATCTCGCTCGGCTTCAAGCGATGGGATCTTTGAGAGTGCATCGCTCACAGTTCCAGCCTTCTCCAGGATGGTTCCTGCCACAGTAGTACGCATGGCGTCGCCCTTAACGTGAGTCTTAGGCAGCTGACCCTTTACTACCACTTCCTTCAGCAGCTGTGTATCTTCCTTCATCTGGATGGTAAGACCCTCGCCCGCATTTATATATAAGGTCTGATAACCCACGCTGGTCACTTTGAAGAGGCCATCGTTAACATCCGTCACAATCTTGAATACACCGTCCATGTCCGTCATCGCCCCCTGCACGAAGGCAGAATCGGGCAGTGACAGCAGCACCACATTCACATAGGGCATCGGTTTGCCCTTCTCGTCAATCACTCGACCACCCCAGTCCTGTGTCTTGGCTTGGGCTGTCATTGTCATCATCATTGTAGCTATCAAAGCTACCATTTTTAAATTTAACTTTATCATATCTCTGTAGTTTTGAATAATTTGTCATTTGACCTTTCGGTCTTCCTCTTTCGCGACTCGGCAGAAACGATGCAAGCATCACTCTGCTTTCGCTGCTCCATCGTTTTGACAATGCAATGATATGATAAAGTTGCGATTTATCTCCAATTTGTGACGAATGGTACGATTCTGTGACGAATGGTAGGTTATTTTATGTGTATAATCATTGCTGTCCACTAAAAATCGCTAAGTGCTCTTTGAAATGATTGAAATATAGTTAGTTACAGAGATTTTTAGGGTGCGACGATTTGATTTTGTATCTTTGCAGTCAAAATGGATGACTGCATATGAACAAGCCCAAATACGTTTTCTCCCAATTGGTCGCTTTTATGGACTCAGACAAGTTCCGTCACATCGTTGACAAGTATAGAGGAAACCGTTATGTGAAGCATTTCACATGTTGGAACCAACTCCTTACGTTGATGTTTGGCCAGTTGAGCAATCGTGAGAGCATGCGAGACTTGATTATCGCCATAGAGGCACATCACCAAAAGTGCTATCATCTCGGATTTGGCAAGCATGTGACCAGAAGTAATCTGGGTAAGGCCAATACCAACCGTGACTATCGCATCTTCGAGGAGTATGCATACTACCTTGTCAGTGAGGCCAGACGAAAACGGGCAACAGATATCTTCAAGCTTGACGGTAACGTCTATGCTTTCGATTCCACGACCATCTCACTGTGCCTGGATGTGTTCTGGTGGGCTAAATTCCGCAAGCATAAGGGTGGTATCAAGATACATACCCTGTATGACTTGGAGACTCAGATTCCTGCCTTCTTTCATATCACTACGGCGTCAGTGCATGACTCCAAGGCGATGAAGGAAATCCCCATTGAGACAGGTGCTTACTACATCTTCGATCGTGGCTACAACAACTTCAAGGAGCTCTATCGCATACATCGTGCGGAGTCGTTCTTTGTTGTCAGGGCTAAGACCAACTTGCAGTACAAGTGCATCAACTGGAAACGCAGAATGCCCAAGGGAATACGGACTGATGCAGAGATAGAGTTGACCATCTATGGCAGTCAGAAAGGCTATCCAGAGCATCTTAGGCTTGTACGATTCTTCGATGAGGAGCAAGGTCGTGAGTTCATGTTCCTGACTAACGCAATGGAACTGACTGCTCTACAGGTTGCTGACCTCTACAAGAACCGTTGGCAGATAGAATTGTTCTTCAAGTGGCTCAAGCAGCACCTCAAGATTAAAAAATTCTGGGGAACAACTGAGAATGCTGTCAGAATACAGATTTACTCTGCCATCTGTGCCTACTGCCTCGTTGCCATTGTGCAGCATGATATGCGACTGGATAGAAGCACCTATGAGGTACTGCAAATCCTTAGCATGTCACTCACTGACACAACGCATCTCAGAGATCTCTTCGACAAAACTATATTCAAAAATGACAAAGACCGAAGCGGTTCAAGTGAACCTAATTTATTTAATTTTTAAACTCGTCCATTTTTAGTGGACACTAGTGGTGTATAATGTCTGCCCCAAATAATATGAGGCAGACAATTTTTGATTATTGACCTTAGTCGATACTGCTCACGCTCAGCCGCTCGACCTCTGGTCGCTTGCTACCGAAGGGACGCAAGAATAGATGCAAGCATCATTGCATTCGCTTAATCGCACTATTCGATTGGTATCTGAATAATAGAGAGCCATTTCTCAGGATCGTCCTGGTTCCAAGCACCATCAATGTAACAGGTACGGGGCTGACCTGCAATCTTGTAGCCCTGCTCCTCCATGTAGCGAAATGCCTCGATGAACGAATCGTAAAAACGTTCGTAAGGGC
>CAMJBL010000030.1 GCA_946403845.1 uncultured Prevotella sp. | reverse complement strand
CGGGGATAGGTGCAGGTCCATGATAAGCGCCTTTGCAAACGCTACACATGTTTTCAACTTCTTTTGAATAAATCATTGCTGTAAACTTTGAACTTTATAATAAAATAAATTGTAAACTCTGTTTTTGAACGACAAAATTACGTTATTTATTTGAATATGCCAAGCCTAATAAGGTCCAATTAGAAATTATTAACATCAAAAAAATGCGGATAAAGGTGTGTTTGTGTTTTCTTTTTGTAATTTTGTAACCTAAAAAGAGCAAACTATGTCAGATTTGGAGTTAGAAATGAGGGTACAGCGAGCCGTTGATAATTTCATGGCCGGCTATGGTTGTTGTCAGAGTGTGGTAGCTGCTTTTGCCGATCTCTATGGTTTGGACGAGGTGATGGCGAAGCGTATTGCAGCCGGTTTTGGCGGTGGTGTCGGTCGTTTGCGTATGATGTGCGGTGCCGTGTCGGGTATTGTGATGCTCGTTGGTCTGGACTGCGGTCAGACGGAAGGTAGCGACCGTGAGGGCAAGTCCGCCTGTTACAAGGTCGTTCAGGATCTTCTGGCACAGTCGAAGGCCGAGAACGGCAGTCTGATCTGTGCTGAGATCTTGGGTATTAATGGTTACGAAAAGGCCCCGAACAGTTATGTGGCCTCTGCCCGTACGGCGGAATACTATAAAACCCGTCCCTGCGCTGCCAAAGTGGAGAGCGCGGCGAGGATATTCGCAAAGTATTTGAAGGGGAAGGGGGGAGTTTAGAGTTTAGAGTTTAGAGTTTAGAGTTTTGGGTTTAGAGTTTATAGTTTATAGTTTAGAGTTTAGAGTTTACGGTCTATGAATCGTGGGTGTCGTCATATCGTGTTGTGTTTATTGCTGCTGCTGTTTGGAGGTGGGGCAGAAGCGACGATGCTGACAGAGCGGTATAATGTGTCGTATCTTGATTTGAAGAACGGTCTGCCCCATAATAATGTCTGTTCTATCTTCGTGGACTCCAGTGGTTTTCTGTGGGTAGGAACCTATGGTGGCGGTCTGGTGCGTTATGACGGCTATGGTATGATGTCGCCTGTGATGTGGTTGAAGAGCAATTCCTGCAAGAGCATCGCTGAAGACCGTTTCAAGCGTCTTTGGGTGGCTTTTGACGAAGGGACGAACATCATTGACCTGCGAACGATGTCGGGTGTTTTCCCTGAGACCTTAGACAAGCATCTTCAGCAGTTGTTGTCGGAGTCGAGTACCAAGACCTATTGTGACGCGATGGGTCGTCTGTGGCTGGTAACCTATTCAACGGTCAATATGCTGACCTTCGACGAAAAAGGTCATGTGGCTAAAATCTGTTCCTATGCCTATCATGGGAATACGCCGGATGTCAGTATCCGTGACGTGGAAGGCAACGGTCGGCCTTGGATCGGTGTTGATGGTGGTCTTTTCCGTTTGGTAGAGAAAAACGGCAAACTCGTGCGTGAGGAGATCTCGCCGCAGTTCCGGGTTTTAAATGGCCTGTATATCACGGACATGATGAAGCGTGATAATTATATCTGGATTACCACGAACCACGGTTTGTTCAGATATGATCCCTATCAGCAGCAGATGACGGTCTACAGACTGTCCCATGACTTCCTTTCCAGTCTTGCCCTGACCTCAGACAACCGGTTGCTTGTCGGTTCCCTGTCGGGTGTCAATGTGTATGATGATGCCACCGATGGTTTTTCTGTCTGGAATACCGCCAGCAACCCGCCTTTGAAGAGTGATTTCGTGCATTGTCTTCTGGTGGACAAAGGTCTGATATGGGTCGGTACGGAGTCCGGTGGTATTGCCAAGTTGGTGCCCCGTCAGTTGTTGTTGCAGAACTATGTTCATACAGCCTCGTCGGCATCCCTCTCTCCTAATCCCGTGAATGCCATGTATGTGGAGCCGGATGGTACGCTTTGGGTCGGTACCGTGGAAGGGGGATTGAATAGGATGGAAGGAGAGAAGGGTTTTAGGCATTTTACGAAGGAGAATTCCGCCTTGTCGCACAATAGTGTCTCCGCCTTGGTTGCCGACGGGAAAGGCCGTTTATGGACAGGTACGTGGGGTGGTGGACTGAATGTCGTAGACCTTGCCTCGCAAACCGTCTATAAGGTAGAGATGCCCGTTGAGGCCGCCCGTCTGACCAACTATATCGGTGCTTTGGCATACGATGCTATTAATGATGCCTTGTGGATCGGTAGCAATGACGGTGTATTCCTCTACGACCTCCAGACCAAGCAACTGCAGGAACCTTTCGATGAATGTCAGTTAATCCGTGGTTGTATCGGTTCGATTATCGACAACGACGGTAAGCTGTGGATAGGATGTATGCAAGGCGTTTGTGTCATCGACCTGAAGTCGCGGAAAAACGGAAAGTTCTCTTTCCGTGGCCTGAGATACCGGTTGGATATTCCGGAGTCGCGCATCTATGATAAGATTTCCTCTTTCTGTCTGGCTAAGGATGGTACCTTGTGGTTGGGCAGCAACGGCTATGGGTTGTATAGAAGGAGAGAAGGAGAGAAGGAGAGAAGTAGTCAGGAGACATTTGAGGTGCTGACGCAGGAGGACGGTCTGGTGAACAATGCCGTGAAGGGTATTGTGGAAGATCGGAACGGCCGGTTATGGATTACGACCCAGAACGGGTTGTCAGTCTATGATCCCCATTCGGCTACGTTTACCAATTATACGGAGGCTGACGGTCTTGTCAGTTCGCAGTTTTATTGGAACTCCGCTGTGATAGCCCCTTCAGGAACCATCTATCTGGGCAGTGAGGCCGGTGTGATAGAGGTGGCGGGTGAGAATCCCGAGGCCGCCCGTCAAGGTCATCTTGTCTTTACCCGTCTGATGGTAGACAATCAGGACATTATGGCCGGCAGTGACTATCTTGATGCAGACATCTCGATTGCCAAGGTCATCCGGCTTAGTGAGGGTAACCGTTCGTTCTCTATCGACTTCTCGGCCTTGAACTACGGCTATGAGACCCAGGGTATTTTCAGTTACCGGATGAAAGGCTTTGACAGTGAGTGGACCCTTCTGAAGTCAGGTCAGCACTCTGTGAGGTACAGTGCTCTGCCCGTAGGCGATTACACCTTTGAGGTAAAATATGAATCCGCTTTGTCGACGGTAGAGGCAGAGAGCATCTCGATAGAAATTGTGGTGAAGCCACATTTCTGGAACAGTTGGTGGTTCCGTTTGTTGTTGTCAGCCTTGTTTGTGGCGCTGATTATACATATCTATAATCGTTGGGTTACTGAGTTGAAGCGTCGTGAGGCCGAGCAGTTGATGCAGCCCATCCGTAAAGTGTTGGAAGAGTCGAAGGATCCCAAGCAGTTGCAGCAGCGCATCAGCAACATCCTCGACAATCAGGCACGTTATCAGAAGAGTGTGACCAGGAGTGTGGAGGCCGATCAGGAAGAAGTGATGAAAAACACGAAGCCGTTTATGGAACGTGTGATGGCTATTATGGAGCAGCATTATATGGACTCTGAGTTTGGTGTTCAGGAATTCTGTGATGCCTTGGGTATGAGTCGTAGTGTTGCCAGTAAGCATCTGAATGCCGAAGCCGGTCTCCCAGCCGGTCAGTTTATCCGTAACTACCGTCTGAACATGGCTAAAGAGTTGCTCTCTACAAAGACCGGCAACCGTAACATCACCGAGATCGCCTATGCGGTTGGTTTCAATGATCCCAAATACTTTACCCGTTGCTTTACGAAGATGTATGGGGTCAGTCCCAGTGCCTATAGTGGCAATTGATATTTGTCATTGATTTATCTCAAGAGGTAGAAAAAATGGACTTGGTAGCGGCAATATCGTTTTGTCCACCTTATAAATTGTTTTGTCCACCACACAACATGGATAAATGACTACTTTTGCGGCAGTTTTTTATTCATTTAATAACTAATTCTACAATTTACAATGAGAAAACAAGCTTTATTCTCTGTGATGTTATCCTTGGGGATGTTAGGTGGACTTTCCGTCTGTCCAACACCAATGATGGCATCTGTGACCCAACAGACCATCAAGGTCAGTGGTCAGGTTGTTGACCAGGACGGAGAAGCGCTTATCGGCGCAACTGTCAAGGTGAAGGATGCTCAATCGGGAGCCATTACCGATTTTGATGGTAATTTCGAGCTGAGCGTTCCTGCTAATGCCACTATCGTGGTAAGCTATGTAGGTTTCAAGGATCTTGAGGTTGCAGTCAACGGACGCGCTGACCTCGGTCAGATTATTCTGGAAAGCGACTCTCAGATGCTCGAGCAGGTGGTGGTCGTCGGTTATGGAGTTCAGAAGAAGGCCGACCTGACAGGTTCTGTGTCTATCGTGAATGCCGATGAACTGAAGCGTGTGTCGCACAGCAACATTTCTTCGATGCTCGAAGGTAAGGTGGCTGGTGTACAGATTACCTCTGACGGTCAGCCTGGTGCCGACCCATTGGTTCGTATCCGTGGTATCGGTAGTTTCGGTAGCACCGCTCCTCTGTATGTGATCGACGGTGTGCCCATGGGAACCTCTATCCGCGATTTCTCTCCAAACGATATCGAGACCATCCAGGTGCTGAAGGATGCTTCTGCAGGTGCTATCTACGGTTCTCGTGCTGCTAACGGCGTGGTGATCATCACGACTAAGGGTGGTAAGAAGGAGCAGCCGCTGAAGGTGGACTATAAGGGTTACTTCGGTATTGACAAGATCCAGAAGGATGTCTACGACCTGACTGATGCAGAGCAGTACAGCCGCTATCTTGGCATCGCTGCTGAGAATGCCGGTATCCCCGTTCCCGGTGGTTATTCCAAGGGTGCGGACGGTTACTATCATTTCCAGGACGGCACCAATACCGACTGGCTGAGTGAAGCTTTCAAGACCGGTATCCGCCAGAACCACAGTGTGAACCTGAGCGGTGGTGGTGTTAATAATACCTATAATATTAGTCTTGACTATTTCAAGCAGAAGGGTACTCTCGAGGGCGCTGGTCCTAACTTTGAGCGTTATACTGCTCGTGTGAACAACACGATGGACACCAAGTTCGTGAAGTTCCGCACCAGTCTTGTCTACTCTCACTCTGACCAGGACAACATGGCCGTATCCAACGCCAGTGAGTATGTGCAGGGTCTGTATGGTAACTTGGGCAACGTGCTCAGCGGTGTGCTGAACATGCAACCGACCATCAAGGCTTACGATCCCAGCACGTGGGTACTCGATGATATGGTAGGTTCTGCCAGCGGTTATAAGTATGATGCTTATGGCTACGGTGTGTATTACGATACTGTTCATGGTGACATCTCTGCTATGAACCCCTTGCTGGTCAACAAGATGCTGACTCGTAACACCATCGTTGACCGTTTCGTAGGTACTGCCTCTGCAGACGTCGACCTGCTCAATATGGTTGGAATCAAGAGCGATAATCATAAGTTGACTTATAAGATTAATCTTTCTTATAGCACGACATCTTGCAACGATAAGACCTGGATTCCAGCCTGGATTCAGAGTAACCGCGTGTATCTGGCCAAGGAGAACGAGCGTCTGACCAAGACACACCGCAAATATACCGATGCCCTGATTGAGAACACGCTGACTTGGGACGGCACTATGGGCTTGCACCATGTGAACCTCGTGGCTGGTCAGACTTTCCAGCAGGAGAATACCAATACACTGGGTGCTACCGGCGTTAATCTCTCGCAGCCTTACTTCCTGCAACTGCAGAACGCCAGCGACTGGAGTGCCGACAGTTATGAATACAAGCACACCTTGGCTTCGTATCTGGCACGTTTGAACTACGATTTCGATGGTAAGTACCTGATCTCCGGTATCGTTCGTCGTGACGGTAGCTCTCGTCTGTCTAAGGATATCCGTTGGGACACCTTTACATCTGTCTCTCTCGGTTGGCGTTTCGATAAGGAGTCGTTCTTCCCCATCGACCGCGATATCGTGAATATGTTCAAGCTCCGCGCCAGCTATGGTGAACTCGGTTATGAGGCTGCTGTGGGCGACTATGCTATCAACGCCACGATGGCCCGTAACAACATGACCTACAGTTTCGGTAACCAGCCTGTTACTGGTTCAGCTGTCTCGACCTTTGTGAATGAGAACCTGACATGGGAGAAGAGAAAGACTTACAACATTGGTCTTGACCTGGCTTTCTTCAACAACCGTATCGAGTTTACAGCTGAGTGGTATAAGAACAAGTCAGAGGATCTGCTCTACAATGTTCCTGTTCCTGCAAGTGCTGGTGTGGCCAACACATCAGTGACCATGAATGCTGCATCGTTGGAGAATAGCGGTTTCGAGTTCTCGCTGACCTATCGTAACCGTGACCACGCTCTGAAGCATGAAATCACCGCAAACCTGAGCACCCTGAAAAACAAGGTGACTTCGCTCGGTTTCGGTACGGAGAAATATATCACAGGCTCCTATATCACAGAGGTTGGTCAGGAAGTTGGCCGCTTCTATGGCTGGGATTACCAGGGTCTTATCACTACCCAGGCACAACTGGACAACCTGAATGAGGAAGGCCGCCTGCTCCATAATAAACTGGAGCAGCAGAAACTTGATCAGGATCCCCAATACAAGGCCGATTTCCGTGAACCGGGAACTTGGTTCTATCAGGATGGTGCACAGGTTGGTGACTGCTACTATTCCGACGTGAATGGTGATGGTCAGGTTAACGGTGACGACCAGACGGTGCTTGGCAGTGGTCTGCCTTCAGTGAACTTCGGCCTGAGTGCACATCTGGAATACAAGATTTTTGACCTGAGCATCTCTACCTTTGGTGCACTGGGCTATCACGTGACCGACTATCTCTACAACACGCTGAACTCCAGTTACGGTTATGGTAACAAGAGTGTTGATATCCTGAATGCCAATCAGTGGGATGGTGGTACTTACGTTTCAAGCATTCCCCGCACTTATCTGTCGAACAGTGCCTCTCTGGGTTGGAACGACCTGTTCTGCGAGCGTCAGATCCAGAATGCCGCTTACTGGAAGATTGCCAACATCGAACTGGGCTGCAACCTGCCCAACAAGTGGTTCGCCAACTATGTTACTGGTGTACGTGTCTATGTATCGGCCCAGAACCTCTTTACTTTCACAGGCTATAAGGGTTACAATGTCGACTATGCCGGCGGTACCTTCACTCCTGGCTACAACTTCTGCTCTTATCCGACTGCACGAAGCTTCATGGCTGGCCTGAACTTCACCTTCTAAAGGTAAATAAGAAATAAGGTAAAAAAGTAAAATGAAATACGATATGAAACTATATAAATTTTCTTTAGCACTGGTGTTAGGTCTTGGCACACTCACTTCTTGTGAGGACAAGTTGGAAGTGTCAAACCCCAACCAGCAGACGACTGCAACATTCGGCTATTCTGCCGATGATCTTGAGGAGAATGTGATTGCAGCCTACAACCACATCCGTATGGAAGGAACATACGCACGTGTCGGTTTTATGCTCGATGTTTGTCGTGGTGATGAGGTATGGAATGCCTCACAGGTATGGTACATGCCTTTCGACGATCTGAATGTTCCTTTTACCGATGAAATCGGACAGTGGTCATGGCGTGACTGGTACTACACGATTAATGTGACAAACTTCACACTTTCCCGCTGTGGTGAGGACAACAGTGCCCTGAATGAGCAGATGAAGCGTATCAAGGGTCAGATGCTGTTCCTGCGCGGTCTGGCCTACTATAACCTTGCAGGCTACTATCAGAACCCGATTCTGATTACAGACTACAACACCTACTCTTCACTTGACGGACTCTATGGTACCAACAGCTCTTACGATGAGGTCTGGGATCAGGTAGAGAAGGACTTTGCCGAGGCTATGACACTGCTGCCCAGCCGTAACGAGGGTGGTCAGTGGGCTAAAGGTCGTGCTACCAGCGGTGCCGCTGCCGGTTACTATGCCCGCGCCCTGATGATGCGCCATAAGTACAGCGAGGCTCTCACCGTGCTGAAGGCTATCATCAACGGTCAGTATGGCAACTATAAGCTGATGGCTAACTACGGTGATAATTTCCGTGAGGGTGCAGCCTATGAGAATAACGACGAGAGCCTGTTCGAGGTCCAGTATCTAGATTATGGCTCACAGGGTACTGATGACGAATGGACACCGGTGAACACCAGTCCTAACGCTACCCAGGGCCACGCCATCGAGAGTAACTTCGGTCCTGGCGATGCAGGTGGCTGGGCAGACCTTTCCGCTTCACCTTGGCTCTATAACCTCTTCAAGGCTGAGCGTACGACAAACGGTTCGCTTGATCCGCGCCTCTATTGGACTATCGGTACCTATGAGCCCGAATGGGACGGATTCGAGTATGGCAATGTCTGCTATACTGTCCCCATGACTGCTGATGCTCCTGTCGTCACCAATAACAACTATGGTGGTCTGCCCGTGGCTAAGAACACCAACTTCCGTACCGGTCTCTATGACAAGGTAATTACTGGTCTGCACTGTGGTATCAACCTCCGCATGATGCGCTATAGCGATGTGCTGTTGCGTGCGGCTGAGTGTGAGAATGAAGTCAACGGTCCTACACAACAGGCTATCGACTGGATCAATCAGGTGCGTAACCGCGCCGGTCTGGCTAACCTGAACCTCTCCGACTTCTCAGGCAATGCTGACAAGTTGTTCGAGCAGATTGCCAATGTTGAACGCCCGAAGGAGTTCGGTTGTGAGTTCGGACGTGGCTTTGACCTCATCCGCTGGGGATTCTTCTATGATGCAGGTCGCCTGCAGCAGTTGAAGGAGCACGGCACCTTCCGTCGTACCAACGACAGATCAAGAGTCAAGGAGCCTGTCAACTACAGCGATATCGCCGCTGGTGATACTGAACTGAAGAGCTCTTACGATACTTGGGTTCAGGGTCATGAGTTCCTCCCCATCTTCCAGGGTACGCTTAATGATAACCCCAACCTTGTGGGTAACTCGGCTAATACCGGTACGAGCAATGCCGACAAGTTGTACGGTCCGGTACATCCGGTGGTCAACCTCTAATGAAGGGTAAAAAAGTAAAAAGGTAAAACAGTAAAACGAAGATCATTATGAAATATAATAAAATAGCAACAGTATTCTGTGCAGCAGCTCTTGGTCTGATGTCTCTGACGAGCTGTGAGGGCGGTGACCTGTTTAGCATAGACTCGCCCGACTGGTTGTCATCTAAGGCCGACTCTATTGCTGCTGAGAAGGCAAAGAACCAGGGTGGTGAAGAAGTGATTGAAGGCCTGCAAGAGGATGTGTACAATATTGGTAAAGAAGACCTGACCTCTGGTTTCTGGACACTGGGTAAGACCTATGTGGTACCTGCAGGCCAGAAGTGGCAGGCTCAGTTTACCCTCCTGGTGAATCCTGACAATGTGTATTACAAGAACTGCTATATAGTGTTCAATGATTATAATCCTGACACGGAAGATCATCTGGGCACAGAGTATGGTGTGATTCGTTATGACAATGACCCGACGAAGAACTCGGAGTGGGGTGACGGCATTGACAGAAGCCTTGTCAAAGCCAACTTTGAGAATTCTTCCGCTAACGACGCAGAGACTGATCCCAGTGTGCAGAATTTCAACGGTAAGGTGACCATCACTGTTGACCGTACAGAAGGAGGCGTTCATTACACGATTGACAATGGAACCTGTACGAAGGAGTATATTCAGCCAAATGATTTCACGACGACAGATCCTGAGGGACGTCTTTGCTGCCGTATTGGTATCGAAAAGGCTCTCGTCAGCTTCATCGGTTCTACTATCGAGCCTATCGGTGGCTTCACCTCTAAGGAGGATAAGCAGCCCTTGTCTATTAAGTTGAGTGGTGTGGCCAAGAAGGTGCTTCAGGGCACTACGCTCGAAGATATGGTTAAGAATGTTGTCGCTACCGTTGAGTTCGAGCAGGGCGTTTCTAAGGAGATTTCCGCTTCTGAACTCACCTTCCAGGCTGTTCCCGATATGTTCTCTATGGGTAAGAAGACGTTGGTGGCTGCCTATGCCAAGACCTTCAAGGGTGAGGCTGCCAGTACACCTGTGATCGGTACGGCTGAGTTCGAGGTGGTCGACAAACTGTTCACGAGCATCGGTGCTACCGACAACTCTACAGCTTTCTGGGGTGCTCATTCTGACAATATCAAGGTGAACGCAGGCGAGACCTTTGTCAGCTACTTCACCAACTATACCAATGGCCAGAACAACTGGAACAACTTCTGTGTGGTGCTTTGTGCTGCTGATAATTCGGAGTATGCCGTGGTGCGTGCCGACAACTATGGTTGGGGTGCCGGCTACGAGAACAACCCAGGTCTTGTGCTCAGTGGCGGTCAGGCTGACTGGGGTGCATGGCTCTCGGCTATGGACGGTGCCAAGGTAACGACCTACGTGACCAACAATGGTGACGGAACGGCTGATGTCAAGGCAGTCATGGTGGGTAACGACGGTGTGACCTACGAGCAGTACTACAATGGCATCCTCATCAATTCCGACGACTTCTACTTCCGTTTCACTGTGGACGGCTGTCACCTTGAGTTCGACACCGTGATTGGTGCGGAGGACAACTCAACAGGTTTCTGGGGCGCTCACTCTGAGATCATCAATGTGCCTGTAGGTAAGACCTATACGACCCGCTTCAAGAACTTCACCAACCTGCAGAACAACTGGAATAACTTCTGCGTCGTGCTGACCCGTCTTGACAATAGTGAGTATGGTGTGGTACGTGCCGATAATTATGGTTGGGGCGCCAGCTACGAGAACAATCCTAATCTGGTGCTTAGTGGCGGTCAGAGTGACTGGGGTGCCTGGCTGTCTGCCATGGACGATGCCATGGTGACCGTATCTGTCACCAATAATGGCGGCTCTGCTGATGTGAAGTGCGTGATGATTGGCAATGACGGCATGACCTACTATCAGGATTATGTGGGTATCAGTCCTGTCGATGGTGACGATCTTTACTTCCACATGACTGTTGATGGCTGTCACTTGGTATTTGAATAATCGGTAATGAGAAAGTACCTCTTTATACTTCTGACGGCACTGGTTCCCATGAGTGCTATGGCCTACTCGCTGAAACGTGTCAGCGTGCACGACCCTAGCATTGTGTGGGAGCCAGCGTCCCAGACGTATTACATCTTCGGTTCCCACCGTGCTTCAGCAAGGACCACTGACCTGATGAGCTGGAATAGTTTCACAGCTCCCTGGGCCACTGCATCGAGTCAGAATGCGGCCAATAGTGCCGCCTTCACCACCCCGCAGGTGACGAAGGTGAAGAAGGGCGGGGTAGACTATGACCTCAATTTCAATGCCTTTAACTGGTCAAAGCGCGGTAGTAAGAGTTATAATGTCGATGGAAATATGTGGGCGCCCGATGTCATCTGGAACAAAGCCATGAACAAATGGTGCATGTACCTGAGTGTCAATGGCGACAACTGGTATTCGAGCATCATCCTGCTGACAGCCGACAAAATCGCAGGCCCCTATCGTTATCAGGCACCCGTGGTGATGAGCGGTTTCCACACTGGCACAGCCTATAAGGACACCGACCTGGAACTGGTCATCGGTACACAGGCATCGCTGCCGAACCGTTATGCCGTAGGCAATGGCTGGGGACGACGCTATCCAAACTGTATCGACCCTTGTGTGTTCTACGATGAAGAGGGTAAGCTATGGATGTCTTATGGCTCTTGGAGCGGTGGTATCTGGATGTTGGAGCTTGATGAGGCTACAGGTCTACGTGACTATGACGTAACCTACACATTGAAAGGCTCAGGTGATGGCGTCACTGTTGACCCCTACTTCGGTAAGAAGATTGCCGGTGGTTTCTATGTGTCGGGTGAGGCCAGTTATATCGAGTATATCGGTGGCTACTACTATCTGTTTGTCACTTACGGTGGTCTGGCTGCCGGTGGTAATGCCAACGACTATAACAATGGCGGATACCAGATGCGTGTGTTCCGTTCAACGAAACCCGATGGACCGTACACAGACTCAAAAAATTCTAATAATAGCGCCATTTTCTCATCCTATCTTCTGAACTTCGGTCCGAGTGAGAATGACAACAACCGTGGTGTTAACATTTTCGGTGCCTACACCGATTGGGGCAATCAGGCCAAAGGCAATATGGGCGAACGCTCGCAGGGCCACAACTCCATCATTGCTGCTGAGGACGGACGCACCTATCTGGTCTATCATACCCGTTTCCAGAACTGGGGTGAGTCGCATCAGGTGCGTGTGCATCAGGTGTTCCAGAGCAAGAACGGTTGGCTGGTGGCAGCACCGTTTGAATATACTGGCGAAGAAGTGAAGAGTGCTGATATCGCCACGACGCAGCAGATTGCTGATACCCGGATTCCAGGCAAATACAAACTACTGATACATAATTACAAACTGGATCACAGGAAGAAGGAGGCGGCAAAACCCACCGATATTGAACTGAAGAGTGATGGTACCATCACGGGCAGTGTGACAGGCACCTGGAAGACCGAGGCTGGTACATCCTATGTCACCCTAAAGTTGGGTAGCACCTACTATCATGGTGTGATGGTGGAGCAGACCTTAGAGTCCACGAACACGAAGGTGCCAGCCTTTACGGCTGTTGCAGCCACAACAGGTGTTACCGCCTGGGGTTATCAGACCGAGGCTGCTACGGCTATTACCGGGGTTATTGCCGATAGCGATGATGATGCTCAGACCTACGACCTTTCAGGGAGACCTGTTTCATCTCCGAAGAAGCCCGGTATCTATCTTAAAAATGGAAAGAAATTTATCGTCAGATAAAACAAACTACTAAATCATAGTATAAATGAGGAAAACAGTCATTTCCTTGGTGCTGTTAGCCTCGTGTGTCACATTGTTGGCGCAGGGGCAACGGCATCCCAGGAGGAACTTACCATTCGTCACCGATACGCCGATGGTGCATGACCCTGTGATGGCCTACGAGGACAGTACCTATTATCTTTTCGCTACAGGCATGGGTATCCAGAAGATGACCTCGAAAGACCGTAAGAGCTGGACGGTTCATGCTGAGCCGGTGATGAGTGTTATTCCGAAGTGGACGCATGATTCTGTACCGGGATTCCGCAACCATGTATGGGCGCCGGACGTCATCCAATGGCACGGCCGTTGGTGGCTCGCTTATAGTTGTTCAACCTTTGGTAAGAACGGTTCTGCTATCGGTCTGCTCTCCTGCCGCTCCCTTGCCCAGGGTCTGTGGAATGACGAGGGTTGCATCGTTACCTCTCGTGAGCAGCGTGACAACTGGAACGCCATCGACCCCAATTTTGTGATTGATGACGATGATAATCCCTGGCTTGTCTGGGGTTCGTTCTGGGATGGTATTCAGCTTGTCCGTCTTGATACGACTATGCATATTGGTGTGTCACAACAGCCTCGTACCATTGCCCGCCGTTATAATCTGAATAACAAGGATGCCAAGACAGCTCTTCCGATTAATCCCAACCCTCCGATGAATCCGACGTCAGACTATGCCGGGCCGAATGCCATTGAGGCACCGTTTATCTTCAAACACGACGGTTGGTATTACCTCTTTGTGTCATGGGATTATTGTTGTCAGGGTAGCAAGAGCAACTATCGTGTGGCCGTAGGTCGCAGTAAGACGGTAGAAGGCCCTTACCTCGACAGCAAGGGTATTGACATGTGTTATGGTGGAGGTAATCTCTTCCTTGAAGGTGACAAAAAGGCGTATGAGGCCGCCGGCCATTGTGCTGTATACCGTTTTGATGGTCAGGATATCTTTATCTGTCATGGCTACAGCATCGCCCACCAAGGTGCTTCTATTCTTATTCAGCACCCTATTACATGGACGTCAGATGGTTGGCCGACGCTAGAAAGTAAAAAGTAAGCAATAAAAAAGTGAAAGGCGAGAAGATATGTGTTATAATGTAAGAAATGATAAATTAGTTAGAAATGTTTGGTTGGTAGCAATACATATTCTTTTTGCTTTCCACTTTTTTGTGAGTCCATGTTATGGTCAGTCATGGACGGCAGATAACGGCAACGGCACATTCACGAATCCACTCTTCTATGATGAGTTCTCCGATCCCGATATTCTGCGTGTAGGCGATGATTACTATCTGGCAGGAACCACCATGCACACCGTGCCAGGTCTGGTCATCCTGCACTCGAAGGACCTGGTGAACTGGGAGAATATCTCATACTGTTTCGATCGCTTTGATTTTGCTGACGACGCCTTCTCGTTGAAGAACCATCAGGAGATCTATGGCCAGGGCGTCTGGGCTCCTGCTATCAGATATGCCAATGGGCAGTTCTATGTCTTTACCAATATCAATGGCAAGGGTCTTCAGTGCTACATCTCGAAGGATATCCGTGGTCCGTGGGAGCATCATAATATGCAGGGCCGTATCTACGATCTCAGTGTGCTCTTCGATGATGACGGGAAGATCTATGCCATTCATGGTTATGGCGAGGTGAAGTGTACAGAGCTGAAGCCCGACATGAGTGGTCCTATCGAAGAGACGGAGCGAACAATCATCCCTGAGGGCAATGCCGTTGGCGAGGGCCATCATATGTATAAGATCAACGGTATGTATTACCTCATTTCCACGGATTACCGTCCTAATGGTCGTACCCTCTGTTCCCGTGCGAAGAGCATCTGGGGACCCTACGAGACCATTACCATCACCGCCGATGAGACATTCGGTTATCATGCGACATCACTGACGCAGGTGCCTCGTGGCGAGCAATACCGTATCGGGCATGACGGTACAAAGTTTGGTATTCCCGAGGTAGACAAGGATGCCACTGCCTGTACCAATATCCATCAGGGTGGTATTGTCGAGGATCAGAGTGGTCAGTGGTGGGCCCTCCTGATGATGGACTTCCACTCTATCGGCCGCACCGTTACCCTTGCGCCAATCACCTGGAAGGACGGCTGGCCCATGCTGGGTCTCGAAGGCAACTTAGGCCGCGCCCCCCGCACCTGGCTGAAGCCAAATGTCTCTGGTTCGTCGAGTGTTACTAGAGCACCCTACAATCGCCATGAGGATTTCAACGGGAAGACCCTTGGCCGCGTCTGGCAATGGAACCACAACCCCGATGATACCAAGTGGAGCCTGAAGAACGGTCGTCTTCGTTTGCAGTCGATGCCAGCAGAACAGCTGATGTGGGCTCGCAACACCCTCACCCAGCGCGTGATAGGTCCAACCTCTATCGCTACCGTTGAGTTGTACACCAAGGGCCTGAAGGATGGCGATGTGGCAGGACTGGGCAATATCAATGTGCCCTGTTCCTGGATTGGTATCGTGAAGGATGGGAAGGAATTGGTTTTGCGTTGCTTCGAACAAGCCATCAACGACACCACAGACATTCAACTAATTCCCGAGCAAAGCTCGCCTACCCGTAGCCTTTTATCCGCCACCAAGATTTCCCTTCGTATGGTTGGCGACTATGACAACGACCGTGCTCACTATGAGTACTCGCTCGATGGCATTCATTTCCAGCAGGTAGGCCGTGAGATGCCCCTCAGCTATCAGCTCATATCTTTCCAAGGTTCACGTCATGCCCTCTTCGCTTTCAATCATAAAGGACAGAAGGGCGGTTATGCAGAGTTCGACAACTTCACCGTTGATGAACCCCAGGCCGACCGTAGCGGGAATATCCCTTATGGCAAGACCTTGGCTTCCCCTTCGGCCGCCGACCGCTGGTTTCGCATAATCAACCTTGCCACAGGAAAACCCGCCATCGCCTTGCCTCATGGACTGCTTTATGATACAGAAATCTCTGACAAGAGCCCTCAGACGCGTTTTCGTATTATCGACAAAGGTCAGGGTCAGGTGATTCTTCAGTGTGAAGACGGCCGTTATGTATTCGTGTCAGGCTTTGGCATTGCCGGCGATGTACGGCTGACAACCGATGTGTCGAAGGCCGAAGTCTTTATGTGGCAGGATTATCTGAATCATGAGTTTATGCTCATGTCGATGCGCACGCACAAATATATCGGCAAGAGTCCCACCACGGGCAGTCCCTATTCGATGGACTACACCGGTTCAGACCCAGCTCGCAGGAACGGTGCTGTATTCCGTTGGGAGTAAGACCTTGTTGTTTCAGTAAAGCAGGAGCAGTCCGGCTAAGCCAGCGTAGCAGATCATCCGAATGGGATTGATCTTCAGGTAGCCAGTGCCGAAGGCGGTGGCGAGGAAGAGGGCAACGCTGATCCAGAACTGCCAGGGATTCTCCATAGGCGTGGAGAAATTCTCCTTGTTGCAGAGCAGGAGGGTGGCGGCTGCGAGCAGGCCTACCACGGCAGGACGCAAACCGGTGAATATGGATTGGACAATCGAGGTGTTCATGTATTTCATGAACATGCGGCTAATCAGAATCATCAGGATGAGAGATGGTAGTACTAAGGCGAATGTGGCGGTAACCGAACCGAGCGTTGCCATCAGATGGCCATAGCCCGCGTTGTGTATGGCTGTATAGCCGCAGTAGGTGGCGGAGTTGATGCCGATGGGCCCGGGTGTCATTTGTGAGATGGCTACGATATCGGTAAACTCGGCTGTTGAGAGCCAGTGATGAGCTTCCACTGTTTCGTGTTGGATGAGTGAGAGCATGCCATAGCCGCCACCAAAGCCGAAGAGGCCAATCTCGAAGAACGTGATGAAAAGCGACAGAAATATCATTTTACAAACTTGCCGTAGATGTAGCCAGCAACGCCGGCGATGATGATGATGTAGATGGGAGAGACGCCGAGGGCCCAGATGGCGAGGGCACAGACGATGGGGATCCAGATGGTGTAGCGGTTCAGTTTGGCGCGCTGACCTAATCGGAATGTCGGTACAGCAATCAGTGCCACCACCGCCGGACGGATCCCTCGGAAGATGGCTGCCACGTAGGGATTGTCCTTAAACTGACTGAAAAAGATGGCGATGGCCAGGATGATGAGGAAGGAGGGTAGGGCTGTGCCGATGGTTGTTGCGATGGCTCCGCGTACCTTATTCAACTTATATCCGATGAAAGTGGCGATGTTGATGGCGAAGACACCCGGACAACTCTGGGCGATGGCAATGAGGTCGAGCATCTCTTCGCGTGATACCCATTGCTTTTTGTTGACCACCTCTTCTTCTATCAAAGGAATCATGGCATATCCACCGCCGAGGGTGAATATGCCAATCTTAAAGAAGGTTTTAAATGAATCCCAATAAATATTCACTTGCGGTAGCAAATTATTCACTTTTCACTATTCACTTTTCACTTCTGAGCCTCCACCCATTTACGTGCATTGACGAAGGCTTCGATCCACGGTGTCACCTCGTCGTTCTTACGGTCAGCGGGATACCAGGCGTTCTGCCAGGGGTAGAAGGCGCGCTCCAGGTGAGGCATCATACAGAGATGACGACCATCGGCAGAGCAGATACCTGCTACGTTATAGTCAGAGCCGTTAGGATTAGCGGGATAGCCGGCGTAGTTGTACTTGGCAATCACGTTATAAGCGTTCTCGGCCTCAGGCAGTGAGAACTTACCCTCGCCGTGAGCCACCCAGAGACCCAGTTTCGAACCGCTGAGCGAACCGAACATCACGCTGTTGTTCTGAGGGATATCGAGACAGATAAACTCACTCTCGAACTTATGAGAGTCGTTATGCAGCATCTTGGCGCCCTTCGCACCCGTGAGTCCGAGTTCTACCATCAGTTGACAACCGTTACAGATACCCAATGAGAGGGTGTCTTTACGGGCATAGAACTTATCGAGTGCCTCCTTGGCCTTGGGATTGAAGAGGAAGGCACCTGCCCAACCCTTAGCTGAACCGAGTACGTCGGAGTTGGAGAAACCGCCACAGAAGACGATGAGGTTGATGTCCTCGAGCGTCTCGCGACCCGTAATCAGGTCGGTCATCATCACGTCCTTCACGTCGAAGCCAGCGAGATAGAGCATGTACGCCATCTCGCGTTCGCCGTTGGTTCCCTTCTCACGGATAATGGCGGCCTTGATGCCAGTCATCTCGCGACGATCGGCAGAGATGCCATATTGTGAAAGTTTGCCTGTGAAGCCTTTGGGGAATTTCATCTCCAAAGGCTGGTTTTTATAGTTCTCGAAACGCTCCTTGGCTTTGCCATTGAAGCTCTGTTTGCGATCGAGGAGGTAAGAGGTCTTGTACCATACGTCGCGGAGGGCGTCGATGTCGAAGCTAGTAGAGCTAGTCGCGCTAGTCTGACTAGTCGTACTAGTATGGCTAGTCGAACTAGGATAAATAACCTCGATGGTGCGAGTGTCCTCGACGGGGTAGCCGATCTTGGCGAAGCCTACACCCTGTTCCTCCATGAAGTCCTTGAACTCCTGCTTGTGCTCATCGCTTACCTCGATGACTACGCCAGGATTCTCTGCGAAGAGGGTCTTCACGATGTCACCATCGGCACAGATGTCGTGCAGATTGATATGGATGCCGCCCTTGGTGTTGGCGAAGCACATCTCCAACAATGTGGTGATGAGACCACCTGCAGAGATATCGTGACCAGCCATGATCCAACCCTTCTCGATCATCTGTTGTACAGCCATGAAGGCATCGGCAAAGTACTCCGGATTCTTTACGGTTGGCACATCGTCGCCCACCTTTCCCAGGCTTTGGGCGAAGGCAGAACCGCCAAGGCGCTGCTCGTCGAACGAGAAGTCTATATGATAGATTGAGGCATTCTTGTCGTTCACCAAGACGGGCGATACCACCTTCTTGATGTCGGATACCTCACCACCAGCAGAGACGATGACCGTTCCTGGAGAGATAATTTTCTCGCCGTTGGGATACTGCTGGCTCAGAGACAGTGAGTCCTTACCAGTCGGCACGTTGATATGCAGGTCGCAGCAGAAATCTGAAAGCGCCTTCACACCAGCATACAGACGGGCATCCTCACCCTCCTGCGAGCGGCAGGGCCACATCCAGTTCGCACTCAGTGACAGCGAATCCATACCCTCTGCCAATGGCGCCCAGACGATATTCGTCAGTGCCTCGGCCACAGAGAGTACAGAACCTGCAGCAGGATCAGCCAGACCCGCTTGAGGGGCATGACCGAGAGCGGTGGCGATACCCTTCACACCACGATAGTCGAGGGCCACAACACCACAGTCGCTCAGTGGCAACTGGATCTCGCCCTGGCACTGCTGACGGGCAATCTTACCAGTTACAGAGCGGTCCACCTTATTGGTGAGCCAGTCCTTACAAGCCACGGCCTCCAGCTGAAGCACGCGGTTGAGATATTCGTTGATTTTATCGGAATATTCTGAGTAATCGGAATAATCAGAAGGCTTCGCATATTTCACACCTTCGTAGTGGCGCTCAACGGTATTATCGCGCATGATGGTCTTCGGTGAGTGGCCAAACATTTGGGCCACGTCGAGGTCGAAGGGTTTCACACCATCGCCCTGCTTGAATGAGAAGTGGGCATCGCCAGTAGTCTCACCAACGACATACAGTGGCGCGCGCTCGCGCTCAGCGATACGGCGGACATGCTCGATATGCTTCTCGTCGATGAGCAGACCCATGCGCTCCTGACTCTCGTTGGCGATGATCTCCTTGCTTGAAAGCGTCTTGTCACCAATAGGCAGTTTGGTCATGTCGATCTCACCACCACACTCCTCAACGAGCTCTGACAGACAGTTCAGGTGGCCTGCAGAACCGTGGTCGTGGATAGAAACCACGGGATTCACATCCTCCTCGCAAAGGGCGCGAACAAGGTTGTAGGCACGCTTCTGCATTTCAGGGTTAGCACGCTGTACGGCGTTCAGCTCGATACCGTTGCTATAGCGACCAGTATCTACTGACGATACAGAACCGCCACCAAGACCAATGCGGTAGTTATCGCCACCGACCACAACGACCTTGTTACCCTTCTGGGGCTCCTTTTTCAGACAGTCGCGTTTGGTGCCATAGCCTACACCACCAGCGAGCATAATCACCTTGTCATAAGCGTATTTCTCCTGACCCTCCTGATGCTCGAAGGTCAGCACAGAACCACAGATTAGTGGTTGGCCGAACTTATTTCCGAAGTCGGATGCACCGTTAGAAGCCTTGGTCAGAATCTGCTGAGGTGTCTGATACAGCCACTGACGAACGGGCAGGATATCCTCCCAGTCTCTTTTCAGAGGTGAGAGGTGAGAGGTGAGAGGTGAGAAATCACTTTCATCCTCTTTCAATCTCGGATAAGCCGTCATATAAACCGCTGTACCAGCAATCGGCCATGAACCGACACCACCACCCATACGGTCGCGGATCTCACCACCCGTACCTGTCGCAGCACCGTTGAAGGGTTCTACCGTCGTGGGGAAGTTGTGTGTCTCTGCCTTCAGCGAGATGACACTCTCGATATCCTTTACCTGGAACCAGTCGCTCGTGCTCTGGTCCTTGGGTGCAAACTGCTCTACCACCGGACCCTGTGCAAAGGCCACATTATCCTTATAGGCCGAGAGAATCTTGTTGGGATTCTCCTGCGTGGTCTTCTTGATCATCGCGAAGAGGCTCGACTCCATCTCCTTGCCATCGATGATAAACGTACCGCCGAAGATCTTATGGCGGCAATGCTCTGAGTTGATCTGGGCGAAGCCGAAGATTTCGGAATCCGTCAGCGGACGGCCGTTCTGCTTCTCCAGTCCGTGCAAGTATTCAATCTCCTCGGGTGAGAGCGCCAGACCCTCCTGCTCGTTGTAAACCTCGAGATTGTCCACATACTTGATGGGCTCGGGTTTGATGTTGATCGTAAAGATATCCTGGTTGATACCGTTATACATACGCTGTAGCATCTCGTCGTACTCAGCATCCTTGTTGGCAACGGGGAAATATTCCTCGATACGACTAATGCCCTTAAGTCCCATGTTCTGGGTGATTTCAACGGCATTGGTCGACCATGGGGTCACCATTTCTCGGCGCGGACCCACGAAGAATCCTTCGAGTGCATCAGCCTCGAGCATCGTTGCCTCGCCGTAAAGCCAGTCTAATTCCTTGATTTCCTGTTCACTCAGTGCGTGATCCACCTCGGTGGCAATCACAGTCTTCAGTGGTGTCTGAAAGAAGCGTATCATATCTTTTCTTTATGTTTGATTTTATTTCTTGCGTTTAGCTGTTGTCTTGGTAGCAGCCTTTTTGGTCGTGGTCTTAGGCTTGGTGACAACTGTTGGTTTCGGTTTCTCCACATAGGGCTTCTGGTTTCTCATCAGCCATGAAACCTCCAGCACTTTATTACGAAGTTCCTCTGGACAGTCGGTCTTCGGGTTGTTCAGCCAACTCTCAGTGGTCTGTCTGACGGTACTGCCCTTCTGACCATCATACAAAGCTTCCAGCCAGTTATCCGGGAAGCGAATGTCGCTGGTCTGTTGTATGTATTTCAGGTTTGCCAGAGTCTGTGACACATAATTGGGACAGTCCTGTGCGAAGACGTCCGTGCTCAACAGTTGAAGTGCATGGATAGCCCATGCCTCCTCCTTACGGTTATCCTTCTTGATCAGTTTCTTAAACAGGTCATTGCGTTTAGAAGCATCGGGATTGCAGGCGCGGCTGACAAAGTCGAACTCCTTCTGCAGGTCCTCGCTCTTCAGACGGGCCTTTTGTGTGGAAAGAATCTCCTGGCAACGGGTAGGATTCGTGATGGCCAGACGATAAGCCATCTCCATATAGTCGTGTTCGTCGAAGAGTGGATCGTTCTGTTGCTGCCAAACCGTCTCCAGTTGTGCGAGTACATCCGGTGAAGTGGCATTGACCGCCATCTTTCGGAAGATGAGTTGACGACAGTCTTTTGATTTGTTCTCGCCAAGCAGGTCCATCATACAGAGTTCAAGTGTCTTGCGCTGATCCGATGTCATGTCAGTGGCAATCTTAAACATGTGGTCGATGGCCGTCTGCATGATGATGGGGTTCTTCTCTTTCATCATGAAACGGTAGAGCTCGCCAAAGTGTGAAGGTGCGACCTTACCCTGGAGATAGTTGTCGTGGATGGTGTTCAGCAGCGAATAACGTGCCAGATCATTACGTGTTGTGATGAGTCGTTTGGGCAGAATCTCCGCATACTCGTCGTCGAGTGTGAAGATGCCATAGCCCTGACCGTTATAGTTGGGAATGATATAGCTGGGTTTGCCGTTCTTCAGGCTATAGGTCATGATCGGTTTCTGCATGTCGACAACGATCGTACGGCTTTGAGCCATGTCATAAACGACTTGAATCACGAATTTCTGTCGCCAGCAGAGTCCGCGTCCGAAGGGGTCGGTCTGCGACACGACAAGTTGTCCGTCCTTATACGATGTGTTGATGATGGGCATACCTTTCTGTTTGACCCATACCTCACAGAACTGACGCACGCCAACGGTAGGATTCTCCTTGTCGAGGATGTCAATCAGATCTTCCCATGTGGCATTCTTAAAATAGTATTTCTGTAGGAAGCTGCGCAGTCCGTTCTGCATCTTTGTGGCACCCATAATTTGTTCCAAAGAACGCATCATGACCGTTGCTTTATTATAAATAATGTTATCGTAGAGCAAGGTCGTATGGTCGACGATCGATGGCTGTTCGATGGCATGCGTACCGTCGGTACGGTCTAAGGCAATGGCCCGGTTCTGGTAAGTGCTGATGAAGTTGATGTCACTCTCCTTAGCGTCCACCTGTTTACGTGTGATCTTCGATGCCATGATATTGGCAATCACTTCCTTTTCCCACAGATTTTCCGTCCAGTTGAGTTGGACGATGTTTCCGAACCAGAGATGTGATGTCTCATGGGCAATCAGTTCCGTTCGTTTAAGCTGTTCTTCCTTTGTGGCGTTGTTGTCGAGCAGCAGTCGTGACTCATTGATCTGGAAAGCACCCGGATGTTCCATTCCGCCGAAAGGATAGTCGGGCAGGATGGCCAGACCATACTCCTTAAACGGACACTTGATGCCGGTATAGCTCTCCATCCATCTCATGGATTTTGCTATTTCGGCGAAAACAACGTCGAGTTGTGCCACTTTCTTTGCGTCGGTCTCGCGATACAGGGCGCGGATGGGGTAGCTATCGCGAACCGCCGCCTTTTCCTCGAATTTACCGGCTACGAATGAATACAGGTAGGTGGGGATGGGGTTGGAACCATCGCTGAACATGGCCTTCCAGCCTTCAGGAATGTTGAGTGTGGTGGTGAACCTCGCCCTGATGTCGGGCTGGTCAAAACACGGGAAGGCCGAGTGGGCCTGATCAGGTAGGAAGATGGTATATAGGTAATCTTTCTGACGGTTGAGCGCCTTGTTTGTGCAGGCAAAGTCAATCTCCACGATGTTGATGCCTTGTTTCAGCAGTTTCGCAGCCAGAAGGATATGTTCGTGTTTGTAGGTCGCCTGACGCTTCTTTTTATTGTTGATGGTGCAAGTACCAGAGAAGCCGCCTTGGAAGTCGAGTACGACATCGTTCTTCTGCAAAAGGTCGAAAACGATAACGGCCTTACCTGTCACAGGCGTCTTAGCGTCAGCAGGAATGTTAAATGTCAAGTCATAGGAAACGTTACTGATGTTTGCTTTCCGCTGTTGGGCAAGTTCCTTGGAAACACCTTTTTCCGGTACTTGAGCAGAAATGCCCAATACGAACAGACAGAGCGTAGCAATGAGAAAAAGTCTGTAATTTTTCATCTTTTTGGGTGCTTTAATTGGTTTTTGTGTGCAAATTTAATTAAAATAATTCTAATTCCGCCAAAGTTTTCATTGTTTTTTGCGACATTGATGTAAATTTGCATCCGAATTATTTCTTTTTAATAATAATGGATATGAAAAAGAGTATTATGATGATGGCCGTGGCAGTAGGACTGATGCTGACCAGTTGTGCCTCAAAGAAAGATCTGGCCAATTGCCAGACAGAGAATAAATCGCTGACGGAAAGTCTGCAGAGTGCTAAGGAAGACCTGGCAGCCAAGAATGCCCGTATCGCCAGTCTGGAGGAACAGCAGCGTGGTATGCAGCAAGCCCTTAAGGCTGCTGAGGATAAGTATGCCAAACTTCAGGAGTCGCTCGACAAGAGTCTGTCGAATGCTTCGCAGAACAATGTCTCTATCGAGAAGCTGGTTGATCAGATCAACGAGTCGAACCAGTACATCCGTCACCTGGTAGAGGTGAAGTCGAAGAGTGATTCTTTGAATATGGTGCTCACCAACAACCTGACCCGTTCGCTCTCGAGTGAAGAGATGAAGGAGGTTGATGTACAGGTGTTGAAGGGTGTCGTCTATATCTCACTGGCCGACAATATGCTTTACAAGAGCGGTTCTTATGAGATCAACAGCCGTGCTGCCCAGACCCTCTCGAAGATTGCCAAGATCATCAAGGACTACAAGGACTACGATGTGCTGATCGAGGGTAATACCGACAATGTGCCCATCTCGAAAACCAATATCCGTAACAACTGGGACCTCTCTGCCCTGCGTGCTTCATCTGTCGTTCAGGCTCTGCAGAACGACTATGGTGTAGATCCGAAGCGTCTGACCGCCGGTGGCCGTGGTGAGTACAATCCCATTGCCACTAACGATACAGAGGTTGGCAAGCAGCGTAACCGTCGTACTCAGATCATCATTACGCCTAAGCTCGACGAGTTTATGGATCTGATTGGCGAGGCTCCCGCTACAGATAAATAAGCTATTCTATTTGTGAAAAGGTGAAATAAGGGCATGAGGATTATTGGCAGAATGACGACGAAGCGTTGTAGGACGGCAATAGTCCTCATGCTTTCCCTTTTCACTTTTTTCCCCCTTTCGGCACAGAATATCCAGAAAGGCGACTATGGCTATCTGTATTGCCACATGAGCGATCGTGGGCAATGGACGGCCTTTGCATTGAGTCGTGACGGTTACCATTATGAGGATGTCCTGGAGGGCGGTCCTGTGATGGATGTCAAGGAACATGCCCGTATCGAGGGTGGCCAGCGCGATGCCTATATCACCCGCAGTTGGGATGGTAAGGGCTTTGTGATGGTGACGACGGATATGAACAACGGCATGACCAAGGCTTTGGGCAAGCAGAGTGAATGGGACAATTATGGTATCGACCTGCTTAAGAGCGATGATCTTATCCATTGGACCAGTCTTTCGTTTGACTATCGCAAGGGAGATGTCATCTTCTGCGATCCACAGTCGCCGAGTCCTTATAAGGACTGGAGTACTATCAACCGTGTGTGGGCGCCTCAGATTTTCTGGGACCCTCACTATGAATGGCCCGATGGCGACAAGGGCGGTTACATGATTTACTATTCCATGTGGAACCGTGGCGAGGAGGCTTATGACCGGATGTATTATTCCTATGCCGATAAGTCGTTTACCAGACTGACAAAGCCCCGTATCCTTTTTGACTGGGGTTATGCCACTATCGATGCGGATATCAACTATCTGGAGAGCGATGGTCTTTATCATATGCTCATCAAGAAAGAAGGTGGGAAGCCGGGTATCTATACGGCTACATCCGAACACCTGACCCATGGTTGGGGTGAGCCGGTAGAAGACGATTTCGTCAGTTTTGAGGGAAAGAAGAAGTGTGAAGGATCGAGTGCCTTTCAGCTGATTGGCGACGATACCTGGCGTGTGGCTTATATCGAGTATTCTTCCAAGCCCCGTCATTATCGTATCTGCAAGGCTGACAAATATCTGCGCCACTTCTCTGACCCCGTGGATATTGAGGGCGTAACCGGTCCCCAGCACGGTTCGTTCATGCGACTGACCAAAGCGGAATACAATCGTCTGCAGAAATGGGGTTCTGCGCCTGTCATCCATCGTCTGGAGGCAGAAGTTATCGATGGCGCCGTTTTGCATACAAACCGTTTCCTGGAGGGTTATAATCCTGAGGTGCGCACGATGAACCAGTATTTTACCACGCGTCTGAAATATTCTTTCATGCCCTCCCCCGATTCAGAGCAGGCTCATATCTATAAGGGCGCCTATCAGGGTGCCGGTTTGGGTTATCATCATCTGAATCCGCAGATCGGCAATCCCGTTTCCGCCTATCTCTTTCAGGGAGCCACCATTAAGACCTTGTCGCCGAAACTCGCCCTCAATTATGAATGGGATTTCGGTGTGGCCTATGGCTGGCATTCCTATAATGAGGGAGAACGGGTGTCGAATCATGTGATCGGTTCGAAGATGACGGCCTATATGGACTTCGGTGTCTATCTGCGTTGGATGCTTTCCCGACAGTTTGACCTGAATATCGGATTCTCCGCCTCTCATTTCAGCAATGGCAATACATCGATGCCAAATGCAGGTTTGAATGTGGCTTCGGCGAAATTGTCACTGGCCTATTATCTCAACCGTCCGGACGAGTTGCCTGCCGACGGTCCGTTACCCCTCTTCCAGAAGCATTGGAGTACCGATGTTGTCTTGTTTGGCGGTTGGAAGCGCAGAGGAACCGAAACGGCACTTGGTTCATATGCGTTGACGGGGACCTATGGCGTCGCAGGTGTCAATGTCAACCCGATGTACAATCTGAACCACTGGTTGAATGTAGGTGCTTCTTTGGATTTGTATTACGATCATAGTGCAAATCTGATTATCAATGAGGACCCGGCGCAGACACCTGTCATTGATGAGACTGAAGAAGGGGAAGAGAGCGTGACAGAGACTGTGGAAGTGCCATTGACCTCACCCGATGACCGTCTTCGTACGCCGTCCTGGTATCGTCAGGTGACCGCCGGTCTTTCCGTACGTGCAGAATATGTGATGCCGTATTTTACGATTAATTTCGGTATCGGTCACAACTTTATCAATGCGGGCAGTCCCCATTTCAGGGGTTTTTATGAAATTCTGGCCTTAAAGGCAGCCCTTTCGTCGAAGGTATTTCTTCATATCGGTTATAGTCTTTATAGTTTCCAATATCCCAACAACCTGATGTTGGGCATTGGTTATCGTTTTGGGTCCCATCGTAAACAGGCCCGGTTGATGTGAGTCAAGAAGCTGACCTATATCCCTTTTTTTATGCTCTGAAATTTGCCTGTGTGCGAGCACAATTGTAATTTTGCACCGGAATTAAGAACATAGGATAACATTTTTAGAGGTATTAGTAGTATGATTATTTTAAATTTTGTTGCTTTAAAGCTTGCTTCTGTGGTTAAGACAAAGACATTAGCCCTGCTCAATAAGTAAAAAAATAAGTTGTTTTTGAGTATGAAACAAAAGCGAAAACAATTGTGACATACTTAAAAATTCGCGCGACAGATTTTTAGTACCTTTGTGGCCGTAAATGATCTGTCAAGCATGAAAAGGATTTTAGTTTCCCTATTCGCCATCATGGCGACGCTTGGCTCGGTTGCTTCCGAGCCTTTTGTTGTTTTCAAGACATCTGCAGATGTTCTTTCCCTGCAAGATGCAAGTGTTTCATTTGACACCCGTGAACATAGTTGTGTTCAGCGGGCTGTGGCCAACCTGCAGAAGGATTTTGAGAAGGTGACTCAGAACCGCCTCCCTATTTCGGACAATCCTCGGATCCTCGTCGGTACGGTTGGTGTCAACAAGCAGATCGACCAGTGGGTGAAGAAAGGCCTGCTCCGTGACCTGAAGGGCAAGACCGAGAAATACATCATCAAGACCATTGGTGAGCAGCTCGTCATTGCCGGCAGCGACAAGCGAGGTACCGTCTTTGGCATTTATGAACTCACCCGCCAGATGGGTGTTTCGCCTTGGTATTACTGGGCAGATGTTCCCATCGAGAAGCACGATGTTATTTATATAAAGAAAGGTGAATATACGGATGGCGAGCCTGCCGTACGTTATCGTGGTCTCTTCTTGAACGATGAGGCTCCCTGTCTGACGACTTGGGTGAAGAATACCTTTGGTACAGATTATGGCGACCATCGTTTCTATGAGCAGGTCTTCGAACTCATTCTCCGTCTGAAGGGAAACTTCCTCTGGCCCGCTATGTGGGGTTGGGCTTTTTATGCTGACGATCCGGAGAACTTGAAGGTGGCCGACGAGATGGGTGTCATCATTGGCACCTCCCACCACGAGCCGATGGCCCGTAACCATCAGGAATATGCCCGTCATCGTAAGGACTGGGGCGCGTGGAACTACGAGACGAACAAAGACTATCTTGACCGTTTCTTCCGCGAGGGTATCGAGCGCATGAAGGGTACCGACGACATCGTGACAATCGGTATGCGTGGTGATGGCGATGAGGCCATGAGCGCGACGGCTGACACCAAGTTGCTGGAGAATATCATCGACAACCAGCGCAGGATTATCAGGGAGGTGACGGGCAAGCCGGCTGAGATGACCACTCAGGTGTGGGCTTTGTATAAAGAGGTACAGGACTATTACGATGCCGGTCTCCGCGTGCCTGACGACGTGATGATTCTTATCAGCGACGACAACTGGGGCGACATCCGTCGTGTACCCACCGCTGCCGAACACAAGCGCAAGGGTGGCTGGGGTATCTACTACCATGTGGACTACGTGGGTGCTCCCCGAAATACGAAGTGGCTCAACGTCACTCAGACGCAGCAGATGTTTGAGCAGCTGTCGTTGGCCTACGACTTCGGTATCGAGCGTATGTGGATTCTCAATGTCGGCGACCTGAAGCCGATGGAGTATCCCATCCAGTTGTTTATGGATATGGCTTGGCATCCGAAGGACTATACCGTCCAGACCGTCACCGACCATACCCTCAGTTTCTTCCGCTCCGTTTTCTGCAATTGTGTTGCTGAGGAGGCTGCCGACATCTACAACCGCAACTGCCAGTATATGGCCCGTGTTACGCCCGAGATGCTCGATGCGCGTACTTATAACGTGGCTACCGGTGAATGGAAGCAGGTGGCCGATGACTATCAGCGTCTGGAACTGCGCGCTTTGCGTCTCTACGAGAAGGTTCCTGCTGAGGCCCGCGACTTCTACCGTCAACTCATCCTCTTCCCCGTGCAGGCGATGGCCAACCTCTACGATATGTACTATGCCCAGGCCATGAACCAGTATCTGGCTGCCAGTAAGAACCCCGATGCTAATCTCTGGGCAGAGCGGGTACGTGAGACTTTCCGTCGTGACTCGCTGCTCTGTGCTGCTTATAATACCGACATTGCAGGTGGTAAGTGGAATGGTATGATGATCCAGAAGCACATCGGCTACCGTTCGTGGAACGATAATTTCCGTGCCGACATGCTGCCGCGTATCACTGCCGTGGCCGATAGTACAGCAGGCGGCTATACCTTTACCCCCAGCAATGGCTATGTGGCGATGGAGGCAGAGCATTACTACAGTGCTACAGCACCTGAAGGTTCGCAGTGGACGGTCTATCCCTATTACGGTCGTACCCGTAGTGCCGTTGCCCTGACGCCCTATACGGCGTCTGTCGGTAATGCCATGCTGACCTACCAGTTTACATTACCTGCTGACTTGAAGTCCGTGAAGGTTCATGTCATTACGAAGTCAACGCTTGATTTCCTCGATGCTGGTGGTTTCGAGTATGCCGTCAGTCTTGACAACTCAGCGCCTCAGGTGGTGAACTTCAACAAGACGCTTGTCGACCGTCAGCCCTATATGTACTCGGAATACTATCCTGCTGTCGCCAGTCGTGTGGTTGAGAAGGTGGTAGAGTTGCCAGTAGGAACAACTGCGGATGGGATACACAGTCTGATGTTGCAGCCTAAGCATCCAGGTATTGTCTTCGAGAAGATTGTGGTCGATGCGGGCGGCTATCAGAAACAGTACCTCTTCGGTCAGGAATCACCCTGCAAACGATAAAAAGTTGGATGGAAAGTTTCACTTTTCCCTTTTTTTTCCTATCTTTGCATCCGAAAAGGTATATCAATTATTAATACGTTATGAGAATGATGAAAAAACTCCTTATCGCCGTTTTGCTGATGCAGTTGTCGGTAGCGGCGGCTATGGCACAGGACAAGACCTTGTTGATTTCAGAGTCCGGGCTTCCCTATACTGCCCAGACATGGTTTGCCTATGGCTCAAACAACATTGATCAGAACGACATTGTGAGTTGTTGGGATCAAGGCAAGCGTATCGTAACGGCAGCCTATACGGGTGAAGGATGGTTTATCATCATGGCTGGCAATACTGGCTATTCCATGCAGACCTATCTCGTGAGCGAGGCCTGGCCGGAGGATTGGATTGCCAAGAAGACGCAGGAAGGTTATGCCATCACCTCGATGTCGCGCAGCAACAGTCAGTGGCTGGTGGTGTTGTCGCAGGGGAGTGGTATCAGTCGACAGATTATCTGGCAGAACACATGGGATAACCTTGCCCCTTGGATTGCTGAGCAGAAGGCCCATGGTTACAGCATTACCGACCTTGCCTTTGATGGTAAGCAGTGGCTCGTCGTCATGAGTCAGAACTCGAAGTTCGTGTCGCAGGGCTATTTCACAGCCGATACGACCAATGATATGATGCGAAGCATCCAGTCGGAGGTCTGGAACAAGGGCTTCAACCTGCATCAGGTGGCCTATGGCGGTGGCAAGTATATCGTTACCTTTGGTAATTACGCCTATGGCGATGAGCGTTTCCAGAATTTGCAGGTCAATCCGGACGATCCCAAGGGTTATATCCGTGAGCAGTGGGAGAGGGGCATCTGCATTGCCTATATCGGTGGCGGTATCGTTCCTCCCGCCAAGAAACGCTAAAAAGAAAAAGTGCTGCAAATCATTGCAGCACTTTACTTTTGGTAGAAAACCTTTTACTTGTACCCAGAGCCGGGGTCGAACCGGCACGGGTTGCCCCACTGGTGTTTGAG
>CAMJBL010000029.1 GCA_946403845.1 uncultured Prevotella sp. | reverse complement strand
CGGCACGTCGCGAGTTGAAGATCTCCATGCGCTTCACGGTATAGGCCGAGCCTTCTTTTTTCCAGTCGGGTGCTGCCTTCGCTGCCTTCAGTCCGTTTCTCGCCAGTGTCAGATAGTCCTTCGCATCGCACATCGAGAGTGAATCGATGGCTATCTGGAAGTTCTTGGCGGCCTCCTTGTAGCTGCCGTTCTTCATCAGCTGCTGCGCCAGGTAGAGATGTGTCAGCGAGTCGGTCTTCTTGTAGCGGATGACGTTGTTGTAGGCGGCGATGGCCTTCGAAGTGGTGTTGGTGCGACGATAGCAGATGGCCATCTTCGCGCTCAGTTCACCGCGTTTCTCCTTTTCCTTGGGGGGTGTTTGCGAGTAAGCCTTCTTATATTGGGTGGCGGCATCATAGTATTCCCCGATGGCATACAATGACTCTGCTTTCTTGAATGCCTTATCTGCGCCACAACCCGTTAAGAGTGTGGCGACGATGACGATGGAGAATAGCTTATAAAAAACTCGCATACCTTATAATAACGATATGCGAGGCGCTTTTATTGTTTCTTGGGCGATTTTACCTTCTTCAGTTCGGCATCGGTGAGCACCGTAACCCGTCGGTTCGAGTTGTCGGCCATCACATCATGCACGATCTCCGCCACTTGGGCTTTCAGTTCATCGATAAACTGCTGGGGATCATATTTCTGGTGCTCGATGTCACGCAGTTTCTTTTCCCAGATACCTGTCAGCTCGCAGCTCTTCAACAGTTCCTCGCGTATCAGGTCGATCAGCTCTATGCCGGTTGGTGTGGCGATGAGGCGCTTGCGGTCGCGTTTGATATAGTGGCGCTTGAAGAGGGTTTCGATGATACCTGCACGGCTCGATGGGCGCCCGATGCCGTTCTCTTTCATAGCAGCGCGCAGGGTCTCGTCTTCCACGAACTTGCCCGCCGTCTCCATCGCCCGCAGCAGCGAGGCCTCATTATAATAAGGTGGGGGCGTGGTCCATTTCTCTGTGAGGGTGGGCTTATGGTCGCCCGATTCGCCCTTCACGAAGGTGGGCAGCGTGCGCTCCTCGGCATCGGCGGGCTTTTCGGAGAATTCAGAGTTCTCGGAGTTCTCAGATTTCTCGGAGTCATCCGATTTCTCTGAGGCCTTGCTTAATACCACGCGCCAGCCCGGATCAAGGATTTCCTTGCCAGTCACCTTGAATTCGATGGTATTACTAGCCTCACTAGTATTACTAGTCTCACTAGTCTGGCTAGTTTGGCTAGCCGGGCTAGCGTCTCCTGCGACCTCTCCTAATACCGTCGTTGTCGAGAATTTGCAATCAGGCAGGAATACCGCTATGAATCGCCTTGCCACGAGGTCATATACCTTCTGCTCGGCTGGATTGAGGTTCGTGGGGATGACGCCTGTGGGGATGATGGCATGGTGGTCGGTTACCTTCGAGGTATCGAATACACGTTTGCTCTTTTTCAGAGGCTTGCCGCCGATGGGCTTGATCAGCTCCGCATAGGGGGCCACACCGCCGAACTTGGTCTGATAGAGCCCGTTCATCGTCTGCGGACACTTGGGGTAGATATCGTCGGACAGATATTGCGTGTCCACACGGGGATAGGTGGTGAGTTTCCGTTCGTAGAGGGCCTGAATCAGGTTCAGTGTCTGCTCGGCCGAGAAGGCGTACTTGCGGTTACAGTCCACCTGCAGCGAGGTCAGGTCGTAGAGCTGTGGCGGCTGTTCCTTGCCTTCTTTCTTCTCCACCTTCGTCACCGTAAAAGGCTTGCCCTCGATGGTGGCAAAGGCCTTTTCACCCTCCTCCTTCGAGGTGAACTTACCCTTCGTAGCCGTAAAGGTGGTGTCGCGATACACCGTTGCCAGCACCCAGTAGGGCTCGGGCTTGAAGTTCTCGATTTCCTTCTGACGGTTCACGATCAGCGCAAGGGTAGGGGTCTGCACGCGGCCGATGGAGAGCACCTGCCGGTTCTGACCGTATTTCAAGGTATAGAGGCGTGTGGCGTTCATGCCTAAGAGCCAGTCGCCGATGGCGCGTGAAAGTCCCGCCAGATACAGGGGTTGGTAGTCGGTCTGATCCTTCAGGTTGGCAAAGCCCTCACGGATGGCCTCGTCGGTCATCGACGAGATCCAAAGACGCTTTACAGGACATTTGGCCTGCGCCTTCTGCATCACCCACCGCTGGATCAGTTCACCCTCCTGTCCGGCGTCACCGCAGTTCACGATGCCGTCGGCCGCCTGCATCAGCCTTTCGATGATGGCAAACTGCTTCTTGATGCCGTTGTCATCGATGAGCTTGATGCCGAAGCGCTGAGGTACCATCGGCAGTTGGGTAAGGGCCCAGGGCTTCCAGGCCGTGGTATAGTCGCCAGGCTCCTTCAGCGTACACAGATGACCGAAGGTCCAGGTCACCTGATACCCATTGCCCTCCATGTAGCCGTCGCGTGAGCTGGTGGCACCGATGATTCGTGCAATATCCCGCGCCACGCTTGGTTTCTCTGCTATGCAGACTATCATATCTTCCTAATCGTTTGTTTTGATGGCCGCAAAGTTACGAATAATCTGCGAATTATCGCACGTTCCTGCGAAAAAGTTGCGTGAAAAGGGCTGATTTCACACATTTATTTGTATCTTTGCATCCAGTAAAGATAGAAACATTCAGATGAAGAAAGTCAGAATCACCGCCGTCCGTCAGACCGTCTATCCCGACCTGATGGCTAAATACGAAAACCCCATCGAGCATACCTGCGACGTGAGCGTGGGTCAACAGTGGATATCCGTTGATGGCACCTGCCCTGAGGGCATGTGTCCTTCGGCCTGGGCCTCCATGCGTGAGTTCGTGGAGGCACTGGCCAGAGGTGAAGGTAATTTCTACGATGGCTGGATGCAGAACCCTATGAGCGCCATGATCAGTTGCAACGACGGGTTCCGCCCCTTCAGTTTCTATCTCGAAGTGATGGACACCTGAACATCTTTCGGAAGCGATGGCATCTTACAGGTCACGGTACGGCTTTCGCCGGGAGCCAGTGAGAAGTAGTTGTCGCTCCAATAGGCTGGGCAGATCAGCTGGCCGTTCTGGTCTTTGGCGGTCAGGCGGATCATAAAGGCAACCTTGTCTGACGAATTGCTGACGGTTGCTTCGTAAACCCCCTCTGCCGACGGCTTGACCGACAATTCACACTCCCTTGTGCACAGATTATCGAGCATCGCATAAGAGGCATACTGTGTGATGGGTGTATTCACCCAGGTGGTCTTTGCCCAGTCGTAACTGTCTTTGCCCGACGGCAGGAAGTACTCGTTGTTCGTCACCTCGTTACCATTACCGTCTGTCAGTTTCAGGAACAGGAAGGCCGCCGGCGCGCCGGTGGTATCGATATCGAATACCTTGACCACCGTTCCTGATGCGATCTCCACCTGCTGGCTGTCCTCGGTCGTCTGACCATCTTTCAACAGCTTCATCGAGGCCTTGACGTTGGCAGGCTGCAGGGTCTCATTGACGGCATAGACGGCCTTGGCATAGTAATCGTAGATCAACTGCACAGGGGCATTGCCTTTCTTTACACCGTAGTAAGCGGCATTGGGCTGCTTGTAGTAGTCGTAGAGCTGCCAGTAGATGCCTGGACGCGCACCGTTCAGCATCCATTGTATGATACCTGTGGTGTGGGGCCAGTGTGCCCGGAACGACTCAAACATCGCTTTTGTGCTCTCGTAGTTCAGCATGTCAGCCCGATACAGATACTCATCGATATCCTTTGCATCGCCAAAACGGTAGTGAATCACCTCGTTGAGTTGCTTCAGCGAGTTCATGTCCGCTGCCGATACGGTGCAGAACGGATTCCAGCGGTCGTCGATGGGCCAGAGCTGCTTGCCGATCATCTTCTCCAACGACTCCTTCACCGGCAGCTGTGCACCGATACCCGTCTCGGTGTTGAAACCGAAGCCGCCACCAGGCGCCTCGGGCAGATACCAGTACGACGGTCCCACATATTCGTATGGGCCTGCCATCTTCGTTCCCGACGGACCTGAGATCTCACTCTTCTGGTCTTTCGCCGAGATCAGGTAGTCGCGGTCGTCCTCCTGACTCAGGAACGCCTGATATTGCTGCTCCAGTTCCGGCTTGGGCAACATGTCGCTGCCCACGAACCACCCGATGATCGACGGATGGTAGCGCAACCACATCACCTGATCCTCGAACGACCGGGCGACGATGTCAATCTGCTCCTGACTGAGAATACCGCCGTATGGCTCTTCGCAGTGGGAACCGAGATAGTCCTCCCACTCCCAGTGACAGCTCCAGCCCACGAGGATGAAGAGTCCCATCTCGTCGCAGAGGTCATAGAGGTTCTGTGAAGTTCCCCAGAATCCCTCCAGACGCACGGTGTTCATGTTCATGTCGCGTACATACTCTAGTTGCAGACGGTTGCTCTCGGGCGTGTCGCGCAGGTAGATGTCATCCGTCCATCCGGCACCGCGAAGCAGCACCTTCTTGCCGTTAAGGATGAAACCACGGTAGCCCTCTTTTGTGAGATAACTGTGGATTTCACGGATACCGAAACGCACATCCTCACTATCCGAAACCTTATTGTTCTCTACGAACTCCACATGCAGGTTGCAGAGCTCTGGCTTGCCCATATTGTGGCACCACCACAAGCGGGGATTGTCAATATGAATCTCCTCGGGTAGTGTAAAGCGTCGGCTCTCGCCAGCATTCAGCGTTACATCGCAACTGAACGGATGGCCGTCAGCCGTACCTTGCAGCGTGCCCGTTACAGGTTCGTTCGAAAGGTTTTTCAGCTCTGTGGCTACGGTGAGCCAGGCCTCTTTCAGCGTCTCGGTATTCACCCTCGAACGGACGGCAGAATGTGATATTGCCACGTTGTCGCAGGTCTTTACCCTGACCTCGCGGTAGATACCCATGCTCTCATCAGCAGGACGTGGATTCCAGTCTGCAAAGCCGATATTAGGCTCTCCGGGTAGGGCACGGAACAACTCAACGATGAGTTCGTTATCGTTGGCAATCTGTTTTGTGACGTCATACTCAAACTGACGGAATGAGCCCACCATCTGCTGACTGTAGGCGATCTGCTGCCCGTTGAGCCATACATTAGCACGATAGCAGATACCATCGAAATCGAGCAAGGCATGTTCACCTTCTTTCAAGTCAGGCAAACTGAATGTGGCACGATATTTCCAGCTCTTCTCAAACTGCTGCTTGTCGATCCTGGCATAGTCTTCGGCTGTCAGCGCCTCGGGTTCGATACCGTTGGCCGTCAGCACACCCATTACGGTTGATGGTACCTGCGCGGGTATCCATTTGTCACCAACTTGCAACTGCCATTCCATCTTCTGCGATGTTTTCTCCGTACATGCCGTCAGTGCTCCAACAAGCATCGCAACGGCCATGATATTCCTACATTTCATAAACATTCACTATTCACTATTCACTTTTCACTTCAGTAGACTTGCGCCAAGCATCGCCGCATTGGGCAGTGTGGACGGTTCGATTCGTGTGGCTGCCACATTCTCGGGGTAGGGGAACGATGCCAGCGACTGGCGCATGGCCGTCTCAAAAAGCGGGAAGGCACTGGCGATACCACCACCGATGATAATGGCCTCAGGGGCATAGGTAAACAGCACGGCCTTGATCAGCTCACCCACGTTCTGGCCAAACTCCTGCCATACGGCCAAAGCCTCTGCGTCGCCGGCCTGGGCGCGCTTACCGAAATTGGCACCTGTGTCACCATGCAGCTGGCTGAAGAAACGGCTGCTGCAATAAAACTCATAGTCGGCATCCTTGAAAGGCAGCGAACCAATCTCACCGGCACCTGTGTTGACGCCGTTATACAGTTTGCCGCCGATGATGATACCCGAACCGATACCCGTGCCCATCGTCAGACCCACCATATCGCTGGTGCCCTGACCTTCACCGTAGCGCCATGCCCCGAGGGCGAAGCAGTTGGCATCGTTGTTCACGGCTACGGGCACCCCGAACTCCTTTTCAAGGATTGTCTTCAGATGTACTTCCTTCCAGGCAGGGATATTGGCGACGTTATACACGATGCCCTGCCGGTAGTCGACCACCGATGGCACACCAACACCAATGCCCGTCACTTCGGCCCGCATCAGTTGGGCGATCTGCCGTTTCAACTGGTTGAGCACGATGTCTTCCGTTTCTTTCGCTGGACAGGGCTCGATGACCGTATCAACGACCGTTGCCCCGTCGGTGAGGCCCACACGCATGTTGGTGCCTCCCAAATCTATGGCTATTTTCATATGATTGATTTTTGTTATTCGTTAATCATCGTCATCATCATTCTCGATCTTCGTTTTGTAGGTGATGTTTGCCGCCTTCAGCATGTTGCGGTAATAGGCACTCACGTCCTTCCAGTGATAGAAGGGGTAGCAGTCGGTCTTGATGGGAACAGAGGTCTCGTTCTCGTTCATCAGGAATTTCACGAGGATATCGTCAGATCCTTGTTTGCGGAAGAAGATGAGCTGCACGTTGCCCGCCATCGGAATCAGTCGGAAGATTGAGAAGTAGTTGTGCAGGTTCTCCATATCGTCGGTGCCGCCGATGGCTTCCTTCACGCCGAGGATGAACGAGAAGGGCAGCACCACGCTGTCGTGTCCGAAGCGCAGTCGTACGCCCTCCTTGCCCGAGGCAATCATCAGGTCGGCCTCGTCGAGGAAGTTCTTGAGCAACGGGTAGATGGCATAGTAGTTGTGTTGTGAACCGGGCATCAGTCCCTCCCACAGGCACCAGCTGGCGTTATACACACGGAAGCCGTCGATCAGCTCGTCTTCGGTAAACAGGTCGCTGAACGACAGTCCCAGTTCCGGCAGGCAATACATGTCGCTGGCGATGTTCCATAGGCCATCGGCAAACTTATAGCCGTCAATCCATCCCTCCACCGCTTTCGGATCCTTGAACAGCAGTTCTATCTGGTGTCGGCCGTTCAGTTTCTCATGGCGGAACTTGTCGAGTTTCTCGTAGAGCGCATCGTCGGTATCCGAATGGGGAATCTCAATGCTGTCGTTGGGGATGATATAGTACATGTCGTGCTTGCTGGCGTCCATTTCGATGTCGAGCTGGGGGTTCAGCGCCTTCAGCTCCTGACAGAAGTTGGCCATCGAGAGTATGCAGCGACGGACGGTCGAGGAATTGGCCTTCACGTGGACGGGCCGTGTCATCAGTTCGGGATAGTTGCACCACAGCCGCTGGGCAATGCCACGGTGCTGCCGGCCTCCCAGCTGGGTCAGGTCACCGTCGCGATGGTACGCATTGTCAGCAGCCAGTTTCAGCCTTACCAGCGCATCCTTGCCCAGGTCGGTGAGCCAGCCGCGTATCTGGGCCGTGTCCAGCTTGCCGATAATGTACTTGTAGGGTTTGTCGTCAGTCATGTATCGGGCGCCGTGACGGCCGTAGTGACTCACGTAGAAAGGCGCATAACCCTCGGGTGCCGGGGTCACGTGTCCTGTCGGGTTGGGATAATTACAGTAGTTACCTGTTGCCAGGTTAGGATGAGCCAAGAGCTCTGCCCGCGATGTCTGGGCCTGCATAGGGGAGGGAATCAGCCATCCCGCTATGGCTGCGATTAGCATTAGTTCTTTAGTATTCATATTTATAAAATTGGTATTTGCATGCAAAGTTACATATAAAAATCCACTCTTGATAATTTTTTTGCAATATTTTCAGGAAATATTTGGTGGAATCGGAGAAAATATGTACCTTTGCACCCGCAAAACCGATAAGGGGATGCAATTGATCTTTAAAATGGTGCCCGTAGTTCAGTTGGTTAGAGCGTCAGATTGTGGTTCTGAATGTCGACGGTTCGAGTCCGTCCGGGCACCCTTCTAAAACTCCTGTGAGTCAGCGACTTGCGGGGGTTTTTGATTGTAGATGGTTTTGCCTGTTTCTTTACGAAATCTACTCTTTTAGGGCCAAAATCCATTGATTGTTTACCTATTGTTTACCGCTAAAAATGAAGTGTAACATGCTGACACTTCGGAGGTCGCAGGTAATTCTTGCGTCCTTTCAGTAGCAAGAGTCTATACGATTACCGTTTTGCTCTACTATATACCTCACAAAAGGACTCCGGGGAATCGTAGAAATACGGTTCCCTTCTTTCTTTTTGTGATTATTTCATTCCGGACCGGCTACTGAAGTTGATACGGACACCTTTGTCGTCAACCATCATATCCATGCCTCCGCTGTTACCGTTGCTGGCAGTAGGCTTACGCTGACCGTCCAGTATCTCACGGCACATGTTCTTGATATCGGTTACACGCTGTAGAGTTTCCAGATTGTCACCGCTGTAATGACCAGGAAAAAGGAAATGAATATCATTCTTCCTCATATAGTTCTCAATCCTCTCGGCTGTGTACATTTCTGTCGAAAGGTTGGTGAATACCAGCAGGTTGGTCGAGCCGAAAGCATCGCCACTGAATCCATAGTGTTTGGCCTTGTCGAAGAAGGTAGCGCTTCCAGCTGTATGACCTGGCGTAAAGATGACCTCTATCTCACGTCCGCCAAGATCAATCACTTCGCCGTCGTAAAGATACTTAATCTGCCCCTTGTAGTTACGCATATTATTTGGGACGATAGGCATGTCACCTGCATTCAGATAAACCTCGGGGAAAGGCCCTACGCCACCTACATGGTCGCCGTGGGCATGGGTTGCCATCATGGTGACGGGCTTGGAAGTGATCTTTGCCACAATCTTGTCCAGCTCAGGTATGCGTGTCCCTGCATCAATCAGAATAGCGCGGTCATTACCCTCAACGAGGTAGAGCGACTCGTTATAAACCCGATGTCCGTTACCAATCCATGTATGCTCGTCAAGCTGACGGAACACCACTTCATCATCCTGATAAACCACTTTGCCGCGAAGGTCGCGACTATTGATTTCTGTTCCCTTATATCCATTCTCCTCCTGAGCAAAGGCAGGAGTAACTGCCATCATCATAATGGCCACAATTGCTGTGATAAAAGTCGTTTTCTTCATAAAGAATTCTAAATTTTGATGCAAATTTAGCAATTTTCCAGCATTTTTCCTTATTTTTGTGCTCATATTTAAGTGTATTTAGAGATTAGACCAGACACAAAAACGATTAAAGCTTATGAAAGATTCGATTAAGAGAGAGCAGAACAAACCCGTTTGCTCTGCCGAGCGTGAGACTTTTCGCACGAAGTGCAAAATGAAGAAAGTATTTAAGAAAGTGTTCCTGACAGTGATGGCACTCATTGCGTGCGTATTGATTCTCTGTCTGGGATTCTGGCTCATTGACGGCCGTTCGCCTCAGGCTTATCTCGTAGCTCATGCATTACCTCAGACGACAATGGAAGCCTACGAAAAGGGTAAGGGCGACATGACCGACAAGAGCATCGTGACCCCTAACTATCCACTACTTTTCCGCTATACCGCCAAGGATGCCCATCCGCTGATGATTCAGCTTTACAAGCAACTACTGGAGCGATTCCCTGCCAAGCGCATCATGATTATGGGCGATTCTGCCGGAGGCGGTTTCAGCCTTGCCTTGGCGCAGGAACTGAAGGGAGACTCCATTGACCTGCCCAGTCGGATGATTCTCATCTCGCCTTGGGTGGATGTCGTGGGTGGCGACGATGCCCTTCAGGAATACGACACCTTCCTTAACATGAAAGTGCTGCGACTTGTTGGAACCGACTGGGCTGGCGATATCGATGTTCACGACCCCATCATTTCTCCTTTATATGGCGGCATGAAGGGATTGCCGCCCACCGACCTCTACGCGGGGACATGGGAAACGCTCTATACGGACGTCGTCAAAACCTATGATAAGATGAAGGCCGCAAGCTGGCCTTTGCCTTTAGCGGAGCAACGTCAGAAGAGGATCTGGTCGTAGCCAAGTACGGCATAGAGCGGATGAAAGGCTATATATCAAGCCGACAGGAGGCTGATACCACCACAACATACAAGCCACTGACCACGCCACTGAAGAAAGACCAGTTCATACAGGTGACCATCGTGGTTCGCGACATCCGGAAGGCTGCCAAGGCATGGGCTACCTTGCTCGGTGTTCCTGAGCCTGAGATATGGGTAAACCACTTGGAGAGCAACGGGGAGTATCCGTATACCTACCGAGGCAATGACAATATGCCGTGCGACTTGCAGATGTGCGTCATAGAGATGGGCAGTTGGGTGCTGGAACTGCATCAGATCGATGAGAATCCCAGCACGTTCCGCGAGTTCATCAATAAACATGGCAATGGTGTTCACCACTTAGGCTTTGAAGTAGGCGATGCCCGCGACGAGGTGATCAGGGAACTGAAGGAAATGGGCTTCGACACTGAGCGCACCATCGGCATCTATCCTGGTAGCAGCTGGACCATCGTGGATAGTGAGGACGTGCTGGGTGTAAACCTGAATATAAAACCGAAACGGTAAAATATATTTATCTGATATAATGCGTTTCCGTTAGCTCTTCCTGAATCTTCGGCGAACCGAACTGCTGCAGGCCGAGACGGATGGACTTGATGAGGACTGCCATTGAGGATAATTACTTTTCCCATAGGACAATCTTAGTAGAACTTAACGATGTCGTCCAGGGGTCTGCGCTCAGGACGGTTAGGCTCTCCAGCCCGGTAGCCCAGAGAGATGACTGCCATAATCGTCTCGCTTTCAGGGATATTGAAGAGTGTACGGAGATTGTCGGCATCGCGCATACCCATGATGAGTGTGTCGAAGCCCATGGCACGAGCTTTCAGAATCAGGTAGCAGTTGCTAAGGCCATTGTCGTAGGCACCCCATCCGTCACCGACTTCATTCGTCTGGTTGCCCTGGAAGAAGCCCGACTTGCCCCGCTCGAACGTTGAGACTATCAAAACCGGAGCATCCTTGATGCGCTCCTTGTTGCCACCCACCATATCCTGAACGGCGGCAACTTTCTCATCGCTGATAGCCACATAATACTTTGTAGGCTGCTGATTGGCCCACGACGGAGCCTCCTGTGTAGCCGACAGAAGCTCGCGAACCTCAGCCTCAGAAATCTTCTTCGAGGCATCGTAGCTGCGGACACTTCTGCGCGTTGTCAGTACTTCGTCGAAAGACACAACGTCCTTCGCCGCTTCATTTTTCTCATTACAGCCAGTCAAGGCCAGCAGTGCTGCCAGAGCACCAAGAATCATTACTTTCTTCATTTTCATTTCAGTTTAGTATTTGTGGGGTTACTTGATAAACAATGCTAATTCTTGGTGCAAATATAGTGATAATTTCGTAATTATCACTAACTTTGCAAATAAAATTAAGTGTATTTATGAGAATAGCAGATTATGAAGAAGATTATAAACCCTTGGCGCAACCATCCTGAGTACAACTGCTTCGGCTGTTGTCCAGACAATCCCATCGGACTTCATCTGGAGTTCTATGAGGATGGTGACTATATCGTAAGTAAATGGAATCCACAGCATAATTATCAGGGCTGGGTAAACACTATGCATGGCGGCATACTGAGCACACTGATTGATGAAGTATGTGGATGGGTGGTTACCCGCAAGTTGCAGACCAGTGGCTATACCGTTCAGTTGAATGTTAAGTTCAAGAAAGCTATTCCTACTACAGAGCCAGAGCTGACCATTCGGGCCAAGGTCACAAAGCAGGTTCGCAATCTGGTATATATCAATGCAGAGATCACCAACTCGAAGGGTGAACTCTGTAATGAAGGCGAGGCCATCTACTTCCTGATGAATCAGGAGAAGGCTAAGAAAATGGGATTCCTGCATTGTGAAGTTGAAGATGAATAAAAACAGTATTATGAAGAGTTTCAAATCAACAGCGTGGCTATTGCCACAACCCGTACTGATTATCGGTACTTGTGTTGTGGCTTTGGAAGAAACTATTCTGATTAGATACATATGAAATACTATTATCCATTTGGTGAAGAAGTCCACCGTCTCGTTCAACAAGACAAAACCCCGAAGAAGGTCTTTGTCCTTGGTGTCTATGCCAGTGCCGTTCATGCTAGATGGAAAAAAGGCAAAGAAATCATTTGCCAGGCATTAGCGGTAGCCAGTGAGCCAAGAATATTTTGGGATGGCAACATCGAAGAGGCAAAAGAGATCATAGGTAAAATACATATTCCCAAAGAACTAGGTACTCTTGAACCAGCGGGAAGCCATCTGAATGGGCCATCTGCTAAGGTTTTAGACGAGCATATCCTCGCCCCATTGGGTTTTACAAGAAAAGATGCCTGGTTATGTGACCTTCTGCCTGAAACAAGAATCAACTCCAGTCAGGCAAAGGTAATAAAAGACAGATATAATCCACGAATAGAAGAATACGGATTGAACCCTTGGTGTGGATAGGGACGGCAGACATCAAGGATTTGTATGTCAAGCCAGTCGGCCACTTTCTGTTCCCCTGCGATGTAGAAGCAAGCCAGCAGTTCACCGCCAGACTTTAACGTGCGGAGGATTTCAGCGTATGCCTTGGCCTTGTCAGGAAACACATGGAAGCCGTTCATGTGCGCCCGGAAATTCTGTTTTATGTTTATTCAGAAAGCATCGTCACTTCGATATAACACTTGGATGTCACGATATTCTGGTCTTAGCATCATATCTGATATATTATATTGATAATAAATAGATTGTAGAGGTGATCCTTATATAAAAAGCATCACTTTTTGAGGTGATTTGATAAGATTTTTAAGAAAAGTCTTGCAAATCACCTTAAAATTTTGTATCTTTGCAGTCAATAAAAACCAACAAGAATATGAAGATTACAATTATCAATGCAGAAAGGAATATAACGAGGTACACGCGTGTGGAACTCGATGAGTTTGTCAAACAGCTAAAGGACGGCACCTATCGCCAGAAAGACACGCGCGACGCTCGCAAGGAGGTATGCTTTGCGGCAGAGTGGCAAAAACAAAAGGGCGAACTGAAGACGAAACAATACAATCGCCTGATTTTACTGTCGCTGGAGAACCTGCGCGACCTGCCGACTGTCCGGGAATATAAGGAACTGGCAATCCGTCAACTCTATACTCTGCTTTGCTTTATCGGAGACGACGGCCATTCATTGCATATTGTATGTCCCTTCACGATGGACGCGAAAGAAGAATCATCAGACGATGTTAACATTCTGTTCGCCAATGCCTTCCGCAAACTCCACTATGTCTACTCCTCACAGTTGGGTACGAGGATAGCCGATCATGAACCGACGACCCAAAGCAGTTGTAAGGTCAGTTATGACCCACAGCCCTACTACAATCCTTCCGCACTCGCCATCACCGTATCGTCACAGCCCGAAGATACTCCAGAATACAAAAGCATGCAGGAAGACATCAGCGACTTCAACTACCCCGAGGAAATACCTGGCATGAGCGTACACGATAGCAGGATGCGCCGTTTCCACGATTGTCTCGATGCCGCCACCGAGGCTCACCTCAATGAAGAGGATGATGAACTTTTCGCAGCTGCCGTGCTCGAGCATTTGGCCGAAGGTTGTCGTCAGATGGGACTGCCACAGGCCTGGTGCGCCCGCGTCGCGTCCTATATTCCACGCATTACATACGGTGCCAGCCGCGATACCATCGAGAGCGTCTTCAAATCCGCCTATCTGAAGGATACACTGAAGACCATCCCCCTGAAGTTCACGCGACCCTCTGCCTTGCTTACCTACAAGACCGAGGCCTATATGAAGGAACACTATACCCTGCGTCTGAACATGATGACCGGTACGGCTGAATACCGTATGAACGCCATGGGCTACGGTTTCCAGCCACTGGATCAGGCAGCACGCAACACCATGGCCATCAATGCCTTGAAGGCAGGCGTAGACTCATGGGACAAGGACCTGAGCCGCTATATCGACTCGAACCTGATCCCCCGCTACTATCCGATGGAAGACTACATGCGTCACCTGCCTCACTGGGATGGCAAACACGACTATGTGGGTGAAGTTGCCCGTCGTGTCAAGACGGATAATGCCCATTGGGAAGATGACTTTCACACCTGGATGCTCTCGATGGTGGCACAGTGGCTCGGGAAGGACCGTCAACATGGAAATGCCGTCGTCCCCTTGCTCATCGGACCGCAGGGCAGCGGCAAGACCACATTCTGTCGCCGACTGCTACCCGAATATCTGCAGTTGTACTATAACGACCGCATATCGATGAAGAACGACAACGATATCTTTATCGCCATGTCGTCGTATGCACTCATCAATATCGACGAATTTGACGCCATGTCAAAGGGCCAGCAACCCATTCTCAAGTATATCCTCTCGAAGCACGACGTGAAGTTCCGACCACCTTATGGTAAGACGATGGAGCAACGGCAGCGCTTTGCCTCGTTTATCGCCACGACGAACAACCTTCGTCCGTTGGTCGATCCCACAGGTTCACGTCGTTTCATCTGTGTCTATGCCGACGAGATCGACAACTCTGGGCTCATCCGTTACGATATGCTATATGCTCAGCTTTATCAGGAACTGAACGAGGGTCGCCGTTACTGGTTCGAGGATGACGACAACCTGCGCATCATGGCGCAGAATCAAGACTTCCAGCAGGTGTTCGATTATGAGAGGATGGTAGAACTGACCTATCTGTCGCCAGAAGTAACGCCTGCAAATACCAAACCCGTTCTTGTGAAGGACATCATGAAACTACTTGCCAGGAAGTTCCCAACCTTCACCATCCGTAAGGGTACGGACATGGAACTGGGACGCAGGCTGTCTGCGATGGGTTATAAGTACCACAAACTGAACAGCGGGGCTGCTTATAGAATGATAGAGATAGTTCCGTGAACAGCAAAACAAGTTGTTTTGCTGTTAATGAGACCATCCTTTTCGTGCGTTAAAGGCAGGTTATTGAAACCAAAACAACTTGTTTTGCTATAGTGATGGTAGGTGATATTTTTAAAATAACCATCACCTAAGATAATAAGCTGACAGTAAATAAATTAGAATAAATAGTGACGTTATTATTAATCAATTAGAAATTTGTAAATGGCAGTACATATCAAATTAATCAGGAACAATATCAAGCGCAGCAGTGGGTATGGTAAATATTATGCCAAAGCCGTCAGCCAGGGTGAGATTACACTTAATGACATTGCCAAGGAAGCCTGTCGGAACAGCGGCTGTTCAGAAGGTACAGTCGTGATGGTGGTAACCGAGTTACAGGATATCCTCAAACATCGGTTATCGGAGGGCCAAACGGTAGTTCTGCCGGGCATCGGACGTTTCAGCCTTCGTGTGGAAAGTATAGGTGTCGACGATCCGAAAGACTTTAACATCGGCCGTCACATCACCCGTATTATCTGTGGTTTCCTTCCTGCAGGCCGTCGCATCGCAGGCGGACATATCCTCTACGACTTCTGTCAGGGTGTCAAGGCCGTCTGGCAGAAAGGCTTCAAGCCGTAGATGATACTTCACCCCTCCAAAGTATCATCGGAACACCTCGTAGATGACGTCGGAATGCTCCCAAGATGACGTCGGAGCAACCCGAAACCAATATCACTATCTGTTGTCGCCGGTGGCGCCGTCGGTAGAGATGCCGGTGCCCTGGGTGCTGTCGTCACCCGCATTGCCGCCCCAGGTGATGGCGGTATCGGTGACAGAGTAGTCCTTGGCGAACTGGCGCGCCAGCTGACAGTTGGCGGTGATGGCGCCGAGATACTGTCCCAGACCGTCGGCATAGAATACAGCCTCCATCGCGGGCGTATACTCCGTGAATCCGGCCTGTATCTGCTGACCGTCCTGATCGAGCCAGTTGTAGGCTACCTGACCCTTTGCGCTGAGGGTGTACTCCTTGTCGGCCACATCGCCCTTCAGCGTGGGCTGGATGTTCAGACCGACCTTGTTGGGCAGGGGAATCGTAACGGTCTTCGTCCAGGTGGTCGACGTCATCTGTTCGCTGGCCACCTGGCCGTTCTCACCGATGTAGCGTACGGTGACGGTCGATACGTCGAGCAACTGCTGCGACACGGTGGCCGAATAGTCGACCTTCACACTGGTTACGACCTTCGTGGGCTGTGGCTCCGGTGTAGGTGTGGGCGTTGGCTCCGGCTCGTCATCGCTACCACCGCCGCAAGCGGTCAGGCTGCCGAGGACCAGCAGGCCCCCGAACAGCAGACTCATTATCTTCAGATTCTTCATAATCATTACTTATTTCGTCATTACTTTCTTACCATTGATGATATTTACGCCCTTGGTCGGGGTTGAGAGTCGACGGCCGTTCAGATCGTAGACGCGCTCCGTGCCGTCGTGGTCGATGGTGCGCAGCTGCTCGATGCCGGTGGTACCTTCAAGCGTCATACCGATGGCGCGGGCACCAGCCTTGCGGCTCTGCAGCAGATAGGCGCGATACGGCAGGATACGGGCCGCACGGTGCTCGTCGGTGTCACTCAGTACCGGATGCCACAGGCCGTCCTGCTGCAGGGTGTAGGCTCCCAGGTCGGCAGCCTCGTCATTGCTGATGCCGTAGAGCGTACCGCGCATAGAATAGCCCGGTGCATCGTCCTGCTTGCCGTAGGTGTTTCCACCGCTGGCAGGAATCTCAACCGTGCCGGTGTTCAGCGATGCATCGCCGTTGGCTGTCCAGATGAGGTAAGGCTGCTGGGACTCGAGCGTCTCGAATGTCTCGGTAAATATCAGCTCGGTGTCGCTGCGTCCCGACAGCTTGTAAGCCTTGGCGCCATTAGGAATCGGCAGGTCGTAAGGCAGACAGATGGTGTAAGGTGAAGCGCTCTTAGCCAGCGTGCGGGTGTTCTCCACCTTGTCGGCCTTGAAGCCGTAAGGCACGTCGTAGTCAAGACGGTCTACCAGTCGATAAGTCGTAGTGGCGTTGTCCACGATGACGTTCACCTCGTCGGTCTGACCATATTGTTTCGGCATATAGCAGAGCGTATTCTCCGAGAATCCTTTGTTGCGCAGACCGCCGCCCCGGAGGTTATTGACCACCATTGTCGAGTCGCATGCCATGAAGTCGGCCCAGCGCAGATTCGTGGCATCGGCGAAACTGTTGTCCTCGATGCTCTCCAGCGATTTCGGCATAGCGATTCGCTCCAGGTTGGTCAGGGGCTTCATGTCGGCGGCCTTCAGTTCCGATACAGCCGTATAGCGCAGCGGTGTGAGGTCCTTGATGCCTGTACGGTCGTCGAACCATCCGTCCACATTATCGACGCCCGTCAGGTCGTCTTCCGTAGCGGCGGCGTGTGCGGCAAAGGCTGCAAACGACTCGTCGTCCTCAAAGGCGCCTCTTGATACATTGTTCGTGCGCTGCCATGAGCCGGTGTAGGCCTCGTCGCGCAGATACTCATCGTAGAGCGACGGGCGTACGTAGAAGGCATCGAACGTCGGGTTGTAGTTGTTACACATATTGCGCCATATCCAGTTGTCCTGCGTCATTTCCGCCTTTTGCTTCGGCAGCAGGTACAGACGGGTGAGCGAGGCGCAGTCGTCGAGGGCGTCCCAGTTGATGTAAGTGGTCGAGTCGCCAATGACGAGGGTTTCCAGATTCTCACACTCCAACAAGGCGCGGCTGGGGATGGTCGTCACGGTCTTTGGCAGGATGAGCGTCTTCAGCGAGTAAGCCTTCAGGAAAGCGTAGTAAGGCAGCACGTTAGGCTCCTTCACCACCGACGAGTGGTTGGTGACAACATTCTTGTCGTAGGCGGCATACCAGTCGCTCGGTTCCACTTGGGCATCATAAAGGTCGATATATTCCAGATGGCCTAAGTAGTTGCGTGCATCAGTCCAAGGACTATAGCCTGCCAGATAACGGAGCACGCTGAAGTCTGCACCTGAGACAGGACCAATGACCTTCAGTTTGCGGATATCTGAGTAGTAACCCTCCAGTTCGGCGATGGACAAGCCGTCTGTTACATTGTCTTTCCAATACCTTTTCACCTTGAGTCCTAACTTCTCTGCCAGGGTGTTCTTCTCAGTGGTGGTCACCACGAGCACGTCGCTGCCGGCAGCTGCTGAGTTGTCACCAAAGATATGGTCGGCATACGCTGGCCATGCCTCGCGATAGCGTTTCACCAGCGTCTTGGGCACGTTGATGCGGAAGTCGTAGGGCAGGTCGGCAAAGGCGCCGTCGCCCAAAGTCGGCACGCTGTCAGAGTAGGTGTAAATGTTCGACAGATTCCTGCATCCTTGGAAGGCCTCATAGTCCATATAGCGAAGCGTGTCGGGCAGGATGACGCGCTTCAGCTTGTCGCATCCGGCCAGCGCCTTGCCCAGATCACTGATGGCGGTGAAGTAACGCAGTTCGTCGAACGTTTCCACGTCGCTACCCTTGAGAATGCCGTCGATATTCGTCAGCTGCATATATTCCGACGGGAAGAAATAGCCATTGGCCACGAAGGCCTCCAGCGCACGGTCGTCGCTGAACGGTGCGTCCAGGTTATGCATCCACTTCGTCAGCGTAGGTTCGTTGGCGTAGGCTGCCTTCAGATTCTCACGGCAGTAGACAGATTGGATAGGCGTCTCCCACGAGTCGTAGGTCCAGAACCACAGCTGACCCGTGCCGGAGACTCCGCCGAAGGCGTCGCTCACGGCCTTCTCGGTGGTCAGGAACACCATCTCGTCGATGCCCGGCACCTCGTAGGTCACACGGTCGTCATAGCCTGTGGTCTTGTCGCCGATGGCCAGATGCTTTAGGTTCACGGCGTTGTCGAAGGCATGTTCGCCAATGTACGTGGCCTCCTTGGGCAGGATGACCGTCTCCAATGACTTGCAGAAGTAGAACATATACTCGCCCACCTGGTCGTCGTTGTCGAGGAAGTTGTTGAAACCGTCGCACTGGTAGGGATGATCCTTGTCTTTCTTCAGGCGTGCGTTATAGAGATTTAGGTAGCGCAGACGTCCATAGGTCGGGTCGCTGTTGTTCACGTCGGCACCGGCCAGGAAGCGCAGCACGCCCACGTCTACACCGTTCAGCGGACCACTCACGGTCAGAGAGTCGATGTTCCAGTAGGCTCCCTTCAGACCTTCCAGGTAGTTGCCGTCCATCACAGTCTCCAAGCCAAGCTTCGAGGCCAGTTCGCCCACCTTGGTAGTGGTCACCTCCTTCGGGAAGGCCTGTGCGTCACTGGCAGCCACGATGTAGTCCTTGTAGTCGCTCCATTTCTCCTTGTAGGCAGCGACCGCCTCAGCAGGCACATAAATCTTGAAACCTTCGGTCACTACTTCGGAAGCATATGAATTTACTATTCTCGAACATTCAAAGACTTTGGATCCAATCTCTGCCGGCGTGGTACCTAAGCAGCGTACGGTCTTCAGGTTATAGTTACCGTTGAAGGCCCTCTCCCCGATACTGTTTACCGCTGCAGGAATCTCTATCTCGCGCAGATCACAATTCTGGAAAGAATAACTGCCGATGCTCTTGATGGTCGATGGAAATTCAATGGCCGTCAGGTTGCTACAAGCCACAAACCACGCATTGCCAACGAAGTCGAGTCCTCCCCATTCAAACTGCTTGAACTCGGGGAACTGCCTGATCTTCTCGTTTCTATTAAAATTTTCATAGAAACTGAAGTCAATCTCTTTTATGCGGCTCATGTCGATGATATCGTCCCACTCCGACGGGCTACCCACGGCAGTGGTATAGCGGAGACCGCTCAGGGCTTTCTTCACGCCTTCGTCAACAGGCTTCACCAGACAGGGTGCAAACTTGTCTTTGTATTCTGCCCACGCCTCGTCGGCCTCAAACCAGCGCTGTTGCTGCTGGGTCATCTTCAGTTTCAGGTTGGGCGTATTGTCAAATACGCCGCTGCCCAGCTGTATCTGCGAGGGCTGCAGCTCCTTGGCCTCGTTGATACCGTCGGTGCACAGGTAGAGCAGGTCGAACGATTCGAGGTTCTTACAGTCGGCGAAGCAGGAGTCGTTCAAGGCCACATTGAAGTCGTAGTAGGTGTCGCCGCCCCAGAGCCAGCCTTTGATGTCCCAGCACGAGACGCCCTTCAGGTTCTGGTTGCCACGGAAGGCTTCCTTCTTCACGTAGTCGAGCTTATAGCTGTTGTAGATGCCGATATCGTTGAACAGGCCCAACTGGCCCTTATGGCTGCTGAGCCAGTCATTATCGGCCTGCCAAGCCACAAGGTGCTCCACCTTATGGCCGCTCACCATCGATACCTTCTGCGTGGTGTTGCCCTCGTAGGCGTAGGCGTAGTTCACGCCGTAGTCGTTGAAGCCGCCCGGATATTCTGTCTCCTCATAGGTGAAGAAGCGCTTGTAGCGCTGCCACATCACGTCGTCGAGGAAGTCCTGCTTGCGGTCCTCGGGAATGATGATCTTCAGTTTGGTGGAGTCGCAGCCGGCGAAGATGCTGTCGCCACAGAGGATGAAGTTCTCCGGTCCGAGCGACTGCGAGGCCTTGTCGCCCGTGTAGAGTCGCAGGTCGAAGCGCTTCAGGCTGGTACAGCCGGCAAATGCCGAGTCGGGGATGGTGATGAGCATGGGCACACTCTCCTTGGTGGTAGCCCCCTCTGCCTCGTGGAATATGACCTTCTGGAGGTTTGTGTTTCCGGCGAAGACATTGCGGCGGAAGGTCATGGTGCGGGTGTCGTCGTCGGCACCGGCATAGATCGTCGCCTGGCTGAGATTCGGGTCGGCCTTGCTGATATACTGGTGATACACCAGATTCTTCGACGGCGTATAGATAAGGTTCAATCCCGTACCCGTGACCGCCACGTTGTGCATGTACGACACGTTGTTGGCAATCAATCCCTGGTGCATCTGTGCAGCGTTGTAATTACTGCCCAACATGCGGGCGGAAAGGAGTCCTGCACTGATGTTGGCACTCGCAGCACCACTCACATAGCCGCCGAAGTACATCAGCTTCTTCAGCCAGGACAGGGATTGTGGATTTATTAAGGAATTGTACAGATTAAAGGTCAACCCCGCAATATTTTCTGCTACTGGTCCCTCAGCCGTTTGCAGAGCCCATCCGACAGCTAGAGCAACCTCTCTGCCAGTAAAATTCCCTAATTGTTCTAAAGAAACAACCTTACCCGCTTGGTCACAGACACCCAAAGAAACCAATTTATTAAAATGCACCGCTGGAATACGAAATTTTGATAAGTCTGCACCAGCCAATATATCTAGGCCATTAGCATCTTTAAATGTTACTCTTGAAGCAAAATATCTGGTTAGGCCTTTCAGTTTATCAAAGGTTTGTTTCAGCGTATGATATTCCACCGATGCTTTGGCACTGGTCTGCGCTGTTTCAATAAACGCCCTTTCCTGTGCTTCGGCAGTAGCAACCAGCTTGGCGCCCTCTTCCTTGATGGCATTGACGGCCGAATAGGCCCCGTAGGCGTACAGAGCAATCTCGGCAATCAGAACAGGGGCGCTCCACCACGACAGGTTCTGCGACACCACGTTGTCGGTGGACAGCATACCCGATGAGGTGGACATATATTCGTAAGTCAGGCCGTCCTTCACGATAGGTGCCTTGTCGGTGGGCTCATAGTCGGCAGCCTCGATGTACTTGGCATAATAACTCCAGTTGGGGTCGTTGCGGAACTCGTCGTACCTGTCGGGCGATACTAAAATGCGGAAACCGTCGCTCACGGCGGGTTGCAGGGCAGCAATCTGCTCATCGGTCATTTTTTCAATTTCCTCAAGGGTCGGCTCACCGAAGATGTTGTCGGCGGGGATGACATCCTTGGGGCCTAAGTTCACCCAACGGTCGTCGCCGTCCTGTACATAATAGTACATGCGGATTTCCTTCAGGTTCTTACAGTTTTTGAAGGCGCCGTTCTCGATGCAGATAGCCAGGTCGCTGTACGAGTTCTCGCTGCGGCCGTTGGTCTGCCAGAACTCCACCGCCTTCAGGTCGTCGCAGTTGGCAAAGGCATTGCGGCGGATGGCAATATTCTTGTAGTTATAGTACGAGCCGATATCGTTGTAGATACGAGCCACGCCGTTGTTTTTCTTCAGATAGTCGGCATCACAGCCCTCGGCGGTAGTGTAATACACGGTGGCGCCGTTGTCGGGATTGGCCAGCAGGCTGCCGGCATTGAAGTTCTGGTAGTCGGCGTTCCACAGGCGCAGTTGCTTCATCACCTCCTCGCGCTGGGCGCCGTCGTTGGTCAGGTAGGTCTTGCCGTCCTGTGCCAGCATACACTTGTAGCGCACACCGTAGTCGTTGATCTCGTAGCCCGATGGCTCATAGCTGATGATGCGGTCTCGTAGCTCGCTCCATATGTCCGACGAGCGGTAGCTGTTGAGCGTCGAGGTGGCCACGCGGATCATGGCGTTGGGCGACCCTTCGAGCATGTTGCTCCAGATGCGAGGGATGCAATTGGTAGGCATCGGCTCCCAGTGGTTGGTGCCGCGCGTGATGTACTGCATCAGGTCGATCTTCTCCAGCTGCGGGGCGTTGTTGAAGGCACGGTGGCCGATGAAGAACATGAAGTCGGTGTTCGAGTTGTATGACCACGCATCACTGTCCTGGAAGTAGATGCGCTTCACCTTCGACTTGCCCGAGAAGCCTTGGTCGGCCACGCAGGCCAGATGGGTATGGCTCTTGAAGTAGCCCACCAGGTCGTTGAGGATAAACACCTCGCCGTTGTCGGGTATCGATTCTTCATCGATGGTGGCGGCCACCACGTAGGGGGCTCCATCGCTGCTGTCGTAACGCAACCAGCTGTCATCGTCGAACCGATACTGGTAGGTGTTGTCCCAAGGTTGGTGTACGCTGGTGTCGAAGAAACGGGTGTAGTTATTACCAGTGATGTACGTGTACTTCACACCTTTATAAGTATAGGTGTAGTCTTCGTCGGGTGCACGTCGGGGCAGTCGACGGGCGGTCACCACCGTGCCGTCGCTCATCTTTACCTGATCGGGAATCACGTCGACAGTCTGGTCGGCCACCGTCACCGAGTCGGTGGTACCGGCTGTTACTTCGGTTTTTTCCTGAGCCCAAACTCCTATAGCTGCTATCGTCAGCCAGAGGACAATTGTTAGTCTTAGTTTGTACATATATGAATAGATTTGATTGTTTATTTCTTATTTATAGTTTTTATATTTTCTACTATGGTCTCAGCAGTGGGCATGCCTATATCCACATACATGTGGCGGATGATGCCCTGTGCATCGCTGACGTAGATGCGGGGGATGACCCTCGGGGCGAAGAGTGAATACACCCGGCGGTCGGGCTGTGGCGAATAGGGCATCGTGAGCTCGGCAAACTGCCAGAAGGGCTCGATATCCTCTTCCGTGCATTTCCGCGCTATCAGCACAATGGGAATGCGCTGACCTGGAATCAGGCTGTCGGCCTGGTTCATATTCCACAGCCGCTGTATCTCGGGCAGCTCGTGGCGACAGTCGGGACAGTCCACGGAGAACAGCACCACCACCGAGGGCTGACCCAAGAGGTCGGCAGTCCGTACCACCGAACCGTCGTTCATCGTTACCTCAAACTCTGGCAACTGGTCGCCCACGACGAGACTGTCGGCTTCGATTACCTCGTCCCCGTTAGTCTCGTCATCTATCGCCGAACACCCGCCACAGGCAGTCATCGCAAAGCTGTATGACAGGATGGCGGCCAGCATCCATAGACTGTTCTTATTCATTCTATTCCTTTATTATTCCTCACACTTGCAGTCTTTATAATCAAGACTCTGTCTCCAACATTCATAAATGCACCACCAATATTCGACATAATCCCAGACAGAGTTTCCACCGAAATCCACATGCTGCTGCTTGCAAGAGCCTGAGGGGTCGACAAGCAGGCCGCTCGTGGGACTCTTTGCACACCAGGCCGCAATCTCGTCGGCAGTCTTGGCTGCAGTGGCTGGTTCATCAGGATTACTGTTTGAAGTGCCCATCGAAATCTTGCCATCAGCCAAGGTGGTCTTGCATCCCACGCCAGAAATAACTTTCAACAGGTAAGTACCTTCCTGAATGTTCGTTTTGGGAGTGATCTTGGCCCAGATGCCCTGGTTGAGTGATGCGGCATTAGACAACTTGTAGTTTTTCGTCCACATCGTCGAAGTCATCGACTCCTTTTTCTTGGCACCAGTCTGGTCCACATAATTCACTTCAACGTTGGCTACCTTCAGCACATCGTCTGAAATTTTTACGACATACAGGATCTCTTTCTGAGGCTGACCGTCGGTCTTGTCGTCATCACTCGAGCAAGCGCTCATTGCAGTCACTGTCAGGCCGCAAGTCAGGATGGCGGCCAGCATCCATAGAATGTTCTTTTTCATTGTTATTTATTATTTACGTTTTACGAAGAAGTCCTTCGGGCTCGTAGTGTAGAGGTTGCCGAAGTTGGTGTAATTATAGATACCTACGTGCGAGCCGAGCGTGTGCTGAGCACAGTAGAGGTAGAGATCACGGTAGGTGCCGTCGGGGTTTTCAGAGGCATGGCCCACGAGGTTGCGGCTGAAACGGTCGCACATCCACACATCGAGGTCGTTGCTCCATGAGTCGGCAAACGACTGTTCGTAAGCCCCTGCCGAGCAGATGGCCAGCACACCCGGGATGCCTTCCAGCGCCTTGCCCATATTGGCCGAGTAGCAAGGCTCCAGGCAGACAAGCATCTGTCGGAACTGCTTCTGGTCGGCCATCTGCTGCAACGTCTCGCTGAGCAGGCTGGCAGTCATACCCTGACCTGTAGGGAGATCGCGCCACGCCATCTCGTCGATGCCGTTGGTGGCCTTGCTGCGCCCGTGCCCGCTCCAGAACAGCAGCACGTTCTGCCCAGCATCCCTGGGCAATACCACAGGCGTACGGTCGGTCTTCTCGCCCTTCAGGATGTTCACGATGTCGGCGGGCGTGAGGTCGGCATTCTTATAGTCGTTCACAGCACCCTCGCGCAGGTTGGCACCATCGGGATCGGTACGCACTGCCCCGCGGTCGGTGTTCTCCGAGGCATTGGCCACATCGTCGGAACTGACAAGGATGATATGGTCATCATCATAGCCGTTGCGCTTCAGCATCTGATAGATATTCAGCACGTCGGCCTCATGGCGGTAGTTCTCCCATCCGTTACTGCCCTGCACCAGCACGGCGTACTGGTCGGTGAGGGCAGGATAGTTGATGGGCGTCAGGCTCTTGTTGTATTCGTTGTCAAAAGTCTCTTCGGCATTCTCTACTAGATAGTTCCACGATGCCAGCATCTTACCCGTCTGGGCACTGCCTTTGGAACTGTAGTAGGTCTGGTTGTAAATGTGCCCGTTATTGATAATCCAGTTGACGTAGGTGGTGTTCAGGGCGGCGGTGTAGCACTCGCTGTCGAACTGCACAGGTCCCGAGGCGCCCTTGAAGCCAAGCAGCTGTCCCTGTTCGAGGGCAGAGAGGTAGATTTCCATACCCGTCTCGCTCCAGGCATAACCTGACAGGAAGTGGTCGGTGGTGCAGATGGCAATGATGGCATCGTTGAGGTTGTCCACCTCCGAGTGGTGCTCCATATAGTTGGCGCCAAAGGCTGCCAGCAACAGCGCGTCGTAGAACTTACACTCGGCAAACGTGGGTTTGGTGTCGTAACGTGCCTCGTAGCTCATCTCGAAGCCCGACATGGGGTCGGCATAGGGCGAAAAACCCTGATAGCCGGTGGTAAGGGCTATGCCACGGGGACCGAGGGCCTGGATGGCCTCATCGGTGATGTTGGAACAGATGTAATAGACGGGCGCCCATACCACACGTAAGTCATATCCGAGTCCTGTTTCATAACCATAATCCGGATTGTCGGGGTCAATATCCCACCACTCGCTGCGAATGCGGGCTACCTGATAGATTTGCTCCACATTCTCAGTCACGATGAACTGCGGCACAAAAAGGGTGGAATAGAACACACCCGTTATCTCATCGTAGTACCGGCGAATACGCTGGTAGAACGACTCGTAGTCAGCATACTGCTCGCACACCATGAAATTGAAGCCCAGCTCATTGGCCTGGAAAGGCGCCCACTCGACGAAGGTCTGTCCGTAAGTGCCGGCTGGGGCAAAGAGTCCCGACAGGGTGGATGCATCAAACGCTTCGCTGTACCCCTTCTGATAGAGTGAATGGGAGTAGGTGCTCAGCATCACCTCGGAGAGTGAGATGTCGGTCTCGGTGAGCGACCAGAGAAAGGGCTGCTGTCCGTCACCGGTGCTGGTGATGGCGAAGCGGCGTATGACCGTCTCGCTGGTGGCAGTAGGCAGGATGAGCGGCTTGTGCGTCTGCTGGCAATAAGGTGCCAGCTGTTCCACGTTGTCGCTGTCGAAGGGACCGATGACGGCCAGCAGGTCGTCGCGGTTGGCCAGTCGTTCGCCCAATGCCTTCAGGTCGTTGCCGTATTCATCGTACCACTCTACCTTCAAGTCGATGCAGAGCGTGTCGTGCAACTGGGCGTTATACAGGTTCTGCAGCATCCACTCGGCAGTGCGCTCCAGACGGGCCTTCATAATGGGGTCGTTGAGCGGAGCCACCACAGCCACCGTCTTCTCCACCCATCGGCGCGAGTCCTTATACACTATCACGTCATCCTCCTGCTTACAAGAAGTGAATAGTGAACAGTGAATAGTGAACAGTGCAGCGCAGAGCCACATCATCCATCTGCCATCAGCCATCTTACTTCTTACATCAGCCATCTTACATCTTACTTCTTCCATCTTACTTCTCATACCTTTCCCCCTCCTTTCTGATGGCAACCTGACGCAGGCTGTCAACTTCATTGGTTGGCACATCCTCCGCTACATAGCCTAAGACAACATCGGTAGCGTCGTCTTTCAGTCCTAACGTCTGGTGCTTGGGCATCGTGCCTTGCAGCCACATGCCGATATAGTCAATCATGACCATATCGATGCGCTTCAAAATAGAGAGCGCACAGAATCGCCGGTCGGCTGTCATGTCGCCATCGATACCAAAATAATATTCGTATCCTCCGAGAGTCTGCCACAGACTACGTATAAAGGAGTGCATGGAACCTCCACAAACAGGCACAATCATAAGATAGTCTATGACCTTCAAATATGCTTCTTCCTCATTAATGATACGCGTGGCCGTTGTGTCAGCAATTGTAAAGCCGCCCACAGGCTCGTAGCTCAGATAGTGTTTGTGCAGGACCACTTCATTTTTCACATGGTAGTTCGAGGAATCGTTGAAACCGGCCTCAAAGCCTTCACCTGCCTCGACCACAGTCTGCGTATAGGGGTTGGCTAATATGAGCGTTACAACGCCGTCTTGAATGGCATGCGACAGGCAGCCCCCCATATACATCGCGCCGTAGTAGTCGATATAGAACGTGGAGCCCTTGCCCTCGAGCGGCTTGGTGGTCTCCATGTAGAGCAGATCGGCATTGGGGTTCTTCTCCAAGCGCTTGTTATTCGCCCGGATATAGGTGTCATAGACGGGGCTGGGCGTGACGAACAGGCGGCGCACAGTGTCGGTGGCACTTTCCATCTGCTGGAACATCGTCTCCAGATAGACCATACCCTGCTCCTCGCTCTCGGGCGACAGATGCAGGGTGCGCACGCCGTGCTTCTTGGCTGCCTCCTCAACGCCCTTGTAAATCAAGTCGCAATACGAGCGGTCGCCCAGACCGTTAGGACCGTAGATCACCGTTACCAACGGCGTGGTGGGAGCCTGCTCCTCGTCGGGATTAGGTAGATAAACAGTGTCGCCCCCTTTTGTGCAGCCTGTCAGCAGGTGTCCACCAGCGAGAATGGCGGACAATAATATATTGACATAAATCTTTCTTTTCATCACTGTTAGTAATATGCTATGTTGTTAGTAATTTTTTATTTGGTTTCAAACTATAATTTACCGCAAAGATAAGTTTTTTGCTGTTTAATCCGTCAAATTGTTAGCAGTTTTTTCAAAGTTGTTGTCCTCAAAGCATTTTTATGTCCCCAAAGAGCGATTTATGTCCCCAAGGCTTTAAAATCTTTCTATAAAAACAAAAGCCAATTCCCGAAAAGTTTTGTATCTTTGCAGTCGATTAACAACAATGCAAAAATGGAATATCAATCTTTAAACGAGTCGGCCCGGATGATGGCCAACGACAAGAAACGGTCTATAGTTATTAATAAGGTGGAAAGCGGATTGCCCCGTTGGCTCATCGAGGTTGGCTTCGTGTTCTTTGTAATACAAGCATTAAATACTGAGTATAACATCTCCGAATGGGTGACTGCCAACGGGCTTCAGGCTCCGATGTGGCTGATTGTTCTGGCGGGCGATGTGATACTTTACTACGCCATGATGCGTGGCATGAAGCCGCTGGTCAGACCCTTCACCGTACTGTGGTGGATATTCATCGTGGTTGTTGCTGCGGGCGACATCACCTCCATTTTCCCTGAGTCCGTCATCGACCTGGCTTTGGCCGTGGCCACACCGCTGGTCTTTCTGCCCCTCGGCTTTGTGATTACCTACTTCTATCGCGGCTGGCTGCAGTGGGTGGGCATCCTGATGATTCTCTACATGGTGGTCATGATCATCCTGCCCATCATGCTCTACGACCTGTTTCCTTACATCATCACAGACGTTATAGGCATCGCAGTTGTGATTGCCCGTGGCTGGACGATGCGCAAGGTGCTTGTCTAACCCTCAAGCCCTTACCACATCATTGAGGTGGTTCTGCCGGTATTGGGCGGGAGTGACGCCGATGCGCTTCTTGAATTCTGTCTGGAAGGTGGTGCGTGATACGAAGCCAGCCTCTTTGCTGATGGCATCCATCGACCACTGTGGATTCTCCTTGATGAGTTCGCAGGAGTAGAGCACACGTTTCTCCGTCAGATAGTCGTAGAGGCGGTTGTATCGATCATCGTCTTTTAAGAGTTGCTTGATTTTCTTCTGCGTCAGTCCTAACCGCTGGGCCATCCCCTTCAGGTTGAGGTCGGGATCGGCATACATGTGGCTCTCGGTCATCTGCAGGTCAATCCAGCCCTTGAGTTCATCGTCGGTCATGTCCTTGGTATCCTTGATGTTCTCACGCAGCGATTCTGTCTCTTGCTGCAACTCAGAAATCCGGTCCTGTGGCTTCAGCTGCTCCTTTAATTCCCTGAGCTCATTATGAAGTTGATGCTGCAGTTCTTTCTGGTTCTCTACCTCATCCACCAATTGGGTGTTTTTCTTAAGCACCTTGTTGGTTTGTCTGTATGTGAGATAGATGCTGATAGCCACAGCTACCAGAAACGAAAAAAAGACGACAGTAATCAAAATGTTGTTTGCAGTCATGGGGACTAATTCCTTTTTGGAGTACAAAGTTAATGTTTATATTCGACTTTCCGCCTTCGTTGCCTAAAAATACAGGAAATTGTTGTCCCCAAAACGGCTTATTGTACTCAAAATCTGATTTTCGTTTATGGTTTCTTATTATTGCTACATAGCCAAAGTCCGAGTTCATAGAAGAATTTAAGAGGAAAAATATACCAAAAGCAATAGCGAGCTTGTTGCAATTAACAAACTCGCTATTTATTTTTTCCTTGCCCTGAAATAGACCATTGCCCCTTCAACATGGGAGTCAACAATATCGTAGTAGGACACCAAACTGTCGAAGGTTACATCCTCAAAGGGAAGTGCGCTCACATCGCCCTGCATGGCAGTTATGGTTTCACGCCAAGAACCGTAGCATAAGATGGTTTCTTGCGATGGATTTCTGTCTTAGTGAAACCTGCATCATCGAGAAATTGCTTTAGCTGCTCTGGCGTATAGGCAGTCATGCCTTCCACCACGTTCGTCCATTTGGAGTCCGTATCGACCACCTCTACCATAATAGCGAAATGACCGCCAGACTTCAAAACTCTACGTACCTCCTGCAGACAACTGGGCAGATTTGGCCAGAAATAGACCGTCTCGACAGCCGTTACGAGGTCAAACTTTCCGTCTTCGTAGGGTAGTTCTGCCGCTGATCCTTGTTGTACAAATACCTGCTTGTCTATCACATCGGCATTGACCTTTATGGCTTTAGCCACACTCTCCTCAGAGATGTCGATGCCATAGACCTTGGCACCTCGGCTCCTTTTGAGAAGCCTTCGCAGCGTCGCCCCGCCACCACAGCCGATGTCAAGCATCGTCCAGCCATCTTGAATGTCAACAAGGCTCAATCCCCAATTGGTCAACGGTGCATGACAGAGGTTCATAAACTTCAGCATAGCGCGTCCCATCCGTCCCTTCGGGTGGGCGTAATTTGTGAAAAGTGATTTCAATAGTCCCATAACATGATTCATTTAAAATAGGGTGCTTGCCTCACGGCTGGCACCCCTTGTTAAACTAAACAAATACTTTATGATCTTCATCTTGAAGTGGCTAAGAAAATTCGTCGGCAAAGGTACGGAGATTCCGTGAACTGTACAACGACTCACTTATGCTGGTGCTGCAAAGCATAAGCATCGAAGACACCATTGTGACGGATGTCAGAAGCTACGATTTCCAGTTGTTTAAGAAGCAGACAAAATAAATATATGATTGATTACGGATTAAAGGACAGAGTGGCTCTGGTTACGGGAGCGAACAACCCGCAAGGCATTGGAGCGACCACTGCGTTTGCCTTTGCTCGTGAAGGTGCAAAGGTGGTTTTGGTCTATAAGAGAATTCCAAGACCCTTTGACAAGACAAAGACCGACAGGAATGGAGCCGACAGATATTTCCAGGCTAATGCAGGGAATGCAGATGTCGTAGAAAGCAAGCTTCAGGAAATGGGCGCTGACTACCTGATCATTGAGAGCGACATCTCCAATGAGGATGCCGTAAAGAATATCTTCGCGGCTGTTCTGGAACGATACGGAAGAGTTGACATCTTAGTGAATAATGCAGCC
>CAMJBL010000028.1 GCA_946403845.1 uncultured Prevotella sp. | reverse complement strand
CGTTCCAGTATCCTGTGGAGATTCCCGGTGTCTCGATGACCAACTTCATGAAGGCGGCTATCAACGAGAAGCGCAAGTATCAGGGTCTGGAGCCGATGAATGCGGCTGAGTTCCTGAAGCTGCAGCGAGAGAAGCGCAAGATTGTGGAGCTCGACTCGAAACTCGCCAACCGCTCTGTCAACGAGGGTTTCAGTGGTGGTGAGAAAAAGCGTAACGAGATCTTCCAGATGGCGATGCTCGAGCCCAAACTGAGTATTCTCGATGAGACAGACTCCGGACTTGATGTCGATGCCATGCGGATTGTGGCCGAGGGTGTCAACAAGCTCCAGACGCCAGAGACGTCTTGTATCGTCATTACCCACTACGACCGTCTGTTGGAGATGATCCGTCCGCAGTTTGTGCATGTGCTCTATAAAGGCCGTATCGTGAAGACGGGTGGTCCTGAACTCGCCAAGCAGATTCAGGAGCACGGCTACGATTGGATTAAGGAAGAAATCGGTGAAGAGTAGTATACTTTGAACTTTGAGCTTTGAACAATGAATTTTATGATTACTTCAAGCGAACAACAGTATATTGAACTCTACGAGCAGGCTCGGCAGATGATCTTTGATCATGCGCCCGAGGCGATGAATGCCGTGCGTGATGAGGCCTTTGAGCGCTTTAAGGCGCAGGGTTTCCCCAGCAGAAAGGTCGAGCGCTACAAATATACCGACATCCAGAAACTCTTTGCGCCCGACTATGGTCTGAACCTGAATCGTCTGACCATACCCGTTGACCCTTACAAGGCTTTCCGTTGCGATGTGCCCAACCTGTCGACGAGCCTCTATTTCGTCGTTAACGATATGTTTTATGGTGGAGCGAGGAGTGAGGAGGGTGGAGTGAGAATACCTAATTCCACCCCAAAATTGCCAGAGGGCGTAATTATCTGTTCGCTGAAGGAACTATCCTCACTTCACACTCCTCACTCCTCACTCCTCGAAAGATACTATGCCAAGTTGGCCAAGACTAGCGAGGATGCTGTGACGGCCTTGAACACCATGCTGGCACAGGACGGACTCTTCGTCTACGTGCCCAAGAACGTCAAGGTTGATCGTGCCATTCAGGTCATCAATATCCTGCGTGGCGATGTCGACCTGATGGTGAATCGTCGTGTGCTCATCGTCCTCGAGGAGGGTGCCGAACTGAAGATGCTCTTCTGCGACCATGCGGCCGACGACCGTAACTTTCTGGCGACGCAGGTGATCGAGGCCTATGTGGGTGAGAATGCCTCTTTGGATCTGTATTGCCTCGAAGAGACGCACGCCAAGAATGTCCGTGTGAGCAATGTCTATATCGACCAGCAGGCCAATAGTCGTGTGAACCACAACGTCATCACGCTCCACAACGGCATCACCCGCAACAAACTCGACCTCACCTTCTCGGGCGAGGGAGCCGAGTGTCAGTGTTATGGCTGTGTGATTGCCGACAAGCAACAGCATGTCGACAACAACACCCTGATTACCCACAAGGTGCCCCACTGTACCTCGAACGAACTCTATAAGTACGTGCTCGACGACAAGGCCACTGGTGCCTTTGCGGGCAAGGTATTGGTGGAACATGGTGCCCAGAAGACTTCGTCGCAGATGACCAACCAGAACCTGACGGCGACTCGTGAGGCCCGCATGTATACCCAGCCGATGCTCGAGATCTATGCCGACGATGTGAAGTGCGCCCACGGCTCTACCGTTGGACAGCTCAACGATGCGGCCCTCTTCTACATGCGCCAGCGAGGCATCTCGCTCGACGAGGCTAAACTGCTCCTGCAGAACGCCTTCATCAACGAGGTCATCGACCACATGCAGCTCGAGCCCCTTCGCGACCGCCTCCACTACCTTGTGGAAAAGCGCTTCCGGGGTGAGCTCAACAAATGCGACGGCTGTAAACTCTGCAAATAACAAAACTAAATATCAATGCGAAATCTGAAACTATTCTTCTGCTTAACGTTGTTGCTATTGCCGGCTCTGGCTGTGGCAACGCCCGATTCTGTGACGACTGCCTGTCCGGAGGTGAAACTCCAGATGGAACAGTTGCCCGATCTGAATATCCCACGTTCAAGTCATTCCACCTTTTTCGTCAATGGCGAGTTGGTAGTGGCTGGCGGTCATACCAATGGCTTTGTACCCACCCCCACGGCCGAATACCTGAAAGACGGTGAGTGGCACGTGATGCAGATGGTCTATACCCACGACTTTGGCAGCTCTGTCGTGATGAAGTCGGGAAAGGTGTTGCTCTTTGGCGGTTGCGATCAGCCCATTGGCATCGGACAGACCTTTCTAGCCGAACGCTACGACCCCCAGACCCATACGTTCGACGGTTTTGGCTGCATGGAACGGAAGCGTGCAGGGACTAACGGACTGGAACTGAACGATGGTCAGGTGGTCATCAGCGGCAACTGGTATCATACCGATGGAATCGAGGTTTTTGATGGTCAGAAGCACTTCACCTACATCAAGGATCCGACCGTTGAGCGTGCCAATCCCCAAATCCTCCGAACAGCCAGCGACAATGCCCTGATCTTCAGTGCGCAGGACACAAAAGGTAATCCCACGTCCTATGTGGCCGATTTCCTGAAGGGCGACTCCGTCCATATTCCGCTCTTCGAGACCTGGCATCCGCTGCTGCTTTCTACCCACCGTATGGCCGATAGTTTCATTGGCGACGAGGCGAAAGGACTCTATTCTTATCTGATACCTGTGGCCGACAGTACAGGTCAGATAGCGATTGCAAAGGTGGAGAACGGTGTGTTCTCACTTCTGCCTACGGCTTGTCCTATCCCCATGCAGAGCCGGAGTCAGGGCGAAGCTGTCTATTACAACCAGCCGATTGTTGTCGACCAGCAGGCCCGTCGAGCCTATTTGGTAGGCATTAGTGGCGATTTCCTGTCAAGCCCTGATAAGGCCAACCGTCTTTATATCGTTTGTATCGATTATTCGGAGGCTACTGACAGTAAACCGGCGCCGATGACGCTCTATTATACCGATCCCATCACGACTATTCCCGACTGTGCCCCTGTGTTAGATGCCGACGGCAATCTGCTGCTGGCGGGTGGTCTGCTTCATCTGAGCAACTTCACGCCTTCTGCTGCTGTCTGGCGCCTGCGTGTCGGTAGCGAGCCCTCAGCCGTTCAGTCTGGGAGCAATCGTTGGCTGATGGTGTTGCTGATATTGGCAGCATTGTTGATCGTGTGCGCCTGCGCGTACCTTATATTAAAGAAAAGACGCCAGCGCTCAACCGCCGATACGGAAGTCTCAGAGTCGATGTCGGTTGAAGCCTCTGCCGAGTTAATGGTGCGTATCAATCAGGCGATGAAATCGCAGAAACTCTATCAGAACAGCGATCTGAAGGTGACCGACCTCGCTGCTGCCATTGGCACCAACCGCCGTTCTGTTTCCGACTGTATCAACTCCCAGAAGGGTTGCACCTTCACCCAGTTCGTCAATATCTACCGTGTGGATCATGCCAAACGGATGATGCGTCAGAATCCTGACAAGAAGATTGCCGATATCTATCTCGAGTCGGGCTTCGCCAACGAAGGCTCCTTCTTCCGAACCTTCAAGGCCGTCACCGGCATGACCCCGAAAGAGTGGCTCAGTAAAGCATAATCCTATAACCGTGTGTATTCACAAAAGAAGGGGACTCGCGCGAGCCCCCTTCTTGATAAGCGACGATGTGTGAACACATCCTCTTAATGCTTGCTAACTGCCTGGCGCCCAAGTGGTCTTCGAGCTGCTACCCGTGCCGTCCTTGAGAATGATATACTGGTCGGTTTCAGTCATGCTGGTAGTCGAGTAGTACAGATCACTGATGCCCCCATTGCTGACGGTACCTGAGATGATGATTGCCGAGCCATCGCCCTCAGGTATGCAGATACTGAACTGATTGCCGCTACCTGAAATCAGGGCCGGCTGCTCGCCGTTGGCCTCAGTAGCCATACCGTCGACGACGAAATAGGCGTCGAATTTCACCTCACCACCTTTCTGGCCGCTGAAGCGCAATACGATGTTGTCTATGCTCTCCAGCTCCTCGACGGCGCCCAACTTGTCGGCCACGAGTGTGAGATCAGACAGCTCATAGGTGCCTTCGATCGAGGGCGGATTCTCACCGTCATAGACAGGCATACCACCCGCCTTCAGGCTGTTCATGACGGCATCCGAAGGCCACTCCAGGTCGATGGGTTCGCCCTGACCGTCCTTGTAGGAAATGGTAATCTCGACATAGTCTCTGGGGTCGCCGTAGGGCTCGTAAGTGACATGCTCGCTCTGAGGATCGATACCATCGCCATAGAGTTCCTTTCCCAACTCGTTGAGGGTATAGGTCGCCCTGGTATCAAGCACGGCGCTGAAACTGCTGAAAGTCAGACCCTCGGCGGCGCTTAACTTACCATACTTGTAAGTGCTGCTGCTACTCTCCAACGGGATATCATCGGGCAGAACCACCATGGCAAGGTTGTTGGTCATATTGATGGTGGCACCTGGCCAATGCATCGACATGAGGAACTCGGAGTCCATGGTAAACCGCAGGTTCTTCACCTTCTTGGTTTTCTTCTCAATGTCGAACGACAGGGTAGCGCGTGTTTTTGTGTCGTTTGCCGACCACTCCTGATAGCCTACGCACTCGTAGTGGTTGTAGTTCTTGTCGTATTTGACGGAGAAGTGGGCGTTGTTAGGCGTGAAGCTGAACGCAGGCGCCACCTGGGACAAGGTGTCTGCCTTACCCTCGCTGGCAGAGATGTATTCAACCCAACGGCTCGACACGAAGTTAATATATTTGAACGGACTCTTATCGCCATCGGGTGTCACAGGCGCGAGGCTCCTGCCGGCCTGAACAACCCTCACTGGGAGCTTGATCATCTGATCGTCGCTGGCATCCTTCACACCCGAGACGTAGCACTGAACCGTACACTCACGCTGTGTAGTGCCAGCATTGGCCTTTGTGGTGATGGTGACAACGCCGCCGTTAGAGATGCTGACATCCACCCAGCCATTGCCGTCGTCGCCGATCATCGCGCCACAGTAGGGATAGGTGCTTACGTCGACCTTCACCGACTGCGAGCCGCCCTCGGCAGTAAAGTGCAACTCAGAAGGCGTGACAGAGGCAGAACCGAACTGCTGTGTTATCGTGACAGGCAGTAGGACAGTGCGATCCTTGCCGTCTTCACCAGTGGTTGTCACGCTCACATCGATGATGCTCTGGCGCTGCTTCGTCTCTGTGTTGGGCAGGGCGGTCACATTGAAGTAGTTGGCAGCCTTCTCAATCAGAATCCATTGTTGGTCCTTCTTGGCCACGATCACATCGTTGAACGTGGTGTTCTTGCCCAGTCCGATATTGACGCGTTTTGTGCCGCCGGTTGCCTCAAAGCTGAGTTCCTTCGGTTCTACCACAGCATCCACTTCACCTTTCTGAGTGACGGTCAGTTTGATGGTGCTGATGCCCTGATACTTCTCGCTCCATGCCGACACGATGACGACTGCCGTACGCTGGGCACCCTTGTTCTCGCTGGCCGTGATGGTGAGGTTGCGGTCATCAAGGTCGTATTTGATCCAGTCGGCACCCTGTGTGTTGATGTTGATGGGCTTCCGCGATGTCAGGATTTCAACGAGACCAGTACCGCCGTCAGATTCGAAGTCGAGTTTGTTGACCGACAGTTGCAGACCGCCGAACTGCTTGACGGTGAAGGTCTTCTGATCGTTGTCGCCAGAACCTTGGACAACAGTGACATAGCCCTGACGCAACCGATCCTCTTCGTTTGGGTCTACCTTGACTATCATCGAGCCTCCCCTGCCTTCCGAGGGCTGGGTTACTTGCACGGTGATCCATTTCTCGCTGGGTGTCACAGTGACAGGCTTCGACTGTTTGGTACCTATCTTGACCGTCTGTTGGCCGCCTTCCTCATCGAAGAAAGCCTCCTCGGGATCAAGCGTCAAACCGTTTTGTTCGATGGTGACTGCCACTTCCTTGTCATAGACGGGTATCAGCAATTTCTCAAAGCCTCCTAAGCCTGGCACAGAGATGATGGGACGGAGGCGGTACTCACCAGGCTCCACTTTGGTAAAGCCTCCCTCTACCTTGTTGATGTTATCTTTATACCAGATGACATCGGGCATAAAGAATGAGTCATAAAGCTTTGAGAAATCCTTGTCGTTCTCATTTTCCTTGCAATAGATGCCGATACCTACCGTCTCTGGCAGACAAGTCAGACCCTCCAAATCGCAATTGCAAGTGATATGGTCGAGATTATCACCTATTATATTAAAGCTCACATCACCGAATTGGGGTAAGAGCAGGTAGGAGGTGGTGCCATACACCCACGATTTGGTATATTTAGTTTCCCAATCTACACCCAAGAATCTGATTGAGCTTGCTGCTTCGGCATCTATGCTCATCAACGAGAGATCGATCTTGCTGTCCTTCAGAGACTCATACATACCTTTACCTTGCATGGTTTTGAGGGCATCGAAGTTAAGGACACCACTTAGTTTCGGTCCGGCATAGATATCAAAGCCCGTTTCCGTATAGACAATTTTCTTTAACCAGTCCTGTGTACTAACCTTAAGGGGGAATTTCAGTCCCGACTGTACACTGCCGTTAAGCTGCACATTGATGCTAAAGCCGCTCTCCGTTTCTGAGTTGAAGGGCAGGAACGGAGCAACCTTACTCATTTTTATGTCGAGATAAGGCTTTGTATTCTTCATCTCCAACATGAACGACGAGGCTTGTGTCTGCGATGCCCAGCCCACGCTGACGTTAAGATGAGCCTCAGCACGTGCAAAGGGCTCAGGCATGCCGTGGAGCAAGAGGATGGGGAAGTTTGCGGGGAACGGAATTCTGGTGAAGCTCTTGACGAAATCGCCGATGCCCGGCAACGACGACAATGAAGGATTGTCATACAGCTCGCCATCAAGTCCGAAACTACCTCCCACCGCCGCCTGGTATTTCGCCGACGTCTTGATGTAGAATTCAGACAACGTGATCTTATAGGCAGCAGAGAGCGTCATGCCAAACCCGACGTTGAGCATAAACTGCATTTTCAGTTTTTCCGTGATTTTCGCCTTGGCCTCGAAAGTATGGCTGAAGTTAAAGAGCGTAAAGTCACTTATATGATCCTCAACGCGCCTGGGGGCATCGATGCCGGCTATGCGGCGGTAGGTACGGCTGCCCTGCGGCGTCTCCACATTACGCACCTGTTCAACGGTGATAAACTGTTCGAACACGTCCTTCAGGTCTTCGACATAGCCGCAGGTGTACGTCAGCACGGAGCCCGACTCGGACACTTTCTGGACTTTCGCCACCAGTGTGCCTTCCTCCCAGCCCTCAAGGTTGGGGCATTGCAGCACGTCGCCCACCTTTGGCCTCAGGCTGGCAGGCATCGTCGAACGGAAAGTGACGACAATTTCGTCTTCGCCGTTCTTAACAGCGTTCAGATAGTAGTTCATCAAGCCCTCATCACGCATAAAGCGCACGGCTTTGGCATATTTGATTTCCGGCTGTACAAACGATACTGAGTCGATGGCCGTAAGCATGATGCGGTAAACACTGTCCTCGGTCACAATCTCCTGTGAGACATACTTATCGTGCTCTATACCAAGGGTATCAAAGCGTGAGTAACTGATCTGCTTCACCTGATCGTAGAAGAAACCGTCGAAATGACCATCATTCTGGTAGATGTAGAAGGCCTCGCCGCCCTCTATATCTTGCGCCATAGCTGACACGCCGCCCGTAAAGGCAAGCAACAGCAATGCTGCATAGCGCAGCCAAGATAGGAATAGGCTGTTCGTCTTCATCGCTTCGTGACTTTAATGGTTTCTGTTCCGGCTTTCACAATATACACGCCGTTGGGGCGGTTCTTCAGGGAAATAGTCAGCGGCTGGCTATCCGTCACCTTACGCTGGTCGATAAGGGTTCCGTTGACGGCATAAATACTGGCAATACTGCCTGCCTGCAGTCCGCGGAAGGTAATTTCGTCACCATCTTGATTGATTTCCACACACCGTTCGCTGGGCGACAGCTCGATACCATCGGATACCAGGTCCTCATAAGTATAGCGGAGCACATTCTTACGTTCATAGGGGATAGTGACCTTGTTGGTGCGGATAACAAGCTGGTTGCCCGAGAAGGTCGTAATGGGTACATCGACGAGGTCGTATACCACTTTGTCACCCGACTTCAGCCAGACCACAAGCTTAGGCCGCGCATTGCTCTGGGCCTCTACTTGCGATACGCCAAGTAGCAGTAAAAACAAAAATAGTAGTTTTCTCATAATCGTAATATTATAGTGGTTTGTATTCATTTTCTGCAAAGATAATCAAAAAATACGATTTTTATATCTTTTTTTAATAAAATCGACTCACAAAACGTGTTTTGTGAGTCATTTTTGTTGAATTGTTAGTCGATTTTGTGTTTTTTCGTCTTTTGGGGAAGACGATTCCTCATGGGGACGGTGTTTGTATATGGCGCGATTTTTACAAAGTTGTTTTGGTATTTGTGATAATTTGATTATCTTTGCACGCAGAGATGAAAGATAAACAGATTGTCAGATGGGTTTTAGGTCTTGTGCTGTTGTTGACGGCGCCAGCTGTGGCTGTGTCACAGGAAGATGGCCTGGCGACCTGCCCCATGGTGAAAATCGAGGCTGAGCGACTGCCCGACCTGAATATCCCCCGTAATGCCCATTCCATTTTTTGCGTGAATGGCGAGGTGACAGTGGTGGGCGGTCATACCAAGAGTTTTATTCCAACGGCAACAGCAGAATACTATAAGGACGGCGAATGGCATCTGATACAGACGGAGTACCCTCACGACAATGGTGTCTGTGTGGTGCTACGTTCTGGCAAGGTGCTTTTGGCAGGAGGCCATGCCGAGCCGATGGGCGTTGGCTGTTCCTACCCCGTCGAGGAGTATGATCCTGCGACCCATACCTTCCGAGGCTTCAGTTGTCTCAACGCCAAGCGCACTTTGGCCGTTGGTGCAGAACTCGATAGTGGAAAGGTTGTGGTATCAGGCAACTGGTATGCTGAGGATGGCATCGAAGTGTTCGATGGCGACAGGGATTTCTCACGTGTGAAGGCAGTTTCCGTAGGTCGTGCTTCGCCTTTTGTCCTTCGTTCGGCTCGCGACAATGCCCTCATCTTTGGTAGTGGTGGCACACACGGCGAGATATTATACGCTGATGTGGTAGACCGTCTGAAGGGCGAACCCTTCCACGTACCCTTGTTGCGACAGTGGCACCCTATATTCTGCGAAGCACCGTTCTGCAACGACCTCGGATTCATCGGCGATGAGGCTGCTGACGACTATTCCTGGCTCCTGCCAGCAACAGACTGGACGGTGGGCGACAGCACTGATTGGTTGGCGACAAGACCAATGGCTATCCTTCAGGTTCGCGATACAGTCTTCTCGCTCCTGCCCACCACTTGTCCTGTCCCTGTCGAAGGCCTGAATGGCCGGATTCATTATTACAGCCCCATCATTGCCGACCGTCAGGCGCATCGTGGCTACATGCACGGCATCGACAAGGATAACCGTCATTATGTGCTCTGCGTGGCGTATGACAAGACGCCTGCTCCCTTGACGCTCTATTATACAGATCCGCTGTCGGATGCAGGCTTCCCAGAGATAGTCCTTACCGACAATGGCGATCTGATGATCGTTGGTGGCATCACCTACAATAAGGGACTCGACGGTCAGTTGCAAAACGACAACTTCTCGCCTTTAGCTACGGTCTATTTGCTGCGCCTTGGCAATGGAGAGGCCGCAGAAACCTCTAAAGGCTTTGCGCAAACGTGGCTTTGGATTATCCTTGCTCTGGTCATCCTGGCCATAGCCGTTGCCGTCTGCCTGATGCTCAAACGGCGACACCGTCCTTCCTCTGAAAACTGTAATCCTTCATCCGCTGATGTATCGGCTCCTGATTCCAATGATGTTCTGATGCAGCGTATCTGCGACCTGATGGAGCGTGAGAAACTGTATTTAAACAGCGAACTGAAACTTATCGATATGGCCGATGCGCTGAATACCAACCGCAATTTGATATCCAGCTGTATCAACCAGAAGCGAGGCTGTTCCTTCTCACAACTCGTGGGCAGTTATCGTGTGGAGCATGCCAAGAGACTCCTGCGCACTTCACCCGACACAAAGATCTCGGAAATCTGGATGCAGTCGGGTTTCTCTACCGAAACCTCCTTCTTCCGTACCTTCAAGGCCGCCACCGGCATGACCCCCAGCGAGTGGAAAAGCGCCCAAACAGACTGATTTTTACTTACAGATGATCATTTGCAAGTCGATAGTGACGATTTGTAAGTTCTTTTTCTTACGTTTTGCATATCTTTGCGTCATATTAAACTATACATTATTAATTATGACAAAGAAACTATTACTCATTTCTGTTGCGCTATGGGTCACAATGATCAGTCCCATGGTGGCGGCTCCTCTGACGGATGGTGACGAGATCAATGGCATTCATGTTGTCACGAGTGCTAAGGATAAGGCGGGCAAGACGCTGACCTATGATTTTCTCTTCTCCTCAGAACCAATGATTTCCTATGTGAACGAATATGAGGTCAGCACCCTCGTCAAGCGCGATTTGTCGCTCAGTGCGAAGGATGTCAAGCAGCTCTATGGCGTTGAAGCTATCCTGCTGCATCAGGACGATGTAAAAAGCATCGCCTTTGTCCATCTCAATGGTACAGGCATCAACGACATCGTCAATGGCAGCCTGCGTGTAAGTGTCCTGTCGGATGGCCAGTTGGCGATAACCGGTTTGCAGGGCGGCGCTTCGGTGAGTGTATATGCGCTCGACGGACAGTTGATCTCTGCCGTCAAGGCTTCTGTCAATGGCGATGCCAGCGTCAGTCTTCAAGGCGTTGCTGCAGGTAGTGTCTGCATCGTCAAATGTGGCGGTGGTGCTTTCAAGGTAAGAACAAAATAAGCAGGAGGGTCGGATATGAAACACAGAATAGCAAGTCTTATAGGGTTGATGGCATTCAGTCTGGTTGCCTTCGCCCAGCAGTATCAGATGGACGTGAAGACCGCCGATGGCAGCATCACGAGTTACCTGATGACGAGTGTGAACGATGTGGTCTATGAGAATGGTAAGACCATCATCAATATAAACGGCTCGGCCAAGAAGGAATACAACAATCAGGACATCGTCGACATTTCGTGGCATAAGTATGAGGGCAGCACCAGCAGCACTCAGAACACTTTCACCATCGATGAGGCCCACACCACCGTGGTGACACCTAATTACACCATATCCCTGAGTGATGTCGATGCCGAGACGAAGCAAACACTTACTGTCAACAGGCTCAAGAGTATAACCGTAACAGGTGACTTTAAGCAAATGTTTAAGAGTTGGAAGGCTTATGACATCAGTTTGGGCGACAAACACGAGTTAGAAGGAATAGCAGAGATACGACTGCCAATGAAAATATCCGACGACTGTTTCCCAGTGGGATTTTACTACAATTCAACGACAAAGAAATGGGAGAATGTTAACCATTACTACGATAAGAGCACGGGCGAGCTGGTCATCCATACGAATCACTTATCGCAGTTCGCAGGCTTTGAAATCCATAACGAAAGCCGGTACAATCTCTTTCTGAAATACGAATATGTTTCCAGCGATTGGAATGTCAACGTGGCCGACGTGGCACAGTCACTGAGCAAGATAGTGGAATCTGACAATATTGCAGCAGCTGCCGCTGATACTTACGCCAGCAGCTATGGTGAATATACACAGATAGGATTCGACATGGGGTGGACGGCCATGCAGTCACTCGGTGCGCGCAACGACCTCATGGAGAAATACTCTGAAATACTTGGCAACCTGGGTGTGGCCCTAAGTTGCTACCAGGTGTGTCGTAATAGTTTCAAAGGTGAAGAAGCTCAAGTGGCAGGTAATACCCTGAAGATCTGTATGAACCGAGCGCTCTACTGGGCCGGACAGTTCTGTGGGAATGCCATCCTTACCGCTTCGATGGCCAGTGTGGCCATGCTCGACTATTCCATCAACAAGTTTGCCGAGCGGGCATGGGCCATGCGCAAGGACCATTACCGAGAGGCCTTTGAGGGCTATTATCGCCAAGGTGGCAAAGGTTACCGGACAGGAGCAGACTGGTATCGCATCATGAAGGAGATCATAGACCGCCGCGACCTGACTGTCGACGAAATCCATCAGAAGGTTGATGAGGAAGTGGTCAGCTACTGTAATAGAGTGTGGAATGATGAGGACTATATCCTCGACTTTGAGAGCCGGAAGGGCACCACAATCGGCTTTGGTGGCGGAAATCTTCCTTGCAAGGAAATGTCTGCCGAGCTGCGTGGCGAGCTTTACAACGGTGTGTTGCAGTCCGTCTTTGCACGAATCAAGATGAAACTGGAAGATAAAGCCTATGACGAGGCGGAGAAACAGATGAAGAAGTATGCTGCATTTGTCAATCAGGTTGTCACCCTGAAAATGACAGACAGTAGTGTGGCCGCTGATGGCAAATCGAGGTTTGCCGGCTGTACCGTGCGCTTCAAGGATCTGCCTAAGAGCATAAAGGATCCCGAGAAGTGGCAGTGCGTACTCGACAGGAAGGGTGAAGGAAAGATCCAGTATACGTTTATAGCAGCCGCTTATAGCAATGTGGCCCAGACGCTGGAAGTATTGGCCGACGATGAAGACCATTCGGTGATGGGCACCTTCAAACTGAGCGATTTGAATGCCAGCAGTATTAAAGAAGAGTATGAGGGAAGCAAGGCCAATATCATCGACCTAGCCCAAAAGATCAAGAGCGACATCGAGATAGATCCCTTAAGTATGGAGTTCGAATATGAAGGCGGAAAAGCAACGGCCACCATCCTCACGACCGGTTTGTCGAATCTGTCTGTATCAACCCCGTCTGCCTTCATTCAGGCCACATTGACTGGTAATACCATCAATATTACGGTCGGTCAGAATGAAACAGGTAGCCCAAGGTCTGGTCTCGTATATGTAGAGGGTGTTTCGGCGGATGGAAAGCCAAAGAAGGGATTTATAACGATAGAGCAGGCGCCGAAGCCGGAAGAGTGGACTGTGAGATCTGTGGATATGCTTGGGCTATACATGGATGGGGTATGTCCTATAAATATTTACGTTAAAGATCCTTCACAGATATCTTCGTATAAGACGGGATCTAAAATCAGCATAAGTGTCAATACCCCAAATAAAGGTTATGCGACGATGGCAACAGGTGAGCCTTCTAACGGAGCATTATTGGGGGATCTGAATTTTCACTATAAAGATGATTGGGGAGACGGATTATATGTGGAGGTAAATGGCATTTTTAAGTTAATAGGCGCGGCCGAACAAGCTGCCTATTGGCGGGGTACAGGCTCTGTAACTTTAGTACAATTGGTCGATGGCGTTCCAACAAAGAGTGTTTCAGACCAACCAAACATTACAATAGTTATATATTATGATAATCCACCATCTTGAGGGAAAGAATATGAATTAGAGGAAGGGGAATCCACAACCATCCTCAACGTTTGCATGATAATCGACTTACAAAGCGTGTTTTGTAAGTCGATTTTGTTGAATTGTTTGTTGACTTTTGAAAAAAAATGTAACTTTGGGCCCATAGACTAATTAAAACATTCTGAATTATGAAGAAATTACTACTCTTAACGCAATAGGGTCAGGTGCTTGTGTGTTATAGCCAAAAAGACGCTAAGACGTTGAGACGTTTGAGACGCTCTGAAGCAAGAAATCAATCAAGAAGGGGACTCTCGCAAGAGTCTCCTTCTTGTCTTAGGTAGCAGTGTGTGGTTTCCTGTTTTTACCGGTGAAATGTTAAAAATCGACTCACAAAACGCGTTTTGTTAGTCGAAAGTGTTGAATTGTGAGTCGATGAATCGAAATTTTTTCTATATTTGCAACATCATTACTCATTTTGGACTTTAACAATATTCATTTAAATTATTAACAATATGAAGAAACTACTACTTTTATGTATGTTGCTCTTGTCGGGCGTGAACATGATGGCCGACAACAAGCAGAAGCTTGACGCAGCAAAAATTTCCGAGATCACCTTCAATGGTGACGATGTGATTATCCTGTTTACCGACGGTACATCGAAGACCTACGACATGGGCGATACCGAAGAGCCCGTAACCATCGACTTCTCGAATGTGCTTGGTATGGACGAACGCTTGCAGATCACGCAGGCACTGGGTCTGGAAGGCCAGCAGGTGTACGACCTGAAAGGCCGCAAGGCTGGCAAGAGTGCCGCTGCCCTGAAGAAAGGCGTGTATGTGATTAAAGGCAAGAAAGTGATTATTAAATAAAAAGGGAGGAACCGATTATGAAGCATTTATACTTGACAATACTCTTCCTGATGGGAGGAATGACCTGCGCAATGGCTCAGAAGGACCACTCGGTGGCCAAGGACACCCAGAAGAATCAGGTGCAGCTGACCCTGACCGACGGTGCTGAGAAATACTACAATACCGACGATGTGCAGAAAATCAAATTCGAGGAGAAGCAGGTGAAGGTCGTCCAGCCGGTTGGCGACGATGTATATGACAACAAGGTGCAGGGCATCGCCTTCTTCAAGGCCGAGAAACCTGCAGGCCCGACGAAGGCTGACCTGATCGGCACCTGGGAAAAGAAAGCCCTAGAAGCAGGTGAAGAGTCCTTCTTTGTCACTTTTACAGAAAGTCAGTTGACGATTCCAGGATATGTTGGGCCTTATACCTTTGAGGATGGCGTTCTGACCTATACAGTGCCTGCTACGGAATGGGATGATGCTTATACCGTAAGCCAGAATGTCTGCCTCTTGTACGACAATTCGGTTCTGGTTCTGAAAAGCCCGATTTATGAAGATAGTGACATAGAGGAGGCCGAAGTCTATGTCAAGCAAGGCAAGTCGCCTAATACCTCTGATGCCAAACTCGATGGCAAGTGGTTCTGCTATCATAGGGGCAGCAAGGACGAGGTGCGTTGCGGCCTTTGGATCAATGGCGACAAGGCCGAGTTTGTCATAGGTGCATGGGCTACGCGTATGGTAGGCCCCTATACTTATGAAAATGGCATCCTCTATCTGCATCCGACGGAGTACTATTTTGGTCGTGATCCTGACGATTGGGGCTATGGTCGTATAGATCCTGCCACGTTGGAGTGTTCACGCTGGGACAAAGTCCCCCAAAATCCTGGTTTAATTGATGAACTTACAGGTGGTGGGGGAGCCTATCCCGAGACCTTCATGTTCTTCATCAACGGCGACGAGGCCTATAGCTGGTACGCCAATCTGCCTTGCCTTTACTACAAGCAATAATATTATTCGAGGAGCGGATTTTCCTGTCCGCTCCTCATTTACCAATAACAAAGTATATGAAGAAAGTATTAACCTTTTTGTTGCTCCTGGCAATGCCAATGGTCATGCTGGCAGCAGACAAGCAGAACACGCTGTTTGTGCTGACGAAGGGTAATGTGCTGCATCAGTTCGTGCTGGCCGACAAACCTAAAGTGACCTTCGAGGGAACTAGTCTTAAGGTAACATGTGAGAACAATGCATCAGCCTCGTACACCTTCAACCTGTCGGACGTGATCCGTTTCGCCTACGATGCGAAGTCTGCCACAGGTATCGACGAGATCCAAGATGAGCCAGCCGCTATCTCTCAGGAGGGCGATGTGCTTGTGATCAGTCAGGTGAAGGCAGGCGCTACGGTGAGTGTCTATGCCCTCGACGGCAAGCTGGTTCGTCAGCTGAAGCCCCAGCGCTCAGGCACCTATCGCCTGAATCTCTCTGAACTGCCCTCAGGGCTGTATATCGTCAAGGCCGATAATACCACCTATAAAATCACGAAGCGATGAAAACGAGACACACCTTATTATATATATTGACTGCCTTGCTGTCAATATTCGGCGTCCAGACATTGTATGCCCAAGTTACACAGGATGCTCTCTATATTTTCCGCAATGATGGTGGCTTCAACGCCTTTTTCTGGGGTGATATCAATCGTATTGAATACTCGAAGATTGATACCCTTGGTGTAGAGCAGGCCGACTATGTGGTTCAAGAGGTGTATGCCCTCGACAGTGTCTACCGCATCCCCATTTCTGCCATCGATTCTGTGTCTTTCGTTACCCCAGAGACAAAGTACCAGGCAGATGTGATACGCCCTGACAAGTCGATAGCTAACTATATCGTTGCCAGCGACTCGGTTTATTGGATTCGTCTTGCGCTGAATACGCCTGCGGCCATGATACCGAAAGTAGGCGACAAATATTTCATTGATGACCAAAGCCAATTTATCCCTGAAGGCTTCGGTGGTCTCGTACAATCCGTTGAGCGGGGTGCAGATGGATATACTGTAACCACGACAGATATTCCACTTACTGACATCTACGAACGGTTGGTGGTGAAGACAGCTGCGGCAACCCCAGGAAATACATCTCAGGAAGCTAGGAGGAGAGGCTTTTTTGATGGCACTGAGTTCGAATACGGAACAGTGGAGCCTATAGACTTCCCAACAGTCAGCGTCACTCTGCCTTTACAGGGGTCATTGGCTCTATTGCCTGATGGTACGGGTGTTTCTCTCAGTGGTGACCTGACAGGCTCATACACTACCAGTATGTCCCCCCAGATGGGGTTGCGCTTCTTTTTATTCTATGACCTGGAGTATGGCCTTACATATGATCAAAAACTGACGTTTGACACAAATTACTCGACGACCGTAGCGTTGTCTGGTTCTCTTACCGCTCGCATGGAGATACCTTTCAAGGGATTGGGTTGGGAGAAAGAAATAGGCAAATATCTCATTCTCAAGGCAGGCACGGGTATCTTTATGGAGGCGCAGTGTACGGCTATTTCTCTAGACTATACCTGGAAGAGCAGGAAGATTCACAACTGCGACATAACTGTGAAGTCTGACGGTCCGATATCCTCTATCTCTTTAGTTGACGGCTCTTTGATACCATCGGTCTGGTCTAATACCAATACGGTTAGCGAAAGCTCTGAATTCACTGCTGCAACAGACGGCAAGTGGACTTTCAGCACAGGACTTTATGCAGGTTTGGAGGTGATTTATAAGTATCCTGGTGACAAAAGTTGGCTTGCTAATAAGTTCAGTAAGAAGCAAGAAGACGGTACTTTTGAGATGAAAGTCGAAGCCAAAGTGGAGGGAGGTGTTAAGCTGGAGGTAGATGGTGTTTCCTGGTCTTCATTGGTTCCTGCTGATATATCACCTTCGCTGTTGCAAACTTATGAGGACGGTATCTATGAACGTTATAACAAAGATAACAATATCACCTTGTCTGGCTATGGCAAGTTTTCCCTCTCGGGCAAGTTCATGAAAACACCTGTTAGTTTCAGTCCTGAGATTGACTTTGGCAAGACCAATCTCTATGGTTTTGTGCCCGACATTTCAGGAGTAAATGTCGATTTCGACGATGAAAAGCCTATCCGCCCGTATCGCATCAAGGCCGTTTCACCTATCCGTCGCGACCTGCTTCTTGGCGTAAACGTGGGATTTGCTGTTTTCGACAAGAAAGATAAACTGGTCGACTACTGGTGCAATCATCATGTCTTCCGTGAGGCAGATGAAAAACCTACCTATTCGCGTGTGTTTACGAAGCTTGATCCTGCCAAGGATGAGCCAAAGACCTATACGATTTACCCAATGGTGGATTTTATGGGCCATCGCATTCTTACCGACCAAAAGAAGGAATTTAAGATTGACCCTGCCCGTATAGATGTTGAGAAGGAGGAAATAAAAACCACTTGGGAATTTGGAATGGACGAGATCGAAATACAATCGAACATGGAGAATGTCGGGTTTGAATCCAAAAACAAATGGCTCGATTTCAGTTGGCTTCCAACAGAACAACATCTTATCATCACATGGGAGGAATTGCCAGACGGCATGAGTGGTAGAAGGGGAGTCATCCTAGCTACAGGATATGACCATGATGATAACGAGTTGGTTGAAAAAGAGATTACTGTGATTCAGGGACATCCTGAAATAATAGATGATATCGTTGATTTTGGAACGACAGATTATTATAGCTCCAAATACGAGGTTAGCTTCCAGGAAAAGCCCAAGGGACATTATATGAGCATTTACCTGTATAATGGAGACGATAGATATACCAGAGTAGTTTGTGGCTATTATACTGCCAACAAAGATAAGATAGGTCTGACGATTGAATGGATTACCACGGAGATTGATAATGAAAAGACTTTTATCAGTAATTTTGGCGTTGATGAGGGAGATATGCTTATTATTCCTTATAAAAAGGATGAGAAAGGCATGGTACTGGACATTGGCAATACCCGTTTTGATTTGGATCCGAAACTTAATATCGATGGTGTCTGGAGTACAGAGGACGGAATAGGCATTTTTGAATTAAAAGACGACTATTGGTCGTGGAAATATAAGATTGATATAGTTAAAGAAAAACTATATAAAAACTGGCAATTTAAATTCTACTTCCACATCCAACAGTCGGAGAAAAAAGCTGTCATTACCATGATATCCACCAGTCGTGATGATCATTCGATAAAGCTTCCTAACGAAGACTTTTATATTATAACCGAGAATAAATACACCTGTCCTTTAAATTATAGGATTAATGAAAAAGGTGAGCAACTTATGACATGGGAGCTGTTTGGATATACCTTCGAATTGATTAAGACAGGAAACTAAAAACAATAAAAATGTGACACAAAGGGGTCAGGCACCTGTGTGTCGTTAACAAAAAATAGGCTAAGACGTTTGAGACGTTTGAGACGCTCTGAAGCAAGTATCACAAAGAAGGGGACTCTCGATTTGAGAGCCCCTTTCTTGGCTTAGATAGCAGTGTGTGGTTTCCTGTTTTTACCGGTGAAATGTTAAAAAGCGACTCACAAAACGCGTTCTGTTAGTCGAAAGTGTTGAATTGTGAGTCGATGAATCGGATTTTTCCCTATATTTGTAGCATAATTAATCAATAACCAACAAATAAAACGTGTATGAAACAAAGATTACTACTCCTATCATTACTGATGGCTTGTGTACTCGGCGTACGGGCGGCGGACAAGCAGAACACGCTCTTCGTGCTGACGAAGGGCAATGTACTGCATCAGTTCGTGCTGGCCGACAAGCCGAAAGTGACCTTCGAGGGTACGAGCCTCAAGGTGACCTGTGAGAACAATGCCTCTGCATCTTACACCTTCAACCTGTCGGACGTGATTCGTTTCGCCTACGATGCGAAGTCTGCCACAGGTATCGACGAGATCATAGAGGAGCCTGCCGCCATCTCGCAGGAGGGTGACGTGCTTGTGATCAGTCAGGTGAAGGCAGGCGCTACGGTGAGCGTCTTTGCCCTCGATGGCAAGCTGGTTCGCCAGCTGAAGCCCCAACGCTCAGGCACCTATCGTCTGAGTCTCTAGTCGCTCCCTGCAGGGGTGTATATCGTAAAGGCCGACAATATCACCTATAAAATCACGAAGCGATGAAAACGAGACACACTTTATTATATATATTGACTCTGCTGTTGTCAGTATTCAGCGTGCAAACTGCAAATGCCCAAGCTGTGCAGGATGCGCTTTATATCTTCCGCAACGACGGACAATTTAATGCATTCTTCTTTGGCGATATCGATAGTATTGAGTATTCGAAGATAGATACCCTTGGTGTAGAGCAGGACGATTATGTGGTCCAAGAGGTGTATGCCCTCGACACCCTTTATCGTATCCCCATCAATGCCATCGACTCTGTGGCCTTTGTCACACCAGAGACAAAGGTCAAGGCTGACGTGTTCTGTCCAGACAAGTCGATAGCTAACTATATCGTGGCTTCCGATTCTATTTACTGGATTCGATTGGCCAAGAACACACCCGCCTCTTTGATTCCAAAGGTTGGCGACAAGTTGCTTATCGAAGACGAAAGTCCATTTATACCAGATGGTTTTGGTGGTCTGGTTACTTCTGTGGATGAAGGTGCTGACGGCTTTACGGTGATGACATCTGCTTTGGCACTTACCGATATCTACGAACAGCTGGTGATCAAGGTGGCTGGTGCTACACCAGACATGGAACCCACTGAAGTAAGAAGAAGAGGATTAATTGATGGTGTTTCAATTGTTGTGCCCGAAATGCAGATCACCATTCCCACCGTCAGTCAGTCTCTCTCACTGAAGAATTCAACAGCCTTGCTGCCTGACAACTCCTACGTCGAACTCAATGGCGATGTACAGGGTTCGTTCTCGACCAGTGTAGCAACAAAGTTGCGTCTGCGTGCCTTCCTCACGATTACGCCTGATGTTTTTTGTTACAATCAGATGACCTATATCGTAACGGAAACGGAAACCGCAGCAACCCTTTCTGGCGGTCTTTCCGGACGTCTGGAAGTTCCCTTCCTGCCCAGTCCTACACATACTTTCAAGTTGGGTATGCTAAAGTTCGAACTGGGTCTTGGTCTCTTCCTTGAGGCACAGGCTACTGCTCTCTCACTGGGATTCAAGAACTCACGAGTGCAGGAGACACGTGTCAATATCACGATGGATCAAAATGATGTTGATCTATCGATTTTCGGAACTCCAGAATTCCACCCCTATTACCGCTGGAGTAGTAATGTATCGAAGAATGAAACCAAATGGGAGTTTAACTCCACAGGTCAGTATACGCTAGGGTTTGGAGCCTTTGCTAAGGCTGAGGCCAAGTTCACGGTACCAGTCGAGAAATTGCCGAAATTTGTACAGGCCTGGGTTGACGGTGAAAAAAAGTTCGGTTTCAAGGCTACGCTAGGGGTCGATGCAGGTATGAAGACAGAATATACGGGACCATTGACATCCGCTGCTCCTGAACTGATTGACACCCAGCCATTCTACAAGGAGCTGAACAAGGCCAACATATCAGAGTCACTCTACTTGAAGTTCGTGGCAGCTCTAAATTGCGGCAATTGGACGCCAGAATACTCACCAGAGGTAAAGCTCTGGGAGCCCATCAATCGTGGACTAGTGCCTGACATTACAGGCATCAGTGTTGAGCAGGATGCAGAACAACCTATACGGCCTTACCGCATGCTCTTCAAGTCACCTACGACTGACAAGAAGATACTTACTGGAATGAAAATCGGCTTTGCTGTATTCGATGCAGATAATAAACTGGTGACGGATACCCTTAATGCCTTCTATTGGATCAGTTCCGATGTGGAAAAATGGAAATGGAATGGTAAAGAGAATTCTAACGAGTGTGTTCTGAAACTTGATCCAGGCAAGGGTGAAGATGTTACTTATACAGCCTATCCGATGATTCAGTTTATGGATACCAAGGTTCTGGTTGATCAGAAACATGAGTTTACGCTCGATGCAGCCCGCATTGATATTGCCGATCGCGAAATCAATGTTGATGAGAGTTCTGGTTATAGGGAAATAGAAGTGGTTCCTAATATGTCGAATATGGAAGTGAGGCCAGAAGCAGATTGGTTGAAACAGACAGCTCCCAGCTGGCTGGACCATTTGAATGAGCTGACCATTTTTTGGCCATCCCTGCCAAATGGTGTGAATGACCGTCGTGGTGTTGTCCGTCTGATAGGAAAATCACAAAAAGGCGAGGTGCTCACTGAGGACAGCATTGTAGTTTATCAGTCCAGAGGTACAGAGCCGCCACCGACACCCACAAACGATCCCTCGCGATGGATTATTGGAACATGGCATCTACAACATAATTCTTACGGTTATCTGTTAATATTCGGTGATGTTGATCCTGATAAAAGCATTGTTGGACAAGTAGGATCTTATGAATGTTACCCATTAGATAGATATGGTAATAAAGAAAAGAAGCATGTCTACAATGCGGAAACAAACGAGTGGGTACCTACTGATCAGGATGTTGTCGATATAGGCACATACTATATTACATCATGGGAGCGTAAAACGAATAATGCCGAAGATAGGGAGTGGGTTGAAGGTATGATCCATGTAGATTACACTGATTCCGATGGAAAATCTTATTCTATTGATGATGATTTTACAGTTAGACCCGCCTATCTTAATCCGACTTATTCTTATGAATTAGAATTTGGCTTTGGCGGAAGACATACCTTTTGGTTCGGCAAGTACTAAGAGTAATTATGTTTCATTTATAACAACTGTTCGGTCACGTGGACATGTCCTTGATCTTTTCTCATAAGTCGGGAGCGGCAGCAGTGCCGCTCCCGTTGTTTACTAGACCTTTTGTTTGCAAAGAAGTGGCACATATTGAATAATAAGAGCCGAGTAATATGAAAAACTAAATATCTAAACATCTATATATCTAAGGTAACAATTGCGAGACTTAATGGTAGCAAAAACGAGCAGTAATCCCGCTGATGGATTGAATAATTCTCACTGGCAGATTGAATACGGCTCGCTATTAGAGTGCAACAATGTATAGCTTGTTTAGATGTTTAGTAATAGTCGGGGTGACAGGCATCAGTGTGTCATTTATGACACAGAAGTGTCAGGCACCTGTGTGTCATTAACAAAAAAAGACGCTAAGACGTTTGAGACGTTTGAGACGCTCTAAAGCATCATATTAATTAAGAAGGGACCTTATCGCGAGGCCCCTTCTTGATTAGAGTGGATGTGAAACGGTAACGATGTTCCTCCTGTATTTTATGGGCGAAATGTTAAAAAACGACTAACAAAACGCGTTTTGTTAGTCGAAAGTGTTGAATTGTTAGTCGATGTATTGTTTTTTTTCCTATATTTGCAAAAAGTTACGAAAAAACAGATTATACACATAATATATTATTAACTAAAAACATGAACATTATGAGGAAATTGTTTACTTTTGTCATTGCCTTGCTGCTGCCCATAGGCGTAGCACTGGCTCAGCACACGCAGCCCGACCCTGTAACACCAGGCTCGAAGGGTCAGCTGCCTGAAATGCCAAACTTAGAGAAAGCTAAGGACGGACACTTCGCCGGTTTGTGTCTGTTACACACCACGCTGTCCCCATTCCAAGGGGTTAACTGGGACTATGAGGCCGAGTTCTCATTCCCAACTCCGCAGACCTTTGGTGGTGACCATTACACCATGGAGCGTAACGAAGGTGGGAGTTGGGAACCATACAACGAAGGCAACACTTTCAGCGGTTCTGGTTACATTGTCTATGGTATGGGCCGCACCTACCGCTTGAAGTTACACGGAGGCGAAAAAGACGGATGGGTGTCGAACGAAGTGACTGTTCCCGTCATTACAATTCCTTCACAGAAAAAATATACGGAATACAATGCCAACCAGGACACTTACATTGGCAGCACGCTTCGGGGCTCTACGCTTACCATTCGCGTCTATAACGACCATTCCAACTTCAACGACTACAAAGACTACAAAAACGATGCAAGTTTTGTGCGGACCTGGTACCGGCGGAATCCCAACACAGGTGAGATGACCTACACGGGGCAGTACGGTTTAACGTACACCATAACCCAAGATGACTGGGGTTATGAGATTGTGGAAGTCGTGGAGGGTGACAACAAGACTACCGACTTTTATTACTCCCTCACGATGGGCATAGCCAAGTTCCCCGTTTTCAGCTCAGCAGAGTATTTCTACGAGGGATTCATCGTGAACACCGAATATGTCATTCCCGATCCACAAAAAGTACTCGGATTCAATATGTGGAACGAGGAACTTGGAGACATGGAGATTCAAACTTTTGCTGCCGAGGACTTCAAAGAGCAGGTACCAGGTCGCTATGCCATTACCTGCCCGTGGGAGAGGTACGGCTGGCAAAATCTGTACTCCACCATCGAGGAAATCGGATTCTGTGAAAATGATGGTAATTATTTCCAACCGCTCTACCTCTGGGCTGCCCCCGGCGAACTGGAGACCAAGGTCGTGAAGGGCGGAACAGCAGAGGAAGGCGCCAAGGTCAATCTGCTGGAGAAGAATATGGATGGCCACATGCAGTATGTCTACACCTCCACCAACGGCTACCTGCTCGCCGCCTCCTACATCACCCTCTATGCCAAGGCCGAGGACGTGGGCAACGGCTATCTGCCAACCTATTATCCCAACGCCCTGCTGTGGACCGACGCACAGTCGTTCGATGCCCAGGAGATGTATCATAGCGAGGAAGGACCTCAACCAATAGCTATCGAAGTGCGCCCCGACTTTGCACCTCTCAGTGGCCAGTGTACCATCGACGGAAAGATTGACGTCACCCTCTCAGCACGCAAGCCTATGCTGTCAGAAGATGCTGGTGTAGAGTATGTGGAGCCCACTATTGAACCTGTGTATGTTTACCTGCGGGAGAAGGGTGGCGAAATCATTGCTGCTGCACGGATGAAGAACGACGGCAGCTACCACTTCGGACAGGTGCCCTACGGCACATACGAGGTGATTCCCAACATTGACGGTTACCCTGTGGACGCCCGAACCGTGACGCTGTCAGCTGGGAATACCGCTGTCAAAGGCATCGACTACCTCATTAACGATTATACCATTACTTACAGCGGATCTTCCGGAATCGACCATATCAGTGTGACCACTACCGACGACACCATCTACGATCTGTCAGGCCGTCGCATAGCTAACACTAAGCCACAACGTGGAATCTACATTCGTAATGGAAAGAAAATAATCATTGGTAAATAAGCTTTGATTCAGTGTGTCAAAGAATCAAGAAGGGGACTCTCGAGAGAGTTCCCTTTTCTTGTTAAGATAATTGATTGCTAAATCACTGCTGTTTACAACACAGCTGAAATGATTGGCCAACCCTTGGGCGGCAGTGATGTCGCTCCTGTTTTTTTGCGGTGAAATGTTAAAAAACGACTCACAAAACGCGTTTTGTTAGTCGAAAGTGTTGAATTGTGAGTCGATGTATCGAAATTTTTTCTATATTTGTGGCGTAATTAATCAATAACCAACAAAACAAAACGCGTATGAAACAAAGATTACTACTATTATTGCTACTGACGGCTTTTTGCGTCAAGGGCATGTCGCAGGGCTCTGACAACATCCCTGTGGAGGGCAGCAAGTTCTATATGGAGAACGGGACAACGGGCTCTGGCCAGACTTTTACCCGTGGAGACAACAGTAACCTATGGACGTTTACGTCTGTTGTCGAGAATTGCTTTGACAACGAAAAGAAAGGCCAACCAGCGTGGCTGATGACGGCTGATGGCGAAACGAAGCTGGAAGTCACCTTCAAATACAATACTAACGAGGAGCGCTATGCCATCGAGTCGTCGGAGGTTGAGTTCTATTTCTATGACGGAGATGACCTGTTTAATGATAACAGCAAAAGGTACATTTCTATGTGGGATGATGAAATCATTGGTACCTTCACAAAGGTAGACACAGAAAAAAGTGTAACACTACACATGACGGCGCCTAAAGTATTCCCCGATCCCAAGATTTCGTGGTACAAATTCTATGTGGTTCTCAAGCTGAATTTCAAGGGTGCAGGATGGGCATATGTCGCCAGGCAGATTGGTGTCAGTCGAAACGGTGTTTTGCTGATGCACGGACTTAATAGTGACAATACGTGTTTCAGGCCGTTTAGAGAATACGTGCTGAATACAGCCCAGAATTATTTTCTTAATCAGTTGTTCCTACAGGACTATAGTTCATCGAACACCAGCTCCTTCGATACGAACACGCATGTGAACCAAGTCGTGAAAAATGGTTTTCAAAGACTCTGCGAGAATCTGCTCAGAGCCGGTGTCGCAAGTACCAAATATGATATGGTCGGTCATAGCATGGGTGGCATCCTGTCGCGTCTATACGTCCAGGAAGTCGATCCCAAGCACACGAACAGGCTGATTACACTGAACACACCGCACTTCGGATCAGTATTAGGTAATGTGTACACAAATTATATACTTGCCAATAAGCTTATTCCTGAGGTGAGAAATAATGTGAAAGTAAAATTATTCAACATGGCTTTGGACTGGGCCTTTAGTAAAGATAATTCCATGCAAGCCGTGATAGACCTTGGTTTAAGAAGTAGCGCCATTCAGAAGCTTGCCGCCGGCAGGGCCAAGATGAATGGAATTCCCGTGTTTGCTCTTGGTTCCCAAGTTAAAACCTGGATTGACGATATGATTGCTTTAAAGGAGAGTTTCTACGCCAATTACCCCAAAGTGGCATCTTACCTCTTCGACGCGAAGCCCGGAGAGGGGAAAGAATATCTTGACAAGCAAATGAAAGAGGAGTCGGACTATGTGGTCTCAGTTCAAAGCCAAATAGGCGGATGTGATAGTCACGCCATATACGAAGGAGATTATTTCGAGGCCATGCATTGTAATGTTACAAAATGGGAGCCTATTCTCGAAGAGCTGGACAGACTACTGACAGTCACCACCACCGACGAGTTTTCTACTTCGGGATTTGGGGATGTTCCTGGATCCGTAAGAACCAGGGGTGATGATGTTAACATCGAGTTAATTAAGGAGATTGTGGATCCTAAACCCGGCTCCTTTATAAAGATTGAGGCAAAGAAAGTGGCAGGTGCCAAATATACCCATGAACTCAGGCTTACCAACAGTAGCGATTTGGTGTCGAAAGTAGCTTTCTGTCTTCTGTCTGCAGACGACATGATATCTGACTATCAGAAAGACGTGATGTATTTCGATATGAGTGGCTTTGAGGGCGAGAAATGGATCTACGCCTTCGGTCGCACCAATTACAATGCGTTGGTGGTTGATTCTGTCAAGGTGACACTGAGCGCTGCGGATGACATCAAATCTGTGGAGGACAATTCTGATCTTTGTTATGCTATGTGGGGAAACAACCTTGAGATAAAGAACGTTACAGGTCCTTACAGCATCGCTGTATACAACTCTGCCGGTCAGATGCTGGCGGAAATGAACAGTAATCCGTCGAACACGTATGCCCTCCCCCGTAATAAGGGTCTCTTGATTATCAATGTCCGTTCGAACAAAGGTAAGCAGTTCCTCAAAGTTGTGACAAAATAGAAGTAATTACAATAATAATATACGGATTATGAAAAAGTATGTTTTATTTCTGGCAATGGCATTAGTAGCTATGCAGTTCCAGTCATGCTCAGGTAGTGATGACGAGCCATTTGGACTCAACGAAGATGGCACGAGGTCGCTCACAAGTAGCCAGATTCCGGGTGGCGGCAGTAACGCACCTAAAGAAGGTCCGACATTCTACATGGAGTCACCTCCTGAGATGAAGATTATACCAGAGGAACTCACCATGAAATGTGAGGGCGGAACCGATTCCCTCTACGTGGCTGTCAACCTCGATTTGAATGATGGCTCTTATGAGCGGGCTGTGTTTCTTGACTATGGCGATAAGGAAGCAAAGCCTTGGCTAGACGGCAAATGGAACGACAACAGATTTGTCATAACCGCCGAGAAGAATGATACCGGTGAACCTAGGACTGCTATCATCACCTTTAGAATTTCCAATGGCGACAAGAGTGTCAATCTTGAGAGGCAGGCCCTCGTCATCCAAGAGGCTGCTGCTCCCGCAAATGTGGTGCCCAGGTTGCTTGAATTCCCTGCCGAAGGCGGCGCCAAATATGTCAAATACTATTTTGGAGGTTACAAGTGGCTGGGTAGACAGTTGACAGATGCAGCAAAGACCTGGATCAAGCCGGCTTGGTCGTATGACTATTATGATGATAATAGATTCCCTCTGGAGATGTATGTGCATGTAGGCCCGAATACGACTAACAAGGCCCGTCAGGATACCATTCAAATGGGATTCTCTCTCGAAAAGGGCTCTGATTTCAACGGCCGCTATATTATCCCTGTCGTCATCAAGCAGGCGGCTGGCCCATATAGTCCGAAGGATTCTAAGAGCCTTATCGTCGGTACATGGCACCACTATATCATCGGTACCAACGCCTTAACAGGCCAACCGTATACAGAATGCAACTATGATGTGGTATTCAATGCCGATGGCTCATACAGGGAGGATCAGCATGAAGTCGGTATAGGCAGAGACTATAAGGCTGATTGGTGGGAACAAGGCACTTATGAGATTACCAAGGTTGAAATTGATGATAAGAATTGTATCAGAGTCCATCTGAAAATGAGCTATACGTATGGCCCGACCACAGCAGCCGCCGGTTATTCTACAGGGTCGAGGGAAACCTACTTTGTGGTCTATCCACACTTCTTGCTGTGGACAACAGGCCGGTCAAGGTATTACGATCGTGTCGTAGAATAAGCTTTGGCTTCTCTGATAGCTATCGTGGTCAAGACCTTCCGCCGGGAGGTCTTGATTGCTTTCTTGTAGTTTTTTGGCCTAACGTTTGTCTAAGTCGGAGAAAAGTAGTAATTTTGCAGCAAAATAGGAAAAGGAATGTACGATATCAATAAGATAAGGGCCGATTTCCCCATTCTGTCGAGGGAGGTGTATCAGAAGCCACTGGTGTATCTCGACAATGCCGCCACGACGCAGAAGCCGTTGTGCGTGTTGGATGCCATGCGCGATGAATATCTCAACGTGAATGCCAATGTGCATCGCGGGGTGCACTATCTCTCGCAGCAGGCCACCGACCTGCACGAGGCGGCTCGCGAAAAGGTGCGCCAGTTTATCAATGCCCGCAAGATTGAGGAGATTGTCTTTACGAGAGGCACCACGGAGGCCATCAACCTGGTGGCTTCGTCGTTCTGCGAGAGTCAGATGCAGCCTGGCGACGAGGTGATCGTCACAGAGATGGAGCACCATTCGAACATCGTCAGCTGGCAGCTGCAGGCGATGAAACGGGGGATTGTCGTCAAGCATCTGCCCATTACGGACGATGGCCAGCTCGATCTCTCACTTCTCACCTCTCACCTCTCACCTCTTACCAAACTCATCAGCGTGGCGCATGTGAGCAATGTGCTGGGAACGGTGAATCCTGTCGATGAAATCGTGAAAATTGCGCATGAGCACGGTATTCCCGTGATGGTGGACGGTGCTCAGAGCGCCCCTCATTTCAAGGTCGACGTGCAGGCGATGGACTGCGACTTCTTCGCCTTCAGCGGTCATAAGATGTACGGTCCTACGGGCATCGGTGTGCTTTATGGCAAGGAGGAATGGCTGGAGAAACTGCCACCATATCAGGGTGGGGGTGAGATGATTGATAAAGTCACTTGGGAGAAGACCACTTTCGAGCGTCTGCCGTTTAAGTTTGAGGCCGGCACGCCCGACTATGTGGCGACGCACGGACTGGCGAAGGCGATAGAATATATCGATTCCATCGGCTTCGACGCCATCCAGCAGCATGAGCAGGAACTCACCCGCTACTGTATGGAGCAGTTTAGGACGATTCCAGAGTTGACAGTTTACGGTTTACAGTTTACAGATGATTACACTGAGGGCGGAATGGCTTGCCAGCAAATCAACTGTAAACCGTCAACTGTAAACTGTAAACCAAAACGAGACGCAGTCGTATCGTTTAACGTCGGCAATATCCATCATCTGGATATGGGAACTTTGCTCGATCGCTTGGGCATCGCCGTTCGTACGGGTCATCACTGTGCCCAGCCACTGATGGACCGCTTGGGCATTTCCGGTACCGTAAGAGCCTCGTTTGCGCTCTATAATACGAAGGAGGAAGTCGACACGCTGGTTGCTGGCATCCGCAGAGTCGCCCAAATGTTTTAATTTTGGTTTATGGTTTATAGTTTAAAGTTTATAGCTGATTACCTGGCAAGCCCTTCAATGGTAACTCAAAATCTGCCTATAGAACAAATCATCTATACGCTCGAGCTCTGCTCGCTTGCTACCGGAGGGACGCAAGAACTATAAACTTTAAACTATAAATTCAAAAAAGAATGTTGAAATCTCATTTTTACGAAGGGAAGGTTGAGGCTGGCTGCGATGAGGCTGGACGTGGTTGTCTGGCGGGCAGCGTGTATGCGGCTGCTGTGATTCTGCCTGAGGACTACCAGAACGAACTGCTGAACGACTCGAAGCAGCTGACGGAGAAGAAGCGCTATGAGTTGCGTGAGATCATCGAGCGCGATGCTGTGGCCTGGGCGGTGGGTATCGTCACCCCTGAGGAGATCGACAAGATCAATATCCTCAATGCCTCAATATTGGCGATGCATCGTGCCTTGGATCAGCTGAAGGTACGTCCGGAGGCAATCATCGTCGATGGCAACAGGTTTAAACCCTATTATGAGTTTACAGTTGACAGTTTACAGTTTACAGATGATTACACAAGAGGCGGAAGGGCGTGCGAGGTAATCAACTGTAAACCGTCAACCGTAAACCGTCAACAAAAACCTCTCCCTCATACGACGATTGTCAAGGGCGACGGGAAGTATCTCTCCATCGCTGCAGCAAGTATCCTCGCCAAGACTTATCGTGACGATTATATGAACGAGCTCGCCAAGGAATATCCCCAGTACGACTGGCGCTCGAACAAGGGCTACCCCACGAAGAAGCACCGTGAGGCCATCAGGCAGTTTGGCATCACACCCTATCACCGCAAGAGCTACAACTTGTTAGGTGACGGACAGCTGAGTTTTGACTTTGGTGATTAGCCCCTATGATGTTTCAGAGCGTCTCAAACGTCTCAACGTCTCAGCGTCTTTTTTGTTAAGTTGATGTTGCAAAGATAGTTATGTCTTCGCGCATAAAGAGACAGGGATATGCTTTTTTATCATAATAATCTGTAACTATTCACTTTTCACTATCCACTATTCACTATTTTTTTGTACCTTTGCACCGCAAAAAAAGGAAGTATAATCAAATAATGTATAAGACAATGGCAAAGAAAGCACTTTTGATGATTCTCGACGGATGGGGAATCGGTAAGCAT